>JAAEQD010000090.1 GCA_024231855.1 Candidatus Zixiibacteriota bacterium
ATGCTGGCGTATGTGGCTGCAGCTAATCTTATGAACTCTTCCCATCGATCCGGTGTTTTGCTATAAAAAAGATTTACTTCGATAGCGTAGGCGAAGTAATCGGGGGAGAACAATTCAATCATCGTGTTGGCATGGTTAATGTAGGCTGTAATGACGTCTGGATCGTCAAATCGAGGGCGCCAGGGAATTTCTTCATCCCCCTTGTTTTTAGCTATATCGTCGCGCTCGAATGAAATGGGCGTGATGGCAAGATAGATAAGATGGTCCTCAGGTATCAATGACACTTTTCCCTTGAGTTCGTTTTCAATTTCGGTTCCGTAACCACTTTTATCGAAGGCCGCTTGCCAGGGGATTCCATCGTCGAAGTGCATCACCGCCATATCGGCGTCTTTTTCTATGATGTCGTAACCTTCCAGATATGCGTCCGATGTGCGGGCGTATGGGAAATCGGTGAATCCAAGGGCGAACGACCGAGTTTTACCTGTGATTGGAGATTGTGTTTCTATCTCGGGAGCGTTTTCTTCTTCATCGCATGCGCATAGGCACACGATAATTAGCATGGCTAAAACGATGCTGAAAGTGAGTTGTTTCATACGATAA
>JAAEQD010000091.1 GCA_024231855.1 Candidatus Zixiibacteriota bacterium
AGGTATGTACTGTAGATAAGTGAACCGCCATCCGGCGCGAACCTGGTTATGAAAACATCGGCATCCTCTATAAATTCCAGTGTGCTGTCATATGGCGACTCCAGCGGAAAATCCATCGAATAAGTATTGCCGGTGATATAGATACTACCGTCCGGTCCGGTCGCGATACCGTTGCTCTCCTCCCAGCCAATCCCGCCTAGATAGCTGCTGTACACCAATTCGGCATCGATTATCAAGGGTTGTGTCTGATCGTAATGGCCTTCAATAGCAAATCCGTAAACGCCGGGCTTTCTTATTACATACCCTCCCTTGATTGTTTGCCGCCGACCATCCGTATTCTGATAAACATATGGCTGATTTTCCCGAAGGTTTCCAAATTTAGTATCGATACTAAGAGCGCCATCCTGCCCGATAGCGATACTGACTATCCCTTCATATTGAATTTCAATTCGCGATATATCCGCGCCGGGCTGAGCCACCAAATCATATTTGAGCGATCCATCGACGCCATAGTATCTCAAATTGATACCGGGATAAATTTCGTGATATATGATTTCGGCATAGTTGGCGACATTGGTATACCACCTATCGGGATGGTTGCCCAGGAAATAATTGCATATATGGGCCAGCTTATCCGCGCCGGAAATTCTTACATCTGGATTGGCGCCGATAAAGCGTGTTTTAACGCAGCCTGGTTTCAATTTAGGATCAAGCCTGACGTCGGTTCTATATATATCCGGTGGATTCCTATCCGGCACATTGCTAATATCGGATAACTCATTTTCCCTCAAAGGAAAAATGTACACGACCTCATCCGGGCAGAAATAGCATACCATACTCTCTATCTCCGCTTTGAATTTGGTTTTGCTGGCAAACTGCCCGACATTTTCGGTAAAGCATATTGTCGATGAAAGAAATCCGGATCGGTTATTATTAGTGGCGTATAGCAGATCTTTTCCGTTCGAGACGTTCCGATCGGCGATTAATACCAGGAGTAGCAAGCCTATCCACGCGACTTTCAGATTATTCATTTTACCCAGATTCTTATAGTTTAAGTTCCAATCTACCGAAAATAATAATCAAACTTCGCCGACGATTAATTTAATCGCAGTTCGGCCAGCCCGATGGCGCTTCAACCGGAACATCATCCGGCGTCGGCCAGGCCGGTTCGTAGTCGGGGCACCAGCTCGGCGAACCCATTCCCCGAAACACTCCAACCAGCGCGGTGACATCACTTCCAATTATCAGGCAATCGCCATTGACGTCGGCAGATGACCAATAGCCGTCTAATTCACAGGGGATGCTTGTTGGTAAACCACGAAAGTAACCTACCATATAAGTCACATCACTACCGATACACATCGGCGGCCAAACCCCAACGCTCATGTTGGCGTCGCCGGGTAGGTATTTGTAGTTCTCGCAGACATCGCCGATATCATTGCCGTTGGTATCGGCCTGATCGGGATTGTGAACAGTGGGGCAGTTGTCGCACAAATCACCGATCGTATCTCCGTCGGTATCCGCCTGGTCCGGATTATCATCATCAATACAGTTATCGCAGGCATCGCCGATATTATCGCTATCGCTGTTCTCCTGAAGCGGATTATGATCGGCAGGGCAGTTATCCAGGTAATCGGGGATTCCATCGCTATCGTAATCGCCGGTGTCGCAAGCGTCGCCTATGCCGTCTTCATCGACATCGTTTTGATCAGGATTATAATCTTCAAAGCAATTATCGCATTCATCACCCCAACCATCCTCATCGTCATCAATTTGCATGCTGTTTGAATCGCTGGGACAATTGTCGCAGATATCGCCGACATCATCGTTATCAACATCGGCCTGATCCTGATTAGGCAAATCGGGGCAGTTATCGCAGATTTGGCCAACACCGTCCTCATCGAGATCCACCTGATCAGGGTTTTCATCGGCAGGGCAGTTATCGCATTCATCACCCACCGTGTCGTTATCGAAATCCGCCTGATCCGGGTTATTGTCATCGGGGCAATTGTCGCATTCATCGCCCAAATCATCATCGTCGCTATTCTCCTGTCCGGGATTGGAATCATCCGGGCAGTTATCCAGATCATCGGGGATACCATCCTCATCGCCGTCGGGCATATAGCAATAGGATGAGACGGTTTCACCGTTCACCCACCACATCGGATAGCCGGGCCTGCCGCCTGAGCTCCAGACCAGATACCATTCATACCAGTTATCGTCAGGTGGATATGGATAATACATCCAGATATCGCAGGTGTCGGGATATGAATTATCATCGAAGATTATCGATGGGAATTTACTTTCACTCGAGTCGGTATATTCGATTCCGATGCAAAATGAACTCTCCACGCAGCAAGGTTCTTCAAAAGCAACAGAAGCTATATTAGGATACGCTTCGGTAAACGAATATGTGGATTCATCACAGGTTGCCTGAAATCGGCACAACTCGTCCCCGGGTCCCCAGCAATCGCCGCCATCATCGTATAAATCGTAAACGACAATATCGATTACCACCGGCCACTGTATGCCGCTGCCATCATCGAAAAGAAGGAAATCAAGGGAGGTAATCTCGAACGGAAATATCGAATCGGCCCCGCAGTCTTCCGGATTGAATACCTGCACGGTTTGAAAGCCCGAATAATAACCCGATGCATTATACCTAACTGGATTGCCGTTGAATTCGGTTAACTGGCAAACATCCCTTTGATCATTAATAATAGGGCTTACATTTTGGTACTGTTTGGGAATCGAAATTTTATCCGATTTAAGATTGAGGCCATCGCCCGCAACCGCGAATAGCGACCACAAAAAGAGCGATCCCGGAATAATCACTAATAGTCTTTTCACTTTTCTTTCCCCCTGCCGTTTACGGTAATTATTGAATCGCTTTTTCTTTGAGCTATCTATTATCAATATCCGACAATTATTTCCGCATCATGCCTTACTTTAGAACCGTATGTGTTATATCCTTATTATATTAATCTACTGGAGTCTCCTCGCAATTAGGCCAGCCGGATGGCGCCTCCTCGGACAAATCGTCTGGGGTCTGCCAAGCGGGCGGATAATCGTCGCACCAGTTCATCGAGCCCATTCCCCGGAAAACTCCAATCATCTTGGTGACATCGCTGCCGATTATCATGCAGTCTCTATTGACATCCGCGGATGCCCAAAAGCCATCGAGGTAACAGGGGATATTCGTGGGCATTCCACGAAAATATCCAACCAGATAGGTGACATCACCGCCAATAACCGTTGGCGGCCAGAGGCCAAGCCTCATATTAACATCACCGGGAAGGTACTGGTAGAGTGGATCATCATTGGAGTTCATCAATATAGAAACATTCTGTCCTTCATAGTTGGCTGAGGCCAGGTCCATATCGCCATCGCTATCGAAATCGGCGGAGTAGACAGAGTATGGGTAATCATCTGTGGCGTAAGATGAATCAATACTGAAAATCCCGGCTCCATCGTTTAGAAAGACCGAGACATTATCTGATTGATCATTAGCGGTCGCCAAATCGAGATTGCCGTCATTATCGAAGTCAGCCGCGAATATCGATACCGGCCAGGCGTAAAAGCCTATCGAGTAAGTTGAATGGGCGGCGAAATCGCCGCTTCCATTGTTTATAAGAATAGAGATATTGTCATCAAAAGCGTTTGCCACAGCCAGATCGGAATAGCCATCCGCGTTAAAATCGCGTGATATAATCGAACGGGGAACAGCTCCAACATCGTATAATACCTGCCCGGCAAAAGAACCATCACCGTTATTCATCAATACCGATACGTTATCACTGAGAGAGTTGGCCACCGCCAGGTCGAAATCCCCATCATTATCAAAATCAGACGCGCAAACCGACCGAGCATCATTCCCGGCAGGATATGTAGATTGACCGGCAAAAGTACCGTCGCCATAATTCAGCAATACCGAGACATTATCCGAGCCTTCATTAGAAACGGCCAGGTCGATATCGCCATCGTCATCGAGATCTGCCGCGCAAACTGACCGCGGCCCCAAACCGGCCGCGTAAACCATCTGTGTTCCGAATATTCCGCTGCCGTCATTGAATAAAACTGTAATACTATTAGAATAGAGGTTGGCTACCGCCAAATCAAGATGACCGTCGCCGTTTAAATCAGCGCCTGTAACTGATACCACGCCGTTTGAACCCATTACCGGGAATTCTATAAAGCTTTGAAATGTGCAATCACCGTTACCGTGTAAGACCGACATGGTATTCATGGAGCCGTTGGCAACGGCCAGGTCAATATTATCGTCATTATTCAAATTCCCGGCGAATACCGATAACGGGCCGTCGGGGACAGGGAACTCGCTCGTTGGATATTCCGCGAAATTATCGAAAATTGCATTACCGCTATTTACGGCAGTGATAAAATTCCAGCTATAGCCATCCGCCAGGTAAAATCCCTCGGATGATTCTATCAGATCGGTGAGTGTGACGCTTACCATTTCACCGATTGCAAAATCCTCATCGGGATTGAATGTCATCGTTTGATTTCCCGCATTATAGCTGAAAGTCCCGTCATGCAATCCGGTCGATCGCGCATGAACGATGAAAGTCGTATCATTGATAGTGGTTTCATTCATATCGATATCGAATGTAACCAAGATATTCGCGTTGACCGCTATGTTCAATTCATTCTGCCCCGGCGATGTCGAAACGATATGAGGTATACTGTCCTCGACCGCCTGCCAGCCATCGACACGAGCCATCATCCACCAGAACGCTTTGCCTTTCTGATAGCAGTTGAAACAATGCGAATGCGCGCAACTTCCGCAGGATGGGCATGAATGAACGGCGCACCAATCATAGCACCAATTACAATAGTCCGACTCATCGGGATAGTAGTTGCCGTCGGGATCGTAACTTTCGATATCGGCGAAATCGAACAGGATCTTGTCGTTGAGATTACAGTAGTCCCTGATCTGATTATTGCGGGCATACAGAGTACCTTCCGGGCCGCTGCCATCGAGATGGCCTGTCATATAGATAAAGGTAATATTGGGATACTCGATTTCCAGCCCATTTATGGCGTTCAGGTAAATATTGATTCCCTCTTCGGAGTTGTCCGAACAGCCGCCGCACCATGACCACATCACAGTGTTGCATTCGGGATGAGTATCGAGATAGGCGCGGGTAGGCGCCACCCATGACGTGTCGCCGGCGTGTCCCAGGTCATCGCCGTACTCGCTGAAAGCCGGCTGAGCGTACAAGACGCCATCTTCGGCTTCGAGCATATCCAGCCCTGTCATTATCTGGCTGCCGTGCGAGGTGTGCCCATAATAGAATTGATATTCGGCTCGCACCTGGTCGAAATAATTTGCCGGTATCGTTTCGAAATCGGCCGATGACTCATGATCGGCGATTATCGCCTCGGCGGAAAGAGGGCAAACCAGGCCGGGCAAAATCATTAACGCGAAAATCGCGATAAGTAATCTAGTTATCATTTTTCACCTCTTGTTTGGCAGCCAATCGGATGGCTTATTGATGTAGTACTACCAATGCCGGGTATAGATCGGACCCAGATTAAAAATAATCAATCTATAGTAGAATGTCAATCCTTTTACGGCTCAGTATTACAAACAAATCAGCCAGGATTCTACTCGCAATTCGGCCAGCCTAATGGCTCTTCAGCCGGCAGATCATCAGGGGTCGGCCAGCATGGCGGATAATCCGGGCACCAGCTTATAGATGTTAGGCCCCGGAAATAGGTCACCAGCTTGGTCACATCGCTACCGATTATCAGGCAATCGCCGTTGGCATCGGCCGAGGCGTAGAAACTATCCAGAAGACAGGGGCCGTTCATGGCCCGGAAATAGTTCACCAGGTACGTAACATCGGCGCCTATAACGGACGGCGGCCAGATACCGACAGGCATGTTGGCATCGCCGGGGAGGTATTGGTAGCATGAGCGTTCATTTAGTAGAATAGAGATATTATCAGAACCAGAATTAGCTACGGCAAGATCGATATCACCGTCATTGTCATAATCTGCTATAAATATTTCTGTTGGAGTTTCGCCTACTTCATAGAAATCTTTAAATTCGAACCCCCCTGATCCATCGTTAATGTAAATCGAGATCGTTCCTCCTGGTGCGGCTTTAGCTAAGGCAAAATCGATATCTCCATCAGCATCAATATCACCTGCAGCTATTCCCGTCGCAGCACCGGATACAGGCGGCAAGTAGGTTGAATCATGATAAAACATCCCCGCCCCATCATTGAAAAATACAGAAACATCTCCTGATTGCTGATTTGATATTAATAAATCCTTTTCTAAATCAGCGTTTATATCCTCGGCTATTATGCTACGCGGTCTTATACCGGCTGCAGGAAAATTTATAGCACTTGCAAATGTACCATTGCCATTATTCGTTAATACTGAAATCGTATCAGACCAATAATTACAGGTTACAAGATCAATGAAGCCATCAAAGTTTAAGTCACATTTATCTAATCGGACGCTCCCCTCGGAAGTGGTGTAATGAACAGCAGTCTCAAAACCGCCAACTTTATTATTTAAAAGAACTGACACATTATCTGGTGTATTACCGTAGTTCGCCGTTGCCAGATCAACAAAACCATCCCCATTAACATCTAAAGATAATATACCAATAGGACGATATCCGACATCAAAATGTAATCCATCAGAAAACGTAGAATCTCCATTGTTGTAGTATACCGATGCTTTATTATCCATAAACATTGCTATAGCAAAATCATTAAAGCCATCATTGTCAAAATCGGCTACCGTTAATGCTTCAGGGTGACCAATTAAATAGCCAGTCGTATCGATACTAAAAGCCGCGCTGCCATCATTAGTAAGAATTCTATAAGTATCATCCTGATTGGCGGTTATTAAATCAAGACTATTATCGCCCGAAATTTCTGTAGCAAATAGATCTACGGGTTCACCGCCGGCTGGATAATAATAGCTATCGCTAAAGGATCCAAATCCGCCATGAACTTCAACACGAAAGATCCAAGTGAAGAAGTTTTCCAGCGCAACTCCTTCGCTTGATTGAATGTCAGTAGTTAATGTGACAACAACTATCTCGCCTACAGCAAAATCACCAATAGGATTTAATGTCGCCGTTTTGGTGCCGGGATCATAGCCGATAATTCCAGTATGCATTCCCGTCGAACGGGCATGCACCACGAATGTCGAATCGTTGATAGTGGTCTCGTCCATATCTATATCGAAGGTGATGGAGATATCGGTATCGACCGGGACGTTGAGGGCGTTTTGAGTGGGGGCGGTGGAGAGAAGATAAGGAATCTGAGCAAATTTGGAAATGAAAACTGAGGTATCTGAATTCGTTGTTTGAAATGCGCTGTCACTTATCGGGAAATCACTAGAGGTTGTTTTACCGCTAATATAGATAGAACTCTTTGTATCTAAGGCAATTGATGGAGAGTTCTCCCAACCACTACCACCCAAAAACGAACTAAATACTAAGTCACTGCCGGTGGGATTGAGCTTTGTAAAAAAAACATCATATGTTCCACCCCCAAAATCGTTTTGGAATGCTCGATAAATAGGAAAATCAGATGACCGGGTGGGACCGGTGACATAAATAAAACCTTCATTATCTATAGCAAAGCCATATACCTGATCAAGATCATCACCCCCCAATAAGGTACTAAATATCAAATTGCTCCCATCTTGATTAATCTTGGTTATAAATCCATCATTTACACCCACAAATTCTTCTTGATAAGCACCGATTGTAACAGGAAAATTTGTGCTGGCAGTAAAACCGGCAACATAGATATTCCCATCATTATCGATTTCTATACCGCCGGTACATATATCTCTAGCGCTTCCGCCCAAATATGTACTATATAACAATTCAGTTAAATTTCCATTGAATTTGCATATAAAACCATCATAAGTACCTCCACCAAAGGAATCCTGTATTGCGTTTGGCGTAGTTTCCAGGCTGTCACCGGCAACTTGACCTGTAATCAGTACATTTCCTTCGCTATCAAGGGTGATATCGTGGGGCCAATCGTTTGATTCTATGCTTCCGATTACTGCGCTATTTATCAAAGCCGTGGCATCTTGATTGAATTTTATAATGTAAGCATCACCTCCACCACTATAACCGCTATAAAATGAGCTATCAGTTGATGGGAAGTCATCAGATTGCGTAATTCCGGTAATGTAAATATTGCCTTCATCATCCCTAGCTATTTGATAGGGCCACTCATAGGAGGTCCCACCAAAATAAGTGCTGTATTGTAAATTTCCCTCATTACCTAATCTACACACAAATCCTGGGGCGTTAGTAACCCGATAAGCGCTGACGCTATCAATAATTGGCATATCCAATGATGTTGTCATTCCAACAATATAGATGTTGCCAGACTCATCAATTAGAATCCCCTGACTATATTCATTGCCACTACCTCCGAAATAAGTACAAAAATCAAGAGAATCACCTGATGGTGAAATCTTTGCTATAAACGCATCTATAATCCCGTTTAACGTATCTTGAAATGGATTTTCTATAGGAAAATCATCAGAAAATGTAAATCCTGTAATGTAAGCATAGCCGCTATCATCAACCGCAATACACTGAGTTTCCTCCTGTCTACTTCCTCCCAAGTACGTACTATAAACCAACTCCGGATCAATCACCAGCTCAAACGCTGGGTTATACTCATCATCCAAAACAAAACCAAAACAGCTATCATTAATCAAACGATAACGGCCAGAAACAGCCTGCTGCCGACCGCCTACTTCCTGATAAATATATGGCGCGGCCTCGTGGATTGTACCAAAAGGCGTATCAAGCTGAAGATCGCCCGCAGGTGTAACGCATATATCATTAATATCATCATAGCATATCTTTATCTGTGATAAATCAGCGCCGGGATGAACGATGAAATCGTATTTCATCGAACTGCCGTCACCATAGTATTTCAAATCGATACCGGAATAAATTTCCTTGTACAAAATAGATGAGTAATTCGGCACGCCTTTCTGCCATTTGGACGGGTCATTGCCGCGGAAATAGTTGTTGCGATGATCAAGCTGATCAACGCCGATTATTTCGGGGCTGTGGTTGGCACCGATAAACCGAGCCTTAACCATCATGCTTTCTTGCTTGTATTGAGGCTTATCGGACCTGTCGCCTATGTCTGTGTTTAAAGTTTTATCATCCAGTAACTCATCGGTGTTTCTCACAAACAGGTAGGCTACTTCATTCCGACAAAAATAGAATGTAGCACCGCCGGTTTTTGCTTTATATGCAATTTCACTATCACACTGACCCAGGTTTTCGGTAAACGAAAGCGGCATCGATGCCAGACTTGTCATAGCCATCTGTTTTCTTGATGTTTCATCATAGCTAATTTGAGCAGTAACACTGCTTGCCAATATGAATAAACATAATACAACACCTAAACCAATCCTCTTCATTTCATCCTCCTAGTATTTCAAGCTTGTTTGCTCAACAATTTTCATCTCTGAAGTTTTTACTGCGGTACTGCTTCTTTCTATGCGGGCCTACAACATCTGCCCTCAATGATGTCATTTCCAATATCGCCAATTCAAAATATCAGGTCAAGGAGTATTTCCCTTGACATAGAACAATAAAGGTAAGGCATGGATAAAACCATTAGAGTTTGCATTTTAATTGATCAAATTATATACTGCTTTTATATAAAAATAAGTAAATTAAGCCAAAGGTAAATGATGAAAACCGATATAAACGGCCCCCGGATAAAACTGAGAATACCCACCTTGCGTGATACCGAATCTATCGCGAGAAATATCAACGATAAGGAAATCGCCCGATGGACTATCGCGATCCCTTATCCTTATAAGCGCGAAGACGCAATTGAATTTATCAAGGCCAATAGGGAGAGATACAGGAAAAAGAAAAGCTATGGTTTCAGTATTGCCGATAAAACCACTAATGAGGTAATCGGCGGGGTTGGCTTACACAAACTTGATATCGAAGACGCGAAAGCCGAGCTGGGCTACTGGCTTGCTCGCCGTAAGTGGGGCCGCGGTATCGCAGCTGAGGCGGTTTATCTTATCTCGAAATTCGCATTCAATAAACTGAAACTCCACCGCGTATATGCCTGTACATTCAAGGAGAATTTTGCCTCGCAGCGGGTATTGGAGAAATGCGGATTCACTCTGGAGGGCGTACTTCGCGATGCGATGCGCAAACGGGGCCGGTATCATGATGAGATGCTTTACGGTTTGTTGAAATCGGAATTGGTAAAGCCTTATTAAAAATCCGTCATTATCTGAATCATCAGTTTTTGATTATAATCATTGGCCATATAAACCGCCTCGGAATATGGCGCCCGGTTTTGACCGTTTTGCGCCAGTCCCGCTGTTATAAAACCTACGCCGAAACAAAAGAATGGAAGACTGATATTATATTTATGATTATTAGATTTATCCTCCGAGGATTTGGGCTGGGAGTTTTCTGCCAGTATCAAACCCAGGCCGGCCAAGATTAGAACTCCCCCTACAGCCAATTTTTGCTTTGCCTCTTTTTTAAAAGTTTCCGCGAGTTTGGCTTTATCGGTATCTCCGGTAATCGTAAAGAAAGCTAATTCGGTGATTTGATCATCTCCATAAAACGATTTCCATCTTCGATAATTATCCGGTTTGTCTTTAGGCTCGATAGTCAATTTTAGTTGGTTGAATTCTCTCATCTGCTTACCTGTTAATCCAGCTTCTTGAGCTAAAGCCGAACCGGTCAATTGCAGACACAAAATGAATGATAAACAATATTTCATTCGGATATCTCGCTAAAAACTTCCCTCGATCTGAATTAGGAGCTGTTTATTAAATTTATCCGATATTTTCCGCGCTTTTTGATAGGGTGCCCAGTTTTTTTGAGTTTTTACTTGCCCATTGTTGAAAACACCGAAGCTAATACCAAAAATTGCGAGGCCGGCGAGACTTACAGTGTTATGACTTTTTGCTTCGGGATCGTATAATTTCAATCCTCCGACCAAAGCTACCGCAGCCCTGGCAATCATACCCACCATACCGATTTTCATCTTCTTGCGGGCATTTTCCCTATAGTTATTTATCTGGTTGATATCTTCATGCGTGCCTGCCAATTGAAACAGGGCGATCTCGGATATCGGCGCGTACCCCCGGTAGGCTTGCCATTTTCTTATATTTCCGGGTTTTTCACCACGGATTATAGACAATTTCCCGGTATAATAATTCTGCCGCTGATCATCAGTTAAACCCTGCTCCTGGGCTGGAGTTGAACCGGTTAATAGAAGGTACAGAATGCAGATGATAAATTTGCGCGTCTCCACTCCTTTCTAAAGCTCGCCCTTGATTTGAATAACCAGTCCCTGATTATATTCTTCAGCGACGCCCCGGGCAATCGTGTACGGAGCCCAATTACCGCCGATTTGATTGAAACCACTGCCGGCTATGCCCAAACCGGCAAATAAACCTCCGAATCCCAAAATGACCTGGTTTCTATTTATTGCTTTGCCGGATTCATCGGCCTTATTTTTAGCGCCGAGAATAAAACCTGATCCCAACGCGAATAAAGCCACGCCGGCCGCGATCTTGGCTATTCCGCCGTTTTTATGATTTTGAATTTTCATAACCTGATCAAAATGACCGGCCAATTCAAATAACCGCCTCTCCGAGATTGAGCGGTATCCCCAATATGCACGCCAGCCCTTTGATTGCTTATCCGCCGTATTGATGACAATTGATATTTTCTTTGAGTTATAGTCTTTTAATTGATCCACCGTAAGGTCGGACTGCTGCGCCAGTGAAAACCTGACAAGAAAAACACACAAGCCGGCTATTATCCATGTTCTCATTAAAATCCCAATCCTTTTATTAATCGTTGGGAAGCAAGCAAACTTGCTCAATCCATAAATAATACTATGCTGGTACAAGGTAACTATTTTGACAGCATTAATCAATAGCTAAGCGAATTTAATTGAACTTCACCCAGTGTGTGTCTTTAATGTACTAATATATGGTTCACCGTATCTCCGCCAAACTACTGATTTTACTTGATGAGTTCAGGTTTCGATATTATATTGTTCCGGCTGTTTTCTGCCTGTTATGTAGTATACCCGTAATTTTGGAGGGTTTTCTGAAACGATTTGATAACATCACGACTTGCTACCGGGATAATTCGAATTATAATCAGTTTGAAAATATTTTATATAGCTTATGGAGGATGCTATGAGGCTATTGTTTGATTTAATTTCCATCGTTCCCTTTATCATGGTGGTTGCGTATGTACTGATGGATGTATATCGCAAAAACCCGGATGTGGATCACACGAAAAAATTTAAAATCAGGCGGGCGATTAATTGGGTGCCACTGGGGTTAACCTACGCCTTTTTGTACATGGGCCGGTATAACCTGACCGTATCAAAAAACGCCCTGGGTGATTTGATGACCAAGGAGGACTTCGGAATTATCTTCGCCGCCGGGACGATTACCTACGCCATATCCTTTTTGATAAATGGGCCGCTAACCGACCGAATCGGCGGCAAGAAGGCCATATTGATCGGAGCCACCGGCGCCGCTATTGCCAATATCCTGATGGGTGTAGTTACTTACGGCATCCTGGTCAACTCCTGGGCTATGAACCTGACAGTTATTTTATCAATTTTGTATTCACTCAACATGTATTTCCAGAGCTACGGGGCGGTGGCTATTGTCAAAGTTAACGCCTCATGGTTCCATGTCCGGGAGCGCGGGGTTTTCGGCGGGATATTCGGCATACTGATTTCGCTGGGAATCTATTTCGCTTTCGATTGGGGCTTCTCTATAGTCAACGCCACCAAGGCGGTGGTTAGTACCGACCTGGGTTTTTTCCCGATGATCTTGCGAGATATACTGGGAATCGCAGGCGGCACTGTTGATCAGACATGGTGGGTGTTCTTTATCCCGGCAGTTATCCTGGTGGTTTTCGTAATAATTGATTTATTTGTTTTAAAAGATACTCCCGGCCAGGCCGGTTTTAAGGATTTTTACACCGCCGATGCATCAGCCGGCGAGGAAGACAAGCCTTTCAATCTTAAAGAAATCCTGAAAAAGATTCTGACCAACAAGATAATTCTAACCATTGCCTTAATCGAATTCTGTACGGGTGTACTGCGAAACGGTGTCATGCACTGGTACCCGATATACCTCAAAGACTTCATGCATCTGGGCTCCGACGCGTTTATGCGTCAGAACTGGGG
>JAAEQD010000092.1 GCA_024231855.1 Candidatus Zixiibacteriota bacterium
CATGCGGTAGCTAATGGATATTTCGTGGGAGCGATTAACCGTGTTGGCACAGAAGCCCCATGGAATATCGGTGAGTTTTACGGCAAGAGTTATTTCTGCGATCCGCGCGGACAGCTTGTGGCGCAGGCAAAACGTGATACAGATGAACTCGTCAAAACCGAACTTGATTTCGAGATGGTTAGAGAGGTCCGCAACACATGGCAGTTCTACCGTGACCGCCGCCCGGAAACGTACGGGGATATGGCGAAGTTGCTGCCGTAAATAGTAGGTCGGGTTCTGAGATTGAGCATGTCGAAATCGAAAAACCCGACACATAAAACAATGTAACTCGGTAGCAGAGGGTTTATTCCCCTTGGGCGGGCTTTACCCTCCGGATACTAATTATAAATACCGAAGGGCAAGCTCTCCGCAGGCGAGTAAACCTTCGGCTAAAGAATAAAATTAATATTGAGGTTAATGTAAATGACCAACAATCTTAACTCCTCACAAATAAAAAGCAAACACGACGAATACATGCTTCCCTGTGTAGTAAATTATTACCAGGAACCGTTGGCGTTGACTAAGGGCGAGGGGAAATACGTTTACGATGCGGAAGGGAATCAATATCTCGATTTTTTCTGCGGGATATTGACAACTATGTTGGGGCATTCCCATCCCGAAGTGAACAGGCGCACTAAAGAGCAGATAGATAAGCTTCAGCATGTATCGACATTGTTTCAGACTATTCCGATGGTTGAGCTTGCCGAGAAGATGGCGAATATCACTCCCGGAGGATTGAAGAAAAGTTTCTTCACCAACTCCGGTACCGAAGCGGATGAAACCGCGGTGATGATTGCCAAAAAGCATACTGGTTGCGATGATGTTATTGCACTACGTCATGCATACAGCGGAAGGTCGTCATTGGCCATGAGCCTAACCGGACACAGTAGTTGGCGGCAACCGGGAGCATCTATTCCCGGAATACGGCATGCACTTTCTCCATATTGTTATCGTTGTCCTATGCATCTTAAATATCCTGGATGCGAATTAGCATGCGCCAAAGATATTGAGGAATTGATATTGACTTCGACATCCGGTAGGGTTGCATGCTTCCTTGCTGAACCGATCCAGGGTGTAGGCGGATTTATCACACCACCCAAAGGATACTTTGAAACCGCAGTAGAGATTATACGTAAATACGGCGGACTGTTTATTGCTGACGAAGTCCAGACCGGATTCGGTCGAACAGGTGGGAAGATGTTTGGTATAGAACATTGGAATGTCCAACCGGATATAATGACATTCGCCAAGGGTTTCGCTAACGGTTTCCCAATAGGCGGAACGATTACCACCGATGAAGTGGCGAAATCGATGACCGGGCTTTCCATATCGACATTCGGAGGTAATCCGGTTTCATGCACAGCGGCAATGGCGACAGTTGAAGTCGTCGAAAAGGAAAACCTTGTTCAGCATGTTGCCGAAATCGGTAATTATTTCTTCGATAAGATGTTTGAACTTCAGAGTAAATATCCGTTCATCGGTGATGTACGCGGCAAGGGTTTGATGATTGGAGTAGAAGTTGTCAAGGAAAACAAAGAACCTGACCCGTCAACAGTGTTAAAGATATTTGAATTAACAAAAGAAAAGAAACTTCTGATTGGCAAAGGCGGCCTTTACGGAAATGTCTTAAGAATTACTCCGCCTCTGAATATCCAGAAGAATGATATCGATGATGCTGTTATGATATTAGATAAGGTTTTCGGAAAATTATAAAATAATAGATAGCAGAGGGCTTGTCCCTCTGATTACAAACGTAAATACCGAAGGTCAAGCCTTCGGCTACCCTCGATTGACAATGAATGAATTAAACCCAATCCCCCCCCTAATGACTCCGCAGGAAGCTGTGGCTGAAGCTTCGCGTTGTCTTGGTTGCGCCGATGCTCCGTGTATTGACGGATGTCCGGCGAGGAACAATATCGTGAAATTCATCCGCCAAATCGCTCAAGAAAATTTCCGTGGCGCTATTCGAACGGTAAAAGAATCGAATGTTTTTGCAGGTACATGCGCTTATATCTGTCCGGTCGGCGAATCTTGCGAAATGAAATGTGGATCGAAATTGGATAGACCTGTCAAAATCGGAGAACTTCAGAGATTCGTTGCTGAATATGAGAGGGAAAATGGATTTCGTAAATTCAAAACACTCCCTCCCAAAAATAAAAAGATCGGAGTTATCGGAGCAGGTCCTGCCGGATTATCAGCTTCGTTTTATCTTGTCTGCATGGGTTATGAAGTTGAAGTATTCGAAGCGGCAGAACTTCCGGGAGGAATTCTCACCTACGGTATCCCTGAAAACCGTCTTATACCGGATGTCGTTAAAGATGAAATCGAATTTATTGTTCAGATGGGCGCGAAAATAAAAATTAATTCTCCCGTGGATGATCTCAATAAATTCATAGATCATTACGATGCCATATTTATTGGAGTGGGCGCATATGGATCAGTCAAACTTAAAATTCCCGGTGAGGAGCTTGAAGAGGTTATTCAAGCGCAGAATTATCTGAAGAGAAGAAAGATAGCTGTATATAATAATCAAAAACCGGATATTAAATTGGGAAGTCGGGTGGCTGTTTTCGGAGGAGGCAATACGGCAATCGATGCCGCAACATGCGCAAAGAATGATGGCAGTGAGGATGTGAAAATCTACTACCGCCGTTCGATTAATGATATGCCGGCCTTTAAAGATGAAATAGAGTATTGCAAAACATTGGATATTGAGATAATTGAATATATGCAGCCGGTTTCGTTTCAAGGAGAGAATAACAAACTGAAATCAGTCACGATTGTAAAAACAAAACCTGGCGAAGTAGATCAATCGGGAAGGCAACGTCCTGTAATGATTGAAGGTTCTGAATTCTTTATCGAAATCGACTCGGCCATAGCAGCTATAGGTCAGTTGCCCACATTCGAAAATACTGATATTGTGGATGTAGATAAAAAAGGTCTTATATTAATCGACGATGAAACAATGAAGACATCCCATCCGAAAATTTTTGCCGGTGGTGATGCGGTTAATGGCGGGGCGACGGTAGTTAAAGCGGTTGCCGATGGATGTAAAGCCGCTGAAGGAATAGACGCATTGATTGGAAAGTCTTAGTCCTGAAATAAGGAATTGTGAATTTTGATTGGAGATAGATATGAAATTTGCTGATGAAGTTAGTTTGGCTGTTGAGTTCTGTGGATTTAAAATGCCCAACCCGTTTATATTATCCTCAGCTCCTCCGACTGGGACGGGAGACATGATAAGAGTGGCGTTTAGAGCAGGATGGGGCGGCGCTGTTACTAAAACAATTGGGATGGATAAAGATATTGGTCCGAATGTAACCCCAAGGCTTCATCATCTATCTTTTCCGGGTAAAGCTGATGAACCAAAAAAATTATACGGCCTGCAAAATATCGAGCTTATCACCGACCGGAAACTTGAAATATGGCTTAATGAAATTCAGATGATTACAAAGGAATTTCCGGATAGACTGCTGATTGCCAGTATCATGGCAGGCGGTGATGATAAAGAAAGCTGGCAGACCTTAGCTAAATCGTGCGAACTTAACGGCGCTAAAATGCTGGAGTTGAATTTCTCATGTCCTCATGGAATGCCCGAAAAAGGGATGGGCGCTGCTGTCGGACAAAATCCCGAGGTATGCAAGACTGTAACATCATGGGTAAAAGAAGTTACTAAGATTCCCGTTATGCCGAAAATGACGCCGAATATAACTGATATTACTGCTCCGGCTCTTGCGTCTATCGAGGGTGGCGCGGATGCAATTTCAGCCATTAATACGGTCGGTGCTGTGATGGGTATCGACCTGAAGACATTAAATCCGTTTCCCGATGTCGGTGGTTATTCCACGCCGGGAGGTTATTCCGGTCCTGCAATTAAACCAATTGGATTGAAAGCTGTTAGCAGTCTGTACAACTCAATCAATGTCCCGATTTCCGGAATGGGCGGGATTGAAAATTGGAAAGATGCCGCTGAGTATATCCTTCTTGGCGCAAGAACAGTCCAGCTTTGCACGGCAGTGATGTTCCATGGTTTTAGTATCATCGAGGAGCTTAATGATGGCTTAACCGGATTTTTGGAAGATCATGGTTTCCAAAGTTTGGATGATTGTGTCGGTCTGTCAGCAAAGAAAATAACTGATCATGTGAAACTTGATAGAAATATCAAGAAGATATCATCATTCAATCATAAGACATGTATTAAATGCGATCTTTGTTATATCTCATGTCGTGACGCCGGTTATCAGGCTATAGCTGTAAACGAGGAACGGTATCCGGTTGTTGATACAGCAAGATGTACCGGATGTTCACTCTGCGAGCAGGTCTGCCCGGTCTGGGATTGTGTGAAATTGGTAACAGCATAAGGATAGGGAAAACGCTTGACTTGATTAGTGGTTTTGCGATATTTTACTTATGATTCTCATTAACGTTCTCAGGGAAAACGAAATGTTAGGAGGTAAGAGATCGTATGAAGATGAATCCAAATGACCAGATCAGACGTTTGATTCTGCAGTGGTTTTACGAGCGTAATGCAAACGCTACCAGCCAGTATGGGAAGAAAGGATCCGCTACCAAGATAAGCGATGTCAAAAAGGGCCTTAAGGAAGTGCATAGCCTGTCTCAACAACAGGTCATTTCAAATCTCAATTATCTAATAGATAAGGGTTGGGTCAACAAATCAGAAATCGAAAAGACAGTTAAAGTAAAGGGTGGAACAATCCCCTCAACCGTAACGTGGTATGTGATATCCTCGGCAGGAATAGACAAGATTGAGGGCGAGTCAGAGTTCAAAGAGGGCGGAAAGTATGCCGGCATTAATATTCATGCTACAGGAAGCAATGTTATTACTTTGGGAGATGGAAACATAGTAAACGCTGAGTACGAGGCCCTTCATTCTGAACTTTCGAAGCTAAAGAATGCAGTAACACAAAGCTCGCTAGATGAATCACAAAAGCTGGATGTTTCAGTGGATATTGAGAGCCTCAAGGATCAGTTAGTAAAAGCGAATCCGGACAAGACTATCATAGGTCATATTTGGGCACGTATTCAGGATATCGCGACCATTGGAGGTTTCATTGATGCAGTGTCCAAAGTGACTCCACTCATATCAGGATTGCTTCCGTCATGAAGATACACAGCTATATAGAAAACTTGTTTGACTTGTGCACCGATACTGCAATATCGTTTTGATTGCATCATCGGACGCTACCGTAAAATTGGTCTCTATCAAGACAATGTATTATATAGTAGAAAGCAGACATTCCACATATTATGCTGGTAAAACTAAATAATGTTAGGTAGCAGTGTTAACTGCAAGCATTTGGGTGAATGTACGTCGGTAAGATAAGGAGTGATATTAGAAAACAGGTGTCGGTATAGAGAAAATCTGTACTAAGGTGGATATTCACAAACTAGGAGGTGAGTGATGAGACGTAAAACTATTTGTTTTATTGATGATGATCCTAATGAATTGGATAGGTTCGATAAAGCAATAAATAAACAATTTAATGTAATAATAGGAAAAGGTTATAGTGAATGTAAAGAAAAACTAAAAAAACAAGACCTTAAAAAACCTGATCTTTGGGTTTTAGATCTTTTTTTCCCTAAAAATGGAATAACGAATACAACTGAACAAAAAGATGAAATGAATAAAAGATATTCTTTACTTTCCAAATCAATTAGAGAATTTCGTGCATATCTTGAAAAAATAGGACAAGGATCTAGAGGCGGAATAGACCTACTAAACAAATGCAAAAAGGATAGTATCCCAGTTGTTTTTTTAACAAGAAAAGGCATGCTAGAAGATGCCATACAATGTATTGATAGTGGAGCAAAAAGAGTTTTGAAAAAGCCAATGCCACCTAATTTGCCTAACAATTCTGCTGATGCAAAAAAAGAATTAGATAAAGCTATGGTTGATAGCTCCCCCAATTTAGTGAACCATTTTAATGATGTAATTTCAGAACATTCACACTGGAATCGTTATAGACAAATTTATATGTTATTTATTGGTGCTTTCATAGGACTAATGGTAAAAAATTTATATAATTCAATAATTGATGTTCTATTTCAATGAGCTAATTGATACAACTAAAAAGGCATAACAATTCGCTCAACCCAGACGCTACCCCGCTGCGCCCTATAGTGACAGGTAAACAAAATCGGAGCCGTGGCCCCCATTCGAGTATGGCAGTCCGATATCGCGATCAAATTTCTTTCTTGCCTGCTGGCAATTAATCTACGATCTTAGATATTGAAATTAAAATGCGTTATTTGATGGAGGAGTTTTATGGATACGATTATTAAAAACGGAACTATAACAACCGCTGAAGGAAGTTACATGGCGGATATCGGTATAAAGGGAGAGAAGATATCGGCTATCTCTGATAATATCATTGATGAAACCGCCAAGGTTATCGATGCATCGGGGAAATATGTTATGCCCGCCGCTATTGATGTTCATGTTCACCTGCAGTTACCTTTCTGTGGAACCGTATCCGCTGATGATTTCGAAAACGGGACCAAAGCTGCCGCTTGCGGGGGAGTAACATCGGTCATCGATCCCGCCCTCCAGAAAAA
>JAAEQD010000093.1 GCA_024231855.1 Candidatus Zixiibacteriota bacterium
CCGCTGGGATCGTTGACTCTGTTGGCGTTATTCATATAGCTTCTGTATGCCTCATAACCTTGGATAGCTTCTGTCCATAATGCTTCGGAATATGAGGCAAATCCTTCGTTCATCCATATTTCAGGCCAAATATCCGGAGAAATCATATCGCCAAACCACATGTGAGCAAGCTCGTGCGCTACGATATAATCATAGTAATGATGACCGGTTATCAATCCATCTCCATAACTCTTATTGCATTGATGCTCCATAGCCCCACCCCATGGGAATATCGAGTGTCCATATTTCTCCCTCATGAAAGGATATTCTCCAAAAAGCTCTGCAAATATCTCCATCACTTCGGCAGTAATTCCTAAATCCTCTTGAGCATCATCAAAATGTTCGGGATACACATAATTGACAATAGGCATAGAGTCTCCATCAGTATTAACATACCAATCGGTAAATTCCTCGTAGTTGGAGATGCTAACCGAGATCAGATAGGTAGTGATAGGATAAGAATTATGCCAGCAGTATGTTAAAGTGCCATCGCCATTGTCAATAACTTCGGTAAGGAGTCCGTTAGAAGTACCAACAAGATCATCCGGAATAGTGATTTTTACATCCGACGAATCCGATTTATCGCGCGGTTGGTCTTTACATGGCCACCATTCACGAGCGCCTTCTGGTTCGGATAATGTTGATATTATCGGATTGCCTCCTCCATGAGTTTCCCATGTAAATGAGCCGAAATATGAACCCGGAGGATGACCATTATAATAAACGACCGTAGTAAATTCCTCACCGGTATCGTATTCATGATCAAGTGTAATAGAAATCATA
>JAAEQD010000094.1 GCA_024231855.1 Candidatus Zixiibacteriota bacterium
AGAATCGGACATTTCGCCGAGGCCCAGGTTCTCGAGGCGTTGGAAGTCGATTATATCGACGAATCAGAGGTCCTCACTCCGGCCGATGAGCACAACCATATCGATAAAATGAAATTCCAGATTCCATTCGTCTGCGGCTGCCGCAATCTGGGCGAGGCACTCAGACGGATCGGCGAAGGCGCGGCGTTGATCAGGACCAAAGGCGAGGCCGGTTCGGGCGACATAGTCGAGGCGGTCCGTCATATGAGACTGGTAGTCTCCAGTATCAAACGTCTGACATTACTCGATGATTCGGAATTGATGACCGAGGCCAAGAACCTGGGCGCGCCATTCGAAATCGTAATGTGGGTTAAAAAGCACAAGCGGCTTCCGGTACCCAATTTTGCCGCCGGCGGTATAGCCACCCCGGCTGACGCGTCTTTGATGATGCAGCTTGGCGCCGAGGCGGTATTTGTCGGTTCGGGCATATTCAAATCATCAGATCCGTCGCCGCGGGCCAAAGCTATCGTGGAAGCGACCACGCACTACATGGACTTCAAAAAGATCGCCGAACTGTCGAAAGGACTGGGTGATCCGATGAAGGGTATCGATGCTAAATCGATACCGGAAGACCAACTACTTCAGACACGATGACAATCGGTATTCTGGCATTACAAGGAGATTATTTCGCTCATGGCCGGGTTTTAAAAAAACTCGGCCATAAGTTTATATATGTGAAAACGCCCGGGGAATTGTCTCAGGTCGATAGTTTGATTATCCCGGGTGGCGAATCGACGACTATCCGAAAACTGGCTAAAACCGGCGGTCTCTGGGAGCCGATGAAAAAATTCTCGAGTCCGATACTGGGAACCTGCACCGGGATTATACTTCTGGCAAAAAAGATAGAGGATCCAGCCGAGGAGGGCCTTGGCCTACTGGATGTCACGATTTCCCGCAATGCTTATGGTTCACAAATTAATTCTTTCACATCGGATGGTGAGAACGTACTTTCCAAAAAGAAAATCGAGATGGTTTTTATCCGCGCTCCCAGGATTACTTATATTGGTGATAATGTCGAAGTTATCGCGAAATACGATAACGAGCCGGTAGGCGTCCGTCAGGATAACATTATTGGCTTGACTTTCCACCCCGAATTGTCCCAGGATAAATCCATGCACGAGTTGTTTATCGAGCTTGCCGCGACTTGATAATTGGACTGTAATCGAGATAAAGCACAGGACCTATATCATGAAAATTTATCTGGCTAAACACAAGGGATTTTGTTCGGGGGTAAAAAGATCGATACGCCTTGCCGAAAAAGCCCTGGATGAGAGAACCGGACCGATTTTCATTCTTAACGAAATCGTTCATAACCGGACGATTATCAATGATCTCAAACAACGCGGCTTAAACAGCGTTCGCGATCCCAACCGGATCGAAACCGGAACCATGATTATTTCAGCGCACAGTATTCCCTATCATGTGATAACCAATGCCAAAGCCCGAGGGCTCGATGTGATCGATACATCATGTCCCCTTGTCTACCGAATTCATAAAGCCGCCAGAGAGCTTATCGATGATGGCTACAAGGTAATCCTGTACGGCGATCCCGATCATGATGAAATTGCGGGTATTAAGGCGATCGGTCCCGATGATATTCATGTGCTGGATTCAATCGATGATATCGATGATTTACCGATGTGGGATAAACCGGCGGCGTTTATCTCTCAGAGCACTCGCACGATCGAAGGTTTCGAAGAGGCGGCTAATAAACTTCATATAAAGTATAAACTGCTTAAAGTCGTCAACACGATATGCCGGGCTACGCGTTTGCGCCAGGAAGCTATTCATGAGTTGGCCAAGCAGGTTGAAATGGTAATTGTTATAGGCTCGAAAACATCGGCCAATTCAAACCGTCTCGAGGAGTTGGCATCAAGTTATAGTATTAAGACTCACCTTATAGATAACGAAGATGAACTCGATCTCGATTGGCTGGAAGGGATCGACAATCTCGGTATCACCTCCGGAGCTTCTACACCCGATTTTCTGGTGAATGAGGTAGTAAAAAGGATCGAAACCTGGTCCAAAAATAAAAACATCCCGACGGAAATAGCTCAACTGTGAAAATCATACGCAGAAAAAGCCGTGAAGTGAAAATCGGCGCGATAGCTATTGGCGGCGATCAACCGATTGCCGTACAGAGCATGTGCAGTACCAAAACCGATGATATCATCGGTACGCTCGAGCAGATCGGCCGCATGGTCAAAGCCGGTGTGGATATTGTCCGCGTAGCCGTACCAAATCGTGAAGCGGCACTTGCCTTGCCGGAAATAGTCGCCGACTGTGCTGTCCCATTGGTGGCCGACATTCATTTCGACTACCGTCTGGCGCTGGCCGCCGCCGACTCCGGCGTAGCTAAACTTCGCCTGAACCCCGGCAATATCGGCGATGAGGAGAAAATCCGGCAGGTTATCGATAAGGCCAAAGACAAAGCTATCCCGATCAGGATCGGAGTCAACCAGGGTTCGGTGGAACGCGATCTGGTTGATAAATATATCGGGCCGAGACCCGAGGCGATGGTCGAATCGGCCATGCGGCATATCGATATACTCCAGCGCAACGATTTCCACGATATCGTAATCTCGCTGAAAGCCTCCTCGGTTTGGGATACTATAGAGGCCTACCGATTGATCGCCGACAAATGCGATTACCCACTTCATCTGGGAGTTACCGAGGCTGGCCCGGCCTTTCGGGGTTCGATTAAATCGGCAGTGGCGATTGGTATACTTCTATATGAAGGTATCGGCGATACGATTCGGGTATCGCTTACCGCTGATGTCTCCAATGAAATTAAAGCCGCCTGGGAAATACTCCGATCACTGGGCTTGCGTTATCACGGCCCCGATCTGATCTCCTGCCCCACCTGCGGCCGCACCGAGATCGATCTGATACCGCTGGTAACTAAAGTCGAGAAGGCACTTGGGGGAATCGATAAGCCGATCAAGGTAGCGGTAATGGGTTGCGTGGTCAACGGCCCCGGCGAGGCGGCCGAGGCCGATATCGGCGTGATCGGCGGCAAGGGCAGCCTGGTAATTACCCGTAAAGGCCGGAAGATCAGGAAAGTCCCCGAGGCCGAAATCGAGCAGGCGTTGATCGAGGAGATCGAGAAGTTTAAAGGCTAGGATATATCTATAAGCAAACGTAGGTGGTCAGCTTGCTGGCCTGGGGTGGCTGGGCAACGGGCTGGCGGACATTTGGGAGCAAGCTCCCAACCTACGAGTTATAGCGATCATCATTAGCATTAACCATTTGCCCAATTAATAGCGATATCCTATAATACAATAAACCAAAACATGGAGGGTATCATGGATGCAACAATGCTTATCTGGATTGGGGGACTGTATAACCTGGCATTTCTTATCTTTCACGATTTCTTCTGGAAAATTTTCAACTGGAAAGAGGATCTGGCCAAGCTGATGCCTATCAACAGGGCGATCATGCAGGTTTTGAACCTGATGTTGATATTCTGCCTGTTGATTTTCGCCTATATCTCGTTTTTCCACGTGCAAGGACTTCTGACGACGGACCTGGGCAAAACCATGACTATATTCATAGCCATGTTCTGGGGAATCCGGGCGATATTGCAGATGGTCTATTTCAGCCGGACGAAACTGGTATCGTATGTGTTCTTCGTGATATTCTGGATCGGCTTCTTGCTGTATTTCATTCCGTGGCTGGGTTCGCGGTAGATGTTGTCGCAGTCCGTGGGCGGCAGACGTCCCCGTCTGCCCCGCTATAGCGATGCGTTTTAAGGAGATTTATAATGAGTGAATATGTCGAGACAAACCGATCGCTGTGGAATAACCTGGCTGAAATTAATCTGAATTCCGAGTTTTATGATCTTGAAGGTTTCAAGGCGGGGAAAAGCAAACTGACACCAATTGAGCTTGAGGAGTTGAAAGATGTTTCCGGAAGAACTATGCTGCATCTGCAATGTCATTTTGGACTTGACACAATGTCATGGGCGAGAATGGGAGCTGAGGTAACCGGTATTGATTTTTCCCCGAAAGCGATTTCATTGGCGCGGTCACTTAGCGAAGAACTGAATATCCCGGCAAGATTTATCTGTTCTGAGCTTTTCGATCTCCCCAATAACCTTGACGATAAATTCGATATCGTGTTTACATCTTATGGCGCGATAACCTGGATTGAAAACTTGAATGAATGGGCAAAGCTAATAGCTCGATATCTTAAACCCGGAGGATTATTTTATATCGTTGAGTTTCATCCATTTCTATCGATGTTCGATGACAATGGCGAAAAATTAGAAGATCCGTATTTCCATTCTCCCCAGCCGACGAAATACACGGCCCAAGGCAGTTATGCCGATCCCGACGCGGATTTCACACATGATTCTTACGAGTGGTTCCATAACATCGGTGAAGTGGTAACGGCATTAATCTCCGCCGGATTGAAGATAGATTATCTTCATGAGTTTCCCTACTCTCCGTACAATTGTACTACGTTTTTCACAGAAGACAGTCCCGGAAAATATGTCATGAAGAAGCATCCGAACATTGTACCGCTAGTATTTTCTATTCAGGCTACAAGAGAATAGCTATAGCGATTTGTACCAATTATTTACACATCGGGAAAAGAAATGTAACCGGAAACCAAAATGTGATTCTCGTGGGCGGCAGACGTCCCCGTCTGCCCCGGCGTAATGAGAGGATAAAAATGATATCAGCTATAATATCGGTAGTCATTGGAATTCTAAGCCTTATCGCTACTATCCCGGTTGTTGTACCGGTAATTGGATTAGGACTTGGGGCAAACGCGTTAATCAGGGAAAGAAAAAAAGAGGATAAAAAGCAAGCCGTGATAGGAATAGCAATTGTGGGCTTAGTGTTTAATGGTATCGTGACATTGATTTTCCTGGTGAACTCGTATTCAATGTGGTTTAAGTAGGTCAAAACCCCTGCGGTTTTGACGACTCGCTACCTCAATAAATAATCCATATACTCAATATAAGTTCAATAGGTCGGGTTCATCGTGAGCAAAGCGAACGTTAAACCCGACATTTACGTTCAATCCAATAGGTGTCGGGTTACTCCCTTCGCTATCGCTCGGGAGGAACGTCGACCTACATCCGCCTAATTGCCTATGCAATCCCCGCCCCCGACAGCCCAAAGGACTATTACTACAAATAACCCCACCCATCGCCTTGACCATCCGCCATATCGTGGGCGGCAGACGTCCCCGTCTGCCCCAACCTTCTACGTCAATAAATAATCCATATACTCAATAAAAATCCAGGTGATTGACGCCCATAGTATCCATCCGCCCATTATTACAGACATAATGATGTAAAGCAGCTTCCTGTCCGTATCAATCGACAAGCCACAAAGATTGACTAATAATGAAAACAGCGCGAATAACACGCCCACGGTCAGGGCGGCCATGATCTCCATATCGAACAGGATTTGAACCGGATATATCAACGCGGGCACGGCGAAGAATACCAGTATCTGAAAACAGCTTAGATAAAACAGCCATCGGAAAGTTTTGATTTTATATTCGGGTATCGAAGTGCTCATGATTAACCGCCTTCCACCCGATGTTTAATACCCAGCATGGATGTCCTCATCATGACTATCTCCAGCGCGTCCATCATCGACCACATGATTATCTCCTGAATCGAATCATAAGTGTAGTTTTGTCTCAGGCGTGACACCAATTTCGTATGCTGGTCATCGATTGGATACAGCCCCCACGACCAAGTGCCGCCGCCCCAACCCCCTAAATGCGGCAGAAACACCCAGAGCATCGATTCGTTGGGCACCATTTCGACCACCTGTAAAAAGGTAATCGTATCGCCAACCTGCAGGTTCTGGAATTCAGGGATTATGCTGTCGGCGCTGGGAATACCGCCGTGATCCAATTTGTCGAAAGCGTAGAAACCGCCGCGATTGTAGCCCATCTGCACCAGCCAGGGCCAGATCTGCTCGGGTGATCCCTTGATAATCACCGCCCGGGTGGCGTTGAGTTCGGGATCGGTGCGTAATTCATCGCCGACCATGACGCGGCTGATATCCTCATCCGAGGCGCCCCAGTTCATCTGCCAATCGCGAATATAGGCGAAATACATGATCGCCAGCACGGCTAGGCCGATAAGCCAGCATTCGATAAAAATTACAATCGCTCTTAAAAACGGGTGGCGTTTAAACATGAACTTGATCCTCTTATCTAATATGTACGGTAAAATCCGATTTAGGATACGCTATAAATTATATACTCATAATATAGTAGGTCGGGTTCATCGTAAGCAAAGCGAACGTTAAACCCGACATTTGCGTGCCTGCCAATAGGTGTCGGGTTTCGCCCTTCGCTATCGCTCGGGAGGAACGCCGACCTACATCTGCCTGATTGCCTATGCAATTCCCTCCCCTGACAGCCCAAATGGGCAGGCCCAAATGGGCTATCACTACAAATAACCACACCCGTCGCCTTGACCATCCGCCATATCGTGGGCGGTAGACGTCCCCGTCTGCCTCGCCGCCCCACAATCCCCACCTATCCCCTTGACCCACCGCCATATCTTAGCTAAATTACTAGCATGCTAATCATACGCAATTTGAAAAAAGTCTACAATCAGGGCGATCCTATCCTTAGCGATGTCTCTTTAGAGCTGGGCAAGGGCGAGATGGCGTTCCTGGTGGGACCGTCGGGAGCCGGCAAAAGCACGCTTATCAAGATGATTTATCTCGAAGAGAAGCCCGATGCCGGCGAGATATTGCTGGGCAACTACAATTTTACCCATATCAAAGACAAGCAGATACCCCGGATGCGCCGTCAATTAGGCGTTATCTTTCAGGATTTCAAGCTGATCTCCGAACGCACCGCCTGGGAGAATGTGGCGTTGGCGCTGGAAGTTGTCGGTAAGCCCAAGCGGGTGATTTCGAATAAGGTCAGCGATCTGCTTCGCCTGGTGGGGCTTTTACATCGCAAACACAACTACCCCGACCAGCTCTCCGGCGGCGAATGCCAGAGGGTGGCAACCGCCCGGGCGCTGGCTAACGAGCCGCTACTGCTTTTAGCCGATGAGCCAACCGGTAATCTCGACCATGACAACTCGCAATCGCTTCTGAAATTATTGGCGAAAATCAACGTTCAGGGCTGTTCTATCCTGATGGCGACGCATAACATGAACTTAATCGAGGGCTTGCCCCAGCGACGGCTGTATCTTGAGGATGGCCTGGTCCGGGAGAACGAGAGTTGAGCTATTTCGTATCGGCATTTCGCGAGGCCAACCGGGCGGTTCTGCATAAATTCGGCGCCTTGCTGGGTTCTATATTGACAGTTTTTCTGGCTACTTTAATGGCCGGTAGTTTCGCGTTGATTATTAAAAACACCAGTATCGCGCTGGAGAAATTCAAAACCGAGGCCACTGTCGAGGTCTATATAGCCGAGAGCGCCGATTCGGCGGTTGTCGAGAATCTCAGGGATAGGCTGGTCGCCAATACTCATATCCTGAATGTGAAATTGATCTCCAAAGAGGCCGCCCTTTACCGGCTACGTGAGATGTTCGGGCATGAGATGGTAGCCGGCTTAAAAACCAATCCCCTGCCTAAATCATTCGAGATCACGTTAGATCCTGAAGTCTACGAACAGGAAACTTTCGAAGCGATGGTAGATTCGCTGGACCGGCTTCCCGGTGTCGAGGATATCGGCTATGTCCCGAAAGCAATCTCTCGTTTGAGGTTGTGGTTTAAACTTCTGGCCGTTGTCGGCGCGGTTATGGGATTTCTGGTGGCACTGGCAACCGGTTTCATTGTCGGCAATACGATACACGTGAAAATCGCCGACCGCAGCCAGACATATTACGTGATGCGGCTGGTGGGCGCCAGTACCAGTTTTATCCGTATGCCTTATCTGCTGATTGGCAGTTTAATCGGATTCGTGGGCTGCGCTTTATCTTTATCATTTCTGAAATTTAGCCAGGTTTATTTCTCACGGTTCGTCGTCGCGATAGAATTTTTAAGTCCCCTGGAATCGGTTTGCTTTATAATAGCCGGCGGGCTTCTGGGCCTTACCGGCAGCCATCTGGCTTTAAAGAGGTCTCTGAAAATATAAAATGCCGCGCATAGTACTCTCAATAATAATCGTTTTAGCCTTTGTGTTGCCATCGGCAAGGGCGGGCAAAGAACAGCAAATCGAACTGGAAAGGGCTATCCAAACCCGGAAGATAGCGCTTGAAAATATTCAGGCTGACCTTCAGGAGAAAAAGGCGATAGTGAAAGATCTGGAAAGCCAGGAGAAACAACATCTCGGAAAACTGTACGCGATCGATGAACAACTTAATCTGAATAATCAGTTGATTAATACGATCGGGAAGCAGATAAGCGATATCAATAGTTTGATGTCTGAAAAACAGATACAGCTTGAGATTAATCAGAAGGATCTGGAATACCGGCAGGCGTTTCTAAACGATAGACTGGTCTGGATATATAAGAAATCGAGGTTCTCCGAAACTGCCAGCGCCTTAAGCGCAACAGATTTAAGCCAGGCCGCCAGACGATTGTACATGTTTTCGCTTTTAAATCGCTATGATCGTAATATGATCACGGAGATCGAAAGCCTGATTGTACAAATCGATTATGAAAAAGTCGATCTTCAACAACAGAAAAAAACGACTCTTGAATTGCAAGCTGAAAAACAACGTCAACTAACAACATTCAAGCAAAACCGTCTGAAAAGAAAAGGTCTGATAAGAGAAGTCCGGGCTCAGAAAGATATCGAGTTAAAGGGTATCAGGCAACTAAACGAAGATCAGGAACGTTTATCGGGGATTATCGAGACGCTTCTGGAAAGCCAGAAAATTCTGGATACGGAGGCGGCGGAAGCATTTAAAAACCTCAAGGGCAAGTTGCTTTGGCCGGTTAAGGGAAAGATATTGCGCAAGTTCGGCAAGATTAAAGACAAGAAATACAACACAGTGATCTCAAATCCCGGTATTGATATCAATGCTGAGGCCGGGATCAAGGTCGTTGCCGCCTCGACCGGTGAAGCGGCTTATATATCATGGCTTCGAGGTTATGGCAGCTTTGTTATTCTTGATCATGGCGGCGGCTATTACTCACTATACGCTCATCTGGATGATATATTTGTCGAGAAAGGCCAGTTTATCACGGCCGGGGAATATATCGCGACAGTGGGCGAGACCGGTTCATTATCCGGCCCACTTTTGCATTTCGAACTCAGATACGGCAAGGAGCAATTGGATCCATTACCATGGTTACGCTAGAAAATATCCTGGGCCAGGAAAAGCCGCTTAAGACCATTGATCAGATGATCAATCTGGGCAAACGCGGCCAGGCCTTGCTTCTAACCGGCCGTCCTGGAATCGGCAAATACGCCCTGGCCGCGTATACGGCCGCGCGATTTTTATGCCAGAAAGACAACAGCGGCTGTGGCACATGCTTCAGTTGTAAAAGCATCGATAGCCAAAATCATCCAGATTATTTGTTAGCATTCCCCTTCCCCAATGTCGCCAGTGAATCGAAAAAGAATACGCTGTTTCACTTTTGCGATCCGGTGACATCAGACGCTCGTTTCTCGAACGACACGCAGGAGCAAGTCAATAGCTTTCTCGCCGATAAGGCTGATGATCCCTATCATTTGCCTGATTTCAAGAAAAAGGGAAACATCCCGGTCAGCGTTATTAAAGATCTAATCAGGGCGGTGGCTAAAAGGCCGATGTTGGGTGACCGACGGGCGATCGTGGTTTGCGATATCGACCAGATGGCGTTCGGCGCGTCGGATCTTTTCCTGAAAACCGTCGAAGAGCCGCCGGAGGATTCACTTATAATCCTGACCACATCACAACCTCATCTCTTACTGCCGACACTGCTTTCCCGGACAACCAAGATCACTTTATCGCCCGTTTCCGATCAGTTAATCAAAGCGTACCTCGAAAAACATGGGGTTGACGGCGATTTTGAGTTTTACATCCGCTATGGCGCCGGCAGCCCCGGCCTGGCGTTGAAAGCCTCGGAGGATGATTCAATCGGGAAGCGAGATGAACTGTGGAAAATCACGGCCGGCTATATCGGCGGCACAACCTTGCCCAAAACGATTGAAAGCCTTCGCCGAAAATACCAATGGGCGGGCAACTTCGATGAGGTCAGGCGAGATTTTGACATTTTCGAGAAAATACTCCGTGATATCTATTTTCTAAAAATCGGACTTGATAAAACTTTGAAAAATATCGATATTATATCAGAGTTGACAAAATGCGCCAAGTCTGCCCCATCACCCGAGGTTTTACAGAAATGGTTTTCGATACTGGCGAAAGCCTCGCGGGTGCACAGGGTAAACAATGTCTCGGCGGATATTGCCTTTATCGGGGCATTCATTGAATTCGATCGAGCCTGGGCGCGTAAGTAGTATATTAATTTGGAGGACTTTTGGATTTTATAATAGAGTTTAAGGGAAATCGCCGTCAGATATATAAAGCGCCTGAAAGTATACAGATAGAGCCAGGCAAATACGCGATTGTCCAGGCCGAACGCGGCGAGGATATGGGGCTTGTCAAGCGTGAAGCCAAGCCCAATGAACTTGCTGAAAATGAGAACAATCACAAGATAATCAGACCGGCTACCGAAAATGATCTGGATCGTCTCAATTTCAACCGCCAGAAGGAATTGGAATCAAAATCAGAATGCTTGAGATTTATTGAAAAACATCAGCTTAAGATGAAATTGGTTGATGTTGAATATCAATTTGATTGTAATAAGATCACTTTTTATTTTACGGCCGAGAAAAGGGTTGATTTCCGTGAACTGGTCAAGGATTTGGCGGCCACGTTCCGCACCCGGATCGAGTTACGCCAGATCGGCGTTCGCGATGAAGCCAAACGAATCGGCGGTTTCGGGATATGCGGCAATGAGCAGTGCTGTTCGGCTTTCCTAAACGACTTTCAAACTATCTCCACCCAGATGGCGCGTACCCAAAACCTAGCCCTAAATCCTCAGAAGATATCTGGCAACTGCGGTCGGCTTCTTTGTTGTTTATTATACGAGCAGAAGTTTTACGAAAAATCACAACCGGAATATCCCCAGGTCGGCAGCCACTGTAAATTTGGCAAGGAAGAAGGAGTAATCGATAAATGCAATATCTTCTACGAGGAGATATCGATTAAAATAGGCGATGGCGATCGGCGGATTGTCAGCTTGTCTGAATATAAGCGAGCCGTTAAACGCGGCCAATTCAAGTTACTTGAAAAACCCAGTTACAATGATAAGGCCAATAATAACAATAAAGAATAAAAACAGAAACCCGATTATTGAAATATACTTAAGCTTAGCTTTGAAAATGAATATTTAGAAGGAACACGTCATGTCGGATTTTTATATAACAACGCCCATATACTATGTCAACGATGAGCCTCATATCGGGCACGCCTATTGTACCGTCCTGGCCGATGTTCTCGCCGGCTACCATCGGCTACTGGGCAACCCCAGCTATTTCCTTACCGGCACGGACGAACATGGCCAGAAAGTCCAGGAATCCGCCGACAAAAACAATATTACGGCGCAGGAGCACTGCGATATTTACTCCAAACGATTCGAGGATGCCTGGAAGGAATTGAATATTAAAAATGATGATTTTATACGGACAACGGAGGAACGTCACAAAAAAGTGGTTCAGGATATACTCCGTAAAGTCTATAAATCGAAAAACGAGGACGGTCAACCGCTGATTTATGCCGCCGATTATGAGGGTTGGTACTGCAAATATGAAGAGCGATATTGGACGGAAAAAGATCTGGTCGAGGGTAATTGCCCCGATTGCGGCAGGCCCGTACAAAAACTTTTCGAGAAAAACTACTTTTTCAGGATGAGCTACTATCAAAAGTGGCTGATCGATTATATCAATGATAATCCCGAATTTATCCAGCCGGATTTCCGTAAGAACGAAGTTCTGGGATTTCTCAAACAGCCGCTGAGCGACCTTTGTATTTCCCGGCCTAAAAGCCGCTTGTCATGGGGAATCGAATTGCCGTTTGATGATGACTATGTCTGCTATGTCTGGTTCGATGCCTTGATTAACTATATATCCGCTATCGGCTACGATCCTAAAACGGGCAAATTCGACAAGGATCAATGGTGGCCTGCCGTTCATATGATCGGCAAAGATATTCTGACCACACATGCCGTATATTGGCCATGTATGCTCAAAGCTATCGGTTTGGAACTGCCGAAAACGATCTTTGCCACCGGCTGGTGGTTGATGGAAGGCGCCAAGATGTCCAAATCTGTCGGCAATATTGTCAAGCCCCTGGATTTGAAAGATAAATACGGTGTCGATCCTTTCCGCTTCTATGTTATCCGCGAGATGACTCATGGCCAGGATTCGTCATTTTCCGAGGAAAGCTTTATCAAGCGATATAACTCCGAACTGGCCAACGATCTGGGTAATCTTCTTTCGCGGATTATGAAGATGATCGGATCGTATTGCGAGGGTAAAATACCGTCGGCAACCGAACAGGATGTCAAAGATTCTGAATTCGCCGCATCACGAGAAAAACTAAGCCAGAGCCTGGCGGATGATCTAGGTAAATTTAAACTTAATAGCGCCGCGGATGATATTATGGCTTTTGTCAGATCGATAAATCGCTATATCGAAAATAAAAAACCCTGGGAGTTAGCTAAAAAAGGCGAAACCGACAAACTCAATATAGTGCTTTTCAATGCCGCAAACTCATTGATTCATGCCGCCTATTTGCTCAAGCCCATAATTCCCGAAAAAACCAATGAAATCGGTAAGCAATTGGGCTATGACTTAGATATCGATAATATAGATGGCAAACGAGTGCTTGATATACCGCTTCATCTCAAGCCCGGAACACCAATTCAGAAAGGCGACAACCTCTTCCCCCGCCTGCAGAAACAGAAACCGAAACCGGAGTCGAAAGACGAACCAAAGACAGATTATGTCACGTATGATGATTTCAAAAAGCTTAAGTTCCGAGTGGCGGAAGTAATAGAGGCCGAGAAAATTGAAGGCGCCGATAAACTGCTCAAGCTGCAAATCCAAATCGGTAAGGAAAAACGTCAGATCGTTGCCGGAATCGCCAAACATTACGAGGCCGATGACTTAATCGGCAAGAAAATAATCGTAATCGTCAATCTCGAACCCGCCAACATCCGGGGTGTCGAATCCAATGGTATGCTTCTGGCAGCCAGTAAAGGTAAAGAACTGGTTGTAGTATCGGTCGATAATGATATAGATTCGGGAGCGAAGATAAGCTAATTACTACTTATGAAGTTACCGCCCTTGCCTCGCCGCAACGGGCGGTTTTTTTATTGCTTGATTAGTTGAAACAAAAAATTACCCCCTTCCAAAGAAGGGGGTAAAATTTCTGGATTTGAAATGCGTTACTCTCTTTAAGATAGTCCCTTATCTTAAAAAGTTATTCCTATAGGCCTCGCATCCCCCTCCTCCAAACTTAGTTATCCTTATTTCAACAGCACCAATTTCTCTATGCTGATCGATAAATTATCATTCTGAGATTTGAGTTTCGCGAAATAGACGCCGGATGATACAGGTTGACCGGCGTCATTTAGACCATGCCATGTGGCCTGATGATAGCCGGCACTGAGATCATCCGTAACCAGTGTTTTAACCAGCCGGCCGGTGACGTCATAGAGAGACAGCGAAATCCGGTCAGGCTCGGGCAGAGTGAAATCTATTGTAGTAGCGGCGTTAAACGGATTAGGATAGCAATTGGCTATACCAAACCGTTCAGGCAGCGGTAATTCATGGGAGACTATCGCGTCAGCCAATCCGCCGCGAGCATCAGCTACTTCAACTTCCGTAGGCGTAATTTCCATACCTTCCGGCAGCATAAAGCTCATTATTTCGGTTGAACCGGCCGCGATCCTGTTAGATTCCGGGCTATATATAAACAGTCTCAGGCGATCGGTTTTCTCTACAACCTCTATTTCCATGCCCTGATCCGGGCCGATTATCATATTGGTCTCGATTCCCCCACCGAGAGGTAATTCAATTACCAGGCCGCCGACATCGTATTCAGAGTCAAGCCTGAGTATAGTTTCGCCTGATGAGTTTTTGGCCATAACGAATTCAACCGGCGTATCCGGAGGTACAACTTTCGAGGCCGGTCCGAAGCCGTTGATCACATTGATCAAAAGAATCAGGTCGGCAATCGAGGCCCGGATGCTATCACCGTTTACGTCGGAAGCCCACATCTGCATATCAGTGAACGGGAATTCGATGGGATCCATCAGATGATTAGCCAGCAATACCGCGTCGCCTATTTCGAAGGCCAGGCGGTTGAAGTTTATATCGCCGACCAGCAGATCGCATTCATCGACGATTCGGATCGAACCGCACTCCAGATTAAGCAGAAGCGTACCATACTGACTGCTGTCTGGTTGATCGCCGCAACCCTCATTCCACCAGACATGATAGCCCGATGAGTCAGCCACGGCATTATCGTTGATACTTTCCTCGCTGGTGAAGCAGATCGGGATCACAAAGTCGATCGGGTAAGTTCCGGGGGCAACCTGGAAGTCCATATAGAATATCGGCTCATTCGGGTCAATCTCGCAAAGCGGGCCATGAGGTATTTGATTGTTGAGATCAGCGATATAGGAAATCTTGACGCTCCCCGGCCCGAAAGCATCAATATTGATATTGTGATACTCGTTACCGAAATCGAGGTTTTCGGTGGGGAACATATCGACCATCGTCAGAATCGAGGCATCCCAGGCTATCGAGGCGTTAATGCCGCCGACACACATGCATTCATATGTGTTGAGATATAAGCCAACCCGGCCGATCGCGCCCGGTATCACGACCACATCCTCATCCATAGTCAAATCGACATAACCGAGAACCGTGATATCGTAAGCTATGCTTACATCGTATATGCAAAGCCCGTCATCGGCAGAGACTGTTACCTGATAATTATTATGTAAGCCACAATCGTAATCCCACACTCTGAAACAGTACAGTCCCAGCCAGTGTCCCGGCTCATCGACTATCGGAATGAATTCGCCGTAATCGGTTTCCATCACGATGTAATCACCGTCCTCATCGAACACCTCGACCGTATCGCAGAAATTCTCATAGGTACAGGTAACGGTGGTATCCGCCGGTCGCGTGATAACCGGACAAGTATTCTCGATAACTTCAACAATAGTGCAGCACGTATCTGTTTCGCCGCACTCGTCGACAACGTACAGACAGATAGTATTTGGACCTTCAACCGGTATGAAGCAAACAGTGTCACCACTGACAGTGCCGTTATTCACATAAACGGAATCTATATTATCATCCACGTCGCTGGCAAAGAAGCCAGATAAGCAGAGCGGTTCGGCCAAATCGCCAACCATAATCGGATCATATGACGGGCACTCAGCTTCAGGCGGAGAATTTTCATGAAGGGTTATTATTTGCTGACACGATTCACTGACGTTGTCACAGGCATCGGTAGCCGTCCAGGTACGAGTGATTAAACTATCGTCCACCTGATCGGTGTAAGCCAATTGCGGATTTTGATCACAATTATCGGATGCCGTGGGATAACCTGTGTTGTCAGGATCAGTAGGTCCACTGCACTCAACGATTATATCACCGGGACAGGTTATTGTCGGAGGAGTAGTATCGTCTACGGTTATTAGTTGTACGCATGTAACTGAATTGTCGCAGTCATCGGTTGCACGATACGTCCGGGTAATAGTCTCCGGACAAGTCAAGCCATCAGAGACATCGCTGACATGTTCAACCAGCGGAGCGGGATCACAAGCATCATCGGCTTCAACGGATAATATATCCGCAGGCGGCACATCATCATTACATTCCACTATAACATCATCGGGACAGGTTATTGTTGGTGGCGTGGTATCATCGACCGTAATCACCTGCACGCAATCAACTGAATTACCGCAGTCATCGGTAGCGGTCCAGGTCCGCGTCAGGACGTAATGTTGATCGCAGCCGTCTGGAGCGATATCCTCATCCAGGGTAACCACCGGCGCCGGATCGCAATTATCGGTTGCCGTTAATTCCGGGGCGGCCGGTATATTGTCACATTCCACTGTTGCCCCAGCCGGACAATCCTGATCGAACGTAGGCGCTGTGGTATCATCAACCGTGATCACTTGCACACATTCAGCCGAATTGCCGCAGGCATCCGTAGCGGTCCAGGTTCGGGTTAACGTATACTGCTGATCACAACTTCCCGGTGTCGTTTCCTCATCCAGGCTGACTGTGGGCGCCGGGTCGCAGTTATCAGTTGCCGTCAGTGTCGGGGCGGCCGGTACATTATCACATTCCACCGCGACATCTGCCGGACAAGCCTGATCAAATACCGGTGGCGTTGTATCCTCGACAGTTATTACTTGCTCGCATACATCCGAATTACCGCAAGCGTCGGTTGCCGTCCAGGTCCGGGTTAGCGTATAAGCCTGATCGCAATTGCCTGAAGTCGTAGTTTCATCGAAACTCACCCCTGGATCCGGATCGCAATTATCGGTAGCCGTCAGCGTAGGCGCTGACGGAATATTATCACACTCCACCGTGGTATTGGTCGGGCAAGCCTGATCGAATACAGGCGGCGTGGAATCATCAACGGTCACTACCTGCACGCACTCGGCTGAATTGTCGCAAGCGTCGGTTGCGGTCCAGGTACGGGTTATAACATATTCCTGAGGACAACCGCCGGGGGTAATAACTTCATCGAAATCAACCACAGGCGCCTGGTCGCAGTTATCGGTAGCTGTCAGGGTTAGTGCCGGTGGTATATTATCGCATTCGACCGTAACGCTCGGAGGACAATTCTGTTCGAACTCCGGCGGCGTCGTATCTTCAACCGTGATCACTTGCACACATTCAGCCGAATTGTCGCATGCGTCAGTAGCGGTCCAGGTTCGGGTTATTACGTACTCTTGAGGACAATTTCCCGGTACGGCGCTTTCATCGAAACTGACTACCGGCGCTGGATCACAGTTATCGGTAGCTGTGAGGGTTGGCGCCGTCGGTACGGCATCGCACTCGACTGTGGTATTAGTCGGGCAACCCGAATCAAATACGGGTGGTGTGGTATCTTCAACCGTGATTACCTGTACACAGACATCCGAATTTCCGCAGGCATCGGTGGCAGTCCAGGTCCGGGTTATTACATATTCTTGAGGACAACTTCCGGTTGTAGTGCTTTCATCGAAGCTAACTGTCGGCGCCGGATCACAGTTATCGGTGGCCGTCATGGTAGGTTCGGGAGGTATGTTATCGCACTCAACCGTAACATTCGCCGGGCAAGCCTGAGCGAATTGAGGCGGCGTGGTATCATCGACTGTTATTGTTTGCACGCACTGGGCCGAATTACCACAATCATCGGTGGCAGTCCAGGTCCGGGTGAGCACATACTCTTGCGGGCAACCACCTGGAGTCGTGGTCTCATCAAAGCTAACCGTCGGCGACAGATCGCAGTTATCGGAGGCTGTCAGAATTGGCGCGGCTGGTATGGCGTCGCACTCAACCGTAACATCCGTCGGGCAAGCTTGATCAAATGTCGGCGGTGTGGTATCATCAACTGTTATTGTCTGCACGCACTGGGCCGAATTACCGCAATCATCAGTAGCTGTCCAGGTCCGGATCAATACGTAAGATTGATCGCAACCGTTAGGTGTCGTAGTTTCATCGAAAGTGACAATAGGAGCCGGATCACAGTTATCGGTTGCCGATAAAAGCGGTGCTAGAGGTACGTTATCGCACTCAACCGTAACATCGGCCGGACAAGTCTGATCGAACGTCGGCGGCGTGGTATCATCAACCGTAATTGTCTGCACGCACTGGGCCGAATTGCCACAATCGTCAGTAGCTGTCCAGGTCCGGGTCAATACATAAGATTGATCGCAACCGTTAGGAGTCGTAGTTTCATCGAAAGTGACCACCGGCGCGGGATCGCAATTATCAGATGCGGTCATTGTCGGCGCGGATGGGATATTATCACATTCAACAGTGACATCCGCCAGACAAGCCTCATTGAATGTCGGCGGCGTAGTGTCCATAACCGTTATGACCTGTTCACAAACATCTGAATTTCCGCAGGCATCGGTGGCGGTCCAGGTCCGGGTTAGAGTATAAGACTGATAGCAACTGCCCGAAGTCGTAGTTTCATTAAAATTGACCACCGGGGCCGGGTCACAGTTATCGGTTGCCGATAAAAGCGGTGCAAGAGGTACGTTATCGCATTCCACCGTAACATCGTCCGGACAAGCCTGAACGAATGTCGGCGGTGTGGTATCCATAACTGTTATGACCTGTACGCAGACATCCGAATTACCGCAATCATCGGTAGCGTTCCAGGTCCGGGTTAGTGTATAAGACTGATCGCAACTGCCCGGAGTCGTAGTTTCATTATAAGTGACTACCGGCGCGGGATCGCAATTATCGGTGGCGGTTAAAGTCGCCGCTGATGGTATGTTATCACACTCAACCGCAACATCGGCCGGACAAGCCTGATCGAATGTCGGCGGGGTGGTATCCATAACTGTTACAACCTGCACGCAAACATCCGAATTATCACAGTCATCGGTGGCGGTCCAGGTACGAGTCAGTATATAGGATTGATCACAACTGCCCGGAGTCGTGCTTTCATCAAAAGTGACCGTCGGCGCGGGATCACAGTTATCGGTTGCCGACAAGAGCGGTGCAAGAGGTACGTCATCGCATTCAACGGTGACATCCGCCGGACAGGTCTGATTGAACGTCGGCGGCGTGGTATCTATAACCGTTATTACCTGCACGCACACAGCCGAATTGTCGCAGTCATCGGTGGCGGTCCAGGTACGAGTTAGTATATACTCCTGATCGCAACTGCCGGGCGTTGTATCTTCACTCAAGCTGACAACCGGCGCTGGATCGCAGTTATCGGTAGCCGTTAGCGTTTGGGCTGCCGGTATATCGTCACATTCAACCGCGATATCGTCCGGACAGGCCTGGTCGAATACCGGCGGCGTGGTATCTTCTACGTTTATAATTTGCAGGCATGTGGATGAATCATTACAGTCATCAACGGCTATCCAAGTGCGTTCGATTGTTTTCTCTTGATCGCAGACGCCGGGTATTTCCGTATCGAAATACGAAATATCCGGTGATGGGTCATTATCATCGGTTGCCGTAGCATATCCTGTATTAGATGGGTCAGTCGGGCTATCGCATTCGACAGTGACATCCGCCGGACAGGTAATATCGGGGGGCGCGTTGAGTTCGATAGTGACAACTGTCACACATGTATCGGCCTCGCCGCATTCATCAGTTACAATCATTGTGATTGTTTTAGATGGTCCTTCAGGTGTGAAGCAGACTGTATCCTCATGAATTTCACAACCGATAATATCAATCGAAGCGATATTATGGTCTACGTCGGAAGCAATAAATCCAGGCAAACAAATTTCAGTTTCATCGCAGATAGATATTGTCGTATCGCCCGGACAGGTGGCAGTCGGCGGGCTATTGTAGGAAATATCGATAACGGTACTGCAGCTATCGGTTGCCCCGCATTCATCGGTGACCACAAACAGGATCGTTTTGGAGGGTCCTTCGGGATAGAAGCACACAGTATCACCGTGCAGTTCACAGCCATAGACCGCTACCGAACTTACGTTATCGTCGACATCGCTATAAGTAAAGCCGGGAATGCAGATTTGGCTGCTGTCGCAAGCGAATATCGGTTCCACAACAGGGCAGGATACCTCAGGCGGGCTGTTGTAATTCACCGTGATATTAACGGTTCCTGTACAAGTTTCGCCGCAGGCATCTTCACACTCGAAGGTCGCCGAATATACTCCGGGGCCGGTTGTGGTGAATGTCCAGTATTCATTGACATACGAACCCGGACCTGAAAGCATCGTGCAACCGAGTAGATTTTCATCGGGATCGAAAGCCGTTGTATAAAAACTGAAAGTCGTATCATCGCAGACGAAGAAAGTCGCGTCATCAACAAGATCACAAATCGGTGGATTATTATCTTCACAAGGATCATCACAATAAGCACCCCAGGTAGAAAATTGAATACCATCGGCCTGGTAGACCTTAGCGCCGTGAAAATTCAAGCCGTAATCGGAATCGCAAACATAACTATCGAATTCATCGATCTGACCAAAAACGTTATAGGATTCGCCTAGCCCGCAATGGGGCGAAAAAGCGCTGGTATTGGGATCATTGGTAGGATCACTACCAACGGCGGCCTGATACTGATCTATTACGTCAAAACCACCGAAGTCCGTATAACCCGGAATATCTGAAAGCCGGATCATGTTTTCGCCAAGATAAACCTGGGAGGCGTCGAAGTATCCACAATGACCATTGGACCAAACATTAAAATCTACTGCCGCTCCTTTTAAATCGACAGTGAGAAAATCGTTAACATCTCCCTCACCATGTCGATATTCTTTAGTTGTAACGTCCCACCAAATTTCATATAGTCCAATCGTACTATCCCATAAAGCCCAACCCCATCGATCGTTTTGAAACAGACATCTATTTGAAGTTGTATCTTCCCATAGTTCGAAATCGCTAATAAATACATTCACTCCTAATTCAGGAGTTTCATTCATAATCGAAATTATACTGCCATGGAATTGTTCGAGTGAATTGCCTTTTGAGTATATATGCGAGGCAATTGTCCAAAAACAATTAGTAGTATCATAATAAACATATACGCCGCCGCTATCAGGCGGTGGCAATGGTAACGTAGGTACACCCATAAAATTTGTAGTATCAACCATGAAGTATGTTGGCGGCGCACCCGGCGGGAAATTACCGCAACTATCCGGATCGATACTGCATGAGATACCGAATATCATATCGTTGTGGTCCCAGTTGGCCGAGGTATGATCGTCATCGATATAAACCAGGTAATCAAAATCACCCGAGTTAATAAAATCCTCGGTAGGACAAACAAATTCATAAGTAGCTCCGGTGCCTTTATAGGAGCTAACATCATAAACCATAAACCATTGATGTTCGTTCGCGAAAGAGCTTCGGGTCAGGAATCGCTCGGAAAAAAGCCAGGAATCATTACCGTTGTAAACTGAGTCGCCGTTGGTATCATTTAAAAGCCACAGGCCTAAAGGTTCCCCGTCGCTAATGTTCGTATTGAAAGTATATCCTTCGTTCCTTGGTCCTTCGAATATTGTAACTCTATCATTGCCGCGGCCGGGATCGGTATAATATCCAAGAATATTTACATCATTCCAATTCGTAAACTCCTTTAATAAGGTCCAGGTCTGAGTTCCTTCACAAACGGTAAGTAATAAGTCATGATGGTCGTCGGCGACCGGCTCTATTTGGATACCATCTACCTCTAAATACGGAGGCATGGAAGTGATAACACCATCCTCCTCAAAATCGCCATCGCTGGTCTTACGCACGATCAATTCGCTCTCATCGTTGATAATCATCTCAAAAGCCGCGGTCGAGCCGTCATGGGGGGAAATATTTATTTGCTCGTCGAAGCCAGAGGCGACATCACCTAAAGAGTAATAGTAATCATTATCATTATCTAAAAACGCCCGAATCCGGGTTCCATCCATTACGCCGTCTAGATGGACTGTTTTTGCGTAATATTTTACATCGTTATAAGAAAACGCGAAATTCCAATCCGAAATCGATTCGGATCGGTTACCAAGATTCCAGATATAGTAATGTGAATTGGTGCCTTCAATCAATGCCGGAGCGCCAGGATTCTGAATCTGCTGAGATAGTTGCCCATCGATGACCGGCGATATTAAGTTCTGGCCGGATACAGCCAGCATAATATCAGACTTGCCAATAAAATTATCGGCGACAAATACGGTCACTTCTGATGGCGCGTTAATTCTATCGGAGAGGTCATAAGATGAGACCACTCCTTTCGCCAATGGATCAGGCGAATGATTAATACCAACCATCAAGTCAGCGGACGCGAAAGAAGCGGAGGCAAGGAGGAAGGATAAGATAAAAGCCAGGGCAATTTTCATATTACCCGATGGCTTTTTACGAATATGTAACAAGGTCATGTTTCCCCCATGACAAAAAATAAATATTAACGGCGTTAACAGTTTACAACTATATTAATTTATTTTGTTTTATACTTGGGGATTGTCGCACTCGCGACAAGCCTGATTTCCGAAGAACCCCAAGAAGTTAAGGGACTTAATCTGTCTTAGATTCAATATAATTATCGCGCAATAGCCTGTCAAGGATAATTTCGGTTTGACGATAAGAAAAATATGCAAGTAGATTTCTGTTTAACAATTTTTGACGCGATAATTTCCGGCGACTCGGTAGACTATTTCGAACTGAAATGGAGCGAAGATTTATCGCCTGTTCAGTTGGCGGGACGGTTTAACCGGTGGATATATGACGATGAATTTATCCGTGACAGACTTCCCGATTTAAGCCGGGCTGGACGTTGCCTGCTTTCTATAAACCCCTTATAATTAACATGTTATAGATTCTCAACCAGCCGGGCCATACGCAGCGGCGGAGTAATTCTGATATTCAATTTCTCAAACAGCGGCAATACTGATTTGATAACTTCTATATCCTCCGGTTGACTCGGGATATAATACAGACCTTTGTCAAAACCGGTCAAATCGTTGGCCCGGGCTACAATAGACACTTTTAAGTCGTTGCCAGATAATGGATTAGATTCATATTCCCCGGTCATCTTTTTTATCTTTAGACCTCGCAAATAGGCCAACGAATCGGCATACCCGGGAGTACCACCAGAATATAAATAGGTCAAGCGAAGATTATCCGCCAGGTTGATAATTGTTTTGGCCAGGCCGCGATTTACTTGCTCGCCTTGTTGAAAATAAATAGCATCAAGGGCTGGAAATATCTCGAATATCATTCGCAGATTATACTCGTTCAACTCATTATCCGGAATGTGCTTAGCCAGACGATGGCCGTTTAAAATTACCGACCAACTGGCCGTATCGGGGGGCAGTTCAAGAAAACATTGTCCCTGACTCGATTTCAGGGCTTTGGCCAGTATTTCATCCGGTACCTGATCGGGCTTGAGGGTAAATCCAAATGGCTTATCAAGCCAGATCAGGTCAAGGGCCTCCTGACGTTTAAAATCCGCGAAATCCTTGAATACGAACGAGATTGAAGAAACCCTGGGGATTGCCAGACTGCTCGCGATAAGTTCGAGCTCAACCAAAGTATCGGCATTGGTTGGATTTATTAGCCAGATTAGAAGGTGGTCTTTGTCGTTTAATTCTGAAGCCACATAACTGAGATCATAGAATGCGGAACAATCGTTTTGAAGATCGCGCGTGAACCAGATAAAAGGAAAATCTTTCGGCCAGGCTACCCTGTAGCAGGGATAGACGGTCGGTTTTCTCAAATAGTTGACGCGTTGCCGATTAATTTCCAGATGATCAAGGCCCAAATTCTGAAGAATCGACCCGAATAGGGCTTGAGAATCACCATCTTCGCCAAAAGTCTTTTTATCTGAGGGAGCGCCGGCAAATTTTTGGATACTAAACACTCTCGGATAGAATTTGTTCGATACTATCCCCGCGGCAATTAAAAGCAGCACAATCAGTACTATTACGCGCCAATGTCGAAATCTCTTATGTCGTTGGTCTCGTGTTATCCAGGTTTCCATATTTATTCAGCTATTGATTGGTCATCCCAAATTCTTATTCGCATTTGTTCATCGGTGGATCGCCTCAACTTAAAGATCGCCCAGCCATTGGCTTCATATTGAGCATAATTGTAATTGCCATCGATATCCCTTAATGATAGGTGGAAATTAACGGTCCAGACTTGCCATATTTCACCCGGATGATCCGGATGCGTTTCAGGTTCGGGATCTCGCGGAATCGGAATCCAGGTATCCAGCCTGATTTCATCGAAAATATCGAACAAGCGCGAAGTCCGATACAGATCACCGGAAATGCCATCCCGCGGCACCTCGACGATTTCGATACCACCAAATTGATCCTGGTCAGTATAGATGAACACGAAGTCGTCATCCAGGCAATTCTCATATACATCGATATCATTGTTTTCATAGGCATACTTGAAATTGGCCAGGACATTGGAAGCGGCGGTAGAATCGTTGGCGTCTTTTTGGGATAAGATTGGAGCCAGAAACCGTGATTCGGCCTGAGTGGGCGCGAATGGATTGAAGCAAGTGCTAAACAATAATAAACCAATTAGAATCAACCCGAGAGAAAACGCTATATGCATACCCGAATTTTTCATTAATTCCTATACTCCGCCTTAAAATCGGCCCAGCTAATATCGGTACCGGGGTAGGGCATCTCTTTCCAGAAATAGATACTCCACCAACTAAACAATGTGCGGCTTGAGCTAAACGATACTAATCCTTCAATCACGGTAGTGTCCGCGCTGAATGAATCCGGAGTAATAATTCTAAGCGTATAATTACGATATAAAACTGCCAGCGAATCGCCGATACTGTCGGGATAATCCACCGCCGGGCTTAAAATCAAATCCATATTACTGCTTTCCGCGTCAAGAGAAGCAAATAAATTTTCCGCTGATGAGATTTCCACTGATTTATCCCAGAATCGGAACAGATGACCATTACCCTGCACCTCGGCCTCGATAGAATCCTCGGTCGCCGAAAAGCGAAATTCATCGGCAAAACATAACTGATAATTCTGGATATTCATCTCATTATAAGCGAACATAAGGTTTACCAACACGACTTCAGGGGTAGCCGGGGTTTCCCAGGTGCCTCGGCTGCCGGCCGGTTCGGGGCCTTCACGGGTATCAAACGGATTTTTCAGACACCCGCTTACTATAATTAAAAATCCTGTTAAAAGTAGAAAAAATCGTTTCAAAACGAATACCTCACCGATATGCTAACGAATTCCATGATATCTTTATCGCGATCCTCAATATCCCATTCGCGGCGACTGTATGACATCGTCAGTGATTCAGCCTCGCCGAAACGCCAAATCACCTCAACGGCGGCAATTTGCTTGAGATCGCGCAGCCTTTGCTCGCGAATGATAATATCCGACTGGTCATATTCGGAAATCCCGGCTATATGGTTATATTCGCGTTTCATCTCCCAGGAATATTCCGGCTCAATATAAAAATTAGCGAAAAGATAATAGCCGACCTTCAAATTTAAGTTATGGTAACGACGGTCCCAACCGGTAGCCATCTGCCAGTTATCTTCCTCATAGATAAGCTTACCGTAATCCTCATAACGATACAAATATCCCGGCATCAGGCTAAATCTATCGGTCACTTTAATACCGAACCTTGTCTCGGATGAACCTCGCCTGAATATACGGCTGGGTGTCGTGCTCTGATTGGGCACATAATCATAGATTATATAATTCGCCTGGATTGCGAAAATCTGATCAATCTTGAATTCGGGACCTGAATTCCAGGCAAAATCGGTTTGCAGAAGATATGTCTTATTTTCGTTATTATTGGCCGAATTTATACTGCTTGTATAAATCTGATGGAAGTTGTTGAAGCCGGATATTAATTCACCACTGAAATACGGGCTGAAGCTGTGCTTGTATCGTAAATTGTAGATTTGAGTCATTAAGTCGCGTTCGTTGAACGAACTCGCGTGAAGGCCATAGTATGATGTCACCCCGATTATGCCATTAAAGATAGCGCTATCGCCGGGTGTAATTTCGGATGACGCGTTCAGCGAAAACTCACCAAGCTCCATCTTCTGATCCAGGGCGCTTCCCCGGTAATCCTCCTCACCCCAACTATAACTATACTTGGCCGAAAGTTTCAGGCGCTTATTGAACAGCTTTTCAAACTGAATATCATAGTTTCTGCCTTCGTTATAATTGTTAGTCTGCGCCATCGAAACCGGTACTGACCCGGAGTTGTAATAGTAGCTCAGGAAATTCAAATCTCCGCTGGCCCGAGCGACCACATCCATGGGTAATGAGATTTTGGCGAAGTACTCGGCCCGCCTATCTATCTTAACCTGCCTAACACGGACAATCTGGACCGAGTCGCCAATAACTGTCCGGGAAAAGTACCTGGTTGTATTTTCGCCGTCATGCAAGCGCCAGGTCAGGGTATCGTTTTTGTTGAATTTCATCGAACCGAACAGACCGGCATTGAATTTATCATAAGGTATACGGTTCAAATCGTAATATTCATATGACACATTCGAGGCGATTTCATTACCCAGAATTTTGAGCGGCGAAGTAATCGTACCAAGTCCATAACCGATCCCTTTATCCACTCCTGAGGGATCCTCGCCCAGCCTTTTAATCGCCCGATTGGCCACGAACGGCGTAAATTCGATAAAATTCAGTTTCCGCACCGGCAGTGATAGTTTTAATTCGGAAGTGTAAACGATTCTATTCTCAAGGGCATTCCTGGTGTGGCTCATAAACGGGGCCAGGGCAACTCCATCAATAATCGAGTATTCGGCACGGAAAGTCGTCCAGAGTTGCTCCTGCCAGCGTTTGTACGGCTTCTTTAGAAGCATGGAATTGGTGTTGACGCTAAGATCGCATTTAAGCCGGCCAAAATCGAAATTTTTATTGAAGCTGTTATTCCAGGTATAGGTGTTATTATTCCGCGAAAAATCAAACACCAGCACCGATGGACTCGATTGGCCGGCGAATAAACCCGCACTAATCAGGCAAACTACGCTAATTATTATCGTTGAATATCGCGCCATAAATCATAAAGCCTGGTATAGTCGTCAAAAGACAACTGTTCCGGCCGGACTCCATCATTGCAGCCGGCTCTCTTTATAAGGTCCTCACAATTGTATTTCGGAATATTCAGCCCCAACTGCATCGAATTACACAGTGTTTTTCGTTTTTGTCTGAAGCAACCGCGAATAAAACTCGTGAAGCTTTCGAAATCCGCGGGTATTCTATCGGCCGGGACTAGCTTTACCACCGATGAGCTAACCGCCGGCATCGGCCGAAATCCTTTGGCGCCGATATCAAAAAGCGTCTCGATATCGAAACCGGCCGCCATAATCACAGTCAGCGAACCATAATCGCGGCTTTTCGGATCAGCGGTTAATCTTTTGGCAACCTCGGCCTGGACCGTAAAAACCGCGCTTTGTATTGCCTGTCTGAATTCAAACAGCTTCTCCATAACTGCAGTCGAGATATTAAACGGTAAATTGCCGATTATTTTCATCCTCTCGGGTAACTCATCAGGCGTAATTTTCAGAAAATCCTTGGCGATAATTATTATATTTTTATCATCCGCGAACTTGGCTGTTAGAAGTGGGATCAGATCGCGATCGAATTCGATAGCGGTTACCAGGCAATCAGCGTTGATCAGATGTTCAGTTAGCGCGCCTTTGCCCGGGCCGATTTCGACTACGTGATCGCCGGGCTGCGGTTCGATCGCTTTCACGATTCTGGCGGCTACCTGGTTGTCGACCAGAAAATTCTGGCCCAGCCTTTTCTTCGCTCTATATGGCGACATACTTCCTTACCCTAAGCGGTATTCCCGCGCCTTCAGCAACTTTACGGCACTCCTCAACCTCTATTTCAGGAATCTCCACAACGCTGAACTGGGTTTCCAGGCCCAGCTCTTTACATCTCCCGGCGAATTTTATCACCTCGGTGTAAGATGACTGCCCGAATTGGGGGATGCTTATCTCGGCATACTTCGATGAATTTTCGGCATTCAGGCTGACACTGACCATATCTATTATACCCGCCAATTTAGCCGGAAGATCGGTCTTATTGATAAGACTTCCCTGTCCATTGGTGTTTAACCTCAATGGTACTTTATAGCTCTTCAGCTTGTCAGCCAGCGATAAAATCAGGTCGGCTCGAAGTGTCGGTTCACCGAGGCCGCAGAACACTATTTCCTTGAAATCTTTATGTTCAGCTATGCCTTGTATAATCTCATCTTCGCCGGGTTCACGGTTTAGCAGAAGGTTATGACCAGCCACGTGATAACCCCGGTTTTTCGGGCAGAAATAGCAGTTGTTGGTGCAGCGCATGGTCAGGTTGATATACAGGCTGTCGCCGATACGATAGACCACCCGCGGATCATCCTCAACCGGCATTTTAAACACCTGCCCGGCGTTCAGTTCCGTGATTCGTTCGATATCGTCATAGCTGTATTTCGGGAAAACCTCGGTCAGTTTATCTATTACATACCTGATATAATCCGGCTGATTGCGTTTGCCGCGGTATTTCTGCGGCGGCAGGTAGGGGCAATCGGTTTCGGTAACAATCCTCGAACTCGGCACCGAACCGGCCACTCGCGCGCCTTTGGACTTGGGATAGGTAATCGGTCCACCAAAAGCTATATGATAGCCCATCTTGATCCCATCGGCGGCATAAGGCTCATCGCCGGGGAAAGCGTGAAGTATCCCCCGCCGGTTTTTACGCCGGCTGAGTATCTCATAGGCCTCATCCAGCGCCTGACGGATATGCAGCACCACCGGCAGGTTCAGCTCGTCTGCCAAATCAAGCTGTTTGATGAATGCCTCTTTTTGGATATCCTGAGGCGATATATTGCGGTAAAAATCAAGCCCTATTTCGCCTATAGCGACAACCTTGGGGTGTTTGGCCATCTCTTTAATTTCCGCCAGAATCGAATCGGTCAGGTCTTTGGAATCGTGGGGATGATAGCCGACCGTGGCGTAGATGAATTTGTATTTCTCGGCCAACTCAATCGAGGCTTTCGAGGTGGCCAGATCGACACCGATATTGACCATGAATTTCAGGCCGTTTCGTCGGGATTGTTTGATCACATCGTCGCGATCGGAATCGAATTGCGAGAAATCGAGATGTGTATGGGTATCAATCATGGCTCCTCCTTGGCCACAATATAAATATTGGCAAGTTGATTTCAAAGCGTTTCCTGTGCCGACAAATGAAATCCCATAAAAACAATTATCGGTGTAGGGGGCGATCTAAGATCGACCCGTCATCGGGCTAGTCTTAGACCAGCCCCTACGATGATATCACCTACGCATGTAAAATCATCTTGCCTAATCGCCATTGTTAACTATATTGCTTATATAGGGGATGGGGTGGGGATGTGTCTTTGCGAGCGAAGCAAAGCAATCTGGATGTTGGCATTCTTGATAAACTCGAAATTATATAGCCAAACAAATATACAGATTGCCGCGGTCGTCCTTCGGACTCTCTCGCAAAGACAGGATGATTTTCGTAGGGGCGTATCGACATACGCCCGGGGGTTGTCGGGTGAGGGCACCCGACAACACATCATACATGAGATGCCAATGAAACGCCTGATAACAATATCACTGATTATGCTACTGGCCGCCGCGGTCTACGCCGATTACCACTATGCTAATCAGAATGGCTTGAATTTGTACCCTTATACCAGCTGGGAAAACGGGGCTTGGAGGATACAAAATGCTGTCGATGCTTCCAGTCCGCATGATACAGTGTATATCGGTGTCGGTGAATGGAATGAGACGATTGTATTAGATTGTGATTCGTTGGCGATTATTGGTATGGGTTGGGATTCAACGTTGGTTTGGTCTGATGTTGAAGATGTCCCTACATTTGAGGGTACTGCCAACAGAGCCCATTCATATTATATCGAAGGCCTTTTTATAAGAAATTTAGCCGGTTGGGCTATAAGGGCTGCCGGAGGGAATAATCTGCATGTAAATCAGTGCAGGTTTACGGGAACAAGTGGTCGCTATGGCGGCCGAGGGATTAGTGCCGCTTATGCACCCAATAAAGTCTCGGTAGAGAACTGCACGTTTGACACCTTAAGTACCTGCATACAGGATATACTTGGGACAAATTCAGAAACAATCCAAAACTGTGTTTTTACTAATTTCAGTTTTACAGGCTTAAATTCGCGGACTGTTTGTAGTCGTATAAGGAACAATATATTCGCCCACACAGGCTTATATAATAATGTCGCAGACGGCCATACTGATACCTTATTTTTCTGCAACAATTTGATTTATGATTCTTATGCCGCTATTAGTCTTGGATCAGATTATAATATTTTTATGAACAATACTATTGATCTCCGGGGTAATAACCCAGAAGTAGCGGTGCTAAATCCCGGAGATTCTTGTATAATGACAAATAATAGTCTTTCCAATATAAGGAAATTTACACATGTTGATGGCGGCGAATATCTTAGATTAGCCTATAATAACTTCTGGAATGTCGAAGAAGAAGTTAATGTCCACCAAGGCGCTACGCTTGACACAACCGGCGGTAACCTTCGATTGAATCCGATGTATTTCGGTGACAGAGACTATCATCTTCAGGCGTTTTCTCCACTGATAGATGCCGGTGATCCGGATATATTCGATCTGGATAGCACTAGGTCGGATATTGGATTCCTTGGTGGTCCCGGTGGAGAGGTTTATGATTATCTTGATCTTCCACCCCTGATACCTGATAGTATCACCTTCGAGGTGAATATAGATTCTGTTATTTTCACATGGCGAATGAATACCGAGTCTGATTTTAACCGCTATCTTGTTTTCAGGGATACAATATCAGGTTTTGAGCCGTCACCGGCTAACCTGATTGGTGAGAAAGAGACCTCATTCTTTATTGATACATCTTTTGCTCATGGCAGAGCCAATTAATTCCGTTTGGCCTCGATAGACAACCAGAATAATCAATCTGATTATTCCGATGAGATTGAGGTATTAACAACCGGTATTAATGATTCTCCCGGCGTTCTCCTGCCAAAGATTGCATCGATTACAAACAATTATCCAAATCCATTCAACAGCTCAACTACTATTGTTTATTCAGTCGCCAATCTTGGGCCGATACCGGCTGAGATTGAGATAGTGATATATGATGTTACCGGCAGGCAGGTAAGAACGCTGGTTGATGGCAAGAGAGATATCGGCTGGCATTCCATTATCTGGGACGGCCAAGATGATTCGGGTGATGAGTGTTCCACCGGCGTGTATTTCGCCCGCATATCACAATGGGGTCTGGATATTTTGAACAAGCCGAGGAAACTCGTGCTGATGAAGTGATATATTAACCCATCTCCCCACCCCTGGATTCCCGCCTCCGCGGGAAAGACATGATTTTTGTGCGCAACAGATCACCCGGTCCGCCCGTTCGCTTCCGGGCCCCGGGCATACGAGAATGTATACCAACTGCAAATGTATTTTCCAATTGCCAAATCATTATTGTTAACCGTATTTCTTATATAGGATAGAGGATAGAGAATAGAGTTTCTTGGCAAGGAAACTATCTGTTAGACGATGCGATCTGAATGTTTATTTACTAAAATACTTTATGAAATACTGGAAAACGCGTATAATAGAAGGAAGATGCTAAAAAAATTACTGATAATAATATGCCTGCCGGTTCTGGCGTTCGGCCAGGCGGAGTTGATAGATCCATCGGAAATGCCGTTTGGCGGCTTCTCATCCATAGGCGCGAACGATACTATTTGGTTTTCGGCCGATGATTTGAAGTTTATGCGCGATGTCCTGGGTATCAACCAGCTCAGCGCCAGTAAATTTAATCCCGAGGTTGGCCGGAAATTTTCTAGTGCCGGTATATATATGTATCCTTATGATGTTTATTGGGATAAAGCTTCGCGTAAAAATATATTTGAGCCTCAGTACTTCTATGGCAATTCCACATATTTTGTCTGCCAGCCCGAAGATAGTGAATTGTATAATATTAAATTTGAAGCGATGGAAGGCTTCATATATCATGACAGCTTATGGGCCTGCGCCGAAAACACGACTATGCTCGGTAATCTGCGATTAAAATTGTTGAATACGAATAAGCTGGAAAGAGGCAGTCAACATAAATACTACTCCTATATAAGACTTGGCATCGATCCTACCATGAAACACGATGGCGATATGATTGTCGGGACATTTAGAGCAACCGATATATCAACCAGACCGCGCAAAACACTATTAAAGTCAACGATTAGAGTTAACGATCTTAAGGGCGATTCGATTACCACTCATTTTCATCTTACCGACGATTCCGACGATGCCCCATTTTTTACGATTCTCGATGAAGTTAAATCGGCGAAGCATTGGATCAAATTCGATTTCGAGTCAGCCGGTAATTGCACGGTATATGTCGATTATTTTCAGATTAACTGCCAATACGGCGCCAAATTGGCTAATCGCGATCCAACGGTGGCCAACCAGATAAAAGGTTCGGCCGGCCGCAGGGCTTTTCAGGGTAAAATCCTGGACTGGTTCGTTAAAGATTCGCCGCGCCCCAGAAACTTGATGGCCGTAGGCTATATCGACAGTCTGATTCAGCAAGCCATGATTGATTCGAACTGGACCGAGTCCTTGAAAGTCGGGGCAGTATCCTGGCCCTGCGCGATTTGCGGCAATCAAACCGGCGATATCTATCGAGACCTAGTATTACATAGCCAGCCCGAAGTGCTCTGGGCGTATTTATATCCAATCGATTTGAAGACGGATTATACCGGCTACGGCGCGCGTGGTCTCCAGCACCGCCTTAATTCATTAGTGGCGGAGCCCTGCGATTCTATCAGGGCGGTTATGGCCGATTCGGTCAATATCGAAACCGTGCCCGAGTGGTGGATGTATGGCCCGCAGTATTGGTGGTGTGATCCGAATGATGATGAATATCCCTGTTTTAGCGGCGAGGATCGCCGTGAACCGACTCGCGCCGAGTTGCGCTGTCTGACCTCGATAGGTTTATGCTATCAGCCCAAGGGGATAATGTTTTGGCAGTACAGCGCCATTGAGAACAGATGGCAGGGATTGGTCAACTCCGATAGATCGTTGACCAATATCGGCGATGCTGTCAGGACTGATATCAATCCCTATATTAAGGCGATTGATTCATTATATTTAGGATTGGAGTGGGAAAGCGCATATGCCTTAACACCCGAATCTTCCGGTGACTGGATATCACATATCGACACATCGCCGAATTCATCCGAATCCAATCCCGATCTCGGTTGGTTTCATGTCGGTCAGTTCTATGATAACTCCGGCGATAAGTATGTCATGATAGTCAATCGGGCCTGCAGCCGGGATGAACTCGGCGCCGAGGCGCCGACGATAACCGCCAGAGTTCGTTTTAATCGTGATGATATCGGTTCCAATTCCGCCTTCATCATCGATCTCGCTAAAGGCACCAACGCCGATGATTGGGTTGGTTATCCCGATACGACATTTACCGCGGTTGTAGCCGATGGCACAATCCCCTATAGCGCTACTTTAAAGGCCGGCGAAGGCAGATTATATAAAATCGTTCCCTTGGATTATTAGAGTTGTATTGTCCGGATCACCCGTAGGGGCACGGCATGCCGTGCCCCTACGGGTGACATATGAAAAAATATCAAACGTTAAATCTAAACAGGATCACATCGCCGTCCTTGACCAGGTAATCTTTACCCTCCAGGCGAAGCTTGCCGGCTTTCTTGACAGCGTTCCATTCGCCGATAGAGTCGAAATCACTGAATTGAATCGTTTCGGCCTTGATAAACCCACGCTGGATATCGGTATGAATCTCACCGGCGGCATCGAAAGCGGAATAACCATCGGGTATCGGCCAGGCGCGCGACTCATTTTCGGCGGCGGTCAGGAAGGTGATAAAGCCGAGGAGGTCGAATGCCTGACGAATCACCCGCTCCGAGGCCGGTTTCTCCAGGCCCATATCCTGCAGGAATTCATCGCGGTCGGCCTCATCCAATACCGCGATCTCCATCTCGATTTTACCGCATATAGAGGTCACGGCTTTGTTTTTACCCATCACGGGAAGGTACTTGCCTTCCAGATCGGCGGCCCGGTCGATTTGGTTTTCACCCAGGTTTAGAAGATAAAGAACCGGCTTATGGCTTAAAAACCTGAAACTTGTCAGCACATAGCTGTCATCCTTGGTGAATTCCATTTCTCTCAGCGGTTTTTCGCTTTCGAGCTGTTCTCTCATCTTCAGCAGAAGAGTTAACTCGCGTTTATTTTCCTCGGAGTGCTTCACTTTCAACAAATGCTCGAGTTTTTCGATCCGTTTTTCGATCTGGACCAGGTCGATCAGCATCAATTCCGATTCGATATCCACGATATCGCGGACCGGATTGATCGAACCGCGGGGGTGAGGTACGTTTTCATCCTCGAAACATCGCACAACCACCAAAAGCGCCTGGGCCATCCGAATAGCATGTATATAGGCGATATCCTTGAGTTTATCGGCGATCTCCTCGCGGCTGGCTGAACCTTTAGAGGCCATACCGGCGATATCGACAAACTCTATTTCTCCGAAGACTTTCGTGGCCGATGAGTATATCTCAGCCATACGGTCTACTCGGGGTTCCGGAACTTTCACCATCGCGATATTGGGCGCTTTTGCTGATGAGTAGTCCCCCACGCTGGCATTGGCCGAACATAACGCGTTGAAGATCGTAGTCTTACCGGATTGGCCCGCTCCGATAATTCCGAATTGCAGTTTGATTGGCATTAGATCAAACGCCTTTTGTCTATTTTAGAATTTCTCATCACGCAAATATAATCAATGGCCTGGGCTAAATCAAATGAAGATGATGCTTGAGTATTTTTTATTTAATGCCCAGGAAGCATACTCTTGAGATTGACCGTGGGGATTATATGAGTCTTATCCAGAGATAATTCAGGTAGTATATTGGACGTGTTCAAGGCTGCCGCGTATTCGATATCATTGGAAAAGCCAATCTTCTCCAAATGTTGCCCCTGGGCCGATTGTTTAAGCGTATCGAGTATATTGCGATGATGACGGTAGTACAGATAGCGAGCTGTGGATGAGGAATCATTTAAGCCGGTATCGGTATCGATTTCGCCTGTTAAATGATGGATTATCATTCCCGCCAGAACAGTATCCTCCAGAGAAAAACGACCGTTCCTTCCGGCGCATAAAATATTGATCGTAGACAAAGACTTGGCAGCGGTCAGAACAGCTTGCAGGTTATTGAAGCAGGCACAGATGATCCGGCGTGCTTTACGGCAGGCGTTAATAGCTTCACCCATACTGTTCGAGCAGTATATCAACGTTTTACGCTGGACGGAGTCCAAAGTATATTCAAGAGGCGAATTGGCCTTATCGAATCCATCGACATCCTGATGGTTGTAGTTGCCGCCCAGGATTACGTTATCATGGCCCATCTCATCGGCCAGCATGATCCCTTTATCAATCTCGGTTACAGGTATAACCTTCAGCGCGCCGGCTTTTAAAGCGGCCGTTATTGTGGTAGTTCCACGGAGAACATCGATTACTATCACCGTTTCGGATTCAAGATCATAGCCCGTCATTTCCGCGGGTGTGAAAAATGTAAATATTTTCATTACCGTTATCCTTTATAATCTAAATTCTATAAGGGTTATCGGTAATATTTGGCCGTGAATGATTTTTTTTGATGCTAAGTGTTTCTTTTATAAAACGGAGGCTTAACCACGATCGCCGGCAGCTTCTTATCCCTGATTTCTATATCGAATTTCGACCCCGGCCTGGTGTGTCTTTTTGCCACATAACCCATTCCGATACCTTTTTGCAGGGATGGCGAAAACACACCGGAGGTTACTTCGCCAATATTTTGGCCGTCATGAGATATCACATAACCCGGACGGGGGAAAGCTTTGCCTTCGATCTGGAATCCGATTAATCTCCTTGTCAATCCCTGTTCCTTGGCCTTAACAATCGCGTCCCGGCCTATAAATTCGCCTTTATCCGGCTTGACTACCCAGCCCAGACCGGCCTCAAGCGGATTGGTTGTCTCCGAAATATCGTTACCGTACAGGGCGAATTTCATCTCCAGCCGCAATGAATCACGCGCCCCCAGGCCGATTGGGCTGCCGCCCAGGTCGGTGACTACATCGTAGATCGGTTCCCAGAGCCTGGCGGCGATATCCGCCGGGATATACAGCTCGAACCCGTCCTCGCCGGTATAGCCGGTCCGGGAGAGCAGTATTTTCTCACCGGCGATTTTGGTAAAAGCGGCGTTGTAATATTTTAGGTCGTCAAGCTGATAATCACATAGACGGGCCATCACATCATTACATAAAGGCCCCTGTATCGCGATCAAAGCGGTCTCATCCGATTTGTTGACCAATTCAGCATTTTCCGGGGCGTATTTACTGATATGGGCGAAATCTTTGTCGATATTAGAGCCGTTGATAACCAACAGCAAATGATCCTTGAAATTATACACTAAAATATCGTCAACGATGCCGCCATCCTCATAGCACATACAAGTATACATAATCTGGTTTTCGACCAGCTTGCTCAAATCGTTGGTGACTAATCGTTGCACGAAATCCTTGGCGCCGGGGCCGGAAATCGTGAATTCGCCCATATGCGAGATATCGAACATGCCCACTTTCGAGCGCACCCGACCATGTTCGGCGTTGATAGAATCATACATCACCGGCATCAGGTAGCCGGCAAAGGGGACTATTTTAGCGTTCAGTTTCTTATGAATATCGTAAAAAGGCGTCTTTTTCTCAGACATCATTCCTCCAAAAGTAATTTATGAGGTTACAACTTATGCTTTTAGGGGCGGAACGTCAAATTGTTTGTTCGATGGAGGGTGAGGATTGGAATACACACGCCGTAGGGGCGTATCGACATACGCCCTTTGTCGGGTTTCTCCCTTCGCTATCGCTTGGGAGGAACGCCGACCTACTTTTTGGGGATTGAAGGCGGGGATAGGCAACCATAAGTGGTCAGTCGCCTGGATCCAAATGGACTTGTCGGCCTTGGGGTGGAAGGGTGCGACATCCCGCGGACTATTTGGAGCAAGCTCCAAACCTACGAAATATTCGGCGAAAGAAATTTGTAGGGGTCGCAGCTTGCCTCGACTCGGTGGCTTGGGTGGTGTGGGCGATCCACCCATCCCTGCGGACAGTTCTGGTGAACTGTCCTTATATAATAATGCATACAGATTGCCACGTCCCCAAATGGATCCTCGCAATGACAGCCGATAGGAGGGCTTACCCTCCCCCGGCCATCTTGCCTACCAGGCGCTTGTTGTAGGCGGCCATCACATCGCCGCGTCGTAGAACGCCCAACAGTTTGGTGGGATCGTCCTTATCGACTACCGGCATCATGTTGAGATCCTTATGGCCGAATTTCTGCAAGGCATCGTTGAGGTTATCATCGATTGTAATCGTGATCACCTCACGGGTGGCTATATCCGAGGCTATGATCAAGGCCGGCATTACCGGCTGGATCAGCACCGAACGCAAATCCTGGAATGAGAGAATACCGTAAAGCTTGTCACTATCGGTAACCGGGAAAGTATTCTCGGTGGAATCATCCATCAGCCGCATAATACCGGTTAGGGAGAGATGCCGGGGAATCGATTGGTAGTTGACATCCATCACCTCGGCTACCTTGATCTTACTTAGCAGGTCGACATCCCGGCCGGCTTTAAGTCTGATCCCTTTACGCGAGAGTTTCAGGGTATAGATTGAGTCTTTATTCAAGCGAAGGGCTACCTGAGTGGCGAATACGGTGGCGATCATCATCGGCAATATGATTCGATAATCGCCGGTCATCTCGAACACGATTATAATAGACGTAATAGTGGCGTGGGTTGCGCCGGCCACGACGGCACCCATGCCCACCAGCGCGTATGCCGCTGCCGGCGCGGTGATTTCGGGGAACAGGTAATTCATTACCGAACCGAAAAAGCCGCCGGCCATGGCGCCCATAAACAACGAGGGCGCGAAAATCCCGCCGGAGTTGCCCGAACCGAGAGTAAACGAAGTGGCTAATACCTTACCGATCACCAGAACCAGCATCAAGGTCCAGACCATCTCACCGTGAAGGGCCGCCGATACCGCCTCGTAACCATCCGCGAAAACCTGGGGGAATTTCAGACCTAATAGGCCTAATAGTAAACCGCCGATTGCCGGCTTTATCATGTTGGGGATTTTCCAGCCGTCGAATAAATCCTCGGCGAAATAAAGGGCTTTGATAAAAATAAACGAAACCACGCCGGTGAATACTCCCAGAAGCATATACATCGGAACTTCCCAGGCCGAAACCAGCGCGTATTCGGGTACGGCAAAGGCCGGGGAGTTACCGAGGAAGGAACGCGAAACCACCGAGGCGATAACCGATGAGAGAATCACCGGCGAAAACGTCTTGATCGTGAAATCGCCAAGTATGACCTCGAGAGCGAAAATCACCCCGGCGATAGGCGCGTTAAATACCGCCGAAATTCCGGCCGCCGCGCCGCATCCGACCAAAACCTTCACCCGATTGCCCGAAAGTCTGAACATCTGGCCGATTGTCGAGCCGATAGCCGAGCCGATCTGAACGATTGGACCCTCCCGGCCGGCCGAACCGCCCGAACCGATACAGATGGCGCTGGCGATCGATTTGGCAATCGAGACCCTGGGACGAATCACGCCACCTTTCAAAGCGACTGCCGACATCACCTCCGGTACGCCATGGCCCTTGGCTTCGCTAGCGAATTTGTACACTATAGGGCCGACCAATAAGCCGCCCAGCATCGGGATAAGGGGAGTAAACCATTCACTCGATAAACCCGATACCGTGGTCGCTTCGGGAAGCGAGCCGAAAAAGAAACTTTTGCTTGTTAATATCAGCCACCTGAATCCCATCGCGCCCAGGCCGGTTAATAGCCCAACCACGATAGACAGGCCGATAATAAACATATTCTCCGAGTAACGGGTTTTCTCGAAGATATTGTTGAAAAATCTGTTAATTCCCTGAAATCTGTTCATTGCCTTCGCCTGAGATAATAAAAAGCTTACATAAAGTCAACTATTCTGATTGGCTTATGGGTTCCATTATTCCTTAAACATGGGAAAATATAATTTATGTTTGCTTTCGGCAAGGTTGCCTGATTACAGTTTTCAACTTCTCCGGCACGGTCCGGCGAAAATCGGAAAGGTATATCTCATGATGCTTGCCAATGTTTTTATAATTAGCTTCGACTATAGAGTCATGTAATTTCTTAATCGTCGGGCCTTCATCGGCAAACGACCCGATATGCAGTATCTGGGCGGAATATCCCTCGGCGAAGCTCTCGAAACGAAGTTTATCCAAAGCGGGGGGATTTTTCTTTTTGGCCGCTTGCTCCATGGCCTGGTCGACCAATTCCCGGGTGACATAATCCGGCTGCATAATCATCGAGGTCCATTCCCAGCCGCTTTTATCATCGACTGAAAACTTGCTCATATCATCAACCCACCATAATCCTTCAAGAGGCATGACGCCATAATCGATCGCTAATGGACCCTTCTTGATCATAAATTTTAACGTGTAGCTGACGGCATATAACGCTTCAATTGAATCTTTATATTCCTGGGCTGTATTGGGGTCGCCTTTACCGTCAATCATCAGGAAATTCATCGCCGGTAGATCCACAAAAACAATATTTTTGGCAGATGGCTTATATAGATGTTTCATATTCTTTTTGAAATCGATTTTTGCCAATTTAAAGCTCCTTTAATCAATTTTCGCGTCTTAAAATCCGATAGAGTTTATAGCCTAAATCCAATCGAGTCAATAAAAACCGCCATTAACCACAGTGTTTTTGATATTTTCAAATCGCGCCAATCATTTTCATTCAGGGGAACATAGGATAAAACAATCCGGTTACAATATTTACAACACTTCGGATTTATTGGAACGTGTTTATAAAGGTTATGAGAGCCGTGACGGGTAATCTGGCTTGGGCTAGTTTATTTGCTTGTAAGCGATAAGGAGGAGTAAATGCTAAGCAAATTGATTACCATCACGGTAGTATTCTTAATATCAGTCGGCGGTAGTAATTTATACTCGCAAACCTGCAGTTGCGCCGGCCCGCCGCTTCTGAGTTCGGTTGAATTCAGACCAACTCCGGCTAAAACCTGGCAGTTCGGGCTTACCGTTCAGCATAATTCCCTATCGCGATTAGTTACCGTTTCGGAGACTCTGGAGGATGACGCGAGGGCGCGCTCCACTCAGGCAGTACTAATAGAAGCCGGTTATGGCATAAATCAGAGACTGTCATTTACATCGGTGTTCTCGCTTATTCAGAAGAGAAGAACGATTACTCTGCCGGCAGTCGGCCAGGATAAGCTCCTCACGAGAGGTTTGGGAGACGCTGTATTCATGTTGAAATACAATCTCCTGCCCCGGGATTTTGTGCTAAGCCGTCAGTTAACAGTTGGCGGAGGAGTAAAGGCTCCTTTAGGCAGATCAAATCTCAGGTTGGATGAGATTCTAATCGCCACCGACATGCAGCCGGGAACAGGCTCAATAGATGGGCTATTGTGGGGCAATTACACTCAACGATTTCATGCCACCTCTCCGGTATCTATAAATTTAAGCGCGTCCTTCAGTTTCGCCGGCGAGAACGATAACCAATATAAGTTCGGCAACGATTTTGAAAGTTCGGCGGGTTTCTATTACGAGGCTAAAAGCAGGGTCGATTTTTCGGCCGCGCTAAAGTATCGCTGGGCGAGCCCGGATACTCGATTTTCAACTTCCGAAATTCCCAACACCGGCGGGCAATGGTTCCGAATTGAGGGTGGGCTGAATTTAAAAGTAAATAACAGTTTAACTTCGAGATTTTCGATTCAATTACCGGTATATCAAAAAGTGGAGGGCACTCAATTGACCACCAGCTATACACTTTCGGTATCGATGTTCTATGCTCGAGGGTTGACATTTTAATGGTAATATGTATATTTAGGAGATAGCAATGAAAAACTATCGATTAATAACAGCGGTCTCACTTATTGTGATTATGATATTTGCCGCTTGTATGAAAGCGGTTGTCAGTGAGCGCGGTAATGAGGGCTGGTTAATTCCGCCCGGTGAGGTGTTTGAAGGCGGTCCCGGTAAAGATGGGATTCCCGCCTTGCTTACACCGCCTTTGGCTACAGCCCGCGAGGCGATTTTCCTTAATGATCAAAGTCTAGTTATAGGTATAAAGATCGGCGATGTAACACGGGCATATCCACACATCATTCTGGATTGGCACGAGATTATCAATGACGAGATCGGCGACGAATTGTTCAGTATCACATACTGTCCCCTAACCGGTTCGGGAATCGCCTGGAATCGATTTCTGAACGGACAGGAGAACACTTTCGGAGTTTCCGGCTTATTGTACAACTCGAATTTAATACCCTATGATCGGCTTACCGACAGTTATTGGTCCCAGATGAAAAACCTATCAGTCAACGGCGTCTTGATGGGACAAACATCGGAAACTTACCCGATCGTTGAAACAACCTGGGAGACCTGGGAACAGATGTATCCTGAAACCAGAGTTGTATCGACGCGCACCGGCTATTCTCGCAATTATGGTGTTTATCCTTATGGCCAATATCGCACTAACGATGATAATTTACTGTACCCTATCGCCAATGATGATACGAGGTTACCCAGAAAAGAGCGGATTCACGGTATAATCGTGGAGGATCGAACCAAAGCATATAGAATCGGTTCGTTTTCCGCCGAGATTACGGCGATAAATGATACCTTTAATGGTCTACTATTAGTCATTGCCGGCAGCAGTTCCAAAAACCTGGTGGTTTCTTTCAAAAGGCAATTAGCTAACGGCACCGTCCTCACATTCGAACCGCTTCAGGATCAACTGCCAGCGATAATTATCGACAACGAGGGCACATCCTGGGATATTTTTGGCAATGGCATTTCCGGACCTCGGACCGGGGAAAATCTGGAGGCGGCAGCGGCCTATAATGCCTATTGGTTCGCCTGGGGCGCCTTCTACCCCGAGACGGAGATCTATGGTTTATAGCGCTTTGACAAGACTTCGGCCCGAAATACTGAACGCGCTTTGGTTGGCTTAAGAAACGGATTGGAAATTGATGAAAACGGGCTTACTACTGCTGATCACACTATTGACTATAATGGCTGGTAAATCGCTTCAGGCTCAGACAAGCAGTTGCGCCGGATTCGATTATTCAACCAACAATAGGCTAAGATCGATACCTTTAGGGGTATGGCAGCTTGGTCTGACCCATGAATATAGATCAGTCTCGCGGTTGGTATCGGGTAAGATAAAACGGGATGATGCTTCCAGGGCGCGTTCATCACGCAATATACTTTTGGAACTAAATAGAAGGTTGACAAATTCGCTTTCCATAACCGCGATGCTTACATTTGTCCAGAAAAACCACACTATCAGAATGCCCGTTATTGGCAAAAACTATCTACTAACTCGCGGCTTTGGCGATGGCTTTTTTGGCCTGAGATATAGTCTGATTCCCTGGAACGTTGATGCGGGTGGAGATATCTCATTTGGCCTCGGCCTTAAAGCTCCGTCAGGCAAATCAGATTTAACTCTTTACGGGATAGAAATCGCCCCGGATATGCAGCCCGGCACCGGTTCGGTGGATGCTGTCCTATGGGGTGGAGTTACGCAGCGAATTCATCCGAAGTCCCCGCTAAGTTTAAGCATCGATGCCATGTATCGGCGTAATGGTACCAATAGCAGAGAGTACAAATTCGGCAACGAATTTTTGGGATACCTGGGCGCTATGTTCTTTTCCAGGAGTAATGCACACTTTACAGCCGGGGTGAAATACCTTACCATAGCCGAACATAAGCGATTTTCTGAAGTAATTGTGCCTAATACGGGTGGCAGATGGGTATATCTGGTCGGGACATTGGACGCGAACTACAGCAAAAAATTAAGATGGGAGTTTTCTATTCGGTATCCGGCTTATCAGAAAGTAAATGGCACCCAACTTTCTACCAGCTATGAGTATTCCATAACCTTGCTTTATGCCCTAAATTTAAAACCATAGTTATTCCCTTCAGGAAAGGCCGTAAACACCCTAATCCCGGCGAAAACCCAATTATAGATTATTTCCTTCATTTGTGCGGATTATAAAGAAATTGTCTATAATTACCTTGCCAAGAACGGTTGAATTATCTTATTTTTTAATAGAACTGAGGATAAGGCTAATGCCTTTTCAAAAAAGTTGAACCAGATTTAGCTGAAATAAGGGCGGTAGATATGAATAAGCACTTACGTTTTGATATTGCGGACAAGCGACTGGTATATGCAGGCTCGAAAAAAGCCCACAGCTTCAATAAAGATAGGTTAATTGAATATAATCATCGTCATGGCACAACATTGTCGAATTACAATCTCAGTCTTGATGAATGCAGTATATTAACTTTAAGCGACAGGATTAACAAACAATCGAATCTTGGCGCCCTGCGTAATCGCCAGCTTAGAGAATCAGTAATTTTGTCAGCGGCACTGGCGGCGGCGGCGGTCGGATTGCATGGCCGGGGCAGTCTTAACCAATACCCCAAAGATAAGGTTACCAAGGCATTAACCAACGAGCTTAAACGGGCCAATGACCGCACGGCGGCCCATATCATGGCTGAGGTGCTTCAAACCACTACAGAAACCTTGCCGGTAGGCGAGGAAGTATTGATAGAATGCCGGATCACTGAAGGAGTCAGAGTCAAGCCGGGCAAGGAGGCGGGCGGCAATCCAACAATCGCGGTCGGCGCACTGTTCGGCAAAGAAGAACACCGCTCCGAATACGGCCTTCAAATGAGTAAAAATGTGACACTGCTGTCTATGGGCAATGATGTTATAGAGGGTACGACCAAATCGGTGAAAGGGCTTCATTCGAGCTTGACGGCATTATTTGTGACTGAGTCCAATGTCAAAAGACATCTTCCTGATATTTATGTTCAGCGCTGGATGAGTGGTTCTTATTTTGAGGAATTCAATCCACGCGATGCATCGCTTATGGATGCTTCGGAGATAATCGCCAGATCTTATGGTTTTTCGAGTGTAGAGCAACTTGGCACATTTTTCCTCGACAGGAACAGGCATTA
>JAAEQD010000095.1 GCA_024231855.1 Candidatus Zixiibacteriota bacterium
ATCGGTAGATTGTTTATTGATAAGTAACGATACATCGTCAGAGCCTTCGTTGGCAATTAACAAATCGGGGACATCATCACCAGATATATCTATGGCCAGAATCGCCGTCGGTTTATCACCCACCGAATAAAAAATAGGAGCCGTAAAATTCCCGTTACCGACATTAAACAAAACTGAAATATTATCTGTATCTTTATTAGATACGACCAGATCGATATCATCATCGCCCTCTAAATCGGCGCCATAAATAGAGGATGGCATCTCGCCGACAGGATAAGCCGAATGAGACTTGAAATAACCGGCGCCATTATTAGTAAGTAATACTAAATTATTCGAACCTGGATTTATCAAGGCCAAATCAATATCACCATCATTGTCTAAATCAGCTCCAAAAAGAGAGCCTGGAAGATATTCAATCGGCGTGGTTCGAATTGTCCCAAAAGACCCATCGCCGTTATTTGGTAAAACAGCAATTTGGTAGTTATATGAATTAGCAAATATTAAATCAACGGCACCATCGTTGTCAACATCAGCGGCCTCAATTGAAAATATACCGCCGGCAAACATGTATTGTTCGGCCCCAGTAAATATCCCAGTTCCATTATTATCCAGAATTGATATATATTGTGCGTAATTTTCACCCAGATGCCCGACAGCCAAATCAATATCGCCATCACAATCGAAATCCGCACTCACCAAACAGATTGGAGAACTAAAAACGAAATAACTCGCCTGCGATGGAAAACCGCCAAAGCCATCATTTGTTAGAATCACAATGCTATCGGCTAATTGATTGGCAACTGCCAAATCAGGATAAGTATCGCCGTTAAAATCGGCGGCTATTACCGACACTGGTCCATCTCCCACATTTATTTCAATACGAGAACTGAATGATCCATCACCATTACCAAACTCGATAATAATAGCATCCGAATTAAAACCGGTAACGGCAAAATC
>JAAEQD010000096.1 GCA_024231855.1 Candidatus Zixiibacteriota bacterium
ACGTAAGCGAACCGAAAATCGTCTACAGCGACTACAAAAAATGGAAGCAATTGGTCAATTGGCCGGCGGCGTCGCTCATGACTTGAATAATGTTTTATCCGGAATTGTCAGTTATCCTGAAATTGTTGTTGAAGATATCAAGGAATGGCGGGAGAGAGAAGATACATTGATAACTCAATTAATGGTATTGGAAGGATATGTCGGAACGGATATCGCCCGAAATCCCGATGGAATCAGGAGTTTCATCAATAGAATCAAGCAAGGGGCCGAAAATGAGAGTAGATATAAAGCGGCAAAATTATCCGGACTTGATAAGGCCATTATCGCTATGCGGGATTCAGGACGAAAAGCCGCGGATATCGTCCAGGATTTATTGACCCTGGCGAGAAGAGGCGTCAGTGTTACGGAAGTTATTGATTTAAATGATATTGTTTCTAAATATTTGGACAGCCCTGAACATAATAATTTACTATCGATTCATCCCGAGGTCGTAATAGAAACAAAGCTTGAGACAAGACTGCTTAATGTGTTGGGGTCTCCAAGCCAAATATCGAAATCGATCATGAATCTGGTTTATAATGCGGCGGAGGCGATGCCGACCGGCGGGAAAATTTGCATCTCTTCAGAAAACAGATATCTCGACAGGGAAGCAGGTAATTATGATAAGATAGAAGAAGGGGACTACGTTGTTTTAAGAGTCTCCGATGATGGAATCGGCATTTCCACGGACGATAAAAAACGAATATTCGAGCCGTTCTATACAAAAAAAACAATGGGCAGGAGCGG
>JAAEQD010000097.1 GCA_024231855.1 Candidatus Zixiibacteriota bacterium
CTTCGCATAATTTTCTCCTTTTCAAGAGCTATTATGTCTGATCATTGATGTAGGAATACCTTTGTTATACAGTTAATATATTAGAGTTAATTTTAATGTCAATAACAAAAAAAGCCCGGCATCAACCGGGCTGGAATTTATCTATAGCACGGAGATTTACGCTATTCTTCAATCGCCTCGACATTGGCCCGGGGGACAATAACCTTTTCGCCGTCGGGGAATTCGACTTCCATTACCCGGGCGTGCGATTCCGATTCGAGAGCCTGTAGCGGCGCGGGCAGATCGGATACTTTGCCGAGCCTGCCGAAATACGGTTCACGGATAACCCGTACGGGTGAACCGGTTCCCAGCCCAACATTTTCCGCTTTTTTTAAGATTGATTCTTCTTTGATATCCTCGGTTGTCGGGATCACGACCTCCGGTCGAATTACGCCGGCGCGAATCTGGGTAGCGCCGTTTATACAGGCCACTTGACCCTCTTTTGATTTCAACATGTCATAAGTCTTCTGAGCCATGTTAATTTCGCCGAAACCTTCAGTCACGACCAGCGTGATACCTTTATTTTCGTTGCCGGTGATAGCTACACCCAGATCGTAACCCAGGAAGTCGCGAAGGTCTTTATCGTTGAAACCGCCAACGACGATCCCAACCGCGCCGACCGATATGGCTTTTTTAAGGGCGTTGGCTGTTACCAGAGAACCACCGATAATGACACATCCCTTGCAGGATTCATCGATCAGGTTCTCTCTTAGAACCTCCGATGAGGATTTGGAAACCATTTTAATCGGGCCATGGGTTTCGCCGCCGATACCGAAAATTCCCTGGACAAAACCGCCCCAGGTGGTCACAGCTACCCCTTCGCTTTCAAAAGTCTCGGTGACTTCGCCATCGAGATAGGCCTTTACTTCAACTGGCATCGGGGCGCCGCGCAGAAGCACCTGACCGGTTATCTGGGAAATATTCTCAATAGTACCGGATATCTTGGCCTTGGCTACGGAGCTGAATAAGCCGAAAAACGATTTCGATTTGGCTATTTCCTCGTCTTTTTCGACAACATCGCCCTCTTTTTTAAGCATAGCTTCCATGACATCCTCGGGTGGTACTCCGAGTATGTTGGCAACGTTTAGAGGTTCAACCGGGCCGGGTATTTCGGTGCGGGCAACCACGGTATCGGATGTCACTTTATCGCCCAGGCCGACAACCACATCGCCTTTCAGCGGCAGAATCCGTTTTTTGGTTACCTTCGTCCGGCTGGTTACTCTCAAACCGGGTGTATATGCGTGAGCCATAAAATTCCTCTATTTTTTAAAAATCCATCATTCTATTTAATTTCAAGTAAATATGATAATAAATAGGTTTATTAAAGGCAACAAGTTTCGTTAAATGAACCACTCTTAAAACCTCTATTCGTATATACATTAACTTATTGGAGGAACTTGGATTAAAAATAATTCCCATGATTTTTGAGAACTAAATCGACCTTTTTGAGAATATCCCTACTTTGATTTACGGGCGATTATAGCCATATTATTATATCGACTATCGATATGATTCAAAGATAATTCTCTGGGCTGATTATGAGCCAGGAATTTGTAAGAAGCGTATCCCATTGTTGATAATCGGTTTAGAGCTTTTAATCTATATATATTGAATCGGTTAAAAGGACCGGTAGAATCTTTTAAGGAAGCGATTTTTTCAATTCTATTTAGATAGCCTGGCGTCGTGATCGAGTACTTTGAGCCGATTATATCAGTTTTACTGAATCCGACATTTTCGAGAAGCTTGCCAAAACTACCACCATTGAAGAAAAATAGATGGCCTGCCGGGGCGGCTGAGGCTATCAATTCGCTGCTGAGTTCAAAATCCTGATTGGGTATATCAATATATAGATATCCGCTGGTCTCCAGCAAATTGTCATAGATAAATTTCATTATATCGTGGGGAATTTTTATATGCTCGAGTACATGCGACATGACCACTAAATCGAACTTACGTTTAAATTCGGCCTGTTCAATATAGCCTTCAAACACATTTACGTTGGGGATTTTTCGCAGATTCCGGCAATGATATTTGCTCGGTTCCACCGAATACAATTCGATATCAGGTTGTCTCTTACTTATCATATCTAACATGACCCCATCCCCCGAACCTATTTCGAGGATACTGGATATATTCTCAAACGCGATATGCTTTTCGACAAAATGGTAATGATGCCGGGCAAATACGATGGCATCCAGAGTAAGCGGCATCGAAACTTTACCCCGGTAACCCTCGGAGATATTGGGCTTAATTTCTTGCCGAAACGCGTGTCCGCAATTCAAGCACTTATCGATTCGGTCGGTGTGGCAGACAGCTTCCAGTTTATCGCTTCCGCAAAATGGGCAGTTACTATACAAGCGAGTCTGTTTCCAAATATTATTCGGCAGGTCTTTATCTTTAATGAGAGTTTGGTTTCGCGTATTTCCCCCCTTTTGCGATTTATTTTCTGAATCGGCAATAATTGTTCAGTCTATAGTAAATTCCGGCAATAAGATAATTGACCATTGTCGCGTCATCTTAATGAAGTTCAGATTATTTATCACTTGACTGTCCATATTCCCTATTATAATTATGGTTGCGACATTGTTCGATAAAGATTTCAAATGAGATGGAGATAATCGATGAAATGGCTTATCATGGTTATTGTTGTTGTCGTATCGGCCTTGTTACCGGAGGCGCTATGATGAAAACTAAAAATGTATTAATAATGACAATCGTTATGACATCGTTGGCCCTGGTTGCGCTTTGGATTTGGGAGTCGTCTTCCGATGATAACCGGGTAGAATTTATCAAATTCGATGAGAATGCCGCCATGCAAAAGACTAAACGGAAAGACAGTCCCGAGGTTAAAGAATGGGCTGCTTTGAGAGAGACCAAAAAGTGGTTTTCGCGAAACGATATCGGTTTTGGACATGGCTGGGACAGTGATTTATATTGTACGCCGGCTTACGGAGAATCGAATATGCGATATAAAATCAAAAAAGTAGACTTTAATCCCAAGGAGTTAATTACCGGGGATCTGCCACACAGATTTTATGCCTATCCGGAGTCCAGTCTGGCAGAGTATTTCACTTATGTTCCCGGTGATACGGTACTGATTATATGGGAAAACGGAGTAACCAGGGCGGTAATTCAACATATTGGCGATTTTGCCACAGAGTGTTTTTCGGATGTAAAATGTCATCTGGAAATGGTGGATTCTACGGAAATCAAGCCTTCAGGCAAGTTTTTAGTGTTGATGGGCAAACTGGCTAATTATGATGGTCCTATAGTCAGGTATTCAGAGTATCAGTTGCACGATTCAGGCTTTATCGCGACAAAGGATTCTCTATGCGGCGAGCTTGATAAAGCTTACCGTGATGATCGCCAGTTGAATATGAAAATATGGCACCCCTCTGCCGATAGTGCTGAAATTCAGGAGCTTTTAAATTCTGAATGGGAAAAACTCGAAGGTCACTACGGGAAAGGAGACAGAATCCGGACGTATGTATTCGGCGCGAAACAACCGAACTTGCCGGATACATTGTATTTATACAACCAATGTTGGTATTTCAGCACCGAATCATCCTGGGGTTCGAGATACCGGCTAATACGAGGTAATGATACCTGGCAAGTAGAGACTTTAGGTGAACCGGTATTAGGCGGAGGTGGGGGCGCCGAGATAATCTGCGCGCTTGACCTGAACGGCGATGGCGAGTTTGAATTTTTAGGCCCGGGTGCGGGCTTTATAGGTTTATGGATGTATTTCAAGAATAGAACTATAAGATTAAACAGCAGCGGTTACTGGGGGTGTTAATATGAGGAATATATTAAAAGCACTGTTTATAATCGTTTTGACGGCATCGGCGGTTTCACAAACATTGAATTATGACGCATCAACCTGGTTTGATTTGGATAAAATATCCTATGGTCATTGTGCAAATGGGCGGTTATACTGTTCACCAAAATTTAAATCATCAAAGCATGATATTAATAGAAATTTCCGTCTGACGCATATGGAAGAAACCA
>JAAEQD010000098.1 GCA_024231855.1 Candidatus Zixiibacteriota bacterium
AATTCCGTTAATGATAACGCCAGCGACACACCAATTTCTGGGCTTTTTGGCCCGGATGTAATTTTTGCGAACCACACGCTCCGACTTCAGGGTGATTTTTGTAAAAGACAAGCCCAAATTTGCCAATTCATCCAATTCTGCAAACCTTAAGTTTGGTATTATTACAACTAATGGCTTATAGAATATTTTTGCAAACTTATGAACACTTACATTTTTAACCACACATACTTTTTCTTGCTCATTATTTTCCTTATGAATTGAGACGATAATCATTTGGTTTGCTATAATTATGATTAAAAATGATAAGGGATATAACAAAAAGCAAATAATAATGCTAACGAAAAACGTCTTGCTTTTAAGCATGAATATCTCTCCGCTTGTATTTATACCACTTTTATAAATCTGCATCTCTCCAAGAGTTGTTTTTTTACCAATCTATCATATCTTCAACTTTTTTCCCTTCATCATATGCTTTTTCTTTATCACATCCCTTCCATTCTGGCCCAGTTGTTGAACCTAAACAGTAATATGTCAACCAATGAACAAATTCATGGATTAATATCTCAGCAGCATCTCTCTCATCACCACTATCCGTATCAAAAAAATCTGATTGGAATAGGGTTTTTGCATTCAAACCTATTGATCGCGCAGGAACTTTGCCACTCCAACCAGAGTTTAGTGCAACCCCAGGCCAATGAGTTAAACCGGGTCCACCATAAAATGGCGAATCAGTTATATAAACGTTGACATCTACTTCACCAGAATCACTTATGAAATCTAATAAAGTCATCTTTTTGCATTTGCTGCCCGCCTTCATTATATTGTTTAAGTATTGTTGAATCGCTTGGTTATTGAGGATTTGCATAATTGCCTTTTTCTTAACATTTCCATGAGAAATATCTATTTCTTGTTCAGATATGTTAATCACATTTACAATCAAACCCGTTTGGTCAAAATTGTTTATTGGATTATTCATAGCATAATTGAAAAAATTAATCCCTCCCAAAGACCCTATCGGATCAACCTTCAAATACCTACCAACCGACGAATCATAGTAACGCCATTTATTATAATGTAGCCCGGTTTCTTGATCATAATACTGACCAGGAAATCTCAAATTATTAATGTTTATTTGTGACAAACCAACGTCAGCCATTCCAAATGAGCTGTACTTGGCAGCCCAATTTGCTTCACCTTTTATATTGATTGATTTTATTGGAGCACCAAGATGGTCATTTTGGAAGAAGAAGTAGTTGTTATCTATTGCCAAGAATAGTGGATCGGATGTCCATATCGAATCTGGTGTGTAACCATAGGTCTTAATTTCAGCTCCGTTTGCATCATACTCCCCTACAAGTCCTACTTTGGCGTAATGGAAGTAAATGCGGCTCGAATTCACGTCTTTCCACAGCCTTCTCCCAAAAGGATCATAGTAATATTTTGCGATAATGCTACTAAAACCGTTTTCTACACGAACCAACCGATCTTCTATGTTGTAAAAATACTTCGTGACTACACCATTATCGGTTTTTTGAGTCATATTTCCGTTTACATCGTAAACATAAGATCTGTTTCCATGATTTTTGAGTTCATTGTTTGCATTATAGGTCCATTCCCCACTTGTGTTTCCTGAAGTCAACCTGTTCCCGACGGCATCATAGGTGAACGCCTCATCATTCTGAACCGAGTTGGCAGCACTTGTAAGACGGTAAAGATCGTCATATCCGTAGGTATATCTCCCGTGTTCAGTTTCCTTACTCAGGATGTTGCTCATTTTGTCATACGTGTACTTGTAATTCATTAATTCGTTTTGGTCCGGGGATTTAACTTCGATTGAATTTATCCGCATCAAATGGTCATAAATTAATTCCCTGGTGGTTCCGCCAGGCAGGATAATCGACGAGGGACGGCCCCAGTCATAATCGCTGTAGGTGATAAAGCCCACATCAGGTATCAGAATACTGGTCAAGCGATTTGCCTCGTCATAATAATATTGATAGGTAACGTCGTCCGGTCCGGTGAAGCTCCACTTTGAGCCGTTTTTGTAATAACAGTAGATGTTTGTTAAGGAAAAATCTCCATAATCCACCGTTTCTGAAACCTTGCGGGAAGCGGCGTCATATATATATAGACCCGTGGTCACACCATCATCGTAGGTGATTAATTTTCCTGCCTTATCGTATGTGAAAGAGACTAATTTCTCAACATTGGCATGAGCATCGCTGTTGAAATAATGGATAAGAATCAATCGATTTGCGTCGTCGTATATATACTCTGCTTTCTGGCCCTTGGCGTCTATCTTTTCTATCAGGTTGCCGGAGCTATCGTAAGCATACCTTGTTTCCTGGCCCATCGGACGGATATCTTTTATAAGCCTGCTGCTTCGGTCATATTCAAATCGGGTGGTGTTGCCGTTGGCATCCGTAAGAGAGGTCAGGTTGTCCCGAATATCATACGCGTACCTGGTTTCCCCGCCTAATGGGTCAATCACTTTTAGCAATCGGTTGAACGAATCGTATTCGTAGCGCGTCTTGTTGGATTCCTTGTCCGTTTTCGATATCAAATTGCCGGCAGGATCATACGCATAGCTGCTAACGTGGACCTCCGATTCACTCAATACATCCCGCTCCGCGATTTTTCGTTTTCTGGCGTCATAAGAGAACTCCTTGGAGAACGTGGGATATATGATTCTTTGTGGGTCTCTGGCTCCGCTGCCAGGGCAGATATTACAGTTCGCGATGGGCTCCTTATCGTACTGAACCACGATTTCATTGCCGGCGCCGTCCATCGTCTTTCTCAGCCTGCCTTCATTGTCATACTCATACAGGGTCTTTTTACCTTCCGGATCGATTGTAAGCGTCATATTGTCCCCGGCGTCGTATTCGAACCGGATGACGCCGCCCGCGGCGTCCACCATCCGGATCAAATTGTCGCGCAAGTCGTATGTATAAATTGTCTCTCGTCCCGCTGGATCCGTCTGTTTGATTTTATTGCCCATGGCGTCGTATTCCATAAGGGTGGTATGGCCCAGGGGGTCGGTGATTTTGGTCATCCGACCCATCAGGTCGTATTCATAAGTGGTTATTTTGCCACGCGGATCCTCTCTGGTCAAGACGTTTCCCATGATATCGTACGTAAATCTCGTGACGCCGCCTTCCGCGTCGGTGATGGAGGTCATGTTGCTTTTGGAATCGTAGGTCATGGTGATCTCCGAATCCACGGTGTTGTCGGGGTTCACGAGGGTGCGGCTTCGCATATTGCCGTTGTTGTCATAGGTGTAAAAAGAGACGCGATCATGCATCTCTCCCTCCGTCTTTTTGGCCATATTACCCTTGTTGTCATATTTATACGTGGTTGCCACTCCCCGTTCATCGATGCCGGTTTTCAGCCGATGATGGATTTGATCGTAATCCTTCAGGATCTTCGAGCCGTCCGGATAGACCACCTTGGTCAGGTTGTCCCACTCGTCGTAATACTTCGTGATCGTCACGCCCCGGGAATCGACAACGGTCCGTTTCCCGCCGTCCGAGCTGATGCTTTCGAAGGTGCGGCCATTGACATCCACCCGCCTTGCCACGCCCTGGTCGTCGAACCAGTACTCTCTGATTATTCCGGTGGGTCCTTCGACCTCGGCGTATTTGGACTTTTTCTTGTCATTGAAATCATAGCCGAACAACCACCCGCGGCCCTGGCCGTCTTTCACGGACTTCACCGCCGC
>JAAEQD010000099.1 GCA_024231855.1 Candidatus Zixiibacteriota bacterium
TCAATGTAATATTCATATCAACAACATCATCGGTTACTGGATTTTCGGCAGTACAACTGGAATAATCCATTAAGACACCGGCCGTAATCGGAATCAGGGCAACATCGGCAACAACTGCTGTCTCATCTATCACAACTATATTTGTAAGAGTATCGGTGTAATAATTATCGGCCGAGATTTCCAGATCATAGGTTCCCGCTTCGATCATTCGATGATAATCGCCAACATCCGGGTCTGTACGAACTTGTGAACTGTCAAGGTCGTGTTCAATTATGCTTACTAAGGCATCCACCGGTAGAGATGTGATTGCATCGGTGATTTTGCCTTTGATTCCGTACAATCCATGTTCGAGGTAATTCAATAACGAGCTTTTGTTATATGTCCAGTGATCATCAAGATATTTCTCTTCCATAAGATAAGCATCTGATAACTCAAAAGTGACTTCCCGGCAATGGTGCCAGAAATTCATATAATCCTGCCGGCCACCATGTACAAAATACCAATCATATCCATTAGTAATTCCGTTATTTAGATAATTCATATATCCAATTGGAGAATAAAGCTGAGCCGAATCAGCATATTGACGGGAAACATCAATAAACCAGGCATCATCGGCATGCCGGGTTACCCACGTATCCCAGGGGTAATTTATAACTTCAACGCCTGAATGCATATTTGCCGAAATTACAAAACTATGGGCCGAGGCAAAATTCATCATCGCAACCGTTTCAACCTGCCAGGCATTACCATCGGGATGATCGCCAGCCAGCGGATCAGGAAAATTTCGATTCAGGTCAATGCTGTTGGCATTAAAACGACGGGCACCCACAACTGTATGATCCCCATAAAAATATGTACCATCTGGATTGGCATTAGGGTTGATCCAGATCTCACAACTATCAACCAA
>JAAEQD010000100.1 GCA_024231855.1 Candidatus Zixiibacteriota bacterium
CGGCCGACTGGTTTTCCGGGCAGCTTTAAAGGAATCCAACATTGAGATCGTAGCCGTAAACGATATCACCGACGCCAAGACATTAGCCCATCTGCTTAAATACGATTCTGTTCATGGCGTATTGCCTGAAGATGTTACCGTAGCAGGCGATGGTTTTACGGTAGCCGGTAAAAATATCAAGGTTACCGCCGAACGTGACCCCGCCAATTTGCCATGGGGAAAGCTGGGGGTCGAGGTTGTCCTGGAATGTACCGGTATATTCCGCGATAATGAAACTGCCGGCAAGCATATCACCGCCGGCGCCAAAAAGGTGCTGATCTCGGCCCCCGGCAAAAATATCGACGGTACTTTCGTTAAAGGCGTCAACTGGGACGATTACGACAGTTCCAAACATAATATTGTTTCAATAGGCTCCTGTACTACCAATTGCCTTGCCCCCGTGGTTAAAGTGCTGAACGACACATTCGGATTAAAACGCGGTATCATGACTACTATCCATGCTTTCACCAACGATCAGCGTATTCTCGATTTACCTCATAAAGACTTACGCAGGGCTCGTTCGGCCTCATTATCGATGATTCCCACCACTACCGGCGCGGCCAAGGCTATAGCATTGGTGCTGCCCGAGGTTAAGGGCAAACTCGATGGCTGTGCTATTAGGGTACCTACGCCCGATGGTTCAATTGTTGATCTGGTGGCTGAACTCGAAAAGAATGTCACCGTAGAAGAGGTCAACGCCGCTATCAAAAAGGCCGCCGATGGTCCGATGAAAGGCGTTCTCCAGTATACCGAGGATCCGATCGTGTCAATCGATGTCGTCGGCAACCCGCATTCATCGGTTTTTGATTCTCTGGCCACCATGGTTATCCAGGACAATATGATAAAAGTGTTTTCCTGGTACGATAACGAGTGGGGCTTCTCCAACCGCATGATCGATATGATTAAAGTACTGGGCAAATAATATTTATCAATAAAAATATTACCAGGTCGAGCCTTTACGGGTCGGCCTGGTTTTTGTTTTATTGCCTGACAGGTTGTAGCCTTGTAAAAGCCACAATAAATCCATTATCCTCTAATCTATTTTTTTTAAGGATTAATAAAAAAATACTGGATCAATTCGAGCTAATTATGGTAAAATCAAGTGTTATGTTGTGGAGAATCTTTGCTTTTGTATGCGTATTTGGCCTAATCTTGTTGGCTTGCACCGAGGATTCGGTCACTCCGGAGCTAACCGGAGTGCTATCCGGGACGATCACTGTTGATGGTCAGGGCACCGATGGTGTCATTATCGATGTCAGCGCGTTCCACGTTAGCGGCGGGCACGGTTTGGGCAAAATCGCCGAATCAGCTCAAGTATCGCAAGCCGGGGACTACTCAATCGAGTTGAATACCGGCACTTATAGGGCCGATTATACTTATTATGGTTTTAACAATGAAGTTCTGACATCGGCGCGCTACCCGATAATTATAGCTCCGGATATTACGACCACTGTAGATGTGGAAATGAAAGATCCGATACCTCATAGTTTCCTGGTTATGGATGGTAATGCCTCGGTTGAACTTTCATGGGAAAGCTCCTACGACGCGATAAATTACCGCCTTTACAGGTCCGATTCAAACAATACGAATTTCCAGTTGATAGCCCATGTTGATACTAGTGCCGGTACGATTTACCATACCGATCAACCGCCAACCGTGGGAACATATTATTACTATGTCACGGCCATGTATGGGGAAGGCTCCGAAAGCCGTTATGAAGAGGTCAAGGAAGTTGAATTCACAGCCTCAATAAGACCTCCGACGGGTCTGGAAGCGATTGACCTCGTAGAATATATACGTCTCAACTGGGACGATAGCGAAAGGGCGTTTTACTATAGGATATACCGGTCAAAAGAAGGTTACGAAAATTGGGCCATTGTTGATTCGACATCAGAAAATTACAGTGATGATATTCCGCCCGATACAGCGATTTATAATTACCGTCTTACTGCAGTGAGTATATATGGTACCGAGTCGGAACCCGGTACAGTTATATCGGTAAATTACGATGGCCGATTCGATCCGCCCCAGGGATTGACTATTGTCGACAAGGGATCGGATTTATACATAAGCTGGCTGGAATATGATAATGTCTCATATTATTCTATATACAGAACCGCTGATCCCGATAATGATTACCAGCCCCTTCAAACGACAACGAATCCCTATTACTCGGATTCTCCGGCAGATTCCGGTGTTTTCTATTATTATGTCACTGCCACAGCTCCTAACGGCCTGGAATCGGAACCATCTGTTATAGTGAGTTCCCATTACGATGGCGTATTGGAATATCCTTCCGGCTTCGTGGCATTCGACAGGGGTTTGACAGTTGAGCTTGGCTGGGAGGAGATTCTCTGGGCGGGCGCTTATCTAATATTCCGTTCCGATGACAGTGAAATTTATGTCGAAATCGCCAGGGTTGGAGGTGCCGCGACATCCTATAATGATGTTCCTGTCTATGCCGGATTGTACTATTACAGGATAGCCACTGAAACTATTATCGGGACCAGGGGGGAACTATCCGAACCTGTATCGGTCCTATTTACGGATAATTTGCTCGCGCCCACCGGTATCGATGCTGAAAACCTGGGCACATCGATTAATATTACGTGGAATGTACTCGATGACGCGGACGGTTATAAGCTTTATCGGGCGCGAACCGAAAACGGCTCTTTCGAATACATCGATTCGACCTCAGAAACTTCGTATATGGACATACCGCCGGTTAGCGGCGCGTATTACTACAAAGTCAGCGCTTACGATATAATGGGTCACGAATCGCCTTTGTCGAATTCGGCATATGTACATTTCGATGACAGCCCTCTGCCGCCGCATAATATAACGGTTGTCGATTCGATTTATAAACTCCATGTATGGTGGGAATCGATTGAAACCATCGCCGATTTCATGATTTACCGAAGTTCGTCGATGGATACCAATTACGCTCATATTCAGACGACAGACAATCAATGGGCATTCGATTGGCCGCCCGTTGCCGGACATTATTTTTACAAGATCAGAACCGTTGTCGATTACGATACCAGCGATTTTTCCGGCTTCAGTCATGTTCTGTTTTCAGGTATTTTGCATCCGCCAACCGACCTGGTAGCTTTCGACGCGGGCACGCATATTCGCCTGGAATGGAATTCGCCGCCGGGGGCGACTTATTTCGAAGTGTACAGGGGAAACAGTATCGATGGCGACTATACCAGGATTATGACCGTTTATGAAAACTCCGCCGATGATGCCCCTGAATCAGCCGGAATCTTTTTCTACAAGGTGAGAGCATTCACTCAGGGTGATTTACCCTCGCCGTTTACTGGCCCGGTTCAGGTAGAATTCGAACCGTAAATTATTATTTCATTCAAATACCTTTAAGATATATTCGCAATACTAATTATATGCTTACTTCCGGTTCTTAAACTCCCGTTTAGGAATCGGCTTGCCGGAAAAACTCTGTTTTGATCATCTTAGAGATTATTATTCCTTAATTAAAACGAAACAGAGTTTGGGTACTAGAGGAACGCTAACACCTTTATTCAATACGATATGAAGTAGAGTAATATATTTTGCGTTCAGATAAGCGTAGCGAAGCGTGACCTGTCTGCCAAGTTTTGTCAGGTGACACCTTTTGGAGAACGATCTGACGAAATTTATATTAGAATTAAACTTACTGTTTTATTGTTAAATTTCTTATAGGGCTTTATTGCTATACTTATTCCGGCAAGGTAAAATGAGGGCAATACTGCAAGGAATTATGCTCGCCTCTGAAATACCGAACCAGGTATGTTATATCGGAACCTAAAAACCCACAACTGCCGTTGGCATCAGCGGCTACATATACCCAGGTTGAATCTACATTATCCCAGCAGCTATCCGGCGGGGGATCGCCCACACCTCTGAAATACTGAACCCCATAAGTTATATCTCCGCCAATAACGCTGCCATCCCCATTAACATCGCCGGGTTCGAAAACGCAATAGTTTAGGGGCGGCTGGAACCTGGCCAATTTCAATGTCGGATCGCCTTGTATACACATCCCATAGAACCAGGGCCTACTAATATCACCGGCGCAGGATTCCATATCGGTTTGAGCCCAGATTAAGAAGGCATCTCCGTAAGTCGTTCCCTGGCCCAAAGGTCGATAGAAATCGTCAAAACACAGCATTGAACCGGTCTTGGTACTGCCGATCGACAAAAGTCCATACTCGGATTCGAATATATACCAGGCACCCATATTGTCATTTTCAACATATCGCGCGTTGGAACAGGCGAATAGATTGTACGAAAGAGCCTGCATCATATA
>JAAEQD010000101.1 GCA_024231855.1 Candidatus Zixiibacteriota bacterium
AAACCGTTTACACCGGACGCACGTTTGACGTGGGGTTTTTCTCGCGGAATCGTGAGATCAATTATAACAGCAGTTTTTCGGTGAACGGCTAAAAAAATGAACATCTGACATTGAACGTCTGGCATCCAACATTGAAAGAAAGGGATGTTGAACGATAAGTGTCAGATGTTCGATCTGTGTTGGGTGTTTATTATTTTCTAAAACCACCACCTCTGGTGGTGTATTAGATGCACGATACCTTTGGCGAAGCGGCTCTGCCGCTGAGTCAAAATATTAAAATAATATTTATTCCTTTAACCTGAATTATTCATAAACTTATTTCAATTTCATTTAAATTATGATATATCTGATAGTTAAGTAAGTTCATCCGCCAAACAGTGTTTTTAAATAAACCGCATCATTTTCCCCGATGATTAAGGAGGAGTTGAATGAATAATTCCACCGCCGTCCACAAAGATATCGCCCCTGAATTTACTTACCCTCAGCCGAAAAATGAAATCACAATCGGTGATATCGGAGATAAATCTTTATCACTTGATTTCGACGGCGGTGATATAAGCTCGGATGGCGGCGCCCTGCTTATCCGGGTGGTCGAGGTACAGATCGGGCAGATAAAATCCATGGCCGATGTCATCCCCGATTCCCGGGATGCGCGTTACGTCAGGCACACGCTCACCGACCTTCTGATGCAGAGGGTCGCGCAGATCGCCTGCGGATACGAAGACGCAAACGACTGTGACGACCTGCGGAATGATCCGGTATTTAAAATACTCGCGGGCCGCTATCCTGAAATCGGTGACGCCCTTTCGAGTCAGCCGACTGTGAGCCGTTTTGAGAATTCGATCACGCGCACGACGCTTTTTCGTCTCGCGACCGTTTTCGTCGATGCCTTCGTCACCTCTTATGCGTCTCCTCCCCCCCGTGATTGTACTGGATTTCGACGACACCGAAGACAGGGTGCACGGGAATCAGCAGCTTAATCTTTTCAACGGTTACTATGGGAATCACTGTTTCATGCCGCTTCATGTTTATGAAGGACTGAGCGGAAAACTGATCACGACAATTCTCAAGCCGGGTAA
>JAAEQD010000102.1 GCA_024231855.1 Candidatus Zixiibacteriota bacterium
AGCCATCTCTGTATAAGTTGTTTGACCACTCTGACGGTAATAAAGAGTTCCGGACGCTGTATTATCGGGTGAATCATAAATAACTTCTATAGGTATGTTTTCAATACCGGCGAGACTAATAGGCGGACGATTAATTTCGACCATAAAGGCTGCACCGGCTCCGGTCACCGAAGCAACACCGCCGATTACGCCATAATTGGTACTTCCCGAAACACCCCCGGGGGAAATTGGGAAGGCGCCGGATAAAGAGTAGTTGGTCGAATTCGACCCTCCTCCGCCTCCGACGGGAGTCCCTACCTCCAATTTATAATTGGTACTGGATGCCTGTCCAAATGCTGATGTCGCCATCAGTATCAGGATCAAACCCAGCCCAATCATTTTATATATATTTTTCATTGGCAATTCCTTTCTATCATAAATAATAATCCTCGATTATTCATCATTACTACGTGGCGTGGAAGAACTATTATTTATACCTGATTTAGATTCTTCTACGGTTCCATACGAAGTTGGATAGAAAGTCGCAAGTATATGACAGCGATATGCAACAGCCGTTGTTACACCAGAGCTTTTCGTACCGAGTAAATAGTATTTATAGGTTCCGGCTGCGGGTACAGCATCGACCACAATAATTGAAACAGGGGTATAATAATTATCAGCGACCTGAACCCCTAAATCAAAATTAGTCATATTATCATAATCCATAGAGGTTCTACTGGCTGACAATGATATAATAGTTTTTACTTCACCGGAAGCAGAAAGGCGCAATTCCACCGCTCCTGCTGCCTGATAAACAATATTCCCCGAAGTTGGTACCGTAATCATAACGGAATCTATTATTGTTGTTGATGTCAACAAAGTCGCATTAATATTTTGAAATGTATGTGCAATGCCCGGTTCATCCGCAATATCGGCGTCGGTAATTGAACCATTAGAGATATCGGCACCGACAATTGTACTATTAAGGATATCAGAAGATGTTATTGTGTTATCGGTAATATTGGCACTATTGACCGAGTTGCTGGGGATATCCTGGGTAGAATAAGAATAAGGTGCGGAATTTATCCTCTGCCTCGGAGTCATTTCGGTGTCGGTTCCTACTTTAATACCCAAATACCGGATAGCTCCATTAAAATCTGCACCATCAACACCGGCTAAATTTACAGTGAAAATACCGTTTTCATCG
>JAAEQD010000103.1 GCA_024231855.1 Candidatus Zixiibacteriota bacterium
AATAAACAATATCATTATCATTTTCGCCGATTTCTTCTAAATCAAGAATGCCGATTTCCGGTACAATAAAAAATCCCGGAACCAATGTGACAGATGCATTGATATAATATGACTGGTTGGCGACACTATCCGCACCGCTGGTGTCGAGTTCATATTGAGTATAACCGTAACCTGCTTCGGCCGTAAACATATCGTTGAATTTAAACCCGATCACGCCCAGTCCGCCCCAGGAATTCACATCGGTTATTGATGAATCGGACGGATTGTAAAGGGCTGGGACGTTGCTGTTGTAGTATTCCGCAAGCCCGTATTCCATCGGATTTAAAGCGTAGTACAACTCGCCGTTAAGGAAAAACGCCCCGGGAGAGACACCGAAACTAGCACCGATCAGGGCTGCGGAAACTGTTTCATCGCTGCCTTGGAATTGTTTGATCATGTAAGTGTTGTAACCGGCGAAACCATTGACATGAAACATATCCTTTGTAAAACTATAGGATGTTTCGATTTTAGGAAAGGTGGTTTCGGTGCTAATATCATTGGCCGGCGGTTCAATCAGCAATTGGGGATAAACCGGCTCGGAGACATTG
>JAAEQD010000104.1 GCA_024231855.1 Candidatus Zixiibacteriota bacterium
GCCGCGATTCCTAACGCCGTTCTTGACCCTCGGGTTACGCCAAGGCGCCAGACCTTTAGAAGCCATGTATTTAACAGCGCCGGAACAGAATTTATAAACAGCGTCAGTATGTATTACGCCGTCGCCGGAATCCACCAGACATAAATCGATATGCTTCACAACACCGGTGTCGGCGTATGGATAACCGCCCTCCTGTTCAGCCTCTTTCATATATTCCAATGTGTCAATAATAGCCAGTTCGATTTGTGAATTATACTCCTTCTCTGTAATTGACGTTTTAGATGGCAAATTCGTCAAAACAACGCCGTAATCAACGACATACCCGATCAAACCGCATTTCCAAGCTATATCAATCCACACCAAATCCCTGTTATGCACGTCAATGAAACGAGTTAAAGCCTTACAACCAGGCGGAATAACGCCGCGCTGATACCCGTTTAAGCTCTCGGCGACCTGATTAACTTCAAGTACGTGAGCGTCTTGCTCAGTTTCCGGCGGTTCGTTCTGGTATTCGCCGTTGACGACTTCCCAACCTTTATCCGCAACCTCGTTGTAAAACGCTTCAATCGCCGACGACTCCTGTTGCGATCCGTCTAAAAGAGTAATATTCCGATAACGCAGCTTATTACTGATTTTCGCACCTTTATCCATCTGTTTACGGTTGGCAAGGTAAAAATCGTGAGCCTTTCGCCCGTGCGGGTCTTCGCCGTTAGCCTTGCCCGATTGCCTGACATAGATGTATTTATCCCATAATTCCGCAGCGTCTGGCGGTTTATACATGCGTTTCTGCTTGATGCCGGTCCATCCCGGGAATATCTTTGGATCAGATATTTGAGCAATCAAACAATTGTGTGAGATTTTCGTACCCAGCAATATAACCGGTAAACCAGTGTTCGGCCCCGATAAATTCAAAACCGAATTCGTCAGCACTGATTTGCGTTTATCTGTTTGGACTGTAGACACGGCAGATTCTTCAGTGTCTAAATCATCCCCTAAAATTAAATCAGGACGCTTGCCCTGGAAAGATAAACCGCGTATGGCGCCGTCGATGCCGCGCGGGGATATGATTGCGCCAGATGCTTTTGAGCCGTTAACTATTGGAAATAACACGCGTTTTGGCGACCATTTTATTCGAGTGCGCTTACCGCCCACAGTCTGCCCGCCGCCAGCTTGAGGCGCGCCGCCCAACGCATGAACCAATTGACACACTTCAGGGTAATCAGCGCGTAACAAACTGTCTTCTAACTCATAATGAGCCATGATGTCTTGAACGCCGTTATCCGCCTCAGTTTGGCTGGCCCCCAGATAGACAAACCATTTCACCCTGCCGGTGACAATTGCGTAAACGCCGCCGATAAACCGAGCAATCTGAGATTTACCCCCGCCGCGTTCAGCCAAAACATATTGAAATGTGCTATTCTCTACACACGCCAGAATTGATTCAACTATATCCTTTTGGTCTTTACAGAACGGATTGTAAAATACATGCGGCGCATAAGTTCGACAAAAATATTCCGGGTTGCGTTCAGCTTTACGCCGACGTTTTATATCAACCGGGTCATCAAGGATGATATTTCGCTCGGCAGCCCTGGCCGCACGCCTGTATTGACGATGATATTCCTTGCCGAATTTAGATATTTCGCTATCCAATTTCGGCTTAGGCTTAACTGTGACTTTCTTGTCAAATATCATAATTTATTTATTGCTCATCTTGGCAATGTCTTTAATAACTTTTGCAGCATTGCTAAAATCGCCTATCTCAACCATCTTACGGTATAAATCCCTTAATGACTCTAAACACCAACCGCGAATAACGTTACCGTCCGCTTCGCTGGAATTGACAAAATATTCCTTCACTTTCTCCATTAACGCTTTATGGTATATCAGATTACCCGGCCAATGCTTTTCCATCGCCTCACCAATATCAAACATGGAGTTACCATCAATTACCCATCCAGTAACCGTTTTAATGTCGACGTCAAGCACTTCACATGGTTTTAAAGTATTGCTCGAACTCGCCCGGCGTCGCGTCGGCAAGGCTTCTTTTTTGCTTTTCCCAGATTTCATTTGTTATCCTCAAAAGAAAATCTACTAAATCAGTATCATTTGATAGTGTGAAATTCTCAAAACGAGGGTTATAATTTAGATTCATACTGGTTTGAATAATTACATCATATTCGCAGTTCTTAAGTATGACATATTTAGCATGATTTTTGGCAACTCGAATAGCATCACATCCGAATACGTCGCGGATACGTTGGGCCAATTCCGGCGTACGCCTCTGAAATGTGAAGTCAACCAACCATTTAGCTTGCGTTATAACTCCAGAGCTTACGAAATTCAATATTCGAGTAATGTCTGTATTGGCGGCTGTCCAGGTTGAAATAAACATTTCTGCCGGTCCAGTGACGCCTATTACAGTGGTAATAAGATCAATGAGCGAAAACTGCGATTTTGTGAAACCGAATATTTCTAACCCTTTATCCCATCCCTTGATTGATTCCGCAGCATTTTCCGCCCGGCGGCAATCCCTTAATTCTCGCTTTTTCTGTTGCACCTTCCGTTTGTGGATTACCGGCGATTTTAGGGTTTCCAGGTTAAATGTTGGATTTAATTTATCTATCAGTATTGGATTTTTGCGCGTTTGCATGATTACTCCTATATGTTAATGGAATGATATTTTAACCTATTATATTATACCTCAAAACTCAGTATCATGCATCTTATTATTATAATATATTTAATATAACAATTTAACTTTGTGTGAGTTAATTGAGCCGTTTCGCAC
>JAAEQD010000105.1 GCA_024231855.1 Candidatus Zixiibacteriota bacterium
ATGATGAAATTCGATCTCGAGCCGTTCATGGGCGAGCAAATAGACGCGGCTATTCTGTATCTGAACCGTTTCTACGGCTGCGAGCACGGCAATACTGTGGCCGATTTCTACGAGATTCTCGAAGATTGGGATGAAGCCACCTGGCCGGATGATTGTTGTATAGATCATGGTATGAACTCCTGGTCGCGTTATACATTCACAGTGATGGGGTATAACGCCATCGATCTCTCGGTCATGATACAGGCATTCCTGGATGGCTATATGACCAATTACGGTTTCGTTATCAAAGGCGAAAATGGCACCCGTCTCAGCAAGATATACTCCAGTGAAGCTGTGCCGGAAGTGGCCCCTTATCTCGAATTAATAGGTCTGACATCTATCGAGGACAACCAGCCCGTGCCCAGAGAATTTGATGTCTGCGCCTATCCCAACCCGTTCAACGCCCAAACCACGATCAGCTATACTTTGACTGAGCCATCTGAGGTCACCCTTGAGATATACGATATCCTCGGCAACCTGGTCGAGACATTGGTAGATCAAAGTCAACCGGCCGGCCATCATCAAATTAGCTGGCATGCTAATGATGTATCATCGGGGATGTATTTCTATAAGATACAAGTTGGTGATCGGGCTGAGATTGATAAGCTGGTTTTGTTGAAATAAGCTTTATTTAAGATAACATCTGCATTATTTCTTAATATACTCTATAATACTGTCTTTAAATTTATCCGGCGTTATCCCCAGCTCCCCGAAAACCGCGTCATCATCGCTGGTGGAACCGGCCAGCAGCATTTTTATCGTATCCACCGATAGCGGGCCGGGCATCAGGCGGCCGAACAGGCGGGCCTTTAGCATAATCAGGCCGGCGGGGAAATGAATCTTGCGGGCCTTACTCTTGCCCATCGCCTTTGCCACCGTATCGAGCATCTCATCGAATGTGAATGTATCGGGGCCGGCTATATCGTAGGTTTTGCCGAATGTTTCGGGCTTGTCGATTGCCCTGACGAAAGCATCGGCAACGTTGAATACCGAGACCGGCTGGAATTTGTACTGCCCATCGCCGATAACCGGGAAAAACGGGGCTAGCCTGATCGCTTTGGCTATCATGGAGGTGAGATGATCATCGGGGCCGTAAACAACCGATGGCCTGAATATCGTATAGTCAAGGCCGGATGATTTGACCACGTTCTCGCCCAGGCGTTTGGTCTCCATGTATTCGGTATCGATTTTGCCGCCGGCGCCCAGCGCCGACATCTGCAGGAAACGCTTGACTCCGCCATCCTGGGCCGCCTTGACCAGGCTCATCGGTATCAGGTGATGCGCGAAATCGAATGAGGTCTCTTTGGTTTCCCTGATTATGCCGATGAGGTTGATAATCACCGGGTAATCCTTGACCGAATTGACCAATTGGGACGGCGAATCGTAGTAAACATATTGGGACTCGGTGCCGGAAAAACTGGCAATTTTCAGAAGCGCGCCCGGCCGGATCAATGCTTTTACATGATGTCCGGATTCGACCAGCTTCTTTATGATTACTTTGCCGATAAAACCGGTGCCGCCGGCGATTGCTACATTCATTGGCATACTTCGCTAATACCTGTCATTGCTGACAGATCGTTCGTAATTTAATTTTGTTCAAACCACAGAGACATATACACCTTACCCGGGATGGCGGGGCTGGATGGGACAAGAGGGATAAGTTTCGGTTACTACCCGCTCATCGAATCCAAAAACTTGATATTGGTTTTGGTCTTTAACAGTCTATCAAGCATAAACTCCATAGCATCAACCGGGCTCATTTCGTTAAGGAATTTCCGCAATATCCAGATCCGGTTCAACTCATCGGCGGTCAGCAGCAGTTCTTCCTTACGGGTACCGGAACGGTTGATATCGATCGCCGGGAATGTGCGACGGTCGGCCAGGCGGCGATCCAGAACGATTTCCATATTGCCGGTGCCTTTGAATTCCTCGAAAATAACATCATCCATACGCGAGCCGGTTTCGATTAAGGCGGTGGCGATAATAGTCAACGAGCCGCCCTCCTCGATATTTCTGGCCGCGCCGAAGAATCGTTTGGGTTTCTGAAGGGCGTTGGAATCAACACCACCGGAGAGGATTTTGCCGGAATGCGGCACGACGGCGTTGTAAGCCCGCGCCAGACGAGTGATAGAATCCAGCAGAATACAAACATCCTTCTTATGCTCGACCAACCGCTTGGCTTTCTCGATCACCATCTCGGCTACGGTTACGTGCCGGTCGGCCGGTTCATCGAAAGTCGAGGATATCACTTCGGCTTTCACCGTGCGTTCCATATCGGTAACCTCTTCAGGCCGCTCATCGATTAAAAGGACAATCAGCTTCGTATCGGGATGGTTGGTTGTGATTGAGTTGGCGATTTTCTGCAGGATAATTGTTTTACCGGCTTTAGGCGGCGAGGTGATCAGACCGCGTTGCCCTTTGCCGATAGGCGTCAGCATATCCATTATCCTGGTAGTAGCGTCTTTGGGCGTGACCTCCAGCTTGACTTTTTCTTCCGGATAGAGGGGTGTCAGGTTATCGAAAAGGATTTTATGTTTGGCGATTTCGGGATTTTCGAAATTAACCGCCTCGATTTTCAGAAGCGCGAAATACCTTTCGGTTTCTTTCGGAGGTCTGACCTGGCCGGAGACCGTATCCCCGGAACGAAGGTCGAACTTCTTAATTTGTGATGGGCTAACATAAATATCATCCGGGCCGGGCAGATAGTTGTAGTCTGGACTGCGCAGAAAGCCATAGCCTTCCGAAAGCACCTCCAGCACACCTTCGGCGAAAATGAGGCCGTCCTGTTCGGTTTGAGCTTCGAGAATCTTGAAGATAAGTTCCGATTTCTTCAATCCGGAGATTCCCGGTATCTGAAGTTCTTCCGCCAGGTTCGTTAACTCACTAATTGTTTTTGATTTTAATTCGACAATATCCATAAAATTTACTCCTTGTATTTTCTCTCGAGGTGAAGGCAGGGGGATTTCGGAACTAATCCCTCAACTGATTCAAGCACTTGTCAGCTTGCTTTTGGGATGGCAAGTTATTAATCTAGTTTCTCTCCAGGCGCGTCTCCCCATAGTTTCTCCAGAGAATAATATTCTCTAATATCAGGTTGAAATATATGTACTACAACGGTCACGTAATCTAAAAGCACCCATTGCATGTTGTTGTAACCCTCTATATGCCAGGGTCTAACTTCCTTTTTCTTTAAGCCGTCGACGATATTATCGGCAATCGCCTTAACATGAACATCCACGGACCCGCTTATGATGACAAAATAATTAGCTACGTCCGAACATTTGCGAAGGTCTAGCAATTGGATATCAAAACCATTCTTATCGAGAGCGAGTTTGCCGATTGTCCGGGCTAGTTTCTTTGGAGCAAAATCCGCCAATTTTTATTCTTCCTTGCCTGATAATGATGCCAACACCGGTTGATAGTCGGCGCCAATAATAACTGTAACATCGATGTCGAGAAGGTTATCCGATAGCTTCTGGAGCAATAATTGTTCGGGTTTGGTATTTAAAATATCCGCGACTGTTATGGCCGCGTTCGAATAAGCATCGGTCCCACCTGGGTCTCCCTTGCGGTCGATGACCAGGGTTTTCTCGAAATTAAAGGCTTCCGCGTTGCCTTTGTCTATGATGTCAAAGATCACTCCTGTGGATGACTCCATAAAAGCTTTTGTCATCTCCCCGGCCGCACCCTTCACGCCGCATCCATTCTTAAGCTGTAAACGGATTAACTCCGGCTGTATTTGAGTAACAGTCACATCCGATTGCGGTACCAACATCGATACCAGGAAAACCACAATAAAAACAGATAGAAATATTATCGCCCAGCCGGTAAATCCCGGGCTTTTTATCTGTCTTTTACTTTTTTTCTTCTTTGATGATTTCCTAATTGGCATGACCCCTGGGAGGAGCTAGACGAGACGACTGATAGACCTAATACCCCCTCCCGTTTTCATAAAATAAAGACTCGGTATTATAATCATTACAAATATTGTCATAATAAAACGCCGGTACTTCTCGATAATTGAAATGGAAATACAGATTCCTGGATGGATTCCAACTTATCGAAAGTGCCGGAATAATTCTGCCATTCCCCAGATTACCCCGGTCGGAACCAAACAAAGCGCTGGTGTTTTGCGCGTACCCCAGATCGAGCCTGATCTTAAGCGGATCGGAAACCTGATATTCAATCGAGTTAAAATACATGCCCATACTTTGCGAGCCATATTTGGAGGAATTGTACGATAGGGAAAAGCTATGAGACATATGGAAACGGCTTGGGTCGAGCAAAGAGAACGATGATTGGGACGGTTGGTTAATCTGAGACGTGAAATCGCCCTTTTGCTGAGCGCTTACCTGTCCGGCAAGAATCACTGCCACGCCAATAATAATAATCTTTTTTATCATAATAGTTTAACCTCCCACCAACCTATCATGGTAACCACAGTTTACCAGTTGGCCGGCTACCTGTCAATCTTTTTCTTATTTTACCAAAATATTAATACTATTGTTCCTTGATTATTGATTCCATCAAGTTTAGTTCATCCTGCGAGTTTACGCCCATTCCCTCATTGGGATTATCGGAAATTAAGGCAGACACCTTTAGATTGTCAGTCCTGAACAAGGCTATTGTATCGGTCAGGTAATACTCGGCCTGCGCGTTTTCGGCCTTTAGAAGCTTAAGTACGGGAACCAGCTTCGAGAAATCGAAACAATATGCCGCCGTATTCACTTCATCAATCAGACGGATTTTTTCATCGGCATCCTTATATTCGACAATGGCCTTTAAAAAGCCATCTTTGTCGCGGACTATTCGCCCGTAACTTCCTGGGTCATCAAGCCTTACAGTAAGCGCGGTAGCCGCGGAGCCGGTTTCACGCCGTTTATTTATCAAACCGGTCATTGTCGCCGGAGTGATAAAAGGCATATCGCCACAGAGAACAAGCAAATCGCCCACGAATCCCTCAATCGCCGGCATTGCTATCTGCACCGCATGTCCCGTTCCTAATTGGGGCTCCTGAATGACGAATTTAATGCCTCTATCGGCTAATTTCTCTTTAACCAGTTCATGTTTATGGCCGACAACGAGAACTATGTTTTCCACCCCGGCTTTTCTTACGTTTTCTATTACATGGTCCACAAGATATCTGCCATCCAGCTTGTGGAGCACTTTCGGTAGATCGGATTTCATCCGCTTACCCTTACCGGCGGCAAGTATTACCGCCGTTGTATTATTGACACTCATTCGCTTATCCTGGTTTAAATCTATTTAATTGACTAACTATTAGTTCGGTTACCTTGATCCCTGCCTTTACTCAATGTTGGTTATGGCGGGGCATTCATTACATATTAATGTTTTAACACGTAGAAGTTATAATTGTTCATTGGTAATGTCAACCCTAATGAATTTGGAAGCTTGGGCTAAAGGTACCTTGATATCGAGATAATGATAAGATATAATCGCGATCTTATCGCCTTAAATCCAATTGTACTATTGGATAATTCAGGTATATTTCGGCTGTCCTGATAAAGCGGATCAACTTGACATATTAATCAATATCTATTATATTATTCATGAGTCTTAGTAGTATTTGGATTCAATATTTTTTCTGAGTAATTGAGAGGGATTCGTGCCTGAAAGCAGTATTTCCGGCACGTTAAAGCAGCTTGTTTGCATAGCGATCATAGTTATTTCTTTATCGGCAATATGCTTTAGCGTCGAGATAGTTTATAGTGGTTACCTGGGGGGGGTAAATTCAGATAAAGGCTTCGGTTTAGCGGTTAATAATAGCAACAGCGTAATCCTAACCGGAATGACCGCCTCGCCTGATTTTCCAACTTGCAACGCGTATGATAGCAGTTTCAATGGTTTATGGGACGGTTATGTTTCGAGTTTATCGAATTCCGGAAATATATTGACAAGCAGCACTTTTATAGGCGGTCTAGGCGGCGCCCAGAGTTATGCCATGGCGATCGATGACCAGGGCAATATTTACATTACCGGTAAAACCAATGCCGAGGATTTTCCCGCTGTCCAGGCCTTTGATAGTACTTACAATGGCGGTGGCGATGCTTTTATAGCCAAATTTTCAGCGAAAGGAAACTCGTTGATTTTCAGTACTTATCTGGGGGGTGCCGCCGAGGATTGGGGGGATGATATACTAATAGATAATCAGGGGAATATAATAGTAGTCGGTAATACGGAATCTTCGAATTTCCCATCGGTTAATGGCTTCGATAGTACCTTTAACGGCGGCTCCGATATTTTTATCGCGAAATTGTCCCAGAGGGGAGATTCGCTTCTATATTGCTCTTTTCTGGGATCTGACCTTGATGACTATGCTACCAGCGTTGCCGTTGACAATAATGATTGCGCGGTTATTGTCGGGAAGACCAATTCGGCGAATTTCCCGGCGGTTAATAATATCCGCGCTTTTCAAGGAGGGCTGGATGCTATTGTTACTAAAGTTTCATCCTCCGGTGGAAGTCTTCTTTACAGCTCCTGTCTGGGGGGCGAAGGCAACGAGCAAGCCAATGATGTGAAAATAGATAATCATGGTAACTGTATAATCACCGGTTGGACAACCTCGATCGATTTTCCGATAAAAAACGCCCTGGATAGCTGCTCTAATGGCGATTATGATATTTTCGTAGCCAAATTTAGATCTGGTTTTCAATCGCTTGAATTCAGTACCTACCTGGGCGGCGAAGATCGCGATATAGCCAATGGCATGGCTTTGGATGACGACGGGAACATATATCTAATTGGCGAAACCGAATCGGGAAATTTTCCGATAATTAAGCCAATTAGTGAATCGATAATGGGAAACAGCGATATATTTATAAGTCGTTTATCCGGCACCGGGAAGTTTCTCGAATTCAGCAGCTTCTATGGTGGTTCCGGGACTGATATCGGTAACGATATAGCGCTTGATTCGCGGGGCTGTATTTATATGACAGGTATTACGGCCTCAACCGATTTCCCAACCGTATCTTCGATCGATTCTACACACAATGGGGGCGTTGACGCTTTTGTGGTGAAGATAAACAGATTATCCGAATCGGAACCTCCGGTCGAACCTCCGCCTGATCCTGTTGATCACGGCGGCTGCTACCCCAATCCCTTTAATAACCGGATTAATATCCAATATTCGGTCATCGAACCCGGTTGGGTTACTCTCGAGGTTTACGATATACTCGGCCGGAAAGTGGAAATGCTCGTTAGCGATTTTCAACCGGCCGGATCTCACGAGATCATCTGGGACGCCGTAGATGTGCCATCCGGTATGTACTTCTATAAAATCCAGGCCGGCGATTTCAGCCAAACCAGAAAGATGACATTGCTGAAATAAACATAAATGTGACTATATCAGATTGGCCGGCCAATAAAAGACTTGACTGTATTTATTGTTAACTTATATTCTTATATAGAGACCGATATAATATGTTTTGGAATTACCGGCAGTTACGGATCGGGGAGCATGAGGAGGAACAGCTATGAAAACCGCCATAATTTTAACTTGCTTGCTGACCGCATTGGCGATTGCCGGCCAGCCGGGCAATTCGGATGCTGATATTGACGAGTTTTTGAAATCATATGATTTTAGTCGTCACCAGGACAGGACACTGGATCGGGATCAATGGGTACATGTCTGGTTTGGTAATTTATCCGGTGAAGCCATTGTAGCCGATATTAACGAACGAATATATCTTGATGTATATATCGAAACATCCGATAGCGCTTACGGGGCAGGTATATTGCTCATACTAGGCACAAACGATCAGTATATTGACAGTTTGTTAAGTAGAGATGAAGGACAGATATTTTATCCCCTTGATGAATGGGATATGAACATGTTTCTACTGCCTGAAGGATCGCCGCCAAATCCCGAGGGCTGGTCGAGCCAATCATTTTTGGGAGTCACAGAGATTGCTGCTCCATATGATTCGCCCTGGTTACATTTAGAGACACCTCATCGGGTGTTAACGATGGTAGTGAAAACGGCCAATGATTCGACGCTTGCCGGTCGCTTGGTAGATGCTTTCGCGACAGGCGTTGAATCCATTCAAGGATCGCCAAATTGCTGGGATACAATGGGTATAACAGATTATCCGGTAACGCAGTATTTCAATCTTCTTCAATTCGAGGGTGGCGGTAGTGCAATGGGAACTGTCACGGATAACGATAACAATCCAATTGAAGGAGTACACGTATTCGATGTTGAATCATCACTGGGAGATTACACTGATTCAGATGGTGATTATGATATCCCGATTTTAACTCCCGGCACTCATTCATTAGCATTTGTCCATGAGTTATATATCGATACAATAGTAACTGATGTTGAGATATTGAGTGATGATACCACATATATTGATATTGATTTGCAACCTAGCGGTTTTCTGGCAGGCATGGTAACCGATTCAGGCTCCTCACCTCTAGCCGATGTTGACGTATTTGCTATAAACAGTGCTACTGTTGATACGGTATCAATGGCTACCGAATCCGATGGCGGCTTCTATTTCGATAATATCCATCCCGGCTATTACGATCTGTCTTTCACGCTGGACCTGTACCGGGATACGAGCTTGACAGATGTCAATGTAATCGCCTTTGATACAACCTCGATTAATGTTGTCATGGAACGGATTCCACAAAACGATGTAGGCGTCACGGCTATTCTGAGTCCTGTCGATTCGATCGCCAATGGATTGGCTTACGACTGTATCGTTGAGATCGCCAATTATCAGATCGATACAGTATCGTTCGATGTTGTTTTCGAGATTTATTTTAATGATTCATCCGAGGTTACCCTCGCCGATACTTTCAGCGTTGAAGATATGCCGGCTAACAGCAGCAATACGATCACATTTGCCGAGCAGTTCGAACCGTCATCCCCGGCAATTTATAATATCATAGCCTTTACGACTCTCGAATTCGAGCTGGAAAACAGTAATGATACCACCTCAAGCAGTGTAACCTGCTATAACTGGGGTTGTATCGGCGGGCTGGTCACCGATGGTTCGGCTAGTGCTATCCCGGATGTTCTGGTGGAAATAGACGGTACCGATATCGAGTGTTCGACCGATAGCCTGGGATGGTATTTTCATGATGATATCCCAATCGGCACATATGATCTATCGTTCTCTCATCCAAACTATAGCGATACTCTAATCAATGATGTTTTGGTTCAATATGGGGATACTACAAATCTCGATATCGAAATGTACGGCTGGGGAGATATCACCGGAACAGTGATCGATCGATCAGGGGATGCTATTTCAGATGTTTATGTTGAGATCGTAGATACTGATAATGATTACACCACAGACCTAACCGGGCAGTATCTTTTCGAGGATATTGAAGCAGGAGTATACACCTTATCGTTCTCACATCCTGATTATAATGATACTACTATAACAGATGTTACGGTTCAGCATGATGAAACAACCGTTCTGGACATAGAGTTTTATGATTGGGGCAGCTTGGCCGGAACCGTTATCGATGAATCGGGAGATCCGATAGAGAATGCGGTTGTCAGAGTTATGGGAACTTCTATCGATACTACTACCGACAGCACCGGGGGATATGTTATCGATAATATTCCCGCGTACATTTATAATATCCGTTTTTCCCACTCTGACTATTTCACCGTTATTGTGCCTGATGTTTCAATTAACCATGACAGCACAACTGTAGTCGATACGATTATGGAAAGCTCCGTTGGTATCGATGATCCAGCTTCAACTCCGGACGAGTATAGTATTGATCAGAACTACCCCAACCCGTTTAACGCGGTTACATCGTTCGAATACGCGTTGCCCCAGGACGCTTATGTCACGATTATCGTTTGCGATATCCTCGGTCATCAGGTGGCCACGCTGATAAACCGAAATCAACCGGCCGGGTATCATCAGGTAAGCTGGAATGCCGGGGCTAATTCATCGGGTATCTATTTCTACAAAATCCAGGCCGGCGATTTCAGCCAAACCAGAAAGATGACATTGCTGAAATAGGTGTCAGCTGTTTTAGGATATTATTAAGACACGATAATTCTTGACATTCTGATATATTTCCCTACATTTATTATCGATAATTGCTAATTGCAGCAATTGAACAAGCATCATTATTTAGTCTAATAAAACGCATTAAGGAGGTTAAACGATGAAACCTCATAATATTTTATTCTTAGCGGTTGCGCTTGTTATGCTCATCTCACTATCGGATATCACCGTTGCCGATGATTGGGCGTATGTCTGGTATGGCAATCTGGATGATTCACCGGTTGATGCCTGTATTGGAGAGATTGTTTATATCGATGTTTACATTCAAAACCCGGATAATATCGTATTTACAGACTTTGTGATGTGTCTAGGTATTCAGGATTTGTATTTGGAAGAATTCATGGGTGAAGACTATATCACTTTTCATTATCCAACCTATCTCTGGGATTCTTTTGGTGTCAGAGGAACTTTCGGAAGTCCGCCTAATATCGAGGGGTGGTCAAGCCAGCTATTGACGGGATTCGCGGAATTGTTCCCGCCCTACGATTCACCGTTCATGGATTTCGATGAACCCACCCTGGCGTTTACTTTCGCGCCCAGAGCGGTAAACGATCCATCGATAATCGGCGAAACAGCCGACTGCATCGGCGTGGGTTATGATCCATACTTCAGGATTACTTGTTTCGGCAGCGTTGAAGGCGATATTTTTCCATCGGTTCAGTATTACAGCCCGGTATATTTTGCCGGAAGTGGCGGCAGTATAAGTGGTATGGTTACGGATAGTGATGGTTATCCAATCCAGGGTGTACAGGTTACAGATATTGAAACGTCATTGGATGATTATACGGATTCCGAAGGTGAATATTATATCCCTGATTTAAACCTCGGCGCTCATTCATTATCTTTTTCCCACGCTGTGTTTTTTGATACGGTTGTTTCAGACATTGATGTTTTTTGCGGCGATACGACATCCACGGATATCCAGATGAGACTTAACTCATTTCTTGGAGGAACGGTTACAGATTCAGATTCGGTTCCTTTATATCACGTCAATGTATGTATGGTAAATACGCTGAACCTCGATACCATTACAACCCAGACAACCATTCACGGTCAATTCGCCGCCAACTATATATTTGCCGGCCTTTATGACATATCGTTCAGTAAGGATGGCTACAACGATACTACGTTATATGATATATATGTACCGGTGGATAACACAACTACGCTGGATGTCATAATGACAAGAAGACCCGACGATTATTGGATTAACATTTGGTACGGTAATATGGATAGTTCTCCTATTGAAGCCGTTATCGGCGAGCTAATTGATATTGATGTTTACATTCAAACATCGGGCAATACATATATTGCCGATATTCATCTTTGTTTAGGTTCGCAAAATATTTATATCGAAACCCTACTCAGCGAGGAATATGGGGAATTCTATTATCCATTTACTTTATGGGATAGCCAATATTTCTATTCCGAGGAAAGTTCTCCACCTAATCCGGAGGGTTGGTCAAGTCAATCGATGGTGGCTTTTTATGAAATATTGCCGCCCTATAATTCACCAGCTCTTCATTTCGAGGAACCTACCTGTGCTTTGAAGATGGTTGCCAGAACCGTGATTGATTCATCTCTACTAGGCGGAACATACAATTGCTTGGGTCAGGGTATCCATCCAATATTCGGTCCATCGAATTGCGGCGATACGATTGGCTATGAAATCCCTTTAACGGAATATTACTGCCCGATTAATTTCGTTGATATGACCGATATCGATTATGCGGATTTGACTATACCCAAGACATTTGAAATCAACCAAAACTACCCAAATCCCTTCAACGCCGCAACATCAATCAGCTATTGCCTGCCCAAGGCGGCTTTCGTAATTATCGAAATTTGCGATATACTCGGCCAGAAAGTGGAAACGCTGGTGAATGCTAATCAGCCGGCAGGCTATCATGAGGTGATCTGGGACGCCTCGAAAAGATCATCGAGCATCTATTTCTACCATATCCAGGCCGGCGATTTCAGCCAAACCAGAAAGATGACATTACTGAAATAAGATATTTAAATTCCCCCTGTAAGACAATCACTTACAAGGCACAGCTGTTTTAATCAGGAAAATAACCCGAAAAATCCAATAGATTTTTGAATTAATTGTTAATTCCTATCCTTAATTAGATGAACCGCCCTGGTATTTGAGATCAATTAAAGAATATGTATTAAAACATGACGGTTAGGAGATGAAATGAAAAAAATGTTAACGATTTTGGCTATCTTAATTTTCAGCGCTTCAATTCCGGTATCGGCGAGAATAATTCATGTGCCGGGAGATTTCGCCACAATTCAGGCCGGGATTGATGACACTCAAATCGGCGATACGGTTAAGGTGGCGCCGAATACATACAACGAAAATGTGGTTATTGATCAAGCCATAAGTCTGATTGGGCAAGACCGAGACCAAACCACGATTTGGGGAATCGCGCCGGGCGATGTCGTAATCATCGATAGCGACGATGTTTACGTGCGGGGCTTTACGATCACCAATAGCGGTCCTGATACGACTGACGCCGGCATTCAAATCGGCGACCGTGATAACTGTACCGTGGAATTATGCAGTTTTCCGGACAATATGACCGGAATCGAGCTTTACGAGGGAAGTTACAACACTATTCAAAGATGTCTTTTCGATTCTAATATCTATGGAATCTTATTCTGGGAGGATATCGAAAGTTGCGAACAGGGAAATTTGAGTAATAGTGTACTGAACAACGTCTTCGAAAACAGCAGTAAATGCGCCATAATGTTTGAGCACATATTGTACCATCACGATGCCAACGATGTAATAGGTAATCGGATCGCGAACTGCAATATGGGTATGTCCATGATAATGTCATTCAGGAACGCGATTGTCATGAATGAATTTATCGATAACACCTCGTATGGCGTGAAGCATGGCATTTGCGAAGGTGGCGGCGGGCAAAACGAGTTTCATCATAATAACTTTATCGAGAATAACGGCGACTCGATTCAGGCAGTCAACGGCGGAGTCGGCGATGATCTCTGGTACTGTATCATCCAATCCGAGGGGAATTACTGGACGGATTACACCGGCCCGGATAATAACGGCGATGGCATCGGCGATATCCCATTCGATATCGAGGGCGATCCCAGCCAGGATTTGTATCCCTTAATGGAGCCGCTTGAAGCCGGAATTTTAGGGATGATTACCGATGAGTCATTTATTCCTATTCCCGACGTGGTGGTTACTGTAATCGGTACCGAAATAGCTGACACTTCCGAATATCACGGCAGCTATACGCTTACTGGCCTTGGCTCGGGCAACTATGATATTTCGTTTTCCCATCCCGATTACCAAGATACGGTTGTGCTTGGCTACGCCACCACCATTGACCAGTATACATATCCGAATATGGAGCTAAGATTGCAAACCGATATCGACCAACCCGACGAGCTGAAGCCCTCTGACTTTTCGCTTATGCAGAATAGCCCTAATCCGTTTAATGCCTCAACCGTAATAAAATATAATCTTCGGAATTCAGCTGATGTAACAATTTATATTTACGATCTTCTTGGACGTAAAATCGAGACGCTGGTTAGCGGGTATCAGCCGGCCGGTTTTAATCAGGTTGTCTGGCATTCCGGTGACCGGCCCTCAGGTGTCTATTTCTATACATTAAAAGCGGGTGCATTTGTTGAGAGTAAAAAGATGATGTTATTAAAATAACTCAATTAATTACTCTTCGATTGGGTTACTCCCTGCGGGCTCATGGATTACGATATCCGTGGGCCCGTTTATTATATTAAACTTGTTTTATTTGAACTTCGGCATATATTATGCTTATAAGTATATAATAGAAATGGTAGGTTTGAAGTTGTATCGCAAACACTTAGACAAAAAAGAGGTGTCCTGATGAAGGGAATAAAAATAATTGCAATTGCTTTGTCATTTTTCGCATATTTTGTGGCTTCCGATACAGCCCTCTCGCAAGAATGGGTAACCCTGTATTACGGGAATCCCGATGGAACTCCGATTGAGGCCAGTATCAACAGCCCAATTGCAATCGATGTCTACGCTCAGACGTCGGAAAACGCCTATGTGGCAGATATACACATATGCCTGGGTACGGATGATATGTATATTGACAGCCTAATATCTTCGCAATATGGCGAGGTTTTCGCGCCGCTCAACGGTTGGGATATGGCATATTTCCTTGATCCCAGCGGTTCGCCGCCAAATCCCGATGGTTGGTCAAGTCAATCGCTTCAGGGATTCGCTAATTTAGCGCCGCCATTTGACGCGGAATTTATTCACTCCGAGGACCCGGTGCTGATTCTGAGGATGGTTGGATGGGTGGCAAATGATTCATCCATAATGGGTCAAACGGTGAATTGTCTGGGAGTCGGAATCAATCCTCAGCAAGGCCCTTCGAATGCCGGTGATACCTTGGGTGGGCCAGGTTATCCCGTAACTCAATATTTCAGCCCTGTTCATTTTGATGGTCCCACTTCGATTGGGGACGACATGCAAGCTATTCCCGGAAATATCGAAATCTCTCAAAATTACCCTAATCCATTCAATGCCAATACATTAATCGAATTCGCCCTGCCCGAGCAAGCACAGGTATCACTTACAGTCTATGACGTGCAAGGCCGCCTGATTGAAACGTTGGCCGAGGGCATTCATCCTGCCGGCAATCATCAGGTTACCTTCAATTCCGGCAATCTGCCATCCGGCATATATTTCTACAGCCTCCAGGCCGACAGTTTTAGAGAAACCAACAAGATGATTTTATTGAAGTAGAATATTTAACAGTATCTGAAGATAATAATCACGAAAGGGCAGATTCAATATCTGCCTTTTTTTGTGTCAGAGTGCTACTTTTCCACCTGCAAAATAGCTAAAAACGCCTCTTGGGGGATCTCCACCGAGCCGACTTGCTTCATCCGTTTCTTGCCCTCTTTCTGGCGTTCGAGCAGTTTGCGTTTACGGGAGATATCGCCGCCGTAGCATTTGGCGGTAACGTTTTTGCGAAGCGGCCTGATCGTTTCGCGGGAGATTATCCGGGTCCCTATCGAGGCCTGGATAATAACCTCGAACATCTGGCGGGGAATCAGTTTACGCAGCTTTTCGCATAGCCGCTTGCCCCAGGCGTAAGCTTTCTCACGATGAACTATTGCCGACAGGGCATCCACCTGATCGCCGTTAAGAAGTATATCCAGCCTCGACAGCTTTGACTCCCTGTAGTCATGGAATTCATAATCCAGCGAAGCGTAACCGCGCGAGACAGTTTTCAATTTATCGAAAAAATCGAAAATGATTTCGGCTAAGGGGATATCATAATGTAAAACCGCCCGGGTCTGATCGATATATTCGGTGTTCCGGTATGTCGCCCTTCTGTCCAGGCAGAGCTTCATGAGGTTGCCGATATATTCCGATGGCGTTATAATCGAGGTCCGCACATATGGCTCTTCGATCCGCTCAATCAGGTCCGGATGGGGCATAGTGGATGGGTTATCCACCTCGATTGTAGGGCCGCTTTTAAGTATCACCCGGTATTTAACGCTGGGGACCGTAGTAATAATCGGAATATTATATTCCCGGCTGAGGCGTTCCTGGATAATTTCCATATGAAGAAGGCCTAAAAAGCCGCACCTGAAACCGAATCCCAGCGCATTGGATGTCTCCGGCTCGAATATCAATGAAGCGTCATTGAGTTGAAGCTTGCCCATTGCCTCCCGCAGCTCTTCGAAACTCTCAGCCACGGTCGGGTAAATACCGGCGAACACCATCGGCTTGGCCTCTTTGAATCCCGGTAGAGGCTCTTTAGCGGGATTTCTCCGGATGGTAATTGTATCGCCGACTTTGGTATCTGATACCTGCCGGATATTACCTATTATATAGCCCACCTCGCCGGCGGAGAGCGTCTTCTGCGGCATGTATTTCATCACCAGGTAACCTAGCTCATCGATCTCATATTGCTTGTTGTGCGAGAAGAATTTCGCCCAATCACGTAGCCGGAACGTGCCGTCGAAAACCCTTACATAGGCAACCGCGCCGCGATAGTTATCGAATGCCGAATCGAAAATCAGTGCCCGGGGAGAAGCCTCAGGATTGCCGACCGGCGGATTGACTCGTTCGACTACCGTTTCGAGCACTGCCTCTATGCCAGTGCCGGCTTTGGCCGAGACCGCTAATATCTCCTCGTGTTCGCAGCCGATCAGGTTGACGATATCATCGGCCACCCGATCGATTTCGGCGGAGGGCAGATCGATTTTATTGATCACCGGGATAATAGTCAGGTTGGAATCTATAGCCAGGTAGAGGTTCGAAATAGTCTGGGCTTCAATTCCCTGGGTGGCATCGACAACCAGGATTGCCCCCTCGCAGGCCATCAGAGACCGCGACACCTCATAGGTGAAATCGACATGACCGGGCGTATCGATAAGATTGAGAACGTATTTTTGGCCGTCCCGGGCGGTATAATCCATCCGGATCGCGTGCGATTTGATCGTGATACCGCGTTCCTGTTCGAGGTCCATGGTATCGAGTACCTGTTTATGCATCCGGCGAGCTTCGACTGTACCGGTCAGTTCGAGGAACCTGTCCGCCAGTGTCGATTTTCCATGATCGATATGCGCGATTATACAGAAATTCCGAATATTTTCCATCGATTTCGCCATGTTTTCAAATCTCACTCAATTAATAGGCAGGACATTCCTGTCCCGTTTACTTCAAATCCGGCCCGTAAGGGCGTATTGCATACGCCCATTGTCGGGTGAAGGCACCCGACAACACGTTTAATCGTAGGGGCGGTACCTTGTGTCCGCCCGGGAAATGGGGGGGAGGGGATTCATCCAGCTCCGCCCGGCCCAGGGTCGAGACAAGCTGCGACCCCTACGTACTATGTCGGTGTGAAAATACGATAAGTTGAGGCGATGTCAAGGAGGATGTTAATTTGTAATTATGGATGTGCAATTTGTAGCCATAATAATCTCCCTGACATCATAATAACAACTAACTGGACAAAACCCCATCCTCTAAAGTATAAAACCATAATGACGTTACTATAAATAGGCAGAATTTGGGAGGTAAGTTTTGAATAGTGCAGAGAATAACATATATCGATTAACATTACTGATTGTGATGCTTCTGCCAATCGTGGGACTTACGCAGGAATTAATCGAGGATCCATATGAGGGGTCCGTTGATAGCGCCGAGATATCATATATCATCAGTGGCCGGTATGTTGGGCAGGAGCCACCGACGACCGAGCCGGAGCTGTTCGCTCCGGATATAATCTCTGTCGAGGGCATACAGCATTGTTTCCCGGCCTTCTCTCCCGATGCCAAAGAGGTGTACTGGACAACTATCACCGAGGGCATCCGGCCCAAAATAATGTTCATGGAGGAGATAGGCGGGCAATGGACTTCGCCGGAGGTGGCTCCGTTTTCCGGCGAGTATGGCGATTTCGCGCCGGTGTTCTCTCGTGACGGGCAACGCCTGTATTTCGCCTCCAGCCGCCCCGATGGTTACGGTAAGAAAGATATCTGGTACGTGGAGAAATCGATGTTTGGCTGGGGGCAGCCGGAAAACCTCGGCTCGCCGCCCAATTCCGCCGAAAACGAGACTCAGCCATCGCTAACAGAGGATGGTACGCTATATTTTGTCAGGACGTTGAAGGGTGTCGAATGGAATCGCGGTATCTTCCGGTCGCGCAATGTCAATGGCATCTATCTGAAACCAAGGCGCCTCAATAAAATAATCAACACCAAGCACGCCGATATATACCCGTATATAGCCCCCGATGAGAGCTATCTCATGTTCGGTTCGAACCGCCCGGGCAGCAAGAGCAAGGAAACTGATATCTATATCAGTTTCCGCAAAGATGACGGAAGCTGGACCAAACCGCAAAATATCGGCGAGGCGGTTAATGACGGCTATTCGGTGTCGTTTCCTTATATCACAATTGATGGGAAATATCTGTTTTTCAACCGGTTCAACGAAAGCAAAACCGACGCTTTCTACTGGGTGGATAGCGAAATTATTGAGCAATTCGAGATTGAGAATATGCTACGGTAAGTATTATACGTGGTTAGTCTCTTCCACCACAGTTGCAATGGGCTCCTCAGGCACGATAATCCAGGCCAGGATATAAGCCAGTATACCGGTACCAACCGCTAATACCATCGATACCCATAACAGCCGGACGATTGTCGGGTCGATATCGAAATACTCGCCGAGGCCGCCGCAGATACCGGCGATCTTGCGGTCATCCAGCGATCTGTATAGTTTCTTCGCCATCGGTTTCTCCTTGAGATAGTTAATTGTCGGGTGAGGTCACTTGACTTTTTGAGCCACCCGACAAAACATATTTGCCGTCGGGCGCGGCCCTTAATTCGGCTGGGCGCCCGACAGCAGTATGTTGCCAAAACTTCTACCTATCTTCTAATACACTTATATACGAGAATTATTCAAAAATGATGCGTAATAACAGCTATTTCGCGCAGGAATGCTTGTTATTGGCCCCTGTCTCGAATTCATCCACCTGACGGGTGACACATCGGCAGAAGCCGTGGAAGATCGCGCAGATACCGCCCATCAGGCAGAAAATCCCCCAGAACAGCGGTCGGCCAAAGACATGAGCCATCGTCGGTTCTGAATGCGGCAGAAGGAGAATTCCCCAGGTGATTAAATATGCGCCAACTACAATACAGGTGTGGCCAAATACTAAAGTGGGAATCCGTCCCCGGTTAAAAGATAGGTAAATTAAGGAACACCCAACTAAAAATGGTACAAGCCCAGCCATACCGGATGAGCGAACGAACAAATATATGCTAAAAGCTAATAATAGTATCCCCAAAGCTCCGTTTATCCTGCTGGGTTTCATTTACATAATCCTTTCAGTGAAAAATTAATCTCTTACTTAATTAACGGCTTCCAGCTCATAAAGTTGCACATTCCGGCCATGGATCATGATTGAATCAACCGGCGTCAGGTTATCTTGGTAGATTTTATATGTGGAAGCATACTCTTCGGGAGAAAAACGATTAAACAAATACTTACGGGAAGGCTCCGGTCGGATTTCATCATCGAAAATTATCACCCGTCCGGATTTCAAAGCCTGCGCGATACGATCATGGTAAGCGGCAATTACATCTTCATTGTCGCCAGGCTCAAGGTACATCATGCAGACAGTCGGGACATGAATGTTTTTATGATACTCATAAGCCAACCGTATCTGGCTGAAATTAGTGATAACCAGATCATCCTCGGTTAGCTTCAACCTATCGAAAGCCTCGACTCCCTGATAGATATACGAATTGCTTCTGTTGGACGATGGGATAAATTCGCAGGAGAGATTGACGATGACAAGCATCGCTACCATTATCGATACCAGCCAGTTCGTATATAGCTTCTTCTCGGCCGATATGAAGACAAAGACCATCAAGATGACCGCCTGATACAACCAGAAACCATCATCGGTCGGCGCCCACCAGAATGAGAATATGCCATACACGACAACAAGCGACAACAGAAGCCAGCTAAAGCTATCTGACTTTACTCTCAATTGGACAATGCCCATTATGAACATCCAGATAAGCCCAAGCCAGATGGCCGCGATTACCGATAAATAAGCAATGGTGGCTATCGATCGCTCACCGGCGTAGAAAATTTGCCTGATTAGATCGCCGCCGAAAAATGTTTTTAGCTTGCCCCAGATCGCACCGCTGAAATTAGACGTCCCCAGCGTTCCCCAAGCATCAAGATGTCCGTAGAACGTCAGCCATTTGTAAATCCCATCTATGCTTACAGTTTCAGCCTGAGTTATTGCGACTATCAAATATATCGCGAAGCCGCCGGCCAAACCGGGGAACGCGTATCTTATTATTTTCGCAAATGACTTATAACGAGTGAAATCATAAATAAGAATCGGAATTACCGCCAAGGCTACAATCTGATGAAACAATATACCGGCCGCGATAAAAATATATACCTTCATCGAATTAGACCCAGACTTGGGCTTGCCGATCAGATAATACAAGGCCAGGCATAAAAACATCAAAGCCGGCATATTCACCTCAACCGAGGTAGCGTAATACCAAAAAGAGAACAGAAATCCTGTCATAACAGTACCAATGGCCGCCATATATTCGGAAGTTCGATAGCGTATTATCTTAAATACGATCATAAGCGTTATCGCCCCGAAAAGCGAATTGGCCATCGATAGAATTTTCATGCTGCCCAGACCGGTAAACGAAAACAGCTTGAAAAACAAAAAACCGAACAGGTGATATAGCAAATGATGAGGGTGAAAAAGATCTCCACCATCACGGACCGCTATAGAATAGCTATATGAATCATAGCCCTGATCGTTATTGGGGATAATCATAAAAAATAGCAGCGAGCAGAAAATTATTATCAGCGAGGTCTTTAAATCAATTCCGGTTCTCATCACTCGTTAAATTATCAAGTTTTTCATATAAAATCAACAATTCTTGTTCGATATCGTCTTTCTCATCCTGCAAGGTTTTAAGCCTGGTCCAGTCGGAGGCGTACTCGGATGATTCGAGATCATTATAGATTTGCTCAAGTTTTATCTCCAGGGCGTTGATTTCCTCTCGGGCTTTATTGATAATCAGGGGATTGATCCGTTTGATTTTCGGCTTTGGTAACGGCGTTTGCTTGACAGTTTTTTTCTCTTTGACTTCGGCCAAACGCATCATCTCGCGTTTTTTCTCCTCAAAATACGAGTAATCGCCCAGATAAGATTTGATACTTTCATTTTCCAGCAGGAAAATCTTTTCGATCACGCTGTCGAGAAAATAGCGATCATGCGAGACCACCAGAAGTGTGCCGCCATAATCCTCCAACGCGTCCTCCAGCGCCTCCCGTGAAGGTATATCGAGATGGTTGGTCGGCTCATCTAAAACCAGGAAATTAGGATTCTGAGCCATCAGCAACGCCAGCGCCAGGCGGCTTTGTTGGCCGCCGGAAAAAGTACCGATGATTCGGAAAACGTCTTCGCCCCGAAACAGGAAGCCGCCCAGGAAATCGCGCAGTTTGCCCTCGGTTAGCTCAGGCAATACCCGGGCTATAACATCGATCACCCGATCACGCGGGTCGAATTCGGTTCGGGTTTGGCAATAGTAGCCGATATTTATTTTTTTACCCAATGATATCTCGCCGGCTATCGGTTTGATATTATTCAGAAGCAGTTCGAGAATTGTCGTCTTACCCGTTCCGTTTTTTCCCAGAAGGCCGATTCGGTCGCCCCGCTCGATAGCCAGGTCGGTCTTTTTCAGTATCGGCTTGGTATCGTAGCTGAATTTCACATCATCGAATTTGCAGACAATTCTATCTGATCGGGCCACCTCAGAAAACCGGATGCCGATACTCTTGTCGGCGCCGTGAGGCTTTTCCTTACGCTTGATCCGGGCCAGTACCTTTCGCCGCGATTGAGCCTGCTTGGTTTTTTGCCCGGCGATATTTTTCTGGATAAATTTCTCGGTGCGGCGGATAAATTCCTGCTGCTGGATATAGGCCTTGATCTCCTGCTCTTCATTTTTCAGCTTATCATCCAGATAACGGCTGTAATTGCCCTTAAAAACTTTTATATTGGCGGCGTAGATCTCCCAGATTTTGTCCACAGTCCTATCCAGAAATCGCCTGTCGTGCGAGACTATAATTGCCGAAGCCGGCGATGAACTGATATAATTTTCCAGAAATTCGATACCTTCGATATCAAGATGGTTAGACGGCTCATCCAGAAGCATCAACTCGGGATTGGCCACCAGAATCCTGGCTAAAGCCGCCCGGTTTTTTTCGCCCCCCGATAGAATATCTACTGGTGTATCAAGCATCTGTTTTGGGAATCCCAAGCCAGCGGCAACCTTCTCCACTTTTGATTCCAGGCCGTAGCCTCCGAGCATCTGGAATGAGTGCAAGGCCTCGCTATAGCGTATCTTGTCGGCATTGGACACCTCCTCGTTGGCCATCCGATGTTCGAGGTCGGCGATTTCCGCCTTTAAAGATTCCAGTTTTTCCAGGCCGCCCTTGACAAAATCGAAAATACTCAGCCCGATCGTACTGGCGCCATCGAATGAATCGGTGATCGATTGCGGCAGGTACTTGATATTCAGCCCTCTGACAATATCTATACTGCCCGAATCGGGCTCGGTTAAGCCGCAGATAATCTCCAAAAGAGTGGTCTTGCCGGTGCCGTTGGCCCCCACAAAACCGATTTTCTCGCCCTTCTTTACCGCCAGCCGCACACTGTCGAGTACGGTTATCGAGGGATACGATTTCGTAATATTTGAGATCGAAGCAACAATCATGATGCCAATGTAATGATTTTAGCGATTCAAATCAATAGCTTGCTGAGATCGCGCAAATCATAGGGGTAAATTGCCATCAAGAGCAATATTGTATTTTTAAGGGCGTGAGGGTCGGATCTATTCCAAAAGCGGACCGACGAAGACATCCCAATGTTGACTTTCCTGATAACTCCGGAATTATATCCGCAAGTAAGAATACAGTTTAAATTGGCTTAATGGGCGGCCCGGTGTTGCTGAAATATCAAAGAATTTTAACAGATGCCAGAATATATCCGCTTGCGCCCTTATGCAACACTGATGTCAATGATTTACTAATATCTGAAAGGTCGATTTAGTTTTGACGATATCAGTTACAAAAGGTTAGCGAACATCAAAGTAATTATTAAGTGGCCGGCTATCATGAAATCAAAATCCGTTACTAAAAATCGATCCTCCGTAAATCCCGAACATGGAACACGAAAAATCACTCGATTAAAATCTGAGCCTGCCGGGGCACCGCAGCCTGATATCGAAAATCAGCATACCGCGGATGAGGTGTTGAAATCTTCGTTGAAGATTCATCAATTAATGAGCATATCTTCGGTGGATGAAATAATTCAGTTTGGGCTTGAGGAAAGCGTCAGGTTAACGACCAGTAAGATCGGCTATTTCCACTTCGTAAATCCCGATCAAAAAACTATTTCCCTTCAAACCTGGTCAGAAAACACATTAAAAACATGCACGGCCGCCGAGAAGGGTATGCATTATCCTATCGATAAGGCCGGTATTTGGGTGGATTGCATTCATCAGAGGAAACCGGTCATCCATAATAATTATGAAAGCCTTTCACACAAGAAGGGTTTACCGGAAGGTCATGTTAAAGTAATTCGAGACTTGGCCGTGCCTGTATTTGAAAGCGGTAAAATCGTCGCTGTCATCGGAGTTGGAAATAAGACAAGTGACTATACCGAATTCGATTTAGACCAGGTTTCATTATTGGCTGAAAATACCTGGAGTATTGTCCAGCGTAAACGGGCGATGGAACACTTAATAGAAAGCGAGGAAAAACATAGAAGGATATTCGAATGCATTCAGGACGGTTATTATGAAACGGGAATAAATGGTACGATTATCGAGGTCAGTCCATCATTCGAAATGTTGTTTGGCTATAAAAGAGAAGAACTCATTGGCAACTCGGCTTTAGATCTCTATCCACAACCGGAAAGAAGAAAGCAATTAGTTAAGAAAATAAGGAAAATAGGCTGGATTAATGATTTTGAGATTTCCCTAACCGCTAAAAACGGCAACGAAATACCGTGTTCGATTACCTCCAGAATTATTACCTCAAAAGACGGTAGGCCTATTAAGATCATTGGCACCATCCGAGATATTACTGAACGAAAGCAAGCCGAGGAAGCTCTCCTAAAGGAAAAAGCTTTCACCGATACGGTCATGAACAGCATGCCCGGTATCGTTTATGTTTATGATGAAAACTATCAGCTCATTAAGTGGAATATAAACCACGAAACCAGTACCGGTTTTTCCTCAAATGAGCTGCTAAGGATGAATCCGACGGGTTTCTTTGATGATGAGGAGAAGGATAAAATCATTGCCGCGACCGATAAGGTTTATGATACGGGGGAAGCCGCGATTGAGGCTGATCTGGTTAACAAAGACGGAACAAAAACTCCTCATTATTTTACCGGCAAACGGATAATTAAAGACGATAAGAAATACATGCTCGGCGTCGGAATTGATATCACCGCCCGTAAATTAGCCGAAGCCGAGCGCGAAAAACTGATAGCTGACCTTCAAAAAGCGTTAAAGGAAGTAAAAACCCTTGGCGGTTTATTGCCTATCTGCTCCTATTGTAAAAACGTTCGCGATGACCAAGGCTATTGGACTCAGGTCGAGGCTTACGTGTCCGAGCATTCCGGAGCTGAGTTCACGCACGGAATTTGTCCCGATTGTCTCGAGGAGCAGCGCGTAATAATTCGTCAAAAACAAGCCGATGATCAAGACCAAAGTTAAGTAATTAAAGAGCGATGATAGTTTGCAATAATAATACTTAAGTATATCATTTTAATATATTGCCCCCGACCACTGATCATTTCCCGATCTTAACGGAAATACTGAATGATACATTAAAAACAAATCATTTGCCTAAAATCCTGTTTGCTGGTATGTATAAAACCATGATGATGAAGCGCGATTGGAACAGGTGATGGATCAAGCTTTAATAACCGAATCGGTTGGCATATTATTTATCCTGGCGGGCAATTGCGCGTTCTGGTTTTACCTTGAAAAAGCAACCGGTTGGCGGCTGTTCAATTATCTGCCGCCTCTGATATTTATCTACGTCGTGCCGGCCTTTTTCTCCAATCTCGGCTTAATACCAGGCAAATCGCCGGCGTATGACTGGATGGGGACAAATTTACTGCCGGTATTCCTGACCTTGCTTCTTCTGGATGTCGATGTCCGAGCAACGATTAAAGTGATGGGCAAGGGCATTTTCGTGATGCTGGTAGGCTCGCTGGGCGTGATTATCGGCGCGCCGATTGGCTACGCGGTAGTCAAAGGCTGGCTTGATCCGGAGGCCTGGAAAGGATTCGGCACCCTGGCCGGCTCGTGGATCGGCGGCACCGGCAACATGGCGGCAGTCTCCGAGGGACTCCAGACATCGGGCACGAATTTCGGACTGGCGGTGATTGCCGATAACGCCGTCTATCTGATCTGGCTGCCGATACTGCTCCAATCGAAAAATCTGGCCGGTTTCTTCCATCGCTTCACCGGCGTTTCCGATGAGCATCTCGACCGTATGAAAAATGCCGCCGATGATTTAGTGATCGATAAAGGCAAACCGGCCATGCGCCATCTCCTATACCTGATGGCGATCGGATTGGCGGTTGCATCGATTGCCGGGATGCTTTCAAAATATATCCCTGAAATTCCGCCGGTACTGTCTTCGGGTACATATAAGATATTGATAGTGACTACTATCGGCCTGGTTTTATCATTCTCTCCGGCCCGTAAAATCCCCGGCAGCCATGAACTGGCGATGGCGCTGGTATATCTGTTCGTGGCCAGGATGGGCGCTAAAGCGGTTGTCACCGGCCTGGCCGGGCAGGCGATACCGTTCGTAGCCGGCGCTTATATCTGGATTTTCATTCATGGCCTGTTTATCCTGGCGGCGGCCCGTATCTTTAAAATTGATATTCATACTGCAGCTATCTCCAGCGCGGCCAATATCGGCGGCGCCGCCTCGGCGCCGATTGTGGCGGCTTTCCATGATGAACGCCTGGTACCGGTGAGCATTCTGATGGCTTTGGTCGGATACGCGGTCGGCAACTATGGCGCGTTTCTGGCAGCCTGGTTGTGCAATTTAGTAGCCTGATATCTAGTAAAAGCCACATGCAATTCGGTAATTAGGGTGATACGATTTTAAATATATTGTCCTGGTACATTGGTTTGATTGACTATAATTCGATAGCGACCTATTGAAATGACCAGGATGTTAAGGGGATTCTTTTATTCGGCCGGAGTCCCGAGCTTTCTTTTTTGTCTCCATCATCTGAAGCAAAAACCGTCGGAACGCGGCATAGAAGCAATTGTTTGAGCATTCCTGAAGATCATCTATTTTCGAACAATGATTATCGCATTTGGTTGAATCGGTAAGTTTAATTGGAGTAAGCGGCTCATCGATATAAGCGGCGAGATCATGAACTTTTACTAATATCGTAGTCCGGCATTCTGGTATATCATGATTAAAATAGTAAAACGACTTCGCCACATCCTTTTTCGAGGTGGTCATGCCGATAATTTCAAACTTTGGATTATAAATTAGATCGAAAGCCGAAATCGGCTGCCCGCAGGATGAGCATTTCTGGATTATTTCGTCGGTCATTTCATTCAACTCAATTATAGTTTTATCATGTAGTTACTTGATCGAATGTATAGGCGTCAATCTTAATTTAACCGTCAATTTAATCGGGAAACTTGTTTCATATTGGCTGAAAATCGAGGAAAATATGGTATTTGCGCCTTTCTATAGGAATTACCCTGATAAATAGTTCGATCAAATATAGTTTGGCGAAGATAATTCAGTAATGTTAACTTTTTCGGCAATTCAGACATGCATAAGGAATAGTGAGACGTAGTTCGCCTGATAACTCGGCTGATTGATTCAGCTTATTTTCAAGGGCGACGAAAACAGATTCGATATCTTGCGGTAGAAGTATGGCTTTCCAGCTATCGAAAAAAGCCAATCTGATGAAGAAGTGGTTCATCATGGAGGTGCCATCGGCGAACCGCATCTCAAACGATTCCTCTTCGATGTTCTCCACATCGAATTCGGCCTTGGTTACCAAATCGGATAATCGGGATGTTGTCATTCTTTTAGCTTCGATATGAGCTTTCATCGCATTGATTTCCGAATCTTTGCCGAGTTCTTTAAGAGTCGTCTCAAATAAATCGTAGAACTCTATCATAGTTTCCGGCAGATTGATAGTCAATACCATCTGAGCGCCTTTAGCGGCAACCCGCGAGCATTCATATAGCGCTTTGGATGAATCGACAACGTTATTTATGCCGTTGTTTGAGACTATTAGATCGAAGAAATTATCCTCGAATGGCATTTTCTCGGCGATACCCGTATTTAATTCGACATTGTCAATGCCGTAAATCCGAAGTTTATTTTTAATCCGTTCGGTCCCCGCGTGCCACGGATCGAGGCCATACACCCGGCAACTTGATCCGAGTCGTTGCGCCAACTCCAAAATCGGAAAGCCCGTACCACAACCGATATCGAGCGCTTTTATATCTTTTTTCAATTTTACGGCCTTAAGAAGCTTTAAACCAAATGGCCCCGACCAAAGCGGTAATTCATCATATACAGAAACCAGTTCGGGATCGGTGATATTGTAACTTTGCTTCAGATAATCTGTCATTTTGGGCCTCCTGAAACATATATAATGATTTTCGGTGAAATCGCAAGCAGTTAATATGTGAGATTTATTATTGTTTTTATTGTTCTGACTTGCCATTCGACCAATCGCGTATTAATTTTATAGTTGATATGTTGAAATTAATAAAATGATTCGAGGTTATGTTTATGCGGAATAATAAGTCGAGACTAATAGTAGCTATTTCAATCATCTTAATAGCGTTCGCGTTTTCGTTGGATATTGTCAATGCCGGCTCAACTCGTACTCAGGCCGAAATCGCCGCCGATAGCCTGAAACCGGCAGCCGGAAAAATCAATGACGGCCCATATGTTTATTGGCGAAGCCCGTCATCGATTACGGTTTTTTATAATTGTGGGGGGGAGATGCTCAAGCGCGACTACTCCGGAAACGACACGATCCGATTTAACGGCTTATGCGATGATTCATCAGTGGTTTACGTTATACCGACGAAAGCGCCGGTAATCGAGCCGCATGTTTATACGGATGTCCGCAGGATTTTCACCATCAGCGATATTCACGGAGAGTATGACGAATTGATTGAGATTTTGATAAACAGTCAAGTAATAGACAGCGACTTGCGCTGGCTCTGGGGGGATGGTCATCTGGTTATCGATGGCGATACGTTTGACCGTGGTGATCAGGTTAACGAATGCCTCTGGCTTCTATATAGACTTGAGCAGGAAGCCAGGTTTGGCGGCGGCCGGGTTCATTTCCTGATCGGCAATCACGAGGCGATGCCATTATATGGCGATATCAGGTATGTTAACGAAAAATACACCGATGGCATAGTCAAAAAAAGCAGGATACGCTATGAGGATCTCTACGGTCCGGATATGGAATTGGGCAGATGGCTCAGAACCAAACATACGATAGTTAAAATAAACGATATTCTTTTCGTTCATGCCGGAATAAGCCCGGAAGTTATCAAGCGTAACCTGACAATCAATGAAATTAACGAATTAATCCGAGATAACCTCGGAGCGAGATCGTATATGCGCGTGTTCAATGATGATCTGAAGCTTCTATTTAAAAGCTATGGCCCTCTTTGGTATCGCGGCCTTGTGGAAGAAGGTAGTTATCCCCGGGCGACGCGAGAACAGGTCGATAAAATTCTGGCGTATTTTGACTCGGAGGCAATTGTAGTTGGCCACACCGGTGTAGATCAGGTTATCAGCTTCTACGATAATCGGGTATTCGCAATCGATGTTCCTGTCGAGGATTTAGGCACACTTCAGGCTTTATTATGGGATGATGGCGTATTCTACCGCGTAACAGGCGCCGGCGTACTGGAAGAACCGCGGTAAAAAAAACATCTGTGCGATAAAGGTGAATACTATGCCTGAAATTGATTACAAAATCATTACCGCCCGCGAGAACAGTAACCTTCTTGATATCGCCGATGAGGTTACCCTTGGGTCGTGGCCGGAGTTCATGCTTAATGATTCTGTCTGCAATAAATATTGGAGCGATCTTTATAGGTCTTTCCCGGAATTCCAGTTTATACTCTCCGAAAAAGACACCGGCAAGACGATTTCTGTCGGCTGCGGTATCCCGCTATATTGGAACGGAGATTTCCGCGATTTGCCGGATGAGGGCCTGGATTGGGTTTTGGAAAAAGGTTTTATCGATCAAAAGGAGAATGTCACACCCAATATATTATCCGCGCTTGCCATAACTATCGCCCCGGAGTATCGCCGCCGGGGATTCAGTTATATCGCGCTAAAGACAATGACCACGATCGCCAAAAGCCACGGCTTGACCGATATGATAGCCCCGGTTAGACCATCACTGAAAAGCCAATATCCGTTAAATTCTATAGACAAATATATCGACTGGCAAAACAAAAACAATCAACCGTTTGATCCCTGGATAGCAACCCATGTGAAAATGGGGGCGGAATTAATTAAAGTATGTCATTCATCGATGAAAATAACAGGCACTGTTGGCGATTGGGAAAGTTGGGCGAAAATGAGTTTCCCCGAAAGCGGATCATATATCGTTCCAGGCGCGCTGGTTCCCGTTCAGATAGATCATGAGCATGATACAGGCACGTATATCGAACCCAATGTCTGGATGAAGCATCCCTTTAATATGCTTAACGAACGTCAGTGATTTATCATTTAGAATAAAGGAGAGCATTATGCTTCCCCAAAAGCAGAAGAAAAAATTCAATGAGTTTTACGATTCGGCTCGCGGCAACGAATTTCTTGAGCCAAAAACCACACTTCTGATACATCTGGCCGCCGCTATGGCCGTTGGATGCGGGCCTTGAATGGAAAGTTACTTTGGCGTGGCCAAAGATCAAGGCATAACCAATGATGAGATCGGCGCGGTTCAATCTATCGTGATGGCGGTATCGGCCGGAAAGGTAAACGCTCAATTCCGGGAAGCGCGAATCAAAAGTAAAAAGCGGAAGAAGTGATAAGGTATAGGGGACATAGTTTGCTTGATCTTTTAGGGTGGGCAAGGCTATTTGTAGTGATAGCTCATTTGGGCTGTCTTGAGGTTGGCCCGGGTGGTACCTCACCAGTAGGATGAGTATGATTGAAACAGACCGGCGAGTTTGGTATTTGCCCACCCGATGGGTGGTGTACCTGGTATTAGCAAATTACGATTGCCCAAGTACATTAATCAGTCTATTGCATCCACCGTTTTTTACAAATTCCGTATGATCGTCTATTGTCTTAAAACACTGTCCTGATAATTTAGCACATGAAATTTCAGAACCGGTCACGTCATAAAATGCTTTCAATATTTCTTTCGCGTTTGGATTCGCGTAACCGGATTTGCCAGGATTATTTCTACACCAGGCGAGCGTATCGATCCATATCGCCGCGCCCAGCGCGCCACAAGCATTGCCGCTTAAACCCATACCTCCGGCAAGTCCGGCAACCATAACCATTTCCTCATTACTGGCTCCCATTTTTTTAGCGACTTCAGACGCGCAACTTGCAGGTAGTTGAGGTGAATCAGTTAGCTCATCGGACAATCCTTCTTTTGCTGATTGGATCGCTTCCGGCGCCCATTTTTCCGCGAGATTCATACAGATCATGTTTGAAAAGCCACTGGGGAGGGATTTCAGCATGAATTCCACCATATCAAATTTATCCTTGATATCAAAACCGATTATTTCCCGGCAATTGACGCTTTTTGCCCGTTTTGAAAAGGATTCCACGATATGTTGCGTTCCGGTTATGGCTATCGCCAAAGCTTGACCGTGGTTCTTATATCTACGAAAGGATTCCGCTCCCACAGCCAACGCGGATCCCCAGAGCATTCCGCATTGATTTTGTGTGCTCATAAGTCCACCGGCTAACGGATCTGAGGCAAGCTCCTCGTCACTTTTTTGATTGCCAAACTCACGGTTTAGCAGAGTAAAGAATGTGTTAGATCAAGCGCCGCATTTCGCGAAAAGCTTTTTAGTGTCCAGTGGAGCCGTAGTGCTAAACAGCCTGCCGGAATTTAGAAGAAAAGCGGCCGTACTTGCTGAAGCGGCGCCTGCCGCGGACAACATTAAAAATCTCCGTCGGTTCATTTTCCCATCGTTCTTCATTACTAAACCTTTACCTCGGTATTGGATGCGTTAAATTGTTCTCGATAACTCACAAAACTCATACTTAAACCTATAAAAAAAGGAATGGTCATTATTAAAAGGTATAGAAAATCATTGCCGAATCCAAACTCAAATTTAATTCTGAATCTTATATCATGAATAAAAATTGTTGCTAGATAAATAAAGGGCAGAAAAAACCAGCTAAGTATATTAAAAGTCATATTCTTATTTAACTTTCTAACTTTATTAAGAAAAATAGTCAGGGAAAGTCCGCACATCAAGGCCGAGTAGATCAATGAAGGTATGAATGACATTGCAAATGCTGATATGTCCGTTAGCCCATCGCCATTATAATTATAAAAAATCGTATATATAATACTAAAAAATAGTATAAATATTGACGGATAGATTACCGCGTTTCTATAGTATTTGAATAGTTTCATTGGTTTACTCCATCTCACTACATAAAATTATGCATCGTTTCATTGAAGTATTATAGCATACCGGATAGACAATGTCAACAGGGATCAAAAGAAGCAGGTAAAATCCCTATCAAGGTTATTTGCAGTGATAGCCTATATGGACTGTCTAGGCCCGGGCGGTACCTCACCAGTTGGGTGAGTATTACTGATATGGGCAAGTATGTTTGGTGTTTGCCACTCGATGGGCGGGGTACCTCGTTTTATAAGGATGGCGCTGTTTTTCTCATCTCGATCATCTTAAATAAAAATCGTCTATATGCCGCGTAATTGCACTCTTGTTCGCATTCTCTCTTATCTGTCACTTTAACACAATGTGTTTCGCAGCGGTTGGATTGGGCGCGCTTTTTATCCGGTATCGCTTCGCTTATATATTTCCTCATCAAATCAACATTTACGGCGAAACTCGTGCCGCAATTTTCCCCTTCATGCTGATAAAAATAATATGCCTTTTCGTCTTCATCAGGAACATAGAGCATGCCGAGCAACCTCAGGTCGTGATTATTAATCAGATCATCAGCGGTAAACGACTCGCCGCAGAGCGTGCATTTTTTTATGATGTCGTTACTCATAAATTCTCCTATTTATTAAGTCTTTATCTTATTCGGAAGTTGGCCAGGTTATTTAAATAATAAGAATTCAGCGTTTACGTATGTAACATTATTATAGAATATTTTGTTCCGCGGTTGGGAAGGAAATTATAGCGCGGATTCCTCACCCATGTCATCCCCGATCTGATCGGGGAACCAAGGGATAGGAATGGGCTATTTGTAGTGACACTTGCACTGCGCTGTCAGGGGCCGGGGCCGGGCGGTACCTCACCAGAAGGGGAAGTATGATTGGAATGGGCAGGTGGGTTTTGTTTTTGCCCATCCGATGAGTGGGGTACTGTCACCTCACAAATACCCCTGAACAAACCACCATCTAATACATATAAAATAGTACCATATCGCTTAACCCGGATTATTATAAACTTAATAACTATTATCAAACGAAAGGCAAAGCACAATTAAAACGGAGGATGAGAGTATGAGACGTATCGTATTAGTGGTTTGTTTATCTGTTTTCACATCTATGGCACATGCCGACAATGTGTCCCAATGCAAGTTAAATGTCAAAGCCCAGGTTGAAATAAACGCCAAAGCCGATAGAGCGATTTTCTCGTTCGGTATCGAGGGGACAGGTTCGACTCTTCGGATGGCGGTTGGACAGGCCCAAAACCGGATCAGCACGATTACCGAGGGCTTGAAAGCAATAGGCCTGACTGAGAGTAACTTTTCAACATCGCATTTTCGCACAGATGAAAGTATAGGCAGGAAAGCTATAATATTGGAGAAAAAAGAATATAAAACCAGTATCACCATAACCGTAAGTTTAGATGATTTCAGTCTTCTGGAGGAGTCGATATTAATAGTAAGCGACTCCGAGCCGGACGAATTTTCCGGAGTCAAGTTTATCCTGCATGATATTGAGGAATTAAAGATGACGGCTATGGAGAAAGCGCTCAAAAAAGCCAGGCAGAAAGCGGATTTAATAGCCGAGACTATGGGGGTGGAACTTGAGGAACTGATATCGTTTACCGAAAATACATCAATACAAGATCCACAAGGACATAGAGGCAGCAGAATGCCGTCAGCTTTTAATATGTCCATTGATATGCCGGGAGCAGGCGGTGGCGGCGGCAGCGTATTTTTCAGTCCCCAAAGAAAAATAGTATCTAACGTTGAGGCAACGATTTTGATTAAAGGCAAAATTAAGCAGGTACCGGAAAGCGTAAGTGTGAGTGAGTTATGATATAATACCGAATCCAACTGGAATTATTGAAGAAAATCGTACCACACCCAACGGGTGTGTAGTGTTACAGGGTACAAACCGATCACATGGGTAACACTTTTTTATCCTTCAGGATGGAACGCCGATTATCGCTATTTGTAGTGACAGCTCACTGAGCTGTCTGGGGCTGGGGCCGGGCGGTACCTCACCAGTAGGGTGAGTATGATTGAAACGATCTACAACCTAACCCACCCCGCAGTAACGGGGATGGGGCACAGGGGCTACTCGTCTAATAAAGCAAATTTGTCGGATAGGCAACCTTAGGGCGACATGTCATAGTAATGTTGTGTAGTCTACTAATCAGTTTTTCGACAAGATCTTCGCGATTCTTGTACCTGATTACGCGTAAAAATGAAATATCAAAGTGTAGCTTTGTACCAGCTTTCGCGATTAAAACTATCTCCTCAGGTTTGTTACCGACTCCATGCGCATATCCAAGCTCATAGTATACATTTGGCCTCTCATGAGTTAGGTCAAAAATAAGGAATTCTGCTTTTTCTATTGCTTCAAGGATTTGCCTTGGAATTGGTCCTGAATCCTCGATATTATCTATTTTTATAGGTTTAAGACCTACTTCATCACAAGCCTGTTGGATTCCTTTAAAAATAGCCGCAGAAGAATTATCAAAAGGCATGCCAACGAATACGACATTTTTATGGAATTTAGCAATTTCCATTTTTCTTATGCTTCGCTTATAACCTGTTTCAATAAATGTTATCCTTGGGCGCATGTTTAATTCTCCTCGTATTTTAAATAGAGAAAATTACATTTATATTTTAAATTCATTAGTAATGTTGCACAATTAAAATATTCACTTATCTGCTAACCTTTCTATTCACAAACGTTATTCACCTACTCAAGAAGAGAAGTAAAAGTTATAAGTTCAATTCTTAATTTGCATTGCGTATATTAATCGCCTCTTCAATCGCATTCGAAAGATGTTTTGATATCCATGAATATCGTTCTTTACTGTTAGGGCCTGCTGGTTTGTAGCACTTAACTATTGAAGACAACCTATTTTTGGTTAGACCATGCGTTATATAATCAAAAGGATTGTTTCCAATTGCTGCTATTTTTCCGTCAATATTTTTAAGACCATGTATACGAATACCTACAACACCCATTCCTTCATCCCAGGACTTAACGATTTCGTAATTTATCCATTTACGATTTGCTGTGTTTGAGCCAACAAGAACCACTGTGCATGATCTACCTTTTAGTTGTCCATCTATCCATCTCTCAATTGCAGAATCGCCGCCGCTTGTTATTTTCTCCCAATCATTATCACTGACGGATTGGTTGCCTTCAAGTGCCCCAATTTGTCGAACTAGCGATGCGCGCATAACATCAGGTTTGTAATGAAAGCTAAAAAATACTCGTCTTGTCATAATAACCTCCGAATTAGCTTAATTGAAAATATAAATAAATACAAGCCAGCATAATCACTATCATAGCATAAAATCTTCCAATTGTTTCTGAACGAAATACATTCCAATAAGAATATTTACCCCCAACATATAGATCTGGGCGCATTTCAAACAATTTTATTTCATTGGGATTTTCCCCAATGTCCGCCACATCATTATATAGACCCCTAAATTTTCTTTCTTGAGTCAAATAATATGCATCTAAAAACCAAAACATAAGAGCAGGCAATATCCCTAATAAAATAAAACAATTATTTTTTGTAGAGGCATATAAAGCTAGAAGTGCGGATACTAATACTATTGTCCATTCTTTTATCTGAAAAGAATTAGTGTTCATTCTGGTTATTATGTTTTGAATAAATTCTAAATGTTTAATTTTTGCTTCTTCCATATTTTTCTCCATTTATTGTTTTCTCAGAACTTAATATTTTACAGAACTTATTTATAATGTAATAACTTAATGAATAATCAATGTCAATAACTATATCTACCTTTTCAACAAAAAAAGCCGCCCCAACCGGGACGGCTTCTAATCGCTAGCTATATCGAAATAATCCTTACCCCATAAACGGATACTTGTAATCCGTCGGTGGCAGGAAGTTCTCCTTGATCGTGCGGGCGGAGGTCCAGCGGATCAGGTTCAGCAGGCTGCCGGCTTTGTCGTTGGTGCCGGAGCCGCGGGCGCCGCCGAACGGCTGCTGGCCGACTACCGCGCCGGTGGGTTTGTCGTTGATATAGAAATTACCGGCTGCGTGACGGAGAATGTTCGTGGCCTTCACAACCGCCTGACGGTCGGTGGCGAAAATCGCGCCGGTTAGGGCATAGGGCGAGGTAGCGTCGCAGATCTTGAGTGTCTTGGTGAAATCCGCGTCCTCATACACGTACACGGTTACCACCGGGCCGAATATTTCCTCATCCATCAGCTTGAATGTCGGCTCGGTCGTCTCCACAAGTGTGGGCTCGATAAACCAGCCCTCGCTGTTGTTGAACGTGCCGCCGAAGACGATCTCGGCGTTATGCGCCTCCTGGGCGAACTTGATATACTCGACGATCGATTCGAACGCCGACCGGTCGATCACGGCATTGATGAAGTTGCCGAAATCCTCCGGGCTGCCCATCTTCATTTCCTCGGCATGCGCGATCACGGTTTCCTTGACCGCCGGCCACAGCGATTTGGGCACATATACACGTGAGGCGGCCGAACATTTCTGGCCCTGGTATTCGAAAGCGCCCCGGGTAATCGCGGTGGCCACCTGTTTGGGATTGGCCGAGTTGTGGACGAATATGAAATCCTTGCCGCCGGTCTCGCCGACTATGCGCGGATATGAGCGATAACGTTTGATATTGGTGCCGATAGTTTTCCACATAGTCTGGAATACCTCGGTTGAGCCGGTGAAATGGATTCCGGCCAGATCCTTGTTTTTCAAAACAAGGTTGCCGATATCGGCGCCGCGGGCGGTAACCATATTGACTACGCCATCGGGAAGCCCCGCCTCTTTGAGAATCTTCATGATGAAATGCGCCGTATAGACAACGCTGGAGGCCGGTTTCCAGACCACGGTGTTGCCCATGATAGCCGGCGCGGTGGGCAGGTTGCCGGCGATCGAGACGAAGTTGAACGGGGTGACCGCGAATACGAATCCCTCCAGGCCGCGATATTCCACCCGGTTCCACAAGGTCGGCTGATTGCCCGGCTGCATATTGAAAATCTGTTCGGCGTAATAAACATTATAACGGAAGAAATCGACCAGCTCGCAGACGGCATCGATTTCCGACTGGTACGCGTTCTTGGAATGTCCCAGCATGGTGGCGGCGTTCAATTCATAGCGGTATGGCCCGGCGATCAGATCGGCGGCCTTGAGAAATATGGCGGCTTTCTGTTCCCAGGGCATCGCTTCCCACATCGGCTTGGCCTTAAGGGCGGCCTTAACTGCCGCGCGGACCTGGTCGGCCCCGCCTTTGTAGTAATGACCGAGTTTCAGGGTATGATCATGCGGCGCGGTCATCTCGACCTTGGTCTCGGTTTTGACCTCCTCGCCGCCGATATACATCGGTACCTCGATTTTGGTTTGCTTTAATTCGGCGATTGCGGCTTTTAATTTGGCCTGCTCCGGGGTGCCCGGCGCGTAAGCCCAAATCGGCTCGTTTGTGGGTACGGGAACCTGGAAATGTCCCATGTTAACCTCCTGATATCAAAATCTTTAGTCACATCCTTATTTGCTTGTTCCCAAGTGCTGCTTGGGAACACCACCAGGGCTGCGAAGCGGCGCTTCGCAACCAGTACATTATTTCGTATTATCCTTATAAAACCAAAAGCGCCCGAAGCGCAATGCCATAAAATATTGATATTGGAATTAGAGTCAAGGAAAATTAGTTGAGATATTGGCGTGAGCAGAAAAGAACCCATCGCCATTAAAATTAGTACTTAAAACTTGTTCCCAGCCGCCGCTTGGGGACAACCGCTGATTACGAAGCAGCGCTTCGTAATCAGGTTAATCGACGCTGCCGTTCTCCGTATTCAGTACTTGTCATTATAGTCAATAGTAGAGCGATAACATCATTTTTTACTTGACTAACACTAACTGTAATATTAGCTTATCAAGTCACATAGGATTAAAACCCGGCATCGGCAGCATTGTTAAAACTCAAATTATAAACGGGGCAAAACCGGCAAAAGATATATCAATGCTGCAATCTACTGAACAATAAAAAAGAGGCATAACCATGATTCACAAAATCACCACAACTTCGACCATTATTTTAGGATTCCTGATTTTCACCGTTTCAAGCATGGCCGATGTCATTCCGGTCAATTTAAATTTCTCAGCCGATCAGATCATTATCGATGAAATCGATCGCGAGGGGCAGATTTATGCTCAACTGAGTTTCGCGCCCGATATCCCCAAGGCTCACCATCAGGATTATTTTCTGGGCGTTGATTCACTCAATTTGCCCCGGTTTCCCTGTCGAAATTACATCTACGCTATTCCGGCGGGGCAGATGGTCACCGCCATCACCGATTTGCATTATACAGAGCAAAATCTGGCTCAATTGGAGGAAGGCAGATTCGTCATTCCCTCGCAGCATCCGATGCCGACGCTCGATGGTTACGCTTTCGAACCGTTTCAGCATGTCAACCGCAATATTTATCACAACCTTACCTCATTTCCCTGGGATACATTAATAGTAAAACTGATTGATGGTCACGGTGAACTGGAGAATATCACCCTGGCCTCGATCCAGGTTACGCCCTTTAAATATTATGGCTATACCGGAGAGCTGAATCTTCTGACAGATATCGGTTTCAACCTGCGGTTGGAACCCGCCCCGTCGGGTGACCAACACTCTATGCCCGGACCGACAAATCCAATGGAGCCTCTGGAGATAGTTTATCCATCATATCTGACATATCCGGAAATCGATAGTAAAAGGCAACTCATCGATAATACCCTGATGCAACATCAGTATTCGACGCCTTTGAAATTTGTCCCGCCGGCAGAAGATCGGCCCTGGATATTCGAGCTGATAGTAATCCCGGATTCATCTTTTATCGAACCCGCCAACGAGTTGCGCAAATGGCGGACAGACACCCATAGACCAGCCAAGGTTTTCACCCTGGATCAGATCGCCCTGATGTGCTCCGACGGCGACATGCCGGAAAAAATCCGCCGGGTATTCCGGGATCATTTTTATACTTACGGTACCAAGGCTCTACTGATGGTTGGCGATGACCTGGACAATGTTAGATATCTCTATCCTGGTAATACGAACAACACCCCGGATATCGTTAACCAGCACATGGCTAATTGCCTGTACCTCGGTGAATTTACGATGAGCTACCATGATTGGGATTTCGACCAGGATGGCGTATTCGGCGAACCCAAACATGATCGCCCGGATCTGTACTCCGAGGGCTGGGTCGGTATAGTCCCGGCCGAAACAGCCTCTGAATTCCAAATATACGTTGATAAAATCAAACAGTATGAAAGCTACGGGTCGGGTGGCTCAATGCTTTATGTTACCACCTGTGTCGACCAGATGCGCGACATGAATCAACATGAATTCTATCCGGAATGTATCCCTCCATATGTTTATGTAGACAACTATTTCCTCATAGAACAACCATCAGGCGGCGATCAATTTCCCCTGTCGCCTTTTGGCCAGACAATTATCGATTATTACAAATTCAACAGGCCGTCGTTTGTCAATGAATCATCACATGGTTCGCCTGATTACAATACCGGCAAGACCCGAGGCTATAATATGGGACCCCGGTCGGAAGTGGGCGCTACTTATCGGCACGACCAGGCGACCAATCCCGGCTGCATACTTGACCTCGAAGGTTCGGGCTGTTTGATGACAATGTGGACCGTTTCCTGCTTCGTGGCCGCTTACGATTGCCAGACCTGGTGGCCGTATTCACCGTGCATGGGCGAGGGCTATCTTTTCGTTGAGGATGGCGGATGTATAATCTATAACGGCCATAGCCGCTGGGGTTGGGTTAGTAATTCGAAATATATGACCAGAGAATACTGGAACCGGGTTTTCAATACCCAGTCGGGACATCTGGCGGGATTGGCCCTCAGAGATACGCGCCTGGCGTATTCCGATTTCCGGGATGAAAATTATACCATGAATTTGTACGGCGATCCGACAATCGCGATATTCACCGATTACCCGGATGAATTCATGGTTACCGGCCCCGATACGCTTAACCCGGGACGTTTGATTTTCGATGAATTTATTGTTACCGAATTGGACGGATCTCCAGTCGCCGAGGATGTAACGATCTGCGCGAGATGGGGCGAGGATTATGTCCTGGGGCATGTGGATGGCGATGGGTATATCAGGGATGCGCACGGGATGTATCTCCGGCTTGAAGTCTCCGGTGAATATGAAAGTTCGGAAAATATTCATTTGACAGTTTCGGCCTGGGGCAGCGCCAATCACAATTTTCTGGTTTATCAAAAAGAGATTATCCCCCGGAGCGATGATTCAACGGGACATATCTCACGCGATCGGAGAGCCATCAACCCTAACCTGCCATCTGTATTCCGGCTGGCCCAGAATTTTCCGAATCCTTTTAATCCGACAACATCATTTGATTATGATTTGCCGATTGACTGCCATGTCCGCTTGGAAATATACGATTTACTGGGCCGTAAGGTAGCCGGGCTTATTGATGAAGACCAACGGGCGGGATATCACAGTTTAACCTTCGATGCATCCGAACAGGCAAGCGGCGTCTATTTTTACCGTCTGGAAGCGGGGAATTTCTCTAAAATAAAATCGATGGTTTTATTAAGATAAGGGGGTGAGCAAATTGAAATTTCATAGCTCGTCAATGCTTACTATCTCTTTGAATCTGCTGTTTGTTTTTAGCCTATCTTCAGTCCGGGCATCCGAGGAAATCCTGATCTGGGATCGGGCAGCCGATTACAGCCAGGCCGGTCAGCAAATGTACCAGATACTTTCAGATAATAATTACAACGTCGAATATGCCGATACCCTCGTCGAAAATACTTCTGACATGTTGATAGGCTTTCCGGGGCTTCGTGAATATGACCAGGGCGATTATCCGGCCGAGAATCAACTGGAAAGAATAAGGGCTCATCTAAGCCTGGGCAAGGATGCCATATTTTTCGGGCATCAAAACCTGCTTTTCCTGCCGTATCTTAGCTGGCTTGGTTTCGATGAATTTACCTGGTGCCCTCTGCCGACTGATTCGGCCTGGGGCGTTGAAGATACATTCATGGAGGATCTTTATTTCAGCTATCCCGATCCCCGGGGAACTTTTGCCATAAGCGATTACGATTTGGAGAGATCGTTTTTTCGGGTAGACAATAATCCCGGCCCATGCGATTCCCGTGGGGTATACTTTGTCAATGGCTATAGGGCTTTAACGTTTAACATCGATCCTTCCCTGATAGTTGAAGGTGACGGCTTTAATACCCGCGAGGACCTGATATTAGCCTGCCTCCAGGGATTCTTTAACCTGTATCCGACTGATATAGGCGAAATCGAAGTAAACGTACCATTGGATTTACGACTTCACCGGAATTACCCGAATCCGTTCAATTCCCAAACAACGATCCTATTCAAGCTGGCCGACCCGGCGTTTGTGAAACTGACAATATATAATCTATTGGGTCAGGTAATTGATGCATTTCCCACCGCCTATTTTCAACCGGGAGAAAACCATCTCGTCTGGGACGCCGGAAACAGGCCGTCAGGAGTTTATCTATATGAACTCAGTTCGGTCGAGTTTAGTGAAATTGGTCGGATGACGCTGTTAAAATAGCGGTGTCGAAGTTTATCGATTTGAGAAGTTTCCTGATTTCCACGATATCCACTTCATTTTCCTTGGCAAGACGTATCAGAGAATCTTCGCGTGATATCTTACCCTCGCGGATAAGCTTGCTGTAAAAATCATCTTTCTCGGTAAGACCAAGCGTTTTTAAATAGAAGAAATCCTTGAGATGGCCTATTTGGCAATCGAAACGCCAACTGCCGGAATTGCTTTCCGGGTATTGCCAGTTGAGTTCATTTTGAATCCGCCCCAGTATTTCTTTTTCATTCCAGGGAAGATAATGAAACAGATCGATCTTATCGATATGCCGGGCTTTCATACGTACCATTGGAGAATATGGATTGCTGTATAAATAGCCTTTTATTGTGGGAAACAATGTTCGCGGGCGCAAAAATCTGTAATTAGCCAGCGCCCGCCTGGCCAGGCCAAATATGTATGAACTGTAGTAGCTTGGCAGGCTTTGATTTTGATCGCCGCCAAGAAGGACGCGCTTGAAAGTCGTCTGTTCGAATAAATTTCCACCGGAAACGATGAGTTTTACATTATAAGATTTGGCTATCTTGAGAATATTTTTCCAGATTAATTTGCACGATATGCACACCATGGGAATCATCGCCGGATCGGTTTTTTTCAGAAGAGCTAATAGATTTTGCTTCAATATCCTTTCATGAAAACCGGGTTTGAATGAGAAGTCGATCAGATTCACTCCTAATATATCCTTAATATTTTTCATGTTTCGCGTAGCGATAGGATGTGTAAAAGGATTTCGATAATTTATGGCCAATACTTTCATACCGTAGTCTTTGGACATTTTCAATATCGTATAAGAACTGTCCCGACCTCCGCTCAAATTTACGATACAATCATATTGAGAGCCTTTTCCTCTTGCCGCATTCAAGATTTCCAGTAAAGCTTCTTCGTTCTTTAGCGTCTGTTTCTGATAGTCGCGACAGTAATTACATATTCCTTCACTATCGAAACTAATTCCCGGCATCGAGGATGGCAGAACGCATCTGCTGCATCTTTTCATGATTCGATACTCATCTGGCAATCCTTATTTATATTCCGCGATAAAATAATAGATATTCCGGCGAGTTTAGTCTGATACGCCGTTCTCGTTTATAGCTAAAATATTAACATAAAAGTCTAAATCGGCTAAAAATAACGCGCGGCGAGAGTAACTTGAATTTTCCTAACTTATAACTGTAACACTTGTTACAGTAAATATTAGTTCAGATGGTAATATATCAATTGAAATATTACATCCGTTCTGAACGCTTTATTGAATACGTTTTCCGCAGGGATTAATCGTAGCTTATAAACCAATCTTTGGCCTGCTCCTGAGTAATCCAGACTATTTCCCGATCTTGTTGGTTGAGAGCGCCTCGTTCTATCAAAGTATCTATAGCCTGAGGCAGGATCACCATATTGTTGCGAACCGGTATAAGCGCCGGGTAATATTCGTTATTGAAAAACATCCTGAAACGACGACGATCGATTTTATCATTTAACATCTTACCGATAGTCGACTCAAGCTGTTTACCATCAAGGCTTTCGAGTCGCTCCTTGGGAGATTTCATCAGCTCGATAGTATTATCAATGCTTTTTTCGCATTTTAACTTTAATTGCCAGCATTCCATAATTCCTAACGAGTTGACAACCAGGACATTAACCTCGACCGTATTATTGTCACGATTAGCTTTAACACCTTTCATAAACGGTAAGTAAAAGTTATCGGTAATACCGCCGAACGCCGCGATACCGCCTGCAAAAGGATCTTCCATGATATCCTTAATGGTAAAATATGGTTTCTGCTCAAATCGGGCATCCTGTATCTGCATGAACTCTTCCTCGGTATAATGGAAGCGCTCTTTCCATTTTTCTTCGGGAGTTAAATCCGTACGAGTCAGTGAAGACTGGCTGGTAAGCATCCCCAATGCCTGCCCGCCTCGCCAGACCAAAGGCAGTACGGCTACAGCCCATTCAGCCGAACCGCCGATTTCCCCATTCATCGAATTGAGGTTTCGACCACCGGGGAAACCGATATCTTCAAAGCCTAACATAATGGCCGGGAATAGATCGCCGTCTTTGTCGTATGGAGTGGCTATACCGTTTTTATTTAATATATCCATTGCCGGATAATGCCTGTTCCTGTCGAGGAAAAATGTGCCAAGTTGCTCTACACTCGAAAAACCATAAGATCTGGCGATTATCTCCGAAGCATCCATAAGCGATGCATCGCGTGGATTGAATTCCTCAAAATAAGAACCACTCATCCAG
>JAAEQD010000106.1 GCA_024231855.1 Candidatus Zixiibacteriota bacterium
GTATGGTGAGGGTATCTCGATATTAATCTTATCGGTCATTATCTCAACCAACGGCTCGTCTTCCTTAACAGGGCCGCCTTCTTTTACCAGCCACTGTACGATTGTGCCTTCAACAACTGATTCTCCTAATGGAGGAACGATAATTTTATATTCCATGGTACCTCCTTAAAACTCGATAACTTTCTTAACTACATTTACGATCTTCTCTTTGTTAGGCAGGAAAAACCGCTCCATTGGCGGCGCGAACGGTATAGCCGGAACATCAAGACCACATACTCTCGTAACAGGCGCGTCGAGATAATCAAAAATCTCTTCGTTTATGGCGGCACTGATCTCAGCCATAACTCCGCCGGTCTTCGGACTTTCCTGAACTAATACCGCTTTGGATGTTTTCTTGATAGATTCAAAAATAGTTTCTCTATCCCAGGGTAAAAGCGTTCGCATGTCGATCAGTTCAACGGAAACTCCCTCCTTCTCGAGTTCGCTTATGGCTTCCAGCGAGCGATGACACATCAAGCCGTATGCTACGATAGTAATATCTTTTCCTTCTTTTCGTATCGCCGCTTTGCCAATCGGCACGGTAAATTCGCTTTCAGGAATTTCATCTTTAATCCAGCGGTATAGTCTTTTATGTTCGAAATATATCACAGGGTCTTCACCCCTGATTGCGGATTTTAGCAGCCCTTTAGCATCATACGGGGTGGATGGCAATATCACCTGGAGTCCCGGTTGCGAGAAGAACCACTGTTCGTTGATTTGCGAATGGTATAGGCCACCGCCAACATCGCCGCCGCAGCAGACGCGCACAACCATCGGGCAAGTCCATTGACCGCCGGTGCGGTAGCGAACCTTGGCCGCCTGCTGGATCAACTGGTCCATCGAGGGGGTGATAAAATCGGCGAACTGTATCTCGGCGATTGGCCTCATCCCCACCATAGCCGCCCCCACGCTTCCGCCGGCGATATAGACCTCTGAAATTGGCGAATCGATTACTCGCTCCGGTCCGAAACGATCAAGCAAACCTTTGGTCGCCTTGAAAACGCCACCATAAACGCCGACATCTTCTCCAATTAAAAAGACCCTCTCATCGCGCTCCATCTCCTCATGCATTGCCTGATTGATAGCATCGATGTAGGAAGTTTTGATCATTTTGACACCCGACCTTTTATCTCTAATAGCTTATTGCGAATTATTCTCGCTCTTTCGCGTTCCGCTTTTTCCTCATCCGTCTTGATATCCAAAGGCGGTACTTTTCTGGGCTTGCCGTTCCTATCGAGGCTGACAAATGTTAAATATGCCTCGGATGTGGGGTAGGTCTCGCCCGTATCCATATCCTCGCACCATACATCGACCTTGGTAACCAACGATGTTTTCCCCGTGCAGACGACCCGGCCTTTGAGATGAGCCAGTTGCCCTACCTTTATCGGATTGAGAAAAGATAATCTTTCAATCGCCGCGGTCACGCAAATCGCGCCACAATGCTTATGGGCGGCCGTAGCCGCCGCCAGGTCAATCCAGTGCATAACCCGTCCACCGAGCGCGTTTCCCAGAATGTTAGCGTCATTGGGCAATACCAACTCGGTCATCACGATTTCGGATTCCGATGGCGATTTCGGTTTTAAATTATTAGTACTCATCGCGCCTCAATGGGAATTTTTCGGAATACACGTCAATATATGCCTCTTCGGGTTCGGCGTATTGCTCGTTTTCCGAGTTTTTAACAGCTGCCTCTATATCCTGATCTATTTGCTCGATTAAGGATTCCCGTTTGGTCGCTGTTAGCAAGCCTGCTTCCATCAGTAGTTTTTCGGCCCCCAGGATTGGATCACGGGCTTTCCATTCATCGATTTCCTCCTGCGTGCGATAATCGGCCGGATCGATCTCCGAATGGCCGTACCAGCGATAGGTCATGCACTCGATTAATGTCGGTCCCTTACCGGCGCGAGCCTTGTCGATGGCATCATGGGAAGTTTTATAAACCTCAATCATGTCGTTGCCGTCAATAGTGATTCCGCGGAATCCATAGGCCTTGGCCCGGTCGGAGAAAAACTGAATGGCCGCCGATAAATTCGCCGGCACGGATTCGGCCCATAGGTTATTCTGGCAAATATAAACAATCGGCAATTTGTGAATTCCGGCATAGTTCAACGCCTCATGCCAACCACCGCGGGCGGTTGAGCCCTCGCCAAAAAACGCCAGTACAACGTTATCCTTTTTCTGCATCTTGAATCCCATGGCACAACCGGTACCGACAATCACCTGGCTGGCCAGAGTCGAGGATGGGGTGATAACGCCTTTTTCGCGCGAACCATAATGGCAAGGGTGAGTTTTACCTTTGTCGGGAGAATTCTTGCGGGCATAGACCTGGGACACGATTTCGTCCAGGGGAACCCCTTTGGCCACACTGGCGCCGATCTCGCGATGTGACGGGGCGATGATATCTTCATCTCGAAGCCCATATGATGGACAAACCGTGGTCGCTTCCTGGCCGACCGCCGAAAAATATGTCCCGGCATAGCGGCCCTGACGAAACAGCTTGCGCAAACGCTCGTCTAGCAACCTTGTTTTCATCATATTCGCGTACAAATCCAACAATATGTTCTCAGGAATATCCATCAGTTTTAATCGTGGCTTTTTACTATTTTTAACCATTTAACCTCCGGTTTACCGATGCCGGCTTTATTTTATCCAGCTTATTTCTAATTTGATAATCAATAGCTTTCATCTCCAATTATAGTCCTGCCCTTGAATACCTTGTAAATATAGATAGTGTAGCCAATAACTAATGGCATACCGATCAAGGCAATTATAAGCATAACCATCAGAGTGCGGGGTGTTGAGGAGGCATTGTAAATATCCAGGCTGTAGTTCAAATCAATTATCGACGGGACTAATCTTGGGAAAAGGCTAACAGCCGCCATACCTATCATGCAGGCGATTGTTATTGATGAAGCCAGAAATGCTTTAAAATAACTTCCTGATTTCAGTCCTATCGGGATGTAAATGTAAGAGCCCAATAAAAAAATCAACAACATCCAGAACATAGGCGCGTTAGGCAATCCCTTAAATAAATACCACGCTTCGAAAAACGTATAAATCGTCGTCAAGAGATAGACAACGACTAATGCAATCCAAAAACCGGAAGCCCACCTTGACATCCTGTCTCTTAGCTCGCCCTCAGTTTTAAGTGTCATATAAAGAGCGCCGTGAAGAATAAACATCACCAGGCTTAAAACGCCGACAAGAATCGAATAAGGATTCAGCAATCCCAGGAATGAACCGACAAACAAGCCGTTCTCATCTAACGGAATTCCCCTTAGAATATTACCCGCGGCCACACCAAACAGTAACGACGGCAACAAGCTTCCCAAACCGAAAGACCAGTCCCAGAAACTCAGCCAGCCCGACGAATCTATTTTACTTCTGAATTCAAGCGATACAGCTCGAAATATCAGGGCTGCCAAAATAAGCATCATCGGTATGTAAAAACCGCTGAACACCGTCGCGTAAACGATCGGGAATACCGCGAACAAAGCGCCGCCGGCTGTCAATAACCAGACTTCATTGCCATCCCAAACCGGACCTATGGCATTCATATGGATTCGACGCTCATCGTTGTTTGTGGCAAACAGATGAAGTACTCCAACGCCGAAATCGAAACCGTCCAATATCGCGTATCCGATAATCAGCACACTAAATAAAATAAACCAGATAGTATTAAGATCGATCATGACTTTGCCTCCGCTATATTCCTTAAGTCAGGACCATGTTTAATTTCCCGGCCCATGATATAAAGATACAGAGCGCCGAGGAATAAGTATATCATGCCGAATAGAATGATTGAGAAGAGAATTTCTCCAGCGGAGACCGTTAGCGAAACGGCATCAGACGTTCTCAAAATCTTGTACACTACCCATGGTTGACGGCCCACTTCGGCGGTTATCCAGCCAAACTGACAGGCAATAACCGGTAAGGGAATGGAAAACATCAGTATCTTCAAAAACCACTTTCTCTCGAACAATTGTTTTCGATAAAGCAGAAACGTACCCAGAAACATCAATCCGATGAAATACGTCCCCAAAAATACCATATTATGAAATGAAGCAAAAGTCAGAAGTATCGGCGGTATCTCATCTCGGGGGAAATCATTTATCCCTTGTACATACGCGTCGATATCTCCATGCGTAACCATGCTCAATAATCCCGGGATCTCGATTTTAACTTTCATATCCGGTTCAGGCGATTCCTGAGGAAGACCGAATAAGAGCATCGGCGCCCGTGTTTGACCGTCAATCAGCCCTTCCATTGCCGCCATCTTTGCGGGCTGCGTTTTTGCTACCTGGATGGCATGTCCATGACCGAACGGGAACAATTCCAGCAGTGACGTAATAACGCCAAAAATAATCGCTAGTTTTAGGGCTTTCCTGGCGACCTCAACGCCTTTGTTATTTAGATATAAATAGGCCGCGATACCGGCCACGAAAAAAGCGCCGGATATTAATGCCGCGTCAACCGTATGGAAGAACCGGATTATGGTTGATGGATTAAATACCGCCTCCCAGAAACTGGTCAATTCCGCCCGCCCGTTCTGAATCACGAAACCCGCCGGTGTCTGCAGCCAGGAGTTTGCCACGAGAATCCAGAAAGCCGATAAAGTCGATCCGACGGCTACCATCAATATTGAGAACCAGTGAATACCCTTAGATACCTTATTCCTGCCGAATAGATATAGCCCCAGGAATGCCGATTCAAGGAAAAACGCGAATATGCCTTCGGCGGCCAATGGCGCTCCGAATATATCGCCGACGAATTTCGAGTATTCCGCCCAGTTAGTGCCAAACTGGAATTCCATCACGATCCCGGTGGCAACCCCCATCGCGAAAGTGATAGCCAGAAGCTTGCCGAAAAATCTACCCATGCTTTTGTAGATTTCATCATCTTTCCGCCAACCTTGCCACTCGATAATGACCAAAAGCCAGGCCAGTCCTATTGATATTGGGGGAAAGATAAAGTGGAAGCCAATAGTCATGGCAAACTGTATACGCGATAATAATACGGGGTCAAGATCCATCGAGACTCCTCCCTATCAACGACACTCTCAAATTTAATCCTTGAGCGAAATCAAACAGCTCTTTCATGCAAATCCGGTACATCCGCTATTGACGCATTAAGTGAACGACTGCTCGTTTACGGCTCCGAACAGGCTCCTTTTACGTATTGAATTTTAACACATTAACTCGAATTACCAGAAATCCTACAAACAGGACATCAACAAATTATCAACCAAGATTAGAGATTTCCTTTTCAATCAATTTCACATGAGCCTTTTCGAACTCGGCCAGATTCCTAAAAGCGGCTTTAGCATCCTCGGTTTGGGCATTCTCGGCTAATTTGGCAAAAAGGGATTCAGCCTCTTTTTCTAAATCCAAAGCCATATCCAGAATTTCCTTTTTAGATTCAAGGTTTCTGACCTTTTCTATAAGGCTTCTATGATTTGCCGCCATGTTCTCATCAATTTCCGGGAGTCCGTCTTTTCTCAAGATATCTGTCGTGGTATTCCACATTTCTGACCGAACAAGAGAATCATATTTTCTTTCCAACACAAGAAAATGGCCCTTTTCCTCGCCCGCCAAATGCTCGAGAATAGACTTAAAACTCGTATCATCAACTTTCTTCATTGCTTCAAGATAAAACACATAAGCCGCTATCTCAGATTCGATACCTCTTGTTAAAGCTTTAAGAATTTCCGAATTATCACCCATATCCGCTCCTATTATTTAAACCGTTTTACTTCCATAATTTATTGATCGACGATTCCCATAAAATACTTTCTTATTTAACCACTAACCCAACGCGACATCGAGAGTCATCATTACGGCGAAGCCAAGTATCGCTCCCATCGTAGCCGCGTGCGAGTGACCTCCTGTTTGTGATTCGGGTACAAGTTCCTCGATGACAACGAAGATCATCGCGCCGGCGGCAAAAGCCAACGCGTAGGGAAGTATGGGGCGAGCAATCAAAACCAGCGCGGCACCAAGTACTCCGGCGGCGGGTTCTACTATCCCCGATAACTGACCATACCAGAAACTTTTAAATCGAGAAACATTTTCTCGGCGTAAGGGCATGGAAACCGCGGTTCCTTCGGGAAAATTCTGAATTCCGATACCTATCGCCAGTGCTATAGCGCCAGCTAATGTCGCCGATTCCAGACCAACCGCCGCCGCCCCAAATGCGACTCCAACCGCCAAGCCTTCGGGAATATTATGCAGTGTTATGGCAAGCACCAGCAAAGTGGTGCGATGCCATTTCGTCTTGATACCCTCGGCTTTATCCGTTGGCATGTTAAGATGTAGATGAGGCAACAGCCTGTCAGTTATTCTAAGGGAAACAGCGCCTAAAAGAAAACCAACAACCGCCGGAAACCACGAAGGCAAACTTTGCCCTTCAGACATCTCGATAGCCGGCGCCAGAAGCGACCAGTAACTGGCGGCAATCATCACACCGGCCGCGAAACCAAGCATGCCGTCAAGCGTTTTACGGCTCAGGTCTTTTTTACCAAACACCACCGCCGCGCCCAACGCCGTCATCAGCCAGGTGAAACATGTCGCCAGTAGCGCCTGTGTTATCGGATTTAATCCTATAAACCAATCAACCATTCTATTACTTCCTATAAGTGTTTAGAGTTTACTCCACGGGCGAAAAGTCATCCTTGCCAACGCCGCACTCGGGGCAAATGAAATCATCGGGTAAATCCTTAAATGACGTTCCCGGCTCGATACCTTCATCGGGAAGCCCCACTGCCGGGTCGTAGATCCAACCGCAAACATCGCAAACGTATTTCGTCACTAAGCCTCCTTCGTCGATTAATGATTTGACTTATGGATTTATACAAATATTCTCACCCGTATTATCTTTGGCGATTTGTTTTGCTCTCTCGCCCAGCGCTTTACCGGCCGTTCGACAATCATCCAGCAGTTCCGACGTCGGTTTGTATCTAGATGTGATGGACTCATTTAGTATATCCCATTTCATACTCTTAAAGTATTCATCTATTGCCTCCGGACCACCCTTGCCCCAGCCATACGAACCAAAAGAGAAACATAGCTTGTTTGCCGGTCTTAATCCTTTCAAGTAAGTCAATACGGCACCCGCCATCGGCATCATGCCGCCGTTTAGCGTGGATGATCCAAAGGCAATACATGACGCATCCATTACTTCGGTTGCTATTTTCGTTAAATCGGAATGCCTGATATGAATTAGCTTTGATTCAACACCGGGCAATGAAGTACCTTCGTGAATCGCGGCCGCCATCTTCGCTGTGCTTTCCCACATGGTGTCGTATATAACCAGTACCTTTGGCTTAAAGCAATTTGTCGCCCATTTTCTGTACAGGTTTATTATATCCGACATATTTTCCCGCCATATTACGCCGTGACTTGGAGCAATCATATCAATATCAATTCCGGCTATTCGATCGAGAGTTTTTTCGACCTGCCTGCTAAAAGGCATGATTATGTTGGCGTAATACGTTTTTGCCTCCTCTATAACTGTACACAGAGGAACCTCATCGCTAAAACGCCGCGAGGTGGCGTAATGCTGGCCAAACGCGTCCATCGAAAACAATAACTTCTCCTCGGGTATGTAAGTAAACATGGACTCCGGCCAGTGTACCATAGGTGTATCAATAAATTGAAGAGTCCTTTTACCAATGGACAGAGTATCGCCGGTTGCCACCAGGTGGAATTTCCAATTTGAAGTATCAAAATGCTGCGAAAGTGTCGCCTGACACTTCTTATTGCATACCAACGTCGCGTCCGGCATTGACTCCATTACAACCGGCAAGGCTCCGGAGTGATCGGGTTCCGCGTGATTACATACTATATACTTTATATTGGACAACTCTGACAATACAGAGATGTTTTTTAGTAACTCATCCGCGAATTGCCCCTTCACAGCATCGATTAACGCCGATTGCTCATCTTGTATTAAATAAGAATTGTAAGTAACACCGCGCTGGGCGTTATAACTATGAAAGTCGCGAATTGTCCAGTCGACATAACCAACCCAATCGATTCCTTCTCGCAATGTTGTATTCATAATTTTCCCTTGATGATCCTTAGCCTGGCCGTTTGGTGAACAATGCCCTATCATGGATTACTGCTAAATTCACACAAAATCCGCCATTAAACCGTCTATTCCAATACTACCGATATCATGTTTTACTAATGGTAGTTCCTTTATCTGCGGTAGTGAATCCTCATAGACCGCCTGCTTACGCTGATAAAACACGCCCGTCGGTAACCTATCCTCATTTAAGGCAAGAGCCACATTTAAGGCTTTTTCGCGATCAGTAGATTCGTGATTTTCGCTTTCAAGTTTATAAATCCGCTCTTTATACCATTTGTAGTTTCTCTTCGGATTAAAAGATACACAAATTTGCATGATATTTATTAAAGAAAAGCCGCGATGTTCGATTCCTTTAGCTATCATATCGCTCAACTGCATTGTATCGCCTGAATAGCCGACAGCAACAAATGTGGCTCCCGACGCTATAGCCAAGGCGGCGGGACTGAACGGCATTTCTATTGAACCTGAGGGCGTGCTGCTTGATATAAATCCCTGTTTGCCGGTTGTCGATGTTTGTCCGGTTGTCAGGGCGAAAACGCCATTATTATGAACTATATATGTGAAATTGATATTTCGGCGACAAGCATGAACGAAATGTCCCATGCCTTCACTGAAAGCGTCACCGTCACCGCCCTCCGCGATAACGGTTAAATCACTATTGGCGAGCTTAATTCCGGCGGCGAGAGGAAGAGTTCTTCCATGTAGGCCATGTAATCCATACACGTTCGCCCAGTGAGGGATTTTACTGGAACAGCCAATTCCCGATGTTAAAATAACTTGATGCGGCTCTAGTTCCAATTTCAGAAGCGCTTTTTTAAGGGCGGTATGAATTCCGAAATTTCCACAACCAGGGCACCAGTTAGGTTTCGCGGATGTATTGAATCTTGTTTTATCCTCACTCTTGCTCATCTAATCCGCTCCTCATTACAGGACTGCCCCGGGACTGCTTTTAAGCACAGTTTCAATACGATCAACCAGTTCATCTCTTAGAAATTGTCTGCCATCATATTTTAGAATTATATCCGTAATTTTTAAACCGGTATTTTGCCTGATAATGTCTCCTAATTGACCGGTCGAATTATTCTCAATCAGAACGGCGTGATTAGAATTTTCCAGAACATCAGCAATTCGTGTCGCGGGAAATGGTTCCATATAGATAACCTGGAGAAAATTACATTTTACTCCCTGCCGCTTTTCTAATACCGATATCGCGTCAAGAATTACTCGCTTCGTTGATCCCCAGCCGACCAGAGTAATATCCGCCCTGGAATCACCGTGAAGTTTAATTCCTATCTCAGAAACATCGTAAGATTCGATTTTTCGCGAACGTTTATCAACCTGGGCTACACAGCTTTCAGAATCCTCAGTGAGCAGGCCATATTCAGTATGCGCATTTCCGGTTGATTTAAAAACTCCCCCGGGAGTACCGGGCAAGGTGCGTGGAGAAATCCCTGAATCGGTGATTAGATAACGTTTGTATGCTCCCAGCTTGCTTAATTCGTTCTCATGATGAACCTGACCTCGATCGATTTTCATATTATCGGAGTTGAATAAATCATAGGTCCAATAAGATTCGCTTAGATGTTTATCCGACAGAACAATAACTGGTGTTTGATATTTATCCGCCAAATTGAAAGCGTCAAACGTATAACGATAAGCCTCGGCCGGGTCGCCCGGAGTAATAACAATGCGCGGGAAATCACCCTGGTGAGCGGATAAAACGAATTTCAGATCACCCTGTTCCGTTCTTGTTGGCAAGCCTGTCGCGGGTCCCGGTCTTTGAGATTCAAAAATTACCAAAGGTATCTCGGCCATCCCGGCTAATCCCATATATTCGGTCATCAGGCAAAAACCGCCGCCCGATGTTCCGGTCATCGATCTCGCGCCCGCGAAAGATGCTCCTATCGCCAATCCTATAGCGGAAATTTCATCTTCAGGGAGCATTGTTATAATATCATATTCGCGCGCGTGTTTGCTTAAGTAGCCTAATACCGACGAAGATGGACTCATCGGATAGCTCGCGTAGAATTTCAAACCGGCTTTGATGGCGCCCATGGAGACCGCGTCATTTCCCGTCAAGAACATCCTATTTGGCGCCCCGCGTTCTTTCAGAAAAACACCGAATCGCTCAGAGTATTCTTCTCTTGTTTTATCATAGCCATGCCTGGCGCCTTCCAGGTTCTGTTTAACGATCTTATCTTCGAACCTGGACAAAGTTTGACGAAGCATACCGGCCAGATGCTCGAAATCAAGTCTTAGCAGTCCTACCACGGCTCCTAGTCCGATAGAATTGATCATTCTTTTTGAGCCGCCTAATTCAACTGCTATATCGGCAAGAGGAATATCGATAACCGTTATATCGTTCCGTTCGATTGGATTTAACTTAAGTCCAATGTCAATATGACTTAATTCCAGATTTTGACTATCATATATAAGCGCGCCACCGGGACGAATTTCATTGATATGCTCATTCACGGTTTTAACATCAAGAGCCAGGAGTAAGTCAATATGGCTGGTTTGACTTCCTGTATTCTCTTCAGAAACCATAATGTGAGCGTAATTATGTTCACCCTTGATATTTGATGGATACTCGAGATTAACGAACGCGTATAAGCCGGCTCTTGTACATAACCTGGCAAAAGAGGTGGCAACAGTTTGAACTCCCTGACCGGCATAACCGCCTATCAATAAATTAAGATCATTCACTTTCACGGAAATAGCTCCTGATTATTTTACTCATATGGGCTATTGATTCCATTTCAAAGTATACCTGTTCCGTCCCAATATCACTATCAAGAAGGGGTTAACCACATCTGTCAACCCCATAGAGATTTTCTACCAGTTCTCGGCCAAAAGTTCAAAATGCGCTTGAGGATGAGCGCAGGCCAGACACGCTTTCGGGGCTTCAGTACCTTCATAAATATAGCCACACTTACGGCATCGCCAGACAACTTTTTTGTCTTTTCTAAAAACCGAACCGGCTTCCACATTTTTCAGAAGGCCGAGGAAACGTTTTTCGTGCTGTTTTTCGGCAATAGCGATAGCATCGATAACCCGGGCAATCGTTTCAAAACCTTCCTCACGGGCAATTCGAGCGAATTCAGGATACATAGTTTCCCATTCATAATGCTCGCCACCAGCCGCCGACTTGAGGTTTTCAGCCGTATCGCCTATTCGACCAGCCGGAAAAGCAGCCCGGATTTCAACATCGCCGCCTTCGAGAAACTTAAATAACCTTTTAGCATGCGCTTTTTCGTGCTTGGCGGTTTCTTCGAATATGTGGGATATTTGAACGAAACCCTCCTTTTTAGCTTTACCGGCAAAATAGGTGTAACGATTTCTCGCCTGCGATTCACCGGCGAAGGCGGTAAGAAGATTCATCTCGGTTTTTGTTCCTTTTAAACCAGGCATCCCAATTCTCCACTTAATATATTAGGCGTTTTTATCCGATTGAGCGGGCGGCGTAAAAACCCGTGCTCCCAGCTCTCGGTCGATCATTAAAAGGCCATGCCCATTATCACCGATAATCCTTAATTGCTGGACAATTTCATCGGCAGTGGCTTCCTCTTCGACCTGCTCGTTGACAAACCAATCTAAAAATATTTGTGAAGCCCGATCTTTCTCTTCCATCGCCAGATGGACCAAATCATTGAAACAACCGGATATATGCTGTTCATGCTTATAGGCGGCTTCAAACGCTTCCAAAGGAGAATTCCATTCATTTTGCGGCTTGTTAATATTTTGAAGTTGTACATTACCGCCGCGCTCGTTGATATAGTCAAATATCTTTATCGCGTGCATTTGCTCTTCCAGATTCTGAATCTTCATCCAGTTCGCGAAACCTTTCAGGTTTTTAGTTTCAAACCAGGCTGACATCGATAGATAAAGATACGCTGAATAAAACTCTTCCTGTATCTGGCCGTTCAGGGCGCCTTCCATCTTTTTGCTTATCACTGCTATCTCCCTAAAATTCTAAAGTGTTGTTTTTAATTTTCCGTTAGAACGAATTCATCATATTCGATTTCAAAACGTAGTTTATGCTTGGCTTCTTCTTGAGCCAGATCAAGCAGGGTGGCCTTCAAATTCGCGTCATCGGTAGACGAGGCGAGGTCGTTATAGAGCTTATAAGCCGCTTTCTCGGCTTTCATGGCTACAATTAAAGCATCTTGATAATTCAGATTGGAATCAAGATCGATCTCGACCAGGCTATCTCCAAGTTTTAAATCTATTATTTTTTTCTCGGAACCGACCATCAATTTGCCTTTCTGGACCGCCAGAAGTTTCGCCTTATGACCTTTTTCCTCCATGGCGAACTCCTCAAACACCTTTTTCATATAAGGCCTGTCCATTTTGGAAGCCAGGTTAGCGTAAAATTCCGCGGCAGTTTCTTCGTTCTTAATGGCAAAATCCAGAATCTGATCAACTGATTCGAAATTCATAATTTATTTCTCCTTTAAGATTGTTTTATCCCTTCCACAAACCATGAAGATTGCAAAATTCCCGGGCTTCTATTTTATCCGCTTTGATTTCGAAAACGGCTTCCGGCGCGTCACCAGGATTTAGAAATTTCCGATACGCCTTGCCATCGGCAATGGCCTCGATCCATTCGATAGAGTGCTTCTCCTCCATCGGATGGGCGACACTACCGACCGTCACCTTAAATCCTTCGGCCGTTTTCTCGACCACCGGAACATGCTTCTCGGTAGCCGCGTCGGTTGAATTTTCAGCTAACAAGCCCATTGGCTGACCACAGCAGACAAGTTCGCCCGTCGAGGCGTGAATCACTTCAGTCATGTTTCCACAAACAATACATTTGTAAATCTGTAATTTTTCAGTCATTTGAATCCTCCTTAAAACCTAATTTTTCAATGAAACAACATAGTAAAAACAAGCCCAAAAGTAACTAAATTTAATCTCAGGCAAATGATTTTTCAAGCATTAAATATTCATTCTCCCGTCATTTCGCGAATATCGAGAATTTTTTCCAATTGGGATTCGTTGAATAAATTCTTACTAACGACCAATTCTCTGATCGTAAGATTTTTATCGAGCGCTTCTTTGGCGATCTCAGCCGCTTTGTTGTAGCCAATATGTGGATTAAGCGCCGTGGCCAACGCCGGACTGCGTTCGGCGTATTTTCTACAATTCTCGATATTAGCCATGATACCCGAGACACATCGGTCGGTAAAGCTTTCGATACCACCGTATAATATTTCAATTTCCATCAGGAGATTGTAAGCGATAACAGGCATCATAACATTAAGTTCAAGTTGGCCGGCCCTGGCGGCATGCGCTATTACCGTATCACATCCCATGGCCTGGTAGCAAACCATATTCAGCATTTCCGCCATAACCGGATTTACTTTACCCGGCATTATAGAGGATCCCGGTTGAACCGCCGGTAAACTAATTTCCGCCAAACCGGCTCTTGGCCCCGATGACAACAAGCGGAAATCGTCGGCGATTTTGCTCAAATTGACAACCAGGACTCTCAATGCCCCCGCGATACTTACGACCGCGTCAAAACTCTGCATCGCCTCGAACATATTCCCAGCCGTTGAAAATTTAAAACCGGTGGCCTGCCGTATATGCTCGATGACTTTCTCCCGATACTCCGGGCCGGCATTCAATCCCGTCCCAACAGCGCTGCCCCCGATAGCCAGTTTAAGCAATTCCTTGCTCGCTAATTCGATCCGTTCATGATCAGCCCGAATCATTGCCTCGTATGCCCCAAACTCCTGACCTAATCGGATAGGAACGGCATCCTGTAGATGAGTTCGGCCAACTTTAAGAACATCATCGAATTCCCGGGCTTTGTCCCGAAGCGAATCGGCCAGTTTCTTTACCGAGGGAAGGAGGTGTTTGGAGATTTCCACATAGGCCGCGATATGAATAGCGCCGTGAATCGTATCATTAGTTGATTGTCCCATATTTACATGGTCGTTGGGATGGACCGGTTTATATTCGCCGATTTTGGCGCCGAGTGTTTCATTCGCTCTGTTGGCGATAACCTCATTAATATTCATGTTTTGCGATGTACCGGCCCCGGCCTGAAAAACATCCACCACGAATTGATCTTTAAATTTACCGGCCGTTATCTCGCTTGAGGCATTAATTATGGCTTCACCGATAATCATATCAAGCTTGCCAGAATCTAAATTAGCCTTTGCCGCCGCCTGTTTGATTATCGCCTGGGCCCATATGAAAACCGGCTGTAAATGAAATCCGCTTACTTTGAAGTTCTCGACTGCTCGCTGAGTCTGGGCTCCAAAATACGCGCCTGATGCCACCTTAACCTTGCCAAGCGTATCGCGTTCTATTCGGTCGTTTGATTTAGCCATCTTAACTATTGAAATCAGATCAACTTTCCGACAGATTCCAATACCTCATCGTAATCAGGCTCCGATCCGGTTTCTTTAACATATTGGATATATTGAACTTTGCCGTCGACATCAATAACAAATATGGTTCTGGCCAGCAGTCTTAATCCCTTAATCAATACCCCATAAGACATGCCGAATTTACCATCCCGGTGATCCGACAGAAGATGTATATTCTTTACGCCGGCTTCCTCGGACCATCTCTTTTGGGCAAATGGTAAATCCATACTCATTGTCAAAAATACTACGTCATCGCCAAGTTTCCTGGCTTGTTCGCTGAATTGTTTCGTTTCAATATCACAAATCTGGGTATCGAGGGACGGGACGGTCGAAACAACCACCACTTTGCCCTTAAATGAGGATAGTTTAATCGGCTGAAGGCTGTTGTCCATTGCTTCAAAATCTGGCGCCATATCGCCGACTTTAATCTCTGAGCCGATAAGGGTCAAAGGTTTGCCCTTCATTTCGACAATTCCGGTTCTTTCATTCATTGTGTTATCCTCCTCATTGAAACTACCGGTGGAATCCGTTTCCACCGGTAATTCTGTTATCATTACACATGGGCGGCCAAATATTCGGCAACGCCCTCCGCGGTAGCTTTCATTCCATCTTCACCGTCACGCCAATTGGCCGGGCAGACCTCGCCATGTTTCTCGGTGAACCGTAACGCGTCAACCATACGTAAAGCCTCGTCGACATTCCTGCCGAGCGGCAGATCGTTAATCACCGAATGACGGATTATACCTTCCTTATCTATAAGGAACAGACCTCTCAGAGCGACCGACTCATCGAACAATACGCCATAATCGCGTGAAATGTTCTTGTTTAGATCGGCCACCAATGGATATTTTATCAGCCCGATACCACCATTTTTCGGATCAGTGTTTTTCCAGGCAAAATGAGTGAACTGCGAATCTATCGATACACCTATGACTTCCGTATTTTTTGCTTTGAATTTATCGAGAGCCTTATCGAAAGCGATAATCTCCGAGGGACAGACGAAGGTGAAATCAAGCGGATAAAAGAACAACACTACATATTTACCGCGATACGAGGAAAGTTTCAACTCCTCGATTGCGTTATTGCCCATAACCGCTTGAGCGGTGAAATCGGGGGCTTCTTTTGTTACCAGGTTAGACATCGTTAACTCCTATCAGTAAATGTGTTTAAAATTAATTCCTAAAACAATAGAAAAATCGTAATAAATTACATGTTTTAGCCGTAAGGATACATACCCTTTTTAATTGTCTCGAATGAGTCAAGAAGCTTATTGTGCTTCTCTTCATCGATAAGCAGGTAGTCAAGCAGATACTCCTGCACTACCATCTTCTTTCCCTTCAACGATCCTAAAGCTTCATTGGCTAGCTCAACTGTTTTCTGCTCCAGTTTGATATGCTTTTCTATCAGATCCCACACCTCGATAAGCTCATCCGGCGATACTGTAATGGTTTTGGATTCCAAACTATCGGCAATCATCTCCTGTATACGGTAATGCATTTGCGAATCCCGTTGAATGATTTCCATAATAATACGAATGATTGGGTTTTCAGTCTTCTCGATAACACTGCCAGTCGAGGCAACCGAAGCGTCTTCGATTTTCTGCCAGCGTCTCATATTCGAGACTATCTGTTCTTGAATTTCTTTGGCGGACATTAGATATTCTCCTTTTTATCTTCTGTAATACTTTTTAATTCTTCCGATTTTGTTTTATTGATACATTCCGGACATATCCCCTTGAATTCGGGCAAATAATCAACGATTACGAAATCCGTTAATTTGCCGACTTCTTTTTCAATATCAGTCTTTGGCAAATTAAATATGTCGCCAATCTTGCCGCACCTGATACATCGAACATGGTAATGTTCTTTTATCACCGCATCATATCTGGCTTGTTCTTTGTCGATATCAAGTTTGCGAATTATATTGTTTTTAGATAGAAAGTCAAGATTTCTGTAAATCGTACCCAAACTAATCCTGGGCAGACTTTCCCTGACGATATGATAAAGCTGTTCGGCGGTTGGATGTGAATTATGTTGCTTCAGCTCCTCGATAATAATCCGCCGTTGTATCGTCATCCTGTTTTGGGGCATCGATTTCCTCATTTGACCATCTCCTTATTCATAACGATTACTATTACTATAATTGATAAATATTAGTTCCCATTTTCATAAATTTCATTGAAATTTAATAGGGAAAGTTTGTAACTTATTGAAATACATAAGAATAGATTTAATTTACTCAGTGATTTCGATGTTCGCGGGATAGTACGGATTATGAAAAAAGTAAGGACCTGACTCTATCCGTCAGGTCCTTAATTGTTAAATGTGTCAATCGAAGATTAAGTTTTATTTAACCAGGATCATCTTTCTCGATTCGGTGAAAGTCCCGGTTTGAATCTTGTAGAGATATACTCCGGAGGCAACATCGCCGGCTTTCCAGGTAACCTGATGATATCCCGCCGGCTGCCTTTCATTGATCAGGGTTTCCACATGAGCGCCGCCGAGATTGAAAATATCGATTATCACCTTGGATGTATAGGGCAGGCTATATTTAATCGTCGTTGAGGCGTTAAACGGATTCGGATGGTTCTGCCCGAGATTGAATTTAGTCGGCAAATCAACCTGACCATCATCTATACCCACCGGGTTGATCCCCTCCAGGCAAGACATCATCACCCACCAGGCGCAAGATTTGCGGAAACAATTGAAGCAATGCGAATGAGCGCAATAGCAGCTAAGATCGCACTCGTTATCTGGATCGTCGCACCAATCATCGCACCAATTACAGGCATCGCTTTCATTGGGATAGTAATTGCCATCGGGATCCCAGGATTCGATATCGGCAAAATCAAAAAGCACCTTGCCGTTAGCACTGCAATAATCACGGATTTGGTTGTTGCGGATATAGAGATTTCCGGATGGCCCGGTACCGTCGAGGTGGCCAGTCATATAAACGAAAGTGACATTCGGGTAATCATCCTCCAGATCGGAAACCTTATTCAGGTAGATATTTATTCCGCTTTCGGTATTATATGAAGCGCCTCCGCACCAGGAGTACATGACTATATTACATTCGGGATGGCTATTCAGCCATGACCGCGTTGGGGCGGCCCAGGATGTGTCGCCGTCATAACCCAAATCATCGCCGACATCATGAATTATCTGATTGGGGTAATAATTTATATCCGGGAAACGGCTATCGACTTGATTAACCTCGGTGGAGCCGCTATTTATCTGACTGCCGTGGGATGTGTGTACATAGTACACGCGATTATTGGCGATTATATTCGCAATCGTCGAATCGGGAATATCCTGCCAATAATTGGCAAAAGTGTGATCCACGATTAAACCGGCGGCTAATGACTGACTGGATATACCGCCAGTAAAAATCATTAGTGCCACTATCAATATTATTGGTGCTTTGCTCATAATCGCTCCCCGTCTGATTATCACATGATTATCATATTAAAATTGATTTATTAATGTTATCTATAATAAGGAATCGTCAAATACGCAACCAATTTTATTTTTCCAGGCATATTTTAATCGAATCTGAAAAGTACAGGATTGATTTGAAACTACTGTAACAAATTGAAAATGTTTATAATTATCACTATATTTTGGATAATCCTGTTATCGCGGGATAGCCTAACGTTCGGTTCGGGCTTTTGAATGGCCTGAATTAACACAAATATTATCGTTTACACGCGGAATGTGATAAACTATAATTCGAATGATTAAATTAAGAGCCGATTGATCCGATTCGAATCCATTGTCGGATTTATACTTAATCGAATCAATTCCCGGATATCGCCGTATATCGGATATCCAATAAAAGTCCCCGGATTCAATTTACTGACTAATAGGAGGATTGTATGACAGAAAAACAGGATGGCAAGATGAGCGTAAATCTTATAATAGGGATTTTAATAATCGTCGCCGGTCTAATCGCCCTCTTGCAGAATTTCGACCTGGATATTCCATTCAACATCTGGGATTTCTGGCCGCTTATCTTAATCGCTGTCGGGCTTAGTAAGCTGTGCCGTCCCAAAGAATACAGAAATACATTCGCGGCCACGGCATTAGTTATAATCGGTGTTCTATTTCAACTGGGCACGTTGGATATTATTGATTTTGGTTTTCATGAGTTATGGCCGGTTCTGCTGATTCTGGTCGGCGCGATTATTATCAGGCAGGCATTCTGGAAATCCGGCAAACATCCCAGCGACGATGATTATATCAATATCACCACGATTTTAGGCGGCGGTGAATTTAATTTCACCTCGAAGCAGCTAAAAGGCGGTAGTATTGCCGCGATTATGGGCGGATCTACGGTTAATTTAAAAGAAGCCGACACGGGTGAACAGACTTTCACTATTGAAACATTCGCCTTGATGGGCGGAATCGAGATTATCGTGCCACAGGGATGGCAGGTAGTCATGAGCGGTATGCCGCTTCTGGGCGGAATGGAAAATAAAACGACATCCGCGCAAGCTGATACACAGGATTTGACCTCCAGGAAACTGATCGTTAAGGGCCTGGCGATAATGGGCGGTGTCGAGGTTAAAAACTGACAATTGTGAAGCGAAATATATATATAAATAAATCAGGCAGGTCATTATTAATTGAGACCTGCCTGTTTAAATTCCGCGATAACTATATCATTACCGCCTATGTTTTCATTTATTTGAGTAACATCATTTGTTTAGATATAGCCATATCACCGGCCTGTAGACGGTAGAAATACAGCCCGCTGGCAACGGCTGTGGCATCGAATTGAACACTATAAGTGCCGGATTGATGATAGCCCTCGATCAATGTCTCAATTTCACGGCCGAGTATATCGTAAACCTGCAATGTTACATGCTGCGGTTCACTTATCGAAAACGTAATCGATGTGAATGGATTGAAAGGATTGGGGTAATTCTGAGCCAAAGAGATTTGAGCGGGTAGTTGACTGGAAATATAGTCAATACCCGATGTCAACGAATCGCTGCCTCCATATGCTCCGATATCGCAGAGGCTGGTTCCCAAACCCCAGAGACTGTCTAAACGCTCATCATAAATTAACGGATTACCGGCATCGATACATTGAGAATCGTAAGGATAGCCATAGGCGGTAGACATCAGGTGAAAATCGCCGGCGGTGGGATCGCGGAATTCGGGATTGGTGTTGATATTTCCCTCGCCCGGCCAACCAGAATAAATATCGCAATAAGAGAAAGTCGGCGTACACTCGGTTACATGTACATTGATACCCTCATATTCGGCGAAATTATTCCAGATAATCGCGTTGGTGATATGGGCGTCGGATCGCCAGAGGCGGATGCCGCCACCCAAACTACTCGAATGATTAAGGGTAATCGTATTGTTGATAAAAATCGGCTCGGCCTGATCGCAATATATGCCGCCGCCGGAACCGCCGTAAATGCCGGTTGTCGTATTTTCAACGATTAAGTTATTTATTATAAGCGGGCTGCACATGTAGCAGTATATGCCGCCGCCCTCGCCGCCGCTTTGAAAATGAGCGTTATTATCCCGGATTATATTGTAGGCCACGATTGGATTACTCTGGTCGATATGGATTCCGGCGCCTTCTTCGGCGAAGCCATTTTGAATTGTAAATCCAATAAGTCTGGCTTCACTGGTTTCGTTATGATTGAAAGTGATAACCGTGCCCAATGAATCACCATCGATTATCGTCTGGCGGACATACGAATAATCTTCAGTAAGGATATACATCGAAGCCAGGGTGAAATACTGGCCATTGAAATTTATATGTTCATAATATGTACCGGGGCGGACAAGCACCGTATCGCCACCGCCGCAATCATATATGCCCTCCTGAATCGAAGGATACTCATCCGGAACATACCGGATCCTCGCTAATGATGGTAACGTCATGAAAATGCTAAGGAATATTGTCAGTGACAAGACTCTTTTGTGGTGGGTAAACATACTTCCTCCCGAACAAAAATAATTGACTATGCTATATGTCTCCCTACCCAGTACTTTGGCTACTCAACTGCAATATATATAATAATATCGAATTGTCAATAATATCTATTCGGATATGGACCCAATATATATATTAATCCGATATATATGATTACGTCTCAGGCAAACAGCGTCTTTTAAATATCCTTCCCATATGTCTATTTTAACAAAACCATACGTTTCGTTGACGAATAATCTCCCGATTGCAGATTGTAAATATATATGCCGCTTGACAGTCCGGACGCGTCGAAATTTACGGTATGTGTTCCGGCCTCAATTCGACTGTTAATAAGCGTTTTTATCCGTATACCCAGCAGATTATATATTTCGAGCTTTACATGTGATGGCTCATTAAGTTCGAAATGTATTGAGGTTTTAGCGTTGAATGGATTTGGGTAGTTCTGGTTGAGCCCAAATAAAGCCGGCAATCCGGATAATTCGTTTTCCATATCCGTAGCATCGCAGCCGATTCCATAGGCCCCAATATCGGCGCCCTGGAAACCGGCACCGGCACAGGGCGAGTTTTCGGCCAGGCTGTAATCGTCGATTTCGGGATCGCAGAACAGCGGATCGGTATCGATATTGTGTTCGCCTTCCTCCCAGCCGCCTTGAATATCACAGTATGTAATATTGACGCTTCCATCCGGATATACCAATATTTCGGTGTCGGCGTTATTCCAGATTACATTGTTGGTCAGGATTGAGTTACAATAAGAATAGAAATGAATTCCTTCGGCATTATAACTATTGTCTACAATGGTATTATTTGTAAAAAAATAATTCGCGTATGACAAAGCCATCGCCGAATGCATATTCGCCGTATTTCCCGATATCAGGTTATAGGTCACCATTCCACCCATACCTTCACCGTGGAAGTTGATACCTCCGCCATTGTTGGCGGTATTATTAGATATAGTATTACCCGATATGGCGACCATCTCTGAATCCTCAATATGGATACCTCCGCCATAGTGATCCGAGGCGTTATTGACAATCACGTTGTTTCTTATAACGCAAGCTCCGCCATATGATACGATTCCCCCTCCCGCGACCGTAACGTGATTTTCCGTGATTAGATTATTTTCTATAATAGGACTACCGGATACGAATATACCGCCGCCGCGGGTCGTGGCGTTATTACAGATAATATTGTGAGATATTGTCGGTTCACCATGAATATTTATACCGCCACCGCCGTAATTCGCGTTGCCGTTCCTAATAGTAAATCCGGTTAACGTGGAGGTTATATCATCACTACTCCAGATACCGATCCTTACGACGGTGTCAAGAGAATCGCCATCTATGATAGTCGTTGATATAAATGATGTATCTCCTGTGGTTAAAAATAGCGATCCTAATGTAACACCGTGCTCAATGATACTGACATTTTCAATATATATGTCCGGTTGAACCAGTATGGTATCGCCCTGTGTGGAGGCCTCGACGCCCGCCTGGATTGTCGCGTAATCCTCGGGGATATTGATAACTGTGGCAAAAGCTGGTGTATAGATTCCTAAAATCAGGCAGGCCAGGGCAACTATAATTATTTTGGTTATATTTTTCACGAGACACCTCACATGATAGAATTTACTATATCGTTTTCGCGGAAGTTTGATTGCTCGCCCGTTATTAATAATATAAGCGGCAGAAAGTTTTTGTCAAGCTAATATGTAGTTCGGCTTCTTTTATTTAAATTCGAATTCATTATGTTAAAACACATACCATGGAGGGATTTTATACAGTAGGCAGATATTCATTTCATATTTACGAGGAAATTTAAAATTTACTTGAGCAAAAGCATTTGCTTGGTATCGCTATAAGCTGAACTTTTCAAACGATAGAAATACATGCCGCTGGATATTTCCGCGGCATCAAAAATTTTCGAATGAGTACCGGCTTGGAAATATCTATCGACAAGATTTTCAACCAGTCGTCCGTTTAAGTCAAATATATCTATCTTTAGCCGCCCCGGGTTCTTAATCGTAAAGGAAATATTCGTTAAAGCGTTAAACGGATTTGGGTAAGCTTGATGAAGCTCTATCTCCAAGGGCACCGCCGTGAAACCATCGAATATGCCGGTAGGCGAATTGTAAAACATATATGTCGAGCCATCCCAGTTGGAAACGGCCATGTCCTTGGTATCTGATGCCCTATACTGAATCGTGACACTGTCCTGGGGAGCTTCCGCCAACGATATCCAGGTATCCTGAAGGCTATAACAGAAGCGATCGAGCGGCAATTCCTGGCCGTCGACAATTACACCCTCTATGCCCTGGATATACCTATCGCTTAAGTGAAACAGCCTGGTGACCCCATCGCCGGTGAAGGTTTCTATCTGAAGTATCTCCTGAGCGTAGTCAATATCGGCGAACACGATATTTTCGACGACCAGCTCGTATGCCCCATCGCATTGCCAGGTGGGCATGATCCCGAATTCACCATCATTATTTAGATATATGTACACTAGCCCGAACCATCTGCCGGTGATAAAATCCTGATCGCCGTCGCCATCGATATCGCAGAACACTGCCTCAGAGCCATAGCCTGATGTATATGATTGCCAATCTTCAACAGGCGGCAGACTGCCATTATCCGAATAGTATATTTTAAACAGTCCTGAACCATCTAGCTGTGTATTGTTTGCCACGCCCATATCGAGATAACCGTCGCCATTGACATCGGCGAAATCGAACGAGTTACCGTTGTCTGTGCTGTAAGTTGTATAGGTTGGCAATGTCTCAATCGAGTCACCGTAGTTATAATAAATCTTTACCGGCCCACCCGATGTCAGAAAGGCCACATCCTGGTCACCGTCGTTGTCGATATCTACGAATTGAACATCATAGGCGGCATCATAATCGGCGGATATCCAGCCCGGTGTTGTTGCCAAAACGCCGTCATTATTATAAAAAATGAGATTACGCCTGAACTCTTCATGATATGCTTCGCCGGTAGCCACGGCCAGGTCGAGATCGCCGTCGCCGTCGGGATCGCCGAAAGTGGCCCGGAATGAGTAGACCGAATCGGCGGTAATCCAGGATGGCAGCCCTTCGATTTGGCCCTCGACATTATCATATATCTGGACCGATCCAGGATGCCAGTCTTCCGAGATATAGTTGGCCACCATTATTTCGGGATAGCCGTCGTTATCGATATCGCCGAATTCGCAGTGCCCGGAGTAAAGCGAATCCTCGGAAATAAAAGCCGCTTCGGTTGGGATAAAGCCAAACTCATTAAGATAGATATAATTGGGCGCCAGAGCCATATCATTACCGTTTGATACCGCCAGATCGAGGAAACCGTCACGGTTGATATCTCCGAAATCACAGCCGGTGCCGTAGCTCTCTTCTTCTATAGATAACCAATCAGGGATCGTATTATAGGGCGTCTGGGCCAGAAGATCAGACGCATAAAATACAATAAAAATAAACGTAAATATAGAAAAATAGCGCTTCATACACTCCTATCGAACCCCTGGTGACTTGCTCCAAAGCCACACAGTAGAAATATAACAAATTTTAAATATAAAACAAGAGTAAACTGGATTTGGCTATTTCAGCAGAACCATGCTTTTGGATTCAGTATAATCGCCTGCTTGCAGCTTATAGTAATAAACTCCGCTGGCAAGCCCCGCGGCATTAAAATATATATCATGATTGCCGGCCTGAATGAACTCATCCAATAGTGTCCGAATTTTGTCGCCTCGCAAATCATACATAGAAAGATTAGCAAAGCCCTTTTCATTTAGCCTGAAAGTAATCGTCGTGTTGGCGTTAAATGGATTGGGATAATTCGAAAGCAGTTCGATCCTGGATGGCATTGGTTGATCGTTTTCGTTGATACCGGTAGTTGTGAATGAATATATTGCGAAATATTGGGTACCGCAGGTATAAACAATGCCATCGATTACTTCCACGTCTACGTGATTAATACCCTCAGATTGAGCGGCAACAACTGGATTTGACGGATCAGAGACATCAAATACCGTTAGATGATTACTGCCGGCGACGAATAGATATTGGTTATGCTTAAAAAGTCTTGAGGACAACCAATTGTTCGAGAATTCCGTAATAGACGTGGGCTCGGTTGGATCCGAGATATCGAAAATTTCCAGAACGCTGTAATCGTGAGAAGTATAAGCATAATCTCCATCTACAATCACATCAAAGAATCTAGTGGGCCAGCCAAAAAGTGAACCGACAATTAACGGATTATAAGGATCGGCAATGTTAACAACCGTAAAACTTCCAAAAAGGGTAACGAAATGAGCATAGGGAAATTCCACATAAATAGATTCTATATCACCATACTCATAGTCATCCGGGTGGCTCAGAATAATTGGATTTTCAGGATCAACGATATCGATTATATACAGCCCACCGGCGCCGCATTTAGCGGTATATAACAAATCACCATCAATAAAAATGGTATGTAAACCAATTGACATAGGCACAATAGTAATGGGTCGAGGCTCGGTCGGTGAAGATACATTGAAAATTTGAATACCGGAATAATTGTCGGCGACGTAAGCGTAATCCTCAACCACTACTATATCCTGACCATAATTGTTTTCGGTTGTATCGCTGGTTGACACAAGTACCGGCGTATAAATATCCGAAACATCAAAAATCATCAATATCGTATCGTTGTCGGCATAGGATTGCTCGCAAGACAGATACGCAAATCCATCCTGCACATCGATGCCTCTGGCATAATTACCGGGTAGTTCAATCATACTGATTAATTCAAGCTCCTGGCAAAGTCCTGCGTTTGCCAGTAAAAATAAAAAGAATACTAATTTTCTCATGATACCATCCCGTTAATGGTTAATATACCTGGAAATATATCATTTAATCAATATCATTTTCTTCGATTGGGTGTGATCGCCTGCCTGTAATCTGTAGAAGTAAAATCCACTGGATAATTCGGAGGAGTCGACTCTAATATCATGAACTCCCGGTTGAGTGTTTTCCTTATAAAGAGTCTGTACTTCACGACCAAGAAGATCATAAAGCTTAATAGTAACGAACTGGTTTTCGGGAATATCGAAAGTAATCATGGTGGTAGCATTGAAGGGATTTGGGTAGTTTTGAGAAATGCTATAGCTTCCCGGCAAAGAATTGCTTTTTCCTTCTATGCCGTTAAGCGCGCCATATTTGAGAAACATGTTATAATTACCGACCGTGTAAGCTGTTTGGGCGTCAACTATACGGACAGACCATAGAAGAATATTAACCATACCTGGCGCTTCAATATTCCAGTTTTCTCCGCCATCGATAGTGTGAAGGATTTTGCCTATATTACCAACCGCCCAGCCATTAAGGCAATCATCCAGAAAAGAAACCGATGAAATAACACCGCCCGGCGGATTGGGATCGACTTGCTCGGTCCAGCTAACGCCGTCGGAAGTGTGGAATATTTGACCCTCGCCGCTATCATTACAACCTGCAGCCCAGCCATTTTGATTATCAGCAAAATAAATCGTTTTGAATATGCCATCAGGAATACTTTGAACTCTAGTCCAGGAGTCATCGGCGTAATGAAATACCATAGTATCGCCGCAAGCCCAGCCTTCTTCGGCGGACTCCGGAAACGTTATTGAATTCAGATTCAAGGCCGTGCCGCTTTCAAGTTCGGTTATACCGGTCGAATCGATCTGATAGATACTGCCGTTTTCACCGCAACAATAACCCGGCTCGCCCGATGGCGGAAAATCGATATCATTGACCCAGGAGCCGACAAGCGGCGACAGAACGGTCCAGGTAAACCCGCCATCTACGGTTCTGTATATTCCTCCGCCTGATGATCCGGCATAGCCGGTATCGGGATTTAGCATATGAATGCAGATAAATTCCGCCGGAGTATCATACTCCGAGAACGTACTGCTTCCACCATCATTACTGTAGTACAATTTGCTCTCTTCGGCGCAGGCTATCCAGATCTCCTGGTCAATGACGAAAATATCCATTAAGCCGGCGTAACTGACATCCCAGGGGATATTATTCCTCAAATTGGTCCAGCCGTAAGTTTGCGCCGAAAGGCTGATTGGAATCAGCAGAAAAATCATTATTACTAATTTGGCTTTCATATTGTATCCCTATTCAATCAATCTTGCATAATGAAATAATCGATAGTCACGTGTTTAAACCTGATAAATATTCCTTTCTCGGCGGTCTTTTGTAATATAACTGATTTTAATTTATTTACAAGTGTAAATCGCTATAACAACGTATTGATTATACTTATTCGTAGAACCTGACCGTATGATCCATCAGCTCGCCATTCTCATAAACGAACTTGGCCGAGAAAAACGGCTTGTCATCCAGCCACTTGATAAATATCTTGTCGCCTTCCCAGAGGTTGAGATCAAGGAGCTTGTCGTTATCGATCCACTCGAGGTGACCCTCATCCGATTCTATCATCTCGCCGGTAAATTTATCGGCGGTGATTATATAAACATGCCAATCGTTGACGCCATCGAACATGGGAAATGTTATTACGCCTTTCAGTATCGGATCGGTAATCTCAAGTCCTGATTCTTCCCTAATCTCCCTGATCGCGCACTCTTCGGGTGTTTCGCCCGGTTCGAATTTGCCGCCAAGGCCGTTCCATTTGCCCTCGTGCATGTCGTTTTCTTTTTTAATCCGATGTAACATCAGCGTTTTATCCTTGTGATGGATATAACAAAGCGTGGCCAGTATCATATTATCTCCGGTTTTTCCAGCACCAATTCACATAATCATCCAATTAGGGACAGACGAGGACGTCTGCCGCCCACAAAACTTATAATATTTTTTCAATTTAACCAATTAGTATTTCAATCATTTTGAGTAACTCGAAACCATAAAAAAGGGGCGTTGCCGATATTTGCCCGACAACGCCCTCCTCCATTTTATTAGAATCTTATTATTTTAGCAGTAATAACCGCTTTGATTCTAGATATTGCCCGATCTTAAGCCTATAAAAATAAACACCGCTGGATAATCCTGAGGCATCGAATAATACTGTATTTGATCCGGCTTGATTATACCCATCTATCAGCGTTTGAACCTCCCGGCCCAGCATATCATATACTTTAAGCGTGATATGGGTCGGTTCGGGAACCGAATACGTGATCGTAGTATAAGCGTTGAATGGATTAGGGTAATTCTGGCTTAGAGAGATACGTACAGGATGACTATATGGATTATCATCCACCGCGGCATTCAGATCGAAAAACAGCGCTCCCATATCAGCCCTGCTGCCGTCGGGATCTTGCGGCGAATCGGGATCACCGGCATTTATGCAGGGTGAATCGACTGTCAGATTAAAATCGTTATTGACAGTATCGGCATAGAGGGGATCATCGGAGATATTACCATCGATACCGAGTTGATCGGATATGTCGCCGATCCAGTCGCCGCCTGTATTGCCGAAAATATCGGAATACGCGAAAGTGACATTAGGCGATTCATATAAAAATATGGCTTCGCCCTCGCCGTTAAACGAGATAATCGTATTTAAAATATCGAATTCGCTTTCCCAGGATTCGATACCTCCTCCGGCCGGTGCCTGGTTATTAGAAATCGTGCAATTGATGATATTTACTAACACCGGATTAGATTGAGCGGAAATCGCCCCGCCTTTCATGGTCGCCAGGTTTCGATATATCAAACAACCAGTAACGGTAGCCGAGCAGTTTTCGAAGAAGTACAACGCGCCGCCGTTGAAAGCCTCATTATCGGAAAATCTGCAATCGTTTATCACCGGCGATCCGCCAACCGATCCAATCGCGCCGCCTGCAGCCGCGAAGTTACCTATGAATGTGACATTTGAAATCGTGGGCGATGAATTATGAGTATAAACGCCGCCGCCGTCGCAATCGGGGCACGGGGCATCGGCCACTCCATTTATTATCGTCAGATCGCTGAGCACCGATTCATTACCTTCGTCATTATCGAAAATAAATCCGCGCTGGGATACCATATCGTATTCGCCCTCGACATCAATGATACAGGCTTCCGCGTTTCCACTTTGAGAACGGATGGTAATAGCCTTCCCAGCATAGCTGATATCCTTGTTGCCGCGGCCGCTAAATGAACCGTCGGTTAATTCAATTAAGTCACCGTCCACGGCTGAATCAACCGCCGCCTGGACTGTGGCGAAATCACCGGAGCCGTCGGGATGGATCGTGTAAATCGTACCGAACGCGCTTCCGCTGAGGCTGATTAAAGCCAATAATACCATGCCAAAGATGCAGATTTTGGTTTTCATTATTTGTGCCTTCTTTTACTACTCGCCGCTATCATTAATTATTAATTAAACTTGTTTAAAAAGGGAAGACGATCTGGAAATCGCCTTCTCCTTTTTGAAACTTGTATTTCTAATCCCGCGACGACCTATTTTATCAAGGTCATTTGCCTGGATGAGGAATAATCGTCAGTCGTTAGTTTATAGAAATACACTCCGGATGACACATTCACACCGGCATCGTTCTTGCCATCCCAGACAACCGAATGATGACCGGCATCGAGTTGGCCATCTACCAACGTATTGATTTTCTGGCCCATCACATTGTAAATCTCCAGCGTGATACCGCCGGCCTGTTTGAGCGAGAAATTCAACGTTGTAGTCGGATTAAATGGATTGGGATAGTTATTGCCCAGCCTGGTAGTCAGCGGAAGCGAAGCGGTCTCATCGTCGATAGCCGTAGGAGTGAGATCCGGAAGCATCACTTTAGTTCCCTGAAGTATTTCCTGATCATCGAGGTTCTGGATGAAGGCGGTGATTTCGCAATTTTCATATTCCCAGGCGGTATTAAACGTGAAGCTGAGATCAATCGCCAGGTTGTCACTGGAGCTGAATTCAATAGTCGTGCCATACTGATCCGGAACCATAAGTCTTTCTACCCAATCGAGATGGTTTTGTCCCTGCCAATTGTATGAGATATCCGATTCGGTCAGGGCAACATGAAGGACCATATTTTCCCAGGCAATATTGGCCATCTTGTTGACCAGCACGGTTAAGTCATAGTTGTTACCTTCATTTTCGCCGTGTATATCAATCGTGAAAGCTGAATTGATCGGTTTGCGTTCTTCATATATCGGCAGGTAGGTTGAATACATGCTCTGATCATGACTTCCACCCACTACTTTTTCAACGCCATCGAATACCGCGGTCGGAAAGCCCGAGATTCCATAATAAGTATTTCTGGCATTACTGTAGACATTCGCGAATGGATCGCCGTTATGATACTCAACCACGGCCACATCATGACCGAAATCAACCATGTCTTCCGCGCCCATGGCCGCGCCGGGGCAATATGTGCACCAGGTACCTGTGCCTATTTCCAGAAGTACCATTTCGCGTTCGGTGGTATAGGTGTTGAACCAGGCATTTTTGGTGTCGTTGGAAGGATCCTCGTCACCGTCAAGATCCACACTCGCCACAACCTCGAAAAGTTCGTTTTCGGCAGACGCCACATAGCCGGGGAATACGACTATTTCGGCTTCGCCGGGACCTAACGTTATCGAAGTGATGGTTTCATTATATACTTCGCTGTCAGCGAGATTAACAACACAGTTGGCGTCGAATGTTTCGGCATTGGTGCCAAAATTACAAACTTCAACCCGCGCCAATACCGTGGCGCCGGGCTCGTACTGGGAGTTTACGTTGATGGCGTTAACCCGGGCGTCATGATCGAGCGGCACGAATAGAGACGCGTCATCAATATACCAGTAATCGACATTGAATGATGAGCCGGTAAAGAACCAGCAGATTTGAAAATCGGACGCGCCGACATCGCTGTTGTCAATATCAACCAGAACCGTAATCGGTCCGACATTACCGCTGGGATTGGCTATCTGCCAGACAGTACTCCAGCTTCCGCCACTCGATCTGGTTGCTACTCCAATAGTATAGGCGCCACCATAGTGGTCAACCATATGGCTGAACTGGGCTTTTAAATTACTTGTCACGCCCGTCAGATCAATTTCCGGTGAGATGAATCTCGACATTCCGTTAAATTGCGGCGACCAATCGAAAACCAATTCAGGGGCAGCGCCCCCGGCATTACTACTGGCACCGGAATGCCAGTTTGTCGGATGAGCGTCAACTGACCAACCGGCGGGCGGAATCGCCCCGCTGAAATCCTCCGAAATGAAAGTTTGCGCGGCCAGCATCGCTGGTAATAACGCGATTATCAAAGTTAATACTATTTTTTTCATTTTTATTTCTCCACGATTTTTACTTAAACATCTTATAAATCAATCACGATGTTGTTGTATAATCACCTCCCGGATTTGTGGTAAACACACATTTTTCACTTTACTTATACGATTAGTATTTATATTCATTTCCACCGCTCTGTATAATCTCTTGCTTAACGCAAATGACCGATATTTTGGATTTTCTCCCAGGTTTTAAGTTCAATCGAATGCTGCCAGAAAAACTCGAATAAGGCATAGAAAGCATTAACGATAGTACTCTGTTTGATTAGGGACATAGTCAATTCTCCGGAGGGGCCGAAAGGCTCCTCCTCGGCCATCAGTAATAACTCTCTATCGAATATCATCATCTTCAACGGCAGTTTTTCGGCGACTTTGAACTGCTCGCCTTTTTCCTGAAGTTTTTTCATGTCTTTCACAACCCAGGCATCATCCGGAAGCTCAAGTTCGAAAACCCATCGCACAATCCCGCCGCGATCGATTACGCCTTCGCTTTCTCTGTCCTGTTGGCTCGATTTTTCCTCGGTATCGCAGGCATAGGGCCGACGACCAAATCCCAGAAGTTCCGTTTGGGCGTTATGTACGAGCTGGCAATAGCGATAGTGTATATTCTCATTACCTCGGAGAACCTCTATATATTCCAGAGGTTCGGCAACCTTGTTCGAGGTGGAATACAAATCGAAAAGCTCATCCTTCAGGCTAAACGAGCTTTCCAGGCGTTGTTGCAGACTTTGGAATGATGAATTCAGCGTCACTTTGGGGTTGATGATCTCGAAAGTACGTTTGCGGCCGGCTTTTCTCTCGGTACAGTAGCCCTGACGGATTAAGCCACCGACGATCTCATAGATTTTGCTCTGGGGAACTCCGGAGATCTTCTGTAGATCGGTAGCCGTAGCAGATCGCTTATTTAGAAGCGCCAGGTAAACCTTGGCCTCGCGTTCTGACATACCGACATCAATAAGACATTTAATAAGCCTGGATCCATTATTTTGACTACTACCGGACATAAAACCTTTAGTAACGAGCACTTCAGAGGTTATTACCCCCAGGGGGTAATGCATTTATTTCAATATAAACATTCGTATCTTGAAGTCAAGTTTTTTCTGATTGGGTTGTAATATTTTGATTAGGGGGCTATGTTTGGCTTGGGTTATATGATTATCTTATTGGTATTATGTGGGTTATGTGAAGTAATGTTTAATCGGTTAAAATGAAGCTGGATAAAATATATGGGCGGTATCCCGGTTAATACCGGGATGGCATTCCCGACTTAAGGTAGGGATACTCCAACCGACTGAGCTTTTCATTAGGTTATGGTAATTATTCGATTGGATTCAGTAATTAAATGGGCGGTACCGGACTCGAACCAGTGGCTCCCAGCGTGTAAGCAACAGGCCAAGCCACTATCAGGATTGCCCTGATTTGCTTCGCTCCATCACCACTATTTCATCCCATTAATTATATAACAACAGCTGGCTGTAAATCTGTGGAATTCTCTGGAGAAAGTTAAAAATGACGGGACACACATGCCCCGTCATTATATTACATCAGTTTCGGAAAAGTAACAATTAAAAGCCGTCACGATTTTGTCACGGTGCGACTTAACTCGTTGTGCCACAAGGGTGAATTTGGGGTTCGATTTCCCCGTCTCTTGCTCTTGCTTTCGATACTCATATATGACATCATTGATGATATATAAATGCATAGTGAACTTCCCTCCTATTGTGAATAGGATAAGCATTGAATTTGTCTATACTTGAATCAACCCGACTGAACAGGATAGCACTAAGCTGTTAATTAACAACCGATTAAAAACTACTATTTAGTGCACTCAACCACTTCCCCACCGATAATGATTTAATGTCCTTTCAGGGCAGAATAATTAAATTTTGATCAAAAACTACTTTGATTAAATGTAAATTGCATTATATTGATATAGAAGAAGTTAGTAAGATTTTGGCAAACATGGAACATTTTATCCGGTGAGGCAGTTAGGTTACTTGATGAATCATATCCGCAAATATTCGCTTTTATTGCTTATCGGTTTAACCTGTCTTATTCTCATGACAAATTCCTCGGCAGGATTCAGCCAAAAAGCTACTATGCCTTTGCACGAAGAAGAATGCGGCGACGAATGTCCGGAACAGTGTGAGGATTCTAACCAGAATTGCGATGACTGTGTTTGCTGCAATCATACGATTCATATGAATTTTCAATATATTTATATTTTCAATCTATCGAATTTAAAGCCAACATCTACCGTAAGTTTCTCTCCCGTTTCTTACGAAAGAATTCTGGTCAACCAAATAGATCACCCTCCCAAATCCATTTAATTTATCCAAGCGGCTTTTACCGCAGTTTAAGCTAAAAACAGGCAAAGAATTTGGAACGATCCAAACACTCTTTTGTCATCATTTTAAACTTTAGGTATAGGAAAATTTAAATGGGTCTGATAAATAAAATAAGTAAATTGCCAGTACCGGCAATTCTAATTATTATGATTTTTCTCGGGTGCAATAACCAGGAAATAGCAGACGAGCAAAACCGACAGTCCGAAAACGAGTATACACAAATCGGCAACCAGAAATCCCCCGGTGAATATGATACGACATCTCAGATGGTAAGCCAAGATGACGAGCAACTCGACTGGTGCTACGAGCACTCCGTTCCGGAATCGCAATGTACTCAATGTAATCCCAATCTGATAGCCGGATTCAAAAAAAGTGGCGATTGGTGCGCCGGCTGCGGATTGCCAGAGTCTCACTGCAGGATCTGTAATCCGGAAATTATGTTTCCTCAGGAGATCGTTATTAAAGAACGCAAGGCAAACTCTTCACGGGCCGATAAGCAGGAATACGAGCAACTCGACTGGTGCTACGAGCACTCCGTTCCGGAATCGCAATGTACTCAATGTAATCCCAATCTGATAGCCGGATTCAAACAAAGTGGCGATTGGTGCGCTGGATGCGGATTGCCGGAGTCTCACTGCAGGATCTGTAATCCGGAAATTATGTTTCCTCAGGAGATTATTATTAAGGAACGCGAGGCAAACTCTTCACGGGCCGATAAGCAGGAATACGAGCAACTCGACTGGTGTTATGAGCACTCCGTTCCAGAATCGCAATGCACGCAATGTAGACCTGATCTGATAGCCGGATTCAAACAAAGTGGCGATTGGTGTCCTCCGCACGATCTTCCCGAATCACATTGCAGATTATGCAATCCCGGGATTGAATTTCCGCAGGAGGTTTTAATTAGAGAACGTCTGATCACTTCTGCACAGAATGAGATCGAAGTCTCACTATTTTTCCGTCCAAACGCCAACAAGTGCGCCACCGATGGCGCGCTGATTCAATTTGCCTCAAACGAGACGGTTGAGAGAGCCGGCATATCCGTGCAGACGGTTCGTAAAGCAAATTATAGTAATGTCATAGAAGCGCCGGCGGAGGTGGTGTTCGATGAAACCAAAACATTGGTGATATCGACAACGGTTTCAGCACTGGTTTCCAGATGGCTGGTCTCGCCCGGCGACGCTGTTGATCACGGTGAGCCGATTGCTATTCTGCAGGCTCCCGAAATTGCAGGTTTGAAATCATCGCTGATATCCAAACACTCCGACTACGAACTCGAACGTAAAGAGTTGGAGCGGCACATGGAAATGAAACAGCGTAACCTTATAAGTACGGTTGACTTTGACAGGCAAGTCGCGTTAACAGAAAAAGCACAAGCGGAGTTAACTAGCGCAAGGGGGATGTTACTGGCGACAGGATTGGATGAAAGTGATATTGATTACGTGATATCGAACAATAGCGTATCAAACCAGTTCACCTTACGGGCGGGTTCAGCTGGAGTTATTGCTGTACGTATAGCGAAACTCGGCCGCTTGTATGGTGCTGGTGAAGCGTTGGCGATGGTAGCCGATCCCGAGGCGATATGGATCGAAGCACAACTGTCCGAGGTGAAGCTCAAAGCGGTAGCCCCCGGCCAGGAGTTGATATATACTTCTGACGATCGAAGTATGAATCGCGCGGGGGGTAAAATTATTTGGGTCTCCGATTTTTTGGATCAGCATACGCGAACCGGTACCGTCAGGGCCCGAGTTGTCGATAGAAACCACGGTCTCAGTACCGGCGAATTTGGCAGGGTCAAGATTTTTAAGAAAGACAATGAAAATGCAGTACTTGTACCCAAAGACGCGGTTCAATGGGAGGGGTGCTGCAATGTTGTATTCGTACAAGAGACGCTAGATCGATATCGTCCACGAAAAGTTGAGTTAGTCGACAGCGATGGGCCGTTCTACCAGGCTCTCGGCGGAATCGGCGCAGGCGAACGGGTAGTTGTGGATGGTTCTTTTTTGCTTAAAACCGAACTTAAAAAATCTAGTATAGGCGCCGGGTGCTGCGGCCTTGAACCGCTTGGTTAGAGGTTAATCATGATAAAGAAAATAGTTGAATTCGCAATCAAGTACCGCTACCTGGTGCTCGCGCTGGCCGGATTACTATGCGTTTTTGGATTGATTGCTCTGTGGAACCTTCCTTTCGACGCGTTCCCTGATACTACGCCTGTTATGGTGCAGGTAAATATATCTTCCCCGGGCTGGGCTCCAGAGGATCTGGAACGGCTGGTTACCTATCCGATCGAGCAAGCCTTAACAGGATTGTCCGGTTTAAAGGAGGTCCGCTCTGTAACCAGTTACAGTCTATGCCAGGTTAACGCCATATTTCAGGATAATGTCGACTTGTACCTCGCCCGGCAACAGGTCAACGAACGGTTAATGACAGCAAAACTTCCTGATGGTGCGGGTTCTCCCAGGCTAAGCCCGGTATCTACCGGACTCGGCGAGGTTTTTAACTATATAGTTGTATCTCAATCGGGTGAGAAAAGCGATGCTAGAACTTCACAGGATTGGATCATTAAACCACAACTTCAGTCAATACCCGGGGTAGCCGAGGTAAACAGTTGGGGCGGTTTCTCGAAACAGTATCTTATTCTTTTTGATCCGGTTTTAATTGCCCAGTACAAATTAACCATTAATGATGTAGTCCGGACAATTCGCGATAATCTGGGAAATGTGCCAGGTGGTCAGATTGAGCGAGGAGGAGAATTAATACTTATAAGGGGTGTGGGAACCGTTGAATCGATTGAACAGGTGAGGAAGGTCGTCGTTGCCGGTATTGAGGGCGTTCCGATTACTGTCGATGATATCGGCGATGTCGTAATCGGTCACGAAATTCGTCGAGGTGCCGTTACGTTCAATGGCGAAGGTGAGGCTGTATTGGGATTGGGATTCATGATCACCGGTGAAAATCCGGCAGAGATTACCCACAGGCTTTCCGAAAGGCTGGCCGATGCCTCAAAAAACCTTCCCAAAGACACTAAAGCCTTACCGGTGTATGAAAGAACAGGCCTGGTAGCCGAAGTGTTGAATACTGTAGAGAACAACTTGATTTTCGGAGCCCTGCTCGTGATTGCAGTCTTATTTGTCTTTCTGGGAAATCTGCGGGCCGGTCTGATCGTTGCCTCGGCGATACCACTATCAATGATGTTCGCATTCGATATGATGAGCCGTATGGGTATTGCGGGTAGTCTGATGAGTCTCGGAGCCATAGATTTCGGATTAGCCGTTGATAACACTGTTATCCAGGTCGAAAATTCGGTACGTCGGCTTAAGCAGGCGGGTGAAAAAGCCAATCGATTACATATTATAAGAGATTCGATAATGGAAGTCAGAAAACCGACACTGTTCGGCGAGTTGATTATTATCCTGGTTTACCTGCCAATTCTGACTCTTCAGGGTGTCGAGGGTAAGCTTTTTCGGCCGATGGCGCTGACTGTAATCTTTGTACTAGTAGGATCGCTGGTTCTATCGTTTAGCGTTATCCCCGCATTAATCGCCACTTTTTTAACCGGGAAGATTAAACAAACCGAGCCGAGATTTTTAGTTTGGCTCAAAAAACTTTATGAGCCCACTATAAATTATGCGGTCAGGTATGCCAAAATAGTACTGATTGTTGCCGCTGTCTTGATCATAGGCGGCATCGGATTGTTCACTCAACTTGGTTCGGAGTTCGTTCCCCGCTTGAACGAAGGCACAATAGTGATCAATATCGTTCGTCTTGCCGGGATCTCACTCGAACAATCGATCGATTATAACACCCGTATGGAAAAGATTCTGTTAAAGGAATTTCCTGACGAGATTTCTTATATCTGGACCCGCACCGGGACAGCAGAGTTATCGACCGATCCGATGGGGCTGGAGTTATCTGATATGTTTATCTCTCTTCATCCTCGCCACCAATGGACAAAAGCTTCAAAACAGGAAGAATTGATATCAGCTATTGATGACGAGTTATCCGATCTGCCGGGACAGAACAGGATATTCACTCAGCCGATCGAGATGAGAGTTAATGAAATGATAGCCGGAATCAGGGCCGATGTCGGTATTAAGCTTTTTGGCGATGATCTTGATGTTCTTGAAGAGAAAGCCGAGGAAATAGCCGCGGTTGTTGAGAAAATCCCTGGGGCGGCCGATGTTTCAGTCGAACAGCTTACCGGCCAACCGCAGCTTCGTATATTCGTTGACAGGGAAAGACTGTCCAGGTTTGGATTGTCATCGCGGGAAGTCCTCACAGCGATTGAAAGTTTCGGTGGTATTACAGTTGGTGATGTTTTCGAAGGACAACGCCGCTTCGATATGGTTTTACGGATAGATACGACAACATTCAAGGGTCCGGAGGATATCAACAATATCATTGTCAGGTCGGCTGAGGGCTCTTTGGTTGAACTCAACAGGTTGACCACAAGCGTCCTTGATGAAGGCCCGGCCACGATAACCAGGGAATGGAGTAAACGTCGAATCGTAATCCAGTGTAACGTTCGCGATCGCGACCTCGGTTCGTTCGTAAATAAGCTGCGGGATGTACTCGATACTGAAGTGTCATTGCCCCAGGGTTATTTTATCGGGCTTGGCGGCCAGTTTGAAAATCTCGAGCGTGCCCGTAACCGTCTGGCAATAGTCGTTCCGATATCGCTGTTACTAATTTTCGCTCTCTTATATTGGACTTACAGATCGGTCGGAGATGCGATACTGATTTTTACAGGCGTACCGCTGGCGGCGTTGGGAGGAGTAGTTACTTTAGCATTAAGAGATATGCCGTTTTCGATATCTGCGGGGATAGGCTTTATCGCTTTATCGGGTATCGCCGTTTTAAACGGCCTGGTGCTGGTATCAACTATCAAACGAAAACGAACTGAAAACGTTCCGATCGATGATGCCGTTAAACAAAGCGCTCTTATCCGATTGCGGCCGGTTTTTATGACAGCCCTGGTTGCGGCGTTAGGCTTTGTCCCCATGGCCTTATCTACCGGAGTTGGAGCTGAGGTGCAACGACCGCTGGCCACAGTAGTAGTTGGCGGGATACTGACGTCGACAGCGCTCACTCTAATCGTACTACCTGCATTGTATGTGACTTTCGGCAGACGCACCGAGGCGGATGTTTAGATTGCTTAAATGCACAAAGTAAATTGGCGCTTACAGTGTGGTCACGTAACCTGGCACTTTCTCTTAATGACAATAGCCCGGTGATTAGAGTGTTTCGCCCGTTTAGTAATGTAATATGAAAACACAAAATGCAAATAAATCACTTATCACCCTACACTAAGAGACGGGGCGAGGGCGGTCTGCGGATCGCCCTTTTTCTAATTCTTGTGACAACTATACGATAACACTCGGTATTATATCTTGTGTGTTTTCTGGGACTTTCTGGTGAAGTCTATAAATAACGGGTCGCGTATAACCCCGTCATTATATTACCTCAGTTTCGTAAAAGTAACAATTAAAAGCTTTCACGATTTTGTCACGGTGTGACTTAACTCGTTGTGCCACATAGGTGATTTTGGGGTTCGATTCCCCGTAGCGCTACCAGTCCATATTAACACCTAACCCACAGAACCACAACACCATACATCGTTTATATAGGGGTGTTTTCGATGGAAATAAACTGGTCAGAAACGGTCAAAAATGGCCACTTACGGCAGGGAATGTCACGATTTTGTCACCTTTAAAACGGTAGTTTGGCTATTTCTTTTTTATGAATATTCGGAGATAAATGAGCATAAATCATCGTGGTCGATATAGAAGAATGGCCAAGAAATTCCTGGATGACTGGTATCGGAGTCCCAGCCATAGCCAGGTATGATGCAAAAGTATGCCGAAGGTCACGGGGCCTACCCTTTATCTTAATCTTTTTCATCAGTAGGACTAATTCTTCCCGAAAAGGAATCCAATCCTATCGGTAGCAAATACGCGATCAAACACGCGCGGGCCCTGGGAATCGAACATCGCCAGATTGATAACAAACACCCCCACCGTGAATAGCGTTATAGGCTACGGGTGGCGGGATGAGTTTATCCAAAAGCTTATTCCCGATTATCAACCGGGCTGCAAATACAACATAATTCTACCGACTGATCCGCTTGACCGGGACGCGTTCAATTTCTATCGGCTACAGGTTCAGATGCCGGATGGTAAAATCAAATCGAAGCGTCTGAGCTTGAACGAATTCAGGACGATAACATCATTTGCCAATATCAAGATAAGGGCCAGGATGTTGCATCTTTTACGCCGAGGTCGTACGCCGAAGCCTTGTCGTGGCCGGTACGACAAATCGGACCGAGTTCATACTGGGAGATTTTTGCAAATACGGCGATGGCGGCACTGATATCAAGCCGCTATCTTACCTTTACACGAATCAAATCTACCAGCTTTCAGAACATCTTGAGGTCATTCCGGAGATCATGAACCGTCAGCCGAGCCCGGACATATTCAGCCTTCCCGTAAGCGACCAGGAATTCTTTTTCAGAACCCCGTTCGATAAGCTGGATTACCTTCTCTACGCCTGGGAACATAATGTGCCCGCGAATGAGGTAGCTGCAGTTCTGGATCTTTCCGAGGATGCCGTAAAGCGAGCCTACAATGATTTCACATCGAAATATAAAGCGACTGCCCATTTGCGGGAGATGGCGTATACACTGGAGTTGTAGTTGCAATAGTGATCGGCATAACAAATTGAGTCTCGATGGCTAATTAACCTTATAAAGCTAAGTCGAATTAATTATTCTCGGTCGTTTATAACTTTAGCGAAATTCTACGAGATTTACTAATACTACTCTTATTAAATCATATTATCGCGCGAATAATCCGACCATAGTGAAGGATATATTTGTTACAGGATAAGTAGGCGCAACCAATTTCTTATGCCGAAATCGCCTCCTTTTTCAGTAGTTCCCATCTCTCCCACGATGCCAACCAGAGTAAGCTAACGGTATTGATGGCATCGGCCAGAATAAGGGGAGAATATTTTAAAACATCCTCCTTAAACGGAGAGGTCTCCATTATTCTTAGAGTTTCATAATCGATCCCGTCCGGAGGATCGATAGGGAACATTTTCAATGACATATGAAACGATACCAGGCAAACGGATACCAGATAATCCCAGAAATTATTATTCTTTTTCCCAAGAAAGGAGCTCCAATGATCTTTCGCGTCATCAAGGTTACTCCATTCGGATTCCTTCAAAACCTCGTCGCACTTGTAAAGGATTGAATCCGTAAATCCCGCCTGATCATCATCCAATTGTAAACTGTAATTCTCGTCCAGATTAAACCGTTCATTTTCAGTCGATACCTTATAGAACTTTAAAATTTCATCTTCCCAAAATTCCTCAAGGTCACCATGGACTTTTGGTGGTTTATTGAGATCTCGATCATCACAGTGAACAGGTACATGAGCGTCACAGGCATAATGGGCAAGCATCAAAAAAAGAAGCGCCACCTGACTGTCATTAAAAGCTACAACATCTCCGCTTTCTACTTTATTGGTAATGAGTATCATATCTCTGATTGCCAAACTCAGTGCCTCGCACCGGTCAGGAAGATCGCTTCTTCTAACATTTAAGGATATTTTCTGTTTCAAACCATCTTTTACTAATTGATAACAATTATTATGCATTGGTGGGCGGTACTTAACTTTTATGCCATTAACGGCGTCCAATTTGTACTTCCAGGTGTGTCCACCTTGGAGGTTATCACATATGTGAGTGTCTGGAAACCAGGCCCCTCTGACGAAAGTACTTGGATGGGATGAAATGAACCTTAAGAAATCTTCAAGATGCTCGTTACGTTCATCACTGAAGCGCCCGGCATAACTTCTTAAAAGCTCGATGGCTTTTAAGCCTAACCAGGCATGAGTATATTGTTTCATATTACACCTCCAGGTAATTAGGATTGGGTGTAATAATTAATGGGGAAATCCCCTCATTATGCAAGTAAAATTTTTATATCTGTTAATACGTTATAAATATCGCGGGCAATAATGGGCAATATCAGATTGGATAATAATAGCGTAGAGAGCTTTTATAGTCTTCCTGGATTCCTCGTAACTCGTTGCGGGATATGGTGGGCGTTACCGGACTCGAACCAGTGGCCCCTTTCGTGTAAGTCGCAATTTTAAATATCGTGGTCTTTTCGTCGCTACTGTAAGCACTTGTATAATAATATATTATAACGACATCTGGGGATAGTAAATTTTGCTCTAGAGTTAAGTGTTTGTGACATATTAGGACCATTTGGAAAGATATCTGACATAATATTGGCATAGTAATATTATCTTAACATTGAAACTTGGTAGCTTATTATTAATAGCGTTTTCTTCCTCAATGAATTTATTATTTTTGACGCAATTTTGCAAGTCGTAATTCATAAATCAATCCTATGGAAAGGCCAACAAGCTTTCCTTTATTTAATACTCCAACTTCTCCACAGCCTCAATCTTATGAGCGGTCGTTAGATGTAAGTATCTTTCCGTTACCTTCAAACTTGAATGCCCCATCAATTCCTTGATAGTAAACATGTCCACTCCCTGCATTACCAAGATGCTACAAAACGTGTGGCGGAGAGAATGAAATGTAATTGAATCTGGCAAACCGGCTTCTTTAGCATACGTTTTAAATCTTCTGGATATATACTTGGGCTAATGCATACAGGTGACCTTTTCTACGTTTTACTTTACATAGCACCTGATCGGCAACGGCCCCAATTACCAGGTAAACGCCAAGGCTATGCCATCCGAAGTAACTTTTAAATCAATTGCACCTGTCTGAGATTTCATCCGGACACAATCGCTGTCGATAGTCGGTCGTTCGGGTGAGACAATAAACCAGATTACTTCGAGAGCGACCAGTCCGCCAGCCGCGATGCCCGCAATGTCGCGTAACTTTTTCCTTCCTTTATAATCATCCCATCGAGATTGAATGGTACTGGGATCTATAGCCGCCATGTATTTGTCATAGGCGTTTTCTGCCCTAAGATGACTCCACAACGCGACGGCGGATCCGGCCAATATACCCACACCGGTAAAGAGTTTAAATTTCTTGTTTAACTTGGCTTTATGTTCCCATTCACTCAAGCAAATTTGGATTGGAACGCCATTTAAGTATTCCAATAATTCCCGTCTTGCTAAATCCCATCGCGTGACTATAGCCGTGCCACCGGTTGTATCAGCAGCGGTCAGCACGCCGAACAGATTGTCCTGGACATAAACCAGTCCACCGCTCATACCGCGAGACAGCGAGTAAATGTCGGTGTTCTCCACTCGCACCTTCACTTCCCCGGCGTGTTCAGAGGAGTGTGAAAGGATGACGACCGGAATCGGATTCAGATCGCTTCCCTCAATAGCGCAGTGAAGCTCACCGGTTGTGCCCTGCAGTGCTAAACGTTTCAGCAGAGTGGAATCGGCAGGCGGAAGCTCCTTTCTTATATGAGCAACATCTGACCAATAGGTTTTCTGATCACTCTTCTCAAGTAAGGCAATATCCAGATCCTTATTACCCCAACGGTAAGTCACCTGGTCGATATTGTTGATGGACTTTCCGAGCCAACAGAAGTTGTAGGTCAGCTCGGCCGTGTCCCGCGACACTACGTGACGGGCGGTGAGTACATAGCGAAGTCCCCTGAGCTCAAATGGCAGTCCATTCCCATGGAAACGCGGTCTATCCGGGTGGTTGCCGCAATACACTCGCGTAGTACTTACCTGTGCTATCACGTCAGTCGGCCACAAGTTAGTAGTGAGTACGAAAATTAGTAGTACATGGAGAATCCTCATAAGCCTCTTTCCTTTTCTCGGGCACGCACTTTGCGCGCCAGGAGTTTCCAGATTGCAATGAAAACTCCGGTGATCAACCATAGCGCTTGAACCTCCGGATCGTTCTGTAGCCGGTCCCAATGAGATATCCTTATCGGATAGGCTTTCCGCCCGTAACCCGTCACCCATGCCTCGCCGCCAACCGCGCTCAAAACCGTAGTCAAGCCGGGGTTGTGATCACAGGTGATAGCGGCGACTCCATTCGGTGATTCCCATTTGGTAGTCGGGGGCGAAACGAAGAACCGGTCGCCCATTTGTAGCCCGTATGAAGCCGCCTCGAAAACAGTCCCCCCAAGAATACGCTCCGAATAGATATTCCCCGATCCCGAGTGAAGGACGGGCACGGGTACACCCGGTTCGACATTCGCGGAGATCTCCGCTCCAAGTTCAATCTCGCCAACAATACTCAGGGCTATACTCTCGCCGTTATCCAGTCTTTGATCAATGTTCGGTATCTTGATACTGAGTTTGCGCGAAGCCGCGAACCTCACATCACTGGTGTAATCAACTATTTGGGCCACCGCGCCTTGATCTCCGGAAAGCGTAAGCCAGAGAGGACCGTTTGAGATTCTGATCGCTTTGAACCGGACATTCGAGTTAGGCTTGACAATACCGGTGAAATGCTCAATAGTAGTATCTGATAAGATGGTCAGTCGAACGTCCGTGAATGTCCAGGAAGGCAGTTTATTGGCAAACAGTTTAGCGCCTATCACTTCCGTCTTCGCGTAAGTCCGAAAAGTAGAATTGGCAGGCCGGAAAAGAGTTATCGCAACCGCCACCATGCCAGCCACCAAGGTTACTGCCAGATTGAAATATATAATGACGGTTATTTTTTTCATGGCAGTAATATCGGAATACGGATTTGTCTCAGCGACATTCCATCCTGATCCTGACGCGCGAGGATTGCCGTTTCAAGGAGAAGTGAGGAACTTACAGCAACCCGACAGTGAGCATCGTAAGCCGTGCGTTGTCGCTGAAGTTGCGGGTCGGCCTGGTAGCATGTTATGACCGTATCGGATTGTTCGGTCAATACCGCCAACTCCATAAACGAAGCGCCACCGGAGCTGAAAAGGATCACCAGCGAGTCGAGAGTGGCAGAGGAATCCCACGCCGCGGCCACTATACCTTGGCCAACAGGATCCGAAAATTCGGAATCGCTTTTCGGAGCGCCGTGAAGCGTGGCCAATACCGCCAGCTCATCTGACCGATAGTTCTTTAATTGGCTACCGTATTGAGTTGGGAATTCCAGTACATACTTAGTCGATCGAATTTCGCCAATGTCATATTCAGCCCGAGCGCTATAGAGACCATCGGCCGACTCTATATCGATCCAGAGCTTGAGCGAGGAATGTTCCGGCAGCCAAACAGTAAGTTGAGATGGGTCGGGAGATATTTTTTTGCCTACGGCCACCACGCCCAGGAGACCCTCACTGGAGAGGGGCGCTGAACTGAAATTTTCGGCAAATGTTTCGCCCGTCACAGCCAGCTTATGTGACGACGCATCCGTGGGAGCAGCCAACACCGAAAGCAGTACAGCGGCACAACTCAAAGCAATAAGGTTTTTTTTCATCATGCCTCATTTACCATTTTAAAAAGGTAATCATATATGTATTTTGGATTCACGATATCCTCCTCACTCGTATTTCCTATAGCGTTTAAAAATCCGAACACTTAATTAACTGTCAATTGTACCTGCGGGCCATGTCTATGGAGACCTTGGTCAATCCTGAAAACGTATAAAATAATCACAGCCCCAATTATTAATAAAATTATCGCTTATTGAGGTTACAATGTCAAGAGAAAATTGCCAGGAGTTTCCCCGATTTTCTGGAAACTACAATATCCAATTCTTGAAAACGTTAATCCTACGTAAAAATTAAATCATCAATAAAATAGCCGGGACTTCAGGCGCAACTCCCGGGAATTGCTTTCCGCCATATCGCTGCCGGCGGTCCGGATGACACTGTATTCAATAGGAGACACATAACCGAGCCTTGATAATGTATTATACATGAGTGATTAGTATTTAAAGCGATCAGAGAAGGCAATCTACACCTTATCTACTTTAAGTATTGCATTTAGGTCATTTTTTATTTATCATATAAAGTCAGTACCGGCAAATTCAAGAAAACGAAATCTACAGGCCGGAAGGAAAAGTTACCAATAGATAATAAACTTATTTCCGAGGGGTGTAAAAGTGAAAAATATTATCGTTCGTTCGATTCCTATGACTGTTGCTTTACTTGTCATCCTCGCGGCGCTCTGGATTGCCTTGGGAGGATGCGGTAGTAAAGAGCGCAATAATCCGCTTGATCCCGATAATCCGGATGTCTCGGCGGATCTATTCGGTGTCACACTGACCATGAGGACGGCCGCGGTCCACCTGGATTGGACGGCTGTGGATCACGAAGCCATCGAAGGCTACCGTGTGTACAGGCGCGAAGGAGATCAGAATACCAACCTCATTGCCACCCTTGAGCTAGACCACCTGAGTTTCTATGATAGTCCCGTGGAAATTGATGTCGATTACTACTACTCTCTTGCTGCGTACGATAGTGAGGGACAGGTAAGTATGAGGAGTCCGGCAAAACATATTTTGACATCTGATGTAAATCTGTACGATCAGCCCAACCACTACGGTATAGGGGAAGGTCCTCGTTCCCTTGCCACCTCGGACTTTAACAATGATGGCTACATTGACATTGCCGTGGCTTTGCATCAAGACGACCAGGTGGGAATCCTTTTCAACGACGGTACCGGCGGTTTTACTTCCACGGCCATTCGTGATGTTACTGCCGGTCCTTATACCGTATCTGTCGGTGATTTTGATGATGATGAGGACGATGACATCGTGGTGGCTTGCTCGGAATCTGATTCTGTGACATTCTTATGGAATAATGGCGGAAATTTTGACAACATTTCATATTTTGATTTCATGCCTACGTCGTCGGTCCATGCCGGATATATAGATGAGGATTCCAGGTGTGATGTGCTGATGGTCACAACTGAAGGGCATGGTTATTTCGTTACAAGCCTTCTGAATGGCTTTTCGGCAAACATGGTTACAAACGAGCTGGGACCGTGGGCGAAAGCGGTGCTGGTGGACTTCAGAGAGATAGGATACCAGGACATGATATCGGTGAGCCAGACGGAATGGCAGGGTGACAACACCAGGGTATTCCACGGAGGGCTTTACGGCCCTGAGGTCAATCAGGAATGGTTGATGATGTGGGCTCCAGCGTCGCTGGTGGCTGCCGACTTCGACGGCAACGAGCAAACCGATTTCGCGGTGGTAACCTATGGATATCCCGATTATCCATTGTACGCGCACGGCGTCCATGTGTTTATTAACATCGGCAACGGAATATTCAACGAACCCGTGCGCTACGCGGATGACACTTGGACAGGCGGCCAACTGGGTCGGCCCTTTCTGTACGGTATCTGTGCTTTGGATACCGACAACGACGGAAACATGGACCTTGCGACTACCAGCGTGCTCTTTTCCACCGTAGCTGTCTGGCGAGGAAGAGGGGACGGCACCTTTGACCAACCAACCAGTTGGATTACTGACTCCATACCTTATGACGTAACAGCGGCGGACTTTGACAATGATGGTGATTTCGACCTGGCTGTAGCCAATTACGGCTCGGGTACGGTATCGATCTTTATTAACAACACCAGGTAGCCGCGATTGTGTCATCCGGAGCTGTATCGGCCAGCTCGAGGATCGCCTCCTCCCCTAACAACATTCAGTCTCATCCTCGTGGTTGTTGGCGTGGTTCCATATAGTATCTTGACAGTCCAATTATAGGTTACACTTAAACATGGACATCTCTATCAGAAAAAACTTGACAACGGCTGGAGCTAAGAATTATATTAACTCAACATTTTTTAAATATCAACTGGGATACACTCTGGCTATTTGTAGTTTTATCTTGAAGTACTATATAAATCGAAGTTGTCTTACAACATAAAAATTGCATTCGGTTGATAAAACTATCGAAGGGAATATCTAAATTTAATCATAGGAGCTTGTCATGAAACTGTTTAAAAATCCGAGTTGCGATTTTGGCTCAATTATTTCGGCCAGATTCGCGTTCATCGCGATTTGCGCTTCGATCTTTGTGCTGATGGCGGCCGGCCTGTCGTATGGCCAGAGAGAGGGCGTAAAGGATTTCTTCTATTCCAATGGACATAAGCATGAGCTTGTAGTATCCGACATATCGTTTGGTGTAGTAGCCAGGGATACCATTTCCTCAGAAGACATGGGGATTTTGGCCGATTCTCTGGGTTATTCCGTAATTCGAAAATTGCCTCAGAATATCTATATAATCGGATTAAACAATGCAACTTCCAGGGATAGTCTTGCTGATATAGCACGGAATTTCCAAAGCCATTTTCAAAATCTAATCAAGTATTCCGGCCTGGTAACGACTCCGGTAAACGCCGATGTTCCTCTGATCACCACCGATGAGTTTATTGTCAAATTCCATGAAAATGTAGATTCATTGCAGGTAGATACGCTGAATAATGTACATGGCGTGAAGATACTGGAGAAGAGTCGATATGTTCCCAATCAGTATGTTCTAAAGGTATTAAGGGAATCCGACTCAAACGGACTGGAAATGGCCAACCGGTATCACCAAATGGAAATCGTTGAATTCTCCCACCCCAATTTCGTTCGTGTGATTGAGTACAGGCAGTCCATTTCCAATGACACGTATATCGACAATCAATGGCATCTTCAGAACACCGGACAGTCAGGTGGAACTATCGATGCCGATATCGACGCTGAACTTGCCTGGGCTATTGAGAGCGGTAAAGCCGGTACGATCATAGCCGTTCTTGACGATGGTTTCGACATGGAGCATCCGGATTTAACGCCAAATTTCTGGATTAATCAACCAGAGAAAATCGGCGTCGCCAATATCGATGATGACGGCAATGGGTTAATCGATGACATACACGGGTGGGATTTTGATGATAGTGATGAATGGCCGGCAGCGGAGGATGATCCCAATCCCATTCTTCCTGCCCATTATGACGATCATGGAACCGCGGTTGCCGGAGCCGCTGTGGCTCGCGGGGATAATGGAATAGGGGTATCTGGAAGCTGCCAAGAATGTGGCTTGATGATGCTTCGTATTGGAAGTACAGATAATAGTATTGAAGAAGCCTTTGAGTACGCAAGTGACATGGGTGCTCGTATAATCAACTGTAGTTGGGGTTTTAAATCGTCATCCACGGCTATCAACAATGGCATTTCCTATGCCGCTAATGCGGGCGCGGTTATATTCTTTGCCAAGGAAAATACGTCATTTGATGACTGCGTTGGAATCGATCAGGATATTTCCTCTCATGGAAGTGTTATTGCCGTCAGCGCTTCCACCAATATCGATAGATGGGGCGATGGCGGATTTGGAGATTGCATGGATCTCTTGGCGCCGGGAGTAGTGACAACCCCTGGGCCCCCTGCGCCCTATGAACTCTGGGGGGTTACCACCGATCGTCAGGGGGCTGATGGTTATAACAACACCAATCCAGACCCAAACGCGTATTGTCCTGCTGAGGTTCTGGATCAGGATTACACATTCTGCCTTAAATCCGCCTCTATCGCCACACCGATAGCATCAGGTGTGGCCGGGTTGATTTTGTCGGCAAATACAAATTTAGATCGGACGCAGGTTCAGAATCTTCTACAGGATACCGCCGACAAGATCGAACATTCTAAAGGCGAATATGATCCAAACACCGGATTCAGCTCTCCGTCGACCGGAACCGCCACTCACGGTTGGGGAAGGATTAACGCTTTCGAGGCCGTGCGCATAGCGGCTTCATCAGCCGACGGCGGTAAAAATGGAGTTGACATATTTCTGCGCGATAACAGGCTTGACTGGGGAAATACGGAACAACGCTCCAGCGTGCTATTCGAACCGACTCGTGGCTTCATTAAACACTGGCGCAGTATGGATATTAAAGTGGACGCTTGGCCGTATGAAGCCGCTCCTACGGCCGCCACGTTTGATGCCTTTATTGATGAAACACCCACTGCCGTAGCCGGCGAGCCGGATAATCGTGTTTTCGTGAGGGTCCGGAATCGGGGTCCTGTTACGGCTGCTGATGTTAAGGTCAAACTGCTATGGACTCAATTTTCGGCAGGGCTACCAAGTCTACCGAGTGATTTCTGGTCTAATTTTCCGGGCAACGGAGGCGAATGGACTCCGTTAAATTGTGCGGGTAGTTCCGTAAACTACTGCTCTATTACCGATCTCGCGTATTCAGGCGCTTCGGCGGCCAAGAGTCCCGCGACCGATGCGGCACAAATTGTCCAGTTTGATTTTCCGCCCCCGCCTTACAATCAAAATAAATCAAATCATTTTTGTCTACTGGCCATTGTGCATTCACCACAGGATCCGATCACCACTACTAATCGTGTGGTCGATTTTCTAACTCCCACTGAAAACAATATCACTCATCGGAATTATCATAATCTCAGCACCGCCAAGTCCTCGAAATCCGCGGAGTCGTTTTATGTCCGAAATCCTTTTCAGCATGAAATCAGAACTCGTTTGCGCCATGAAGCGCCGGAAAACTGGAAGGTTGAATTGGATAGCCTTCGTTTTGATGAGTGGTTCAGCATGGATGCGGGTTTGAGTATTCTCGCGACGGTGAAAGTCAATCTTCCTGAACCCAATCTATCAGGCGAGGTGTCAATCATTCAGGATATACTTCATGAAGATAACGTGGAACCATTAGGCGGATTGACATTGGGATTTACAGGAGATTTGCCCGATAAGCCTATTCCTGAAATGAATAATGTCTATCCATACTTGATCGGCAGCTTTGATTTAAGACATGGTCGACACACAACCTTCACGATTATAAATCCGACCGCGAAATATCTAAGAATACTGGTGGCATTTTTTGATGATAATGAAAATCCGTTAGGTTGTCAGTGGGAGAAATTGAGTCCTAATGATATGGTGGAAATCGATACCAGAAAACACATTAAAAAGAATGTTATTGGAGTGGCAAAAATCGTTTCATTTCATATCAAGAAGGATAAACCGGATCATGGGATTGTCGGTTTTCAAAAGCATTATCGAAAAAGCGGATTTCTGTTTTGGAGATGTCATAAAGTAACCGCCGAGTCGCCATTACAGCCGATTACTTATGAAGTTCTCAAACTTGATCTGGAAAAAATATTAAGTGCATGTCCATAAAGACATACCAGTTGACCACCCATCGGCTGATCGAACCGCGAGACGGTGACTGCAGGAGGATTGTTCCGATGGAGGAAGCGGGGAAATAAGCTGTTTGTGGATTAGAGATTGATGCGGGAAGGCGGTTGGCGGGTAACTTTTCTGTTTGGGCCAATTATCATCGCCAGCTATTGCTCTCTCGTAGCGGAATTTAATTGAATTCGGGGAATAGTTATCTGGCCTTAATTCTGGTATGTTTTAATTTAAAATATGATCAAGAACACTAACATCCGATAATTTAAGCGAAAATACCGATGATCTAGTTATCTCAAAGATTGCAGCAAACAGGAATTTCGTACTATTTGGCAGTCAGCAAAATGTCAATACTATTTACAATATTCAACCGTCTCTATACCAGCTTGAGAGAAACACTAGATACCGCGGTGGGCGTTTTAACGCTGGTAAACGTTGAGTTACTTTCCCATGGCCAAGCGTTTTTAAGACCCAACCATGTACTGGAACAGAAGTAAAATCTAAAGTCCTTTTAACCGATTCATCTCCAAATCCGATTCCCTGTTTGTTCCATCTTTTAGCAGTTTCCCTGAGTTTGCCTAATTGACTATTTATATGAATTAATTCATTGCCACCCATGATTAGCGTAGCTTGCAGGTCCCTAAGAAATTTCCGGAATGAAATAACATCAGTCTGCCCTCGTAATTCGGCCATACTTTCAAAGAATGAAATTTTGTGTTTGCTTGCATTTTCATCAATTAATCTTATTAATGGTGGAGCAACTATCTAGGTATTAAGGTTTTAAGAATTTCGAAGTGATTGACGAGCATGTTCAATAAGCTCACCTTCAAATATCGACTTTATAATTTTAAAAGCATACCCCTGAAAAGTTGATGGCAATTCATCCGAAGCCAAGCTATTACATAAGGTTTATGGCTAGCTCTGCTATTCAGTCGGATCACTGGCCAAACACCTTCGCACACTTCCGGATGAAATAACTAGAAATTGTCTTTCACGTGGCCTTGGCGGGTCAAATAAACGCATAAATTAGTATCTTAGAGCGAATTTTAATGATTTCGATTTAACCCCAAACAAGACTAATAATGACTGATTATGACTAATTTCTGGCATAATATTAACATAGTAAACTATTGCTGACTTTTGAAAATCCTTGTAAGTCGTTGCGGGATATGGTGGGCGGTACTGGACTCGAACCAGTGGCCCCCTGCGTGTAAGGCAGGTGCTCTAACCAAACTGAGCTAACCGCCCGAAGATTCGGTAATTATTCAATTTTATTAATCGCCAGACGGCTTCGTAAGATTTATGCGGCACTCCCGGCTTTCAGCCAGGATACCCTAACCAACTGAGCTAACCGCCCGAACGAATTCCAATATATATATAATATATCGGAACGCAAATTGTTTTAATAGCTAAAACTTGGCCGACCGCGGCGCCCTGGGGAACGGGATAACATCCCGGATATTGCTCATTCCCGACATATACATCAGTACTCGCGCAAAACCCAACCCGAAACCGGCATGCGGCACCGTGCCGTAACGCCTGATATCGTAATACCAATCGACTGTTTTCTCATCGATATTGAAGTACTCTACCTGATCCTTAAGCAAATCCAGACGTTCCTCACGCTGGCTGCCACCTATTATCTCGCCGATTTGCGGCACTAAAACATCCAGCGCGCCGACCGTTTTGCCGTCATCATTGACCCGCATATAAAATGCCTTGATCTGACGCGGATAATCATAGACCATCACCGGCGCCTTGAAATGCTCCTCGCACAGGAAACGCTCATGCTCGGATTGCAAATCGACTCCCCAGTCGACGGGGAATACGAACTTCTTCTTAGCTTTTTTCAAGATCTCAACCGCATCGGTGTAAGGGCATTGGATAAAATCGGTATTAATCACGCTTTCGAGGGTCTTAATTCTGTCCTTGTTGATCCATTGATTGAAAAACGACATTTCCTCGGCACACTCATCCAGGGCGTACCTGAACAGGTATTTCAGGAATTCACCGGCTAACTGCATATTTTCGAACAGATCGCAGAACGCCATCTCCGGCTCGACCATCCAAAATTCGCTTAAGTGACGGGAGGTGTTGGAATTCTCCGCCCGGAAAGTAGGCGCGAACGTGTAAACATCACCCAATGCCGTAGCCATGAGTTCGGCCTCAAGCTGGCCGGTAACGGTTAGGAATGATTCGGAGGCGAAAAAGTCTTTATCGAAATCGATGTTTTTATCTACAAAAGGCAATTTATATAAATCGAGCGTGGTAACGCGAAACATATCGCCGGCGCCTTCAGCATCGGTGCCGGTAATAACCGGCGAGTGCACATAGTAGAATCCCCTGTCCTGAAAGAACTTATGAACAGCGTAGGAGATTTTCGAGCGAAACCGGCTGATCACGCCAAATGTGTTTGTCCGGGGCCTGAGATGGGCGATTTCGCGGAGGTATTCGAATGAGTGACGTTTTTTCTGAAGTGGATACTCCGGTGGACAATCACCAACGACAGTCAGGCTTATAGGGTGCATCTCGATTTTATGCTTGCGTTCCGGGACCGGTACAAGCGGCCCTTCAAGGTGTACTGAGGCGCCCAGCTTGGCGCGTTCAAGATCGGCGAAATTCTCCGGGTTTTCCAGCACGATCTGAAGATTAGCCAGGCTGCTGCCATCGTTTATCTCCAAAAATGCCAGGTTGGATGAATCCCGGCGCGTTCTGATCCAACCCATAACGATTACACTATCACGGGCTTTATCGTTCTCTTTTAGTATATGAGCAATTTTTGTCTTTTTAAAATAATCCATAATTCAAATTCCGCGTTTCGGGCCTCAATTTTAAGGTTTGATATATAATATATAATCGTCGGAAAAGCAAGACCCGTAAGCGCCAACCGGTAATAATACGGCTGATAATTAAAGCAATATATCCATTGTTAACTAATCGGCGAAATTATTCGATCAGACTTTATTAAAACCACTGCTTGACCGGCTCATCATTTATGTGATATAATACCGGTTAGAATGGAGACTAAAGACCAAATAATATTTGCCATAGGCGGCGGCGAACTCGGTGATTACGAGACCCTGCCAATCGACAAAAAGATAGTTGAGGCCGCCGATGCCCAGCGGATTCGCAAGCGCGGGAAGGTGAAAGCGCTATTCATTCCGACAGCGTCGGAGGATGACCCGGAGTATTGCGAAACTTTCGAGCAGGTTTACGCGCGGTCGCTCTGGTGTAACACCGATATCCTCTATCTTTACGGTAAAGCCCAAACCAAGGCGGCGATCAGACGCCAGATCGAGTGGTGCGACATGGTCTATGTCGGCGGCGGCTCAACACCGGCGATGATGAAAATGTGGCGCAAATACGAGGTCGATAAATGCCTTCGCCGGGTCTGGAAGCAGGGCACCGTGATGGCCGGCTTGTCGGCCGGGGCGGTCTGCTGGTTCAAATATGCCTTATCGGATGCTTATGTCGGCCGCTGGACCACGGTCTCCTGCCTGGGCTTTATCAACCGGGCCTGCAATGTGCATTACTCCTCGGAAAAGGGCCGCAAGAAGGCGTTCGATGGTTTGGTGAAGCGGAAAAAAATCACAGGTATCGCCCTGGATGACAACACCTGTATCAAGATCACCAATAACAGCTACGAGATACTCAAATCCGACGACAACGCCACGGCCTACTGGGTGACGCCTGATAGAGGCAAGGCTGGCCGAACGGAGGTTGATGGGTGGGGGGAGCTGTAATTCAATTAGAGGCAGACGAGGATGTTTGCCGCCCTCGAAAAAAGTCACAATTTCTTAATATCAGGTCACGCAAATACGGTATGATTTAAAATACTCTTATAATAGACTTCACTTTGATTTTTATAGAAATATCCCGATTATGTTGATAAAATAGAATGGCGAGAATTTTGATGGAGATGATAAGAATTCAGTTAGTCGGCGCAACAAGATATTGTGGAGATTCGTAGATAAAGAATTCAAAAAAAGGAATACTGGGGTCGGGCGTTATTAGGAATTGCCCCCAGGATTGTGTTCCGCTAAATGTTAGTGAGAATCGACTCGGGTAGATGATGCTGTCATTACTGGAATTATAAATATTCAGGGATACGATTGGAAACCAAGAACAGAAGATATGACATAGACTGGTTAAGAGTTATTGCAATTGCTATTCTACTTGTTTTTCATATTATGGTTATGTTTCAGTCTTACGCCAATCAAGTTAGTTTTATTCAAAGCCCGACTTTGTTAAAAATACTTTTAGTACCTTTATCTTTATTAAGCGTTATGAGGATTCCACTCCTATTTTTCGTATCCGGAATGGGGGTATTCTTTTCATTACAAAGAAGAACCTGGCTACGGCTTCTTGGCGAGAGAGCAAAAAGAATATTGATTCCTTTGGTATTTGGAAGCTTCGCAATTGTCCCAATACATAAATTCATTTACGCGAAATATTATTCGGAGAAGTTCATTTACTCCCCGGAATCGGCACATTTATGGTTTTTAATAAACATTTTAATGTATGTATCATGGTTTCTGGCTTTGTTTTACTTCGTTAAAGAAATCCAAAACAGTAAATTTTTCAAATCCCTGAGAAGATTAATAGAAAAATATCCTTTTAGCATTTATTTTCTTACCATGCCTTATATACTTGAATCATTAACAATTCCCGCAGATGTGCCCTACGCTTTATATTATGATTCCCGAGTAGGACTCTTGCTCGGGGCAGTTGCGTTTTTTCTGGGATTTATATTTATTACTTTGGGAGAAGTGGTTTGGAAATCTATATCTAAAATCAAATATTATTCTCTAAGTATTGCGTTCGTTCTATTTTTAATTAGATTATTCGAATTTAAAACTCATGGGCCACATATACTAACTTCAATTGAATCGATATCCTGGATAATTGGAGCTTTGGGACTGGGGTATGTCTATCTCAACAAACCAAGCAAGACTCTTGGCTATTTGAGCGCCGCGGCTTATCCAATTTATATAGTTCATATGATCTTCTTATATTTAGGAGCATATATTATATTTCCATTAAGTGTAGGACCATGGATAAGTTTAATCCTTATAATTGCGTTTACTTTTGGAGGAAGCTTTTTATCATATGAGATAATAAGAAGGATATTCTTCTTAAGACCATTATTTGGTCTGAAGAGTAAAAAGTAATCCTGGAGGAATACTTATGAAAGTAATTGAATATCAAAAATATGGGTCCCCCGATGTTCTTGAATTGAAAGAGGTAGAAAAACCTGCTCCTAAGGATGATGAAGTCCTGATAAGAGTTCAAGCGTCATCCGTAAACGCGTATGACTGGCATATGCTGAGAGCTGATCCGATCTTTATCCGCCTGATATCGGGATTACTCAAGCCCAAAAACCAGATACTCGGAGCTGATGTCGCGGGACAGGTTGAAGCTGTGGGCGGCAATGTCAAGCAGTTTCAGCCAGGTGATGAGGTATTCGGGGATGTATCCGGGAGCGGTGGAGGCGGTTTTACCGAGTATGTATGCGCTCGTGAAAATGTATTAGCCCCGAAACCAACCGGTACGACATTCGATGAAGCGGCGGCCGTACCTTTAGCGGCAGTCACCGCCCTCCAGGGTCTTCGCGATAAAGGACAGATTCAGCCGGGACAGAAAGTTTTGATTAATGGCGCGTCCGGAGGAGTGGGTACGTTCGCGGTCCAGATTGCCAAATCGTTCGGGGCTGAAGTCACCGCCGTATGCAGCACGAGGAATTTGGATATGGCTCGATCGATTGGCGCGGACCGGGTTATTGATTACACTCAAGAAGATTTCTCCAAAAGCGGGCGGCGTTATGATCTGATTTATGTCGCGAACGGAAATAATCCGATTTCAGCTTATAAGCGCGCGTTAAGCGACGAGGGAGTATTAGTTCTTGGCGGAGGATCAACATCTCAATTCTACCGGGCTACGTTCTTTGGACCGTGGATTTTCATGACCGGGAGCAAGAAAATGAGAAACTATGTGGCGCAGCCAAACCAAAAGGATTTGGTCTTCATGGCAGAGCTTCTTGAGGCCGGTAAAGTAGTACCTGTTATTGATAGACGTTACCCGTTAAGTGAGGTGGCTGACGCTATCCGCTATCTTGAAGAAGGACACGCCCGGGGGAAGGTTGTAATAACCGTGGGGCATAGTGACAGTACCTGATAAAGAGTTGCCTCCGTCTGTTATCATGAATAGCTTCATATCACAAAATTTTGGGATTGATACATAGTCAGGTATTGTAGTATTCTGTATTGAAAGTACCTGAATCGGAGTAATTTAGAGTGAACAATGATAACAACGATAGCAAATAGCGATCATCTTACCGTCGCAAGGGGCGGGTGACGTATGGATTTCCAGCAACATGTACCGCTGGGCCAAACCGGGCTGATGGTCAGCAGGCTGGGGATCGCTTCGGGCTTTGGCGTACCAGCGGCCTCCATCGAGGAGGCCTTCCACGAACACAACTTAAACTACTTCTTCGTCAGTTTCGGCAAGCGCCGCCAGATAAAGATTGCCCTGCATAACCTGTTGCCCCAGTACCGGGATAAGACCGTTATCGCGCTGCCATATTTCCCGGTGGACAAAGCGCTCTTTCTGCGCCGGTCGGTCGAAGCCTGGCTCCGCAGGCTCAACCTCGACACAATCGATATTATCCTCCTGCAAGATGTGAAACCCTCCCAACGGCTATTTGATCGGGCTCTAAAGCTGAAGACAGAGGGGAAAGTGAGGTTCATAGGTATTTCCAGCCACAAGCGTCCCTTACTCGGCCGTATCGCCAGTGGCGAGCTCAAGCTGCCCGTCGACCTGTTCTACCTGCGTTACAACGTGGTGCACCGGGGCGCGGAGGAAGATATCTTTCCCCACCTGGCCCGCGATAACGATCCGGGCATTGTGGCCTTCACCGCCACGTGCTGGCGCAAGCCGCTCAAGATCAAAAACATGCCCGCCGGTGAGGCGCCGCTCAACGCCGCGGACTGCTGCCGCTTTGTCCTCTCCAACCATAACGTGAACGTCTGCATTACCGGACCATCCAACGCCCAACAGATGGAGGAGAACCTTACAGCACTAACCGGCGGCCCCCTGTCCGATGAGGAGATGACCCGCGTCAAGCGCATCGGCGATCATATCTATCAAATGTAAAGGACATGGATTGAATGTACTTAAATGATAAATGGGAGCATTTTCGCGCCAGCAATGCGTCGGGTATCGAGCAAATGACTTCATTCACTCGTTGGCTGGAACCCGGCCTTCTTAGACAGACAAGGAGTAAATAATGAACATCTATTCCGTGCCCATACTGATTTCCGGCATTCTTTGCACCATGCTTTCGGTAATTACCTGGATGTTCCGTAGACGCGAAAATATCAACCGTGTCTTCTCTTTATTTACCCTGGCATTGGCAATTGACAGTTTTACTTATTTCGCGTGGTTCCAGTATGGAAGCATCGAACATATTAATACCTGGTTGCGGACTACCTTTGCTGTTGGTTTCATAGTGCCATTCGGATTATTACTATTCTTTTTTGCCTTTACCGGCTATGACAAAAAAATGGGTGATAAAGTTCTGGGAATCAAAGTAAAGCACTTTCGGATAACCACTTTTCTGTTATTTTTTATCTGTATGTTGCTTGCCCCATTCACCAATCTAATACTTAAAATACCCGAAACTCCCAAAGATGTATGGGACTATAATTTAGGCCCTGTTGGATTGTCAATGTTCTTACTTTTTGCCGGAATCTTCATCTATCTGTTGGCCATGGTATTCAAAAGTTACAGAATGACTGAAAGTAAACCTCATAAACGTTTTATTTTCTTACTCGCTCTTGGTACGGGAGTGTGGATTGTGATCGGTTATTTAGAGGTAATAGTGTTTACGCTTTCTAATGAGGCAACCCAGTCCGCCGGTTATATCGGATCTACTATAATGGCGATATTCTATTTTGTGGCGATTGTAAACCATCAATCAGATAAAGTAAATGAACTCAATCTCAACCTCGAACGTAAAGTTGATGATCGAACCCGGGAATTAAAGCAGAAAAACACGGAGCTTGAAGATACTCTCTTTAAACTGAAACAGATGCAGAAACAGGTTATCGTCCAGGAAAAAATGGCCTCACTTGGCCAACTGGTGGCCGGATTGACCCATGAGATTAACACTCCCATAGGCGCTATTCGCAGCATGAAAAATACTCAGTCAAAAGCCGTGATGAAACTTCAAAGAGCGTTGGAAAATATAGCCTCTGATACCGCCGGAAAAGACCACGAAATAAGAAATGTGATGGAGATTATTCTAAAAGCTGATAGATTAATCGACCGGGGAACCGAGCGATTAAATGAAATCATGAAGAACTTGAAAAATTTCGCCAGATTAGACGAGGCCGAAACGATAAGGGCGGATATTCATGAAGGTCTTGACAGCGTTCTGGCATTAGTCAGGCATGATCTGCTTACGAATATCGAAGTCGTGCGCGAATACGGTGAGATACCGCCTTTTGTTTGCCATCCACGAAAATTGAATCAGGTTTTTTTAAACATAATAAGGAATGCCTGTCAGGCTATTGAAGATGGGGGGCGAATTACAATCACTACTAGCCTGGAAGATAGCATGGTTCATGTGGCGATTCGTGATACGGGTAAGGGAATTAAACCGGATGATCTCAAATCGCTTTTTGACCCCGGATTCACGACCAAAGGTTCGGTTGTCAGAGCCAGTCTCGGTTTATCTATCTGTTATCAGATTATACAAGAGCATCATGGCAAAATCGATGTTGAAAGCCGGCCGGGTGAAGGATCGGTCTTCACTGTGATTATGCCAACGGAGTTATGATATGGTAAATTTATTGGAAATGATTTTAATGGGTATTTTCGCGACATTTATTATGGATCTTTTAGCGAAATTTCTCGTCAAATCGAAAATCGTACGCCCCAGAATAGAACCTCATATCCCGGGACGATGGGTACTTTATTTGTTAAGAGGGAAATTCACACATGAGGATATTCGCCAAACACCGGCGGTGAAAAATGAGAAACCGGCGGCCCTAATTTCTCATTATTTGATTGGAATCGTTTTGATGGGAATCTATCTTTTTCTGGAATTAAAGGAACCGGCAATTCGCGATCTACTTTGGATGCCCCTGGTGTTTGGCGTTGCTACGGTTCTCTTGCCGTGGCTATGGTTGTATCCAAGTATTGGGATCGGTTTTTGGGCTTCGAAAACTAAAAACCAATCAGATTATATTATTTTCAGTAGCATTAATCACATAAATTTTGGAATAGGGATGACTATCTGGGTTGTCGTTTTCCGTCGGTTTTTTACTTAAGGAAAGGCCAGGGTGCCCCATCCCCGGCCAAAGCCGGTGTGGGTTATTTTAAAAGATAAAAGGAGAAGTGATGTCCAAAACAACTAAGAAAATATCCTCGATGGCGACAACGCGCGCGTTTCTTACGGGTGGGACATGATCGGAAGCGCTGTCGAGAGTTCTCGACCAAGCATTCGATCACCCGTTGAAACCCGAAGAACACGCAGTCATGCCCCTGGCCGGCGGAATAATGCAGCATGGCTACCAATGCGGCATGATTTGGGGCGCGACGCTTGCCGCCGGGGCACAAGCGTATCGACTTCACGGCCCGGGTGCGCAGGCTGAAACCATGGCGGTTATCGCGGCCCAAAGACTGGTGAAATCGTTCCGTGCTCTCAACGACCATATCAATTGCCTCGAAATAACCGATATAGACAAGTCATCATCGGTGATGCAGATGATTATGTTTTTCCTCATAAAAGGAGGGACCATCGGCTGCTTTCGCATGGCCGCGAAATTTGCCCCGGTAGCTTACACTGAAATAAATGTCGCTCTTTCCGAAAAACATATCGAGGCGCCTTCCCCACCGGTAAGTTGCGCGGCATTGCTGGCGAAAAAGATGGGCGTATCGGACATGCATACGGTAATGGCGGCGGGGTTCGCCGGCGGTATCGGTTTATGCGGAGGCGCCTGCGGGGCATTGGGAGCCGCGATATGGATCATCTCAATGAACAGCGCCAAGGAAAGAGGCGGCAAAATTGACTATAAGAATCCTAAAGCCATAGAGGCGATCGATAAATTTATAAAATACACCGATTATAAATTCGAGTGTTCCGAAATTGTCGGACGGAAGTTTGAGAGTATCGATGATCATGCGGGTTATTTGCGCGATGGCGGCTGTTCAAAAATCATCGAAGTATTAGCTGCGGAATGATTCGCGGGATAAATTTTCTTAATCACCGAACAACGGGGCTTTCACTAAACGGCTACGCTTCTTAGTATTGGCGGTAGATGATGTATGTACATTACATGCGGGGTGCGTAGTGATTGAATGTTTTGTGATATTATTTTTGGACTGCGCTATGGGCGAATTGTCATCTTCGAGTTACCCGAATCATTTCGCTTAAATTCGCAGAAACAATCTCGCGTAAGTGCTCTATTGAACGGTAGAGATGAAATCGAAGCGGTGAAATATCAAAATGCAGCTTTGTTCCTTCTTTTGCCAAGAGTAAAACATCGTTGGCTTCATTCCCAACTCCATGGGCGTAACCAAGTTCATAATACACGTTGGGTCGTTCATGAGTCAGGTCAAAAATGATGAATTCAGCTCGCTCAATTAGGCTAGCGATCTCTCTAATAATAAAACCCGAACCAACATTTTCATCTACTCGGCAGGGATTTAGACGAAGGTATTTGCATTCATCTTTGATAGTGGCGTAAACTTCATCCATCCCTTGTCCTTCAAATGACATAGCTATAAAAACTAGGTTTGGTTCAAAATCACCTTGATCGTCCGCGTCCCAATCGGGATCGTTAAACTGCTCATCGTAAAAATTCGTTTTCCTCATTTATTCCTCCATTGCCTATGCGTCAGGATGGAAATGAAATGACATCCTGACGCTTTAGCTATCACTGCCCTCAGGATGTCGAATAGCTTCCATCCTGAGGGATAATAAACTTATAATGTCATTCCTGAGAAGGCAGGAATCCAGAAAGCCAGGAACTGCAATTCATGACCTACTCAAAATATCTAATAAATCGCTATATCTACTCACACCCCCGCCGCAAGAATCTCAGTCACTTCCATCACCGCATGCGTTTCGATTTCGTCTTTGGCTTTGAGGCCGTCTTCGAGCATGGTCATGCAGAACGGACAGGCTGTGCCGATCGTGCCGGCACCGGTGGCCAACGCGTCCTCGGTGCGCTCCTCGTTGATCCGCTTGCCGATATCCTCCTCCAGCCACATGCCGCCGCCGCCCGCGCCGCAACAGAATGAGTTATCGCCGGAACGCTTCATCTCCACCCGGCCGCCGATCATATCGATAAGGTCACGCGACGGTTTGTAGATATCGTTGTGACGCCCAAGGTAGCAGGAATCGTGGAACGTGATCTTGCTATCGCCTGAGAATTTCTCGCGTTTGATCTTGGCGGTATCGATTTTGAGTTTGCCGGATTTGATCAGATCGGCCAGCAGTTGATGAGTGTGGACTACCTCGTAGTTGCCGCCGAAATCGGGGTACTCGTTTTTAATCGTATTGAAACAATGCGGGCAGTTGGAAAATATCTTTTTCACTTTCAGTTCGTTGAGCATCTCGACATTAGCCTGCGCCAGGGTCTGATACAGGTATTCCTCGCCTAACCGTCGGGCCGAATCGCCGGTGCAGGTCTCATCGGTGCCGAGGATGGCGTAATTGACCCCGGCGGCGTTCATCAGCTTGACCGTGTCGCGGCTGACTTTGATATTACGCTGATCCAGAGCGCCGGCGCAACCGACCCAGAACAGCCATTCGGCATCCGGGTTATCCGAGATATGTTTAACATCGAGGTCCTGATACCAATCCGCTCGCGCCGATTGACCCAGGCCCCACGGGTCGCCGGCCTTTTCGAGGTTTTTTAAACACAACGTACCCTGCGAGGAGATATCGCCCTCGTTTAAAACCAGCGCGCGACGGTAATCGATAAGCTTTGTGAACTGCTTGATAAACAGCGGACAGGCACGCTGACAGGCATAGCAGGTAGTGCACGACCAGATCACGTCATCGGTGATAACATCCTTGATCAGGTCCTCCTCGAACTCATCGCCTTTGCCGGCCATCAGATGGGCCGCTTTCTTTTCGGCGTGCTCGCGAAGCTGCATCGTGATAGTTTTCGGCGACAGCGGCTTATCGGTGTTGAACGCCGGGCAAACATCCTGACATCGCCCGCACTCGGTGCAGGAGTAGCCATCAAGAAGGTCTTTCCAGTTGTGCTCCTCAACCTTGATAATACCGAACGATTCCAGATCCTCATCCTCGAGATCGGGAGTCGATAATTTGGTGCCGGCCGAATCGTTGGTTAAAAATACGTTAATAAACGACGTTAAAACGTGCATATGTTTACCCATCGGGACATAACTGAGCATGGTCATAAAAAACACCAGATGTAGCCACCAGAATATTTTCGACCAGAGTACGGCCGTATCGGTCGGAACAGTCCAGAACATCGAGGCTAAATAATTACCGACGAAACTGCCGTTTTCGGTGACCTGCTGAGCGGCCATGTTCAAACCATCGGAGAACAGGTCGAAAGCCATCAAGCCGAATATCAACATCAGTATGAAAAGCGCACCGGGGCTTTGCGACAGCCGTTTGGGGCGAAGCACGTAACGCTTAAAAGCCGCCGCTACAACTCCGATTATCACCAGCAGGCTGAACAGATCCAGAAGAAATAGAAACGGTGTTTTGAAAACGTCGAAGAGGATTGGGATATGAAATCCCTGCGCGAATCCCTTGCCGAAAAAGTTAAGCGTGCCGAACGCGATTATCATGAAGCCCCAGAATATCAGGAAATGAGCGACACCGGAAAACGGGTCATCCAGAAGACGTTTCTGGCCGAGTACGAATTTTATCACTCGGGCTATACCTTTGCCGATATCGACTTTGTAGTCTAACTTTTTAAATTGTTTTAATAGGTTGATATATTCGCTAATTACAAAGCCGAAAACGCCAATGCCAATTAAAAAAGCGATATAATAGATTATCGCCTCCAGACCGGTTGGGGTTATTTCATGAAGTTCCTGCATATTCTACACCTCGAAACTGTTAAGATCGCTTTCGAACCAGCGAAATTTCCCATAAACTATTCTATTACATTAGGTATCATAATAGGAGCCTTGTCAACAATCAAGCAAAATTCAGCAGCCGTTTTAAGCGAAATTATGACCTGATTGTAAGAAATAAGCATTCGGTGAAAGCGCCGTATCTCATTGTTGACAACGGCGATGAATTTTCTTATTTTAACGGCAATATGATTTATAAAAGAGAGGATAAAATATGACCGATCCCAGGATCAAGAAGCTGGCCTATGTACTGCTTCACTACTCATGCAACGTGAAACGAAAACAACATGTCAAGCTTATCGGCGATGTTCAATCGATTCCGCTTATCAAGGAGCTTTATAAAGAGGCGCTGGCGATGGGCGCTTACCCATACACCAAGCTAATGGTCGATGATCTCACCGAGATATTCTTCAAAAACGCCAATAATGATCAACTTACATATATCTCACCGATGGATAGATATGAGGTCGATAAAGTAGACGCCCTGGTGTTCACGCGCGCCTCATCAAATACACGCGCCCTTACCGGAACCGATCCCAAGAAACAGGCGATAAGTCAGAAGGCACGCGGCAAACTTAACCAGAGATTTCACAAACGCGCGGCGGCCGGCGAGCTGTCATGGGTGCTCACGCAGTTCCCGACTAACGCCTCGGCCCAGGATGCCAATATGTCATTGTCCGATTACGAGGATTTCATCTACGGCGCCTGCATGGTCGATAAGAAAGATCCGATCGCGGCCTGGAAGAAGATGTCGGCGTACAACAAGAAGCTGATCAAATATCTCAGGCGCAGAAAAGAGATTCATATCGTGGCTCCGGATACCGACCTGACATTCAACGTGGCCGGCCGCAAATGGATCAACTGCGACGGCGATAACAATTTCCCTGATGGCGAAGTGTTCACCGCGCCGGTCGAGAATTCGGCCAACGGCCATATCCATTTCTCGTTCCCGGCTGTTTACGGCGGCCGCGAGGTCACCGATGTGCGTATCGAGTTCAAAAACGGCAAGGCGGTTAAGGCGACCGCGGCCTCAGGCGGCGATTTCCTCAACGCCATGCTCAATATGGATAAAGGCGCGCGTTACCTGGGCGAGGTGGCGATCGGCACCAATTTCGGAATCCAGCAGTTCACCCGCAATATTCTCTATGATGAGAAAATCGGCGGAACTCATCACATGGCCCTGGGCAATTCCTATCCCGAATCCGGCGGCAAGAACAAATCGGCCCTGCACTGGGATATGATCTGCGATCTGCGCAGTAAAGACGCCTGCATGTACGCCGACGGGCAATTGTTTTTCAGGAATGGTAAGTTTTTGAAGTAGGCGATAAAATCATAACGAATAATCGTATGGGCGTATTGATATACGCCCTTTTTTCAAATTAAACAAACTAGAGCATGTGGATGTTTACTAGGCATGTTAATTATATACCAAATTAAAGTTATTTAAATGAGTAAATATTACTTGACGAAAATGATGAAATTATATAATTTATCTAAAGTATAAGTATAAATTAACGCAGTATCTGTATTAGGAACTAATTCCTTATACAAATTTAACCAAAACAAATAATTTACTAAATGGAATTTTAATAGGATTAAATTCATATGAATATTCCTTTACAGAAGCGGGGTTAAAATGAATATGCCGCCAGAAGGAACATTATACTACATTTTAATTGCCACAATTGTTGCTGCTATTGTTGGTAAGTATAGCGACATACTCTTTAAAAAGATAATTTATTGGCCTATTGCAAAGGTTTGGAACTTATTTTACAAACTGATCGCTCCAAGTAATTTCCTATCTCTATCATTTTATAATTACAAACGTCATATTTTGCGTTCAAAAATCGCACGGATTGAAACTGTCGTAGGTCCTGTATTAAAAATACCTCTTGAACAAGCTTATGCACCTATAAAATTTATTTCACGCGAGGTAGAACAAGGAATAGATTTATTCGAGCATACTTCTAAATGTAACCGATTTATTGTATTGGGCGGACCAGGCACCGGGAAAACTACACAAATGAAATGCCTTATAATAAATATGTTAGAAAAAAAAACTAGAACTGAACTTGATAAAGTTATCCCAGTTTTTATAGTCCTACGTAAACTTGCTTCAAAAAAACATACCGTTAAAGAAGCAATTATTGCTGCATTTGAAAAATACAATTTCCCCAAAGCGCATAAATATGTTGAAACTTGCCTGACGCGAGGGAAAATGCTTATTATTTTAGATGGGTTGGATGAAGTAGGAGTTAACAAAGCCTTTGTGAATAAGGAGATACGAGAGTTTTGCGAAAATGATGACTTACAGCAGGAAAAAAACCATGTTATAGTCACATGTAGAGAACATAGTTATCAAAACGATGAATTAAGAGATGTATTGCCCAATGTTGTCAAAGTTGAACCTTTTGCGAATCATCACATTAGAATATTTCTTAAGGGATGGCCATTACATCATAAAAGAAATGCTATTCAATTATATAGCAAAATCCAAGATGATCCCGTGATACGAGACATCTGTAGAAATCCCCTTATGTTAACTATATTAACTGGGCTTTATATGGACGTTCAAAATTTCGAAATTCCAACTAATAGAACTAACTTCTACGAAAATGTCGTTGATGAGCTTATGATCAAAAGGCCTGAACGCAGAGAAATAAAGCAAATATACCACCCCAAAGATAAAATTAAAATTCTAGAACGTATTAGCCTAGAACGTCTTGAGACTGTTCGGGAAAATGAAGACCCAGAAGAACTATCAACAAGCGCAATAAGGAAATATGCATATGAATTATGGGGAGATGAATACAATATTCGCAAACTTATTGAAGAGTTAGTCGATTTTAACGGGATAATTAAAATGTCTGGGAATGAAGCTTATACTTGTTCACACAGAACTATACAAGAATATCTTGCGGCCCGTGAAGCTCATCGAACAAAAAATACAAAACAATTCTTAGAACAATTTAGTGAGCACGATTATTTAATTGAGGTAGTCTATTTCTATTGTGGATTGATTAGAAATATACCTCAGATTAATGAAATTGTCAGTTCATTCACTGATCTCAAAAAATGGAAAGAAGCTGGGAGATGTATATTATTTACTTCCGAATCTCCCAATGAATCCGAGATAAGGTTAGTAAGCGAAAAACTACTAAATTATTTATCAAATCAACAAGATGTTGAAATTTGCCTGGAATTATTGTCATCTCTTACGCAAAAACGCGATGCTGTATTTGAGTCAACACGAGAAATTTTTAATCATGCTATAGATCTATTAGCAAAAAGAAAAGGGGATAGCGATGCATCAGCCCTTGAAACTGTTCTATCCGCTTCTCCAGAAATTGCAATGAAAGTTATACCGGGATTATTACAGCACGATTCAGGAAGATGGAAAAGAGCCGCTGTTAAACTTCTACATGATATCGGTACCGATGATGCGCTTGATAAATTAATTCAATTATTAGAATCCAGTGATAGCGACATCAAGTATGAAGCGAGTTTGTTATTAGCAGATTTAATTAAAACCAGAAAGAAAGAGCTGTTAAAAAGAAAAGACCTTCTGCCCAATCGACAAGATTTAAATTTCTGGCCCCTTGAGGATCACTTTCCCAGTCAAATAGCTCTACCTATGGCTGAAGCGTTAGTCGGTAGAGATCATTCCTCAAACTTCGCAATAAACTCGGCGGCTAAAGCTATAGAAATCAACACCATTAAGGATAAAAATGATAAAAATTATCTACGCGCATGGTATAGAATACCTTTTTATTTGAAAGCTAAAAAATGCTTAAGTTATTTGGGAGATTTTATCTTAGCTATAGGTTTGTTTTCGGTAACAATTTTCAATTTTACTATTATTGCCATTACTATGCTTTCGTTTTTTAACCAAGATTTTATAATGGTGGATATTAATTCCTTCCAGATACATTCTTTTAGCTATGAGAGTATTATTAATTTAAATCTTGAGGCTAAGAACCTGGCAACAATCGTAGAAGAACATTATCCATCTAATGCCTCCGGGATATCACGTATACTTCCATGGAACTGGGAAGTAGAACCAATCCTTCCAGATAGTATAAATGAAGCATATAAAATTCTTTTAGATCTAAAAATGACATTTGGAAATCTGGTTAGAAATTACAAAATAACACAATTTCATCCTCTTTTAGAATTAATACCAAGTAACAGGCTTGATGAATTCTATGGGCTCTACGACAAAGCCTTAAAAGTTATACCAGACCCCGAGATATCAGCCATTGCTTTTCATTCTATCCCCAGTATTATTTTAATAGAGATTATATTTATACTTGTCATAATGCTTAATATTCCCGTTATTATTATGTATAAGAAGTATTTTAATATCAAGATTTCCCCACGGTTTCTATTATCAAACCAGGGTGTGCTTTTTCTTGCTCTAATAATTGCGCTTGGCGCATTCTGTGGTGTTAATCTTCAGACCTCATTTTTATTATCACTTTTATTAATTATTCCGTATTCTTTATATATGATTTTAACATTATTTCCCTTTTCAAACCATCTTGTCGTTCAACTAATTAGAGCATTCCATTCCGATAAGGATTATAGCAAACAGTTTTTGATAAAACAATTGTCCTATATTCAGATTTTCTTTTTGTTTCCTGTTTTCTACCAAAATTTAATATTAAAGCGCTATCTCACTATAAAAGATCGACGTTCAAAATGAAATATGTAATTGTACTTCCTATTGCTACTGGTAGATAAAAATTTAAAAACTCTGTCATATGCCCCCTTCACTTTTCCGCAACAAATCCGGAGCTGGAACGTAAACCTATAATGATAATAACCATCCGTTAACCTTTAGGACGAGGGTTTTTTGATGAAAAACAGATACTATGTGATAACTTTAATGGTTCTTATTTTGAGCACGGTCGCCTACTCCGCCGGGATTGGCAGTGTCGATAAAGGCTCGATTTCTATCCTGGTCAAACATGATTCGGTGACAATCGCCTTGATGGACGACAATGGCGTATTCAAAGAGGCGACGTTCGGCAAGGACGGTTTCGGCGAGGCCAAACACTTCCTCCGGTACGACGAGAGCAATCCCGCCGATCTCCATGTGTATAACGAGCTTATACTAGACGGTGATAAAATCACTATCGACGGCGAGGTGTTTTCCTGCGACCAGATTGAGGGGATGTCGTTTGCCGGCGAATTCGACACCGGTTTTTCGTTTAAAGCCCGGTTCCCTCATGATGAGTACAAGTACAATCGCCAAAAGAAGATATATATCGAGAAAAAATCCATGAAAGATAAATTCGGATTCGGCGACCTGATAATCGAAGCCGGCGAGACTATCTATGGCGATGTGGTCGCGGTGACCGGCGATATCAAGGTTTACGGCGAGGTCATGGGGGATGTGGTCTCGGTGTTCGGCGATATCGAGATGCATGACGGTAGTTCAGCCGGCGGCGATGTGGTGGCTCCATTCGGCCAGGTGATCAAGCGGGGCCGGATACAAATCGGCGGCGATTCGATGCCGCACAAAAGATTCTCTAGTACATACAGAAATTCGGCCGATTTCAATTTCACCACCCGCTATAATCGGGTCGAAGGTTTGACTCTGCTCTCGGGCATAAATTACACCGATAAACATCGGGAACTGCCCGATTTCAGTTTCGATTTCGGCTACGCGTTTTCACTTAAGCGCTGGAATTTCGACGCCGGATTCCGTCAGCAGTTCGCCGATAAATACGCGTTCTATTTCGGCGCCAACGTTTTCCGCGGCGCAGTCACACCCGATGAGTGGATGATCAGCTATGAGGAAAACACGGCCGCCACCCTGCTGTTTAAAGAGGATTTTCACGATTTCTACCATCACAAGGGATTCAAGGGCTACATGGGGCAAAATCTGGGACACCATGTTTATTTCCAGGCTGAATTCTTCGCCCAGGAAAATGAAGCCCTGACCAAGACAACCAATAAGGCTATTTTCGGCGGCAAGAAAAATTTCCGGGAGAACTACTCGACTGTCATGACCGATCCCGGGGTACTGGAAAGTATCAACGGCAAAAGACGGATGCTGGCGGTGAGTTTCAACTGGGATAACCGCGATGACGAATGTTGGCCGCGTTCAGGGCAACTGGTTAAGCTAAGATATGAAACGGCCGGAGATGGTCAAGTAGGCAATCTCGGCGGCGATCAGTCGTTCGATATCGCTTACGCGACATTCGCTAATTACCTGCCGCTGACCAGGAAACAGCATATCGGCTTGCGTCTGCAGGCGGGACATTCGGATCAGAATCTACCTCTCGATAAGTGGTTTTTCCTCGGCGGCATCGGTTCGCTTAGAGGTTATGACTATAAGGAATTCGCCGGCAATCGATATTTCCTGGCGAATCTAGATTACTATTTCGAGTTCTCATCAGGCTTCTCACTGGCGCTATTCGGCGATCTGGGCAAAGCTGGATTCTCCGAAACAGAATTTAAAGACAATGACCTTAATAGCGATGTCGGCGTTGGCGTAATTTTCGAGGACGCTTTCAGGCTGGATATCGCGCAACGTATGGATGATACCGACAAAAACCCGATAGTCCGGGGTCGGTTCATGCTTCATTTCTAATGCGACTGATTATCTTAATATTCGCGGCGGTGATGTTTGTATCATCGCCGGCAACGGGGCAGGATAAACAACCGCGTGATTCCGATGATAAAAAAGAGGAGAAGCGCGAAAAATCCGGCGGCAAGCTGGATAAAATTAAAGATAAAATATCGAAAAAAAGTAAACATGATGACGACGATGATGATTCGGATGATTCGATATTCGCTCATTTCGTTTTTCATTTCTGGTGGGATATCAACAAGCACTATCGTTATACCCCATACCCTTATTACAAGGCGGGACTGTTAGATAGAGATTCGAGCCTTATTCGGCCCCTTCACTTCGAAACATCGCTTTCGGCATTTTCCGGTGGAAGCAATATCAGGGCGGTCAATTTTAACGGTAAACTAAAACTTTATACTATCTTTGGCCTCGAGTTCCAGTATAATGGTTTCACCGAGGATGATCTGATGAGCGGCTCGGAACTGAAGATGTTTCGGTTTGGCGGTGTGGTAAACCTACTCAGTCACCCTAACGGTTATCTGGAATTGAAATTCGGCGCTTGGGATATCGCCGATGCCGGAACGGGGCCGCTGATCGGTTTTGAGGCCGATATCGCCCCGGTTTATCCTGTAATGCTCAATTTTCGGGCCGACCTTTCCGAGATAAACGGCCACGATATAGCCGATTACGCTTTTACGTTCGGCTATGTCTACAAGCGTATCGAATTTTTCGGCGGCTACCGGGCTTTCGATCTGGCCGGCGAAACGATTGATGGGCCGATTGGCGGAGTAACTCTCAGGTTCTAAGCGCTGAAACTTTCCTTCCTCGCGCGAGTTTAAAATCAAGTATGATTAATAATTTATCTATAGTCTTAGCTTTATTATTAGCCAAAAACTGTTGCTTGTCATAATTATTTGGTTTATTGTATGGTTATGACCATGTCCGCAAGATTTCGGTATTTATTAGCAATATTTTTGATATTGGCATCTTTGCTTATCTGCCGATCGGCTGAAGCTGTCAGATATGACCCGGGTGATTGGGTCAGTTTCACTATGTTCAAATATGTCACCTCCATTGCCGCCGATAATAATGTCGTATATTTCGGCACCACCGGCGGTATTATCCGTTACGACAGGTACGCGCGAACCTGGCTCGATCCTTTAACTACCACCAGCGGCTTGCTCTCTAATTATATCCAGGAATTGGCTTTTGACTATCAATACAATGAACTCTGGGCGGTTACCGATTATGGGATTGCCAAATACAATATCACGTTCGAGAGCTGGACCGCTGAAAGCGCGTTCCCGAGCCATCTGGTGGTTAACGACTGGAATCCGGCGCGATTCACGAGCCTATTTACGCCGTTTGAATATAACTACAACGAAGGCTATATCTCCGATCCCAATATGAGGCGGTACCCAATAACTGTCGGCTTCGAGGATGAGTATGATTTGATGTATGTCGGCACCTGGGGTATGGGACCGGGAATTATCGATACGCGGCATAAGGATTTTGAACCAATAATCTACGGCCCGTATAACTCCAATATATCACGAGTGATTGAAATCGATGAAATGCTCTGGATGGGAAATGATTATACCAGGAGCGAACGAGGTATAACCACCTACAACCGCAAAACACTGGAATGGAATTACTTCGAATCGGAATTCATAATCGGCCTGGATAATGCCGAAATAACCTCCGGTATACATACCGATGACTATATCTGGCTGGGGACATTGAACGGCTTGATTCGGGTAAGTAACAACAACTCATTTAAAACGATCAGAACTTTCAAGGGCTTACCCTCGAATATGGTATTCTCTTTAGCGCAATATGGCGGTTACCTGTATGTTGGTACCGATAATGGCATAGGGATTTTACATCTAAGCGGCGATGTGCCGGATTCGTCATTTAAGATGCCTCTCGCTGATGAATTTTTACTTCGCGGCTTCCAGGTTAACGATATGCTGGAGTTCAAAGGAACTTTATATATTGCCACTAATGACGGCGTATTCTCCTACAACTCGGATAATCTGAAATTTTTGAAACTTGATACGCCGGCGGCGGATCTGGCCTGGGGTGCCAATGATATTTTTGAGGATGGCAAAAACCTGTATTTCGGCGCCCGGTTCGGCGTGGTTACGGTTAATCCCAAAACAGATACCTCTCTGGTGGCAACCGATCATTCGCTCTCGAGCGGCTGGATCATCAACCAGGTCTATGGCGATAAAGATAATATCTGGGCGGCCACCAATATCGGTCTCTGGCGATACCGTATCAGTGACGGTTATATTTATCTATATACTGTCGCCGATGGGCTTCCCTCTGATGAGATAAACTCACTTATAATCGATGGCGACTATTTCTGGCTGGGCACCCGGGCCGGCCTGATCCGCTTCTTCTGGAACGACCCCGGCCGCGGCGATTGAGTACTATCCTCAAAACCCAACTCCTTCAATTCCTTCCTTATCAGTTGGGCTTCCATGAGACGGCGTTTTCTCACACCCGGTAATTTATGATTTTGTTGCATCGAACCTACCAAGTCGGCGACTTCAGCCCAATTGCTCTCGGCAAGCGGCAATTTCAAAATATCGATTGAGCTATTTTTAGGTCCCCGATTATACGCCAGCGACAACAGGACAGTCTGCACCGATGCCAGCGTGTCAGGTTCGCTTAAAACGGGGAAGCGTTCAACAATCGCCCTCCAATAAGGCCTGGCCGCGAATGGAAATATGATGGTGGCCTGGTCATAGTCAAATCTTATGCTTTGCAAAACGGGAGAATTTTTCAAAGCCTCGCCGGCGGGCTTACCCTTAATTCCGTATACTTTCCGAGCCGCGTTTAGTTGTTCGGTAGTTAACATCTTTTTATAGGCTTTGTCGATATTTTCCGGTTTGGCATAACCCAGGTCAACACCGGGATCGAAGGTTACGCCCGAATCGCCACCCGGCCAGTATGGTTTGCCGACATGACCCTCCCGATCGTGAATCCAATGTAAGTCACCCCGGAAACTGGCTTCAAATAGCGATTCATTGGTAAGTGTCCGGGAATTTTTCGCCTGAGCGATCTCACGCCAGGTATTTGCTCCCACGATACCGTCAATAGTTAAGCCACGCGCCGTCTGAAAGGTTTTAATAGCCTTTTCCGTTTTCCGACCGAATAATCCATCCACCTCGATATCATAACCGGCATTTTGCAAAGCAAATTGCAGAATTTTTACAATAGGTCGCGACCCGGGAGAATGGTCAGCGAATCCATCTTTCAGTTTTAACAGCCTCTGCCGCATATAATTCTAAAAAACCGCCTCTCTATTTATGCGACCTGACTAATTACTAATGCGTTTTTAACATCGAGACCACACTCATTGAAAAAGCTTGACACGAATCCTAAGCTTTGATATTAATATTGGGATAACTTTTTACCGGGAGGCGAATGTGGACAAGTTTCCAGATTGTTTGAAATGTGGAAAAGGAGTTTTAATTCCTCTATCTGATTACGGCCGTGACGGATCTGAAATCCGTTATAAGGCATGGGTTTGTACCAATCCTGAATGCGGCTTTTCTATCAGAATCGACAATGGTGAAGTGTCCTTCGGGCGGATTTTAAAATTCTCCGATAAATAAATTATCATTAAAACGTGAACAAAAAGATTTTTAAAAATCCAAGTTGGAAAATTGGCGGCTTGCTACTGGCTTTTGCCCTGTGGTTTCATCTGTCTACCGGCGGCCAATTTAGCCGGGAAATTACGGTTGATATCGAATACACTAATATCCCCGCCGGCCTGATGCTATCTGAAGACAGCCAGAAATCGGTCCAGGTAGAAATCACCACCGACGGAAAACGCATGTTCAAGATTCTATATTTCGAAGAGTTGGTTGTATTAATAGATCTGGCCGATCTCACCAGGGCGGGCTCATACTCTATCGAATTTATCGATGAGCAAATGCAAATACCATCCGGCAAAAGCGGCATCGAAATTAAATACATTGCTCCCATAGCCTGTGATTTCGAAATAATCGATCAAAATTAATTTATCATGTTAGTACTGGGCGTTGAAACATCCTGCGATGAGACTGCCGCGGCGGTTCTTGACAGCCCGCGTAATCTAATTTCCAATGTCATCCATTCACAGCTTATCCATGAGAAATACGGCGGTGTGGTACCGGAGCTGGCATCACGTGAACATGTCAAGCGTCTAATCGGCATTGTCGATGAGGCCCTGGACAAAGGCGGCCGCAAGTTGGAAAATATCGATGCTTTCGCGGTGACTTACGGCCCCGGCCTGGTGGGCGCGCTTCTGGTAGGGCTAACATTTATCAAATCAATCGCTCACGCTACCGGGAAACCGTTTATCGGAGTTAATCATCTCGAGGGTCACATTTTCTCTAATTTCCTTCAAAGCGAAAACTGTTCGCCGCCGTTTATCGCGCTTATCGTTTCCGGCGGGCATGCCAACCTGGTGCATGTTAAAAACTGGGGCGATTATAAGCTTCTTGGCAAAACCCGTGATGACGCCCCCGGCGAAGCTTTCGATAAGGTGGCCAAGGTATTGGGGCTTGGTTATCCCGGCGGCCCGGCTATCCAGCAAGCCGCCGAAAGTGGAGACCGGAAGTTTTTCAAATTCCCCCGCGCCTACATGGGCAAAGATTCTTACGAGTTCTCGTTTTCCGGACTCAAGACCGCCGTGGCGGTTTACCTTCGGGATAAAAGCGATGATTATATCAAGGCCAACCTGAAAGATATCTGCGCCTCGTTTCAGGAGGCGGTCTGCGAGGTGTTGGCGGTTAAGGCTCTAACAGCCTGCGAAAAGCTGGGCGTCGATAAGCTATCGGTCGGCGGTGGTGTGGCCATGAATAAACGTCTGCGGGAGGTAGTTCAGTCACGGGCGAAAAATATCGAAATCTTCTTCCCCGGCCCCGGCCTGTGCACCGATAACGCCGCCATGATAGCTGCCGCGGGCGCGTACTATCTCGAACGGGGTGTTACCTCGAAGCTTGGTTTGAATGCTGTGCCGTATTTAGGGATTTGACATTCGGTCAGGAGCCACGGCTCGCTGACCTACTCGCTGTTTTTATCTTAAATCAATGCCCAGGCCGAAAGCCGCGTAGGGACCTCTTAGATCGAGTTTGAATGGGATTCCACCCTGACCATATTTTGGTTCTGGATCATCGCTTTTAAAAAATCTATAACCGCCGCGAACGTTAATACATAGATATTTATAGAATTTATATGATAGCCCGCTGGAAACCATAAATCCTTTGCTTAAGGATTCATATCTGCCCTGAGAGGAACCTTCAGCATCCGAAGAATACACGAGGTCAATTTCACTTTTACCTCTCGCGAAACTTATGGCATTACTCCAGATCATTTCTATTACATTTAAATTGTACTCGAGTCCGATGTAAGGCAAAGTTGTTTTCGTAACAAATTTAATTTCTCTGGTATAGCTTAAAAAATTCAATGAACCGCTATCCTCATTTTTATCGAAAGCCACGCCAAGGTTTAAATACAATTGATTTAAAATGCCTAAACCCAGTTCGATGTTTTTAAGAGGTCTTCCAGCGCTTTCCATACTCCAAAAACTATTTCGTAATCTGTTTTCCGGTTCAAACATCGTGTCCACATTTATAGGATCATCAAGAGACGCCTGGCGCCATACATCACTTGGAATTCCCATATCCTTAATCTTAAAGGCACTCCAGCCGGTGTTGAATGACAGCTTAACTTTAACCAGATCGGCTATTTTCGATTCAAAAGAATCGGCATAGGCCGTATTAACCGATGACACATTACATATTATTAGCAGGATGGTGAAAATTATAAAAACCAGGCGCATAAATCCTCCCTGAGGTTTAATCTAACATAGATAATATATATTTTATTCTAATAAAAGCAATTGAATTCAGAAATTCTATTAACCAAGTCGATCACAGGAGCCACGGCTCGCTGACCTACTCGCCCTTGTGCCTCTCCAGCACTTTCATCTTGGCTTCGATCATCTGGTTGTGCTGAAGGTTTAGCATCTTGTATAACTTATGCACCAGGTAGTCCTCATGCGCCGACAGTTCGCCATCGGCGTAGATAACCTCCCAGATCATCTCGATCACCTTGAGCTTCTGATCAGGTGAATAGTGCTGATTGATCAGGTTGGTCAAACCCCAGAGATCGACCCGGCTCGACAGCTCTTCTTTGGCCAGATTGAAAAGCTGGTCGAGTTCGTTATCGGTCAGGTCGAAATCATCCTTGAAATGCGAGGCGATCCGGTCCTTCTCGATGTCATCGAACTCGTCATCGATAGAGGCCATCTCGATTAGAAGCGCGCAGGTGGCCACCTTGATATGATGATCGATATCGGTCGGTTGGTTATCCTCGGCTACTGAAATATTGTTGGAAAAGAAATCCGTTAATCGCTTAAGCATATTTAAAATCCTTATCTTTGTATCGCTACCGCTTTATATCCGTTCCTTAAGTAACTTAATATTATACAGAATATCAAACGATTTGTTGAAATTATGTTTATGGCCATTACCTTAGGGTTTAATAATATAACAAGGAAGCGGGTTACTTTTTGGTCAAGGCCATCAAGGCATCCAGCATTTCGCTGGCCTGATCGACTTTCTCCACGATATCAAGCGAATAAGCCCTGGCCCATTCGTAGATTTCCTCGAGGATATCAGAAATTGTCATAGTTTTATCGTCAACAAGCACTTCATCCCGGCCATTTTCCTCGGAGGTTATTTCGAAGACCTTGATTCCGCCGTCATCATACATCCTGAAAATATAATTGCTGGCTAAATTGTCAACGGACTTATAGATCCTCATCTTAAATTTATAATTGATCTCGGCGGTGAAAAATTCGGCATTTATCGCTTTGGACCACTTAATATTTTCGTTGTTGACATTTTTATACAGTTTGATTAGGAGTTCGTAATACTTCCTGGCTATTGCATTGGCGCTCATTTTCCCTTACCCGCATTACTCGTATTTTTACATATAGCTTATAATATGAGTTTCGGTATCTTCCGTTAGTAGTTTAGCGAGATTGTGTTTAAGTATTAAAGAAGCTGGAGACTATATTCAGTTAATCTTTCCGGAAAAACCGCTATGGGACACGATAATCGCCTAAATTCAATCGAAATCAGGGCGTCCGATAAACCACCGAGTTAATATTCATACCCGCACCAACCGAGGCGAATACGATGATCTGGCCGCTTTTAGATTGATAGCCGTTAAGCTTATTCTTATAAAGCTTATCCAGAAGAGTCGGCAGGGTCGCCACCGAAGTATTACCCAATTCGGCAATAGTCATGGGCATAATATCGCCAGGTATATCTTTCTTGCCGTACAATTTAAATATACGCCGCAGTATCACTTCATCCATCTTGGCGTTGGCCTGATGGATCAGGACCATACTTACATCATCAAGCGACAAACCGGCTTTCTCAAGGCTCTCTTTCACGACCAGGGGCACGGTAGTGATCGCGTATGTGTAAAGCTTATGTCCGTTCATTTTAAGGTATAACTCGGAATTGTTATTGGCTGAATTATATGTTTTTCCCATCCAGAGCATATAAGCGTGATCTATAGTATCGGAACGCACGGCATGCGACAATATCCCCACCGGCTTATCACTGGGGACTGTTTCGATAATAGTGGCCCCGGCGCCGTCGGCGTAAATCATACTGTCGCGGTCATGGGGATCGGATATCCTGGACAGCGTTTCCGAACCGATTACCAGCGCTCTTTTGGCATCGCCGGATTTCAGGAAATAATTAACCTGGATTACAGCTTGCAGCCAGCCGGGACAACCAAACGGCAAATCATAGGCAATTGTCCGGGGATTTTTTATTCCCAGCTTATGCTTTACCCTGGCCGCCAAACTCGGCACGAAATCGGATCTTTTATTGTCAGCTCTAACATCACCGAAATTGTGAGCGACTACGATATAGTCCAACGATTCGGGATCGATTTCGGATGAATCTATCGCATCCCGGGCGGCGTAGGCGGCTATATCAGAGGTAACAAGGTCGTCCGAGGCGTATCTTCTCTCCGTGATACCGGTTATCTCTTTGAGCTTATTTACGATTTCATCATTGGATTTTTCGAATTGTGATCCATCGCTATCATAAAATTCGTTTTTCAAGAAGTGCGAATTAAAAACTTTCTCGGTCGGTATATAACAGCCGGTACCGACTATAACAGAATAATTGTCATTTTTCATTTTGATCTATCTCTGCTGAAGGCTTTAAAAAAGCCTCGATTAAAATTCCCTACACCTTCCATTATTGGCATATCGTCAATTCCCATTTCAAAATGAATTGACAACTAAAAAGGATGTCACATTTTTCATTCAATAGCAACACTTTTATTCAAGACAAAGGTATTTAGGTCGTAGTTCCCAAAAACATTATAAAATAGTGATTCCACGCAAGATATTGAAACGGTCTCGATATCATAAAGGAGCTAATAATATCTTATTCCGCTTCGGCTAGCCTGGGACGGTAAGCGATAATATCGACTTTCTCAATGGTGATAAGTCCTTCAGTGGAGACCATTTGATCGAGAATAGGCAATATCTTCTCTATATGCTCGGTCTTATCGACTATTTCCACGACAACCGGCAGATTTTCTGCCAGCCGGAGGATTTTAGTGGTGTGAATTCGACTATCGGCGCCAAATCCGGCAATTCCCCGAAGGGCTGTAGCTCCAGCCAACCCATGTTCTTTAACTTTATGAATAATGGCCTCATAGAGCGGTTTACCCTGCCAGGATTCGTTCTCCCCGACAAATATCCTGAGCAGGCGGCCTTCACCCTCTATTTTCATATTTACCTCCTTATATATTCAGGGCTTTAAGTATCGCCCGCCCCAGCCAAACCGCAATTACTCCCAGAAAAACGTTGGCGCCTAAATTCGCCAAAGTAAGTCCCAATTGGCCATCACGCATAAGCTGAAATGTTTCATAGCCGAATGTAGAGAATGTCGTAAACGCGCCCAATATTCCAATAGTCAGGAACAATCGCAGATTGGGGCCAATAATGGCGCGGTCCTCAATAAAATAAATCAATCCCCCCAGCAATAAACATCCGAGCACGTTTACCACCAGCGTCCCGTAGGGGAATGACTCACCCATAATTCGATGCACGGCTCCCGATAGTGTATAGCGGGATATCGCGCCGATAAATCCGCCCAGACCGATAATGAGTAGTTTTAGCAAGATTTGACTCCTGAGCAAATACTTTTAAAAAGCATATATCAACGGAGCTTATTATATTTTATGGATTTTGAAATGTCAAGCCGCGGCTTGTATACTACCGGCGTGCAAATTATTGCAATTCGAATCCGACCGCTATTTATTAGCTTCGCGCGGCAAACAATTTTATCGTCTCATCCTTTAAAAGTGCCCATATAGTATAAATGCCCAGGGCCGTACCGAGCGGGATGAAAACCAAATTTAGAAAACCGATGACTAATAGGAGAATCCGAGCCCAATTCTGACGTTTCAGAAGACCAATGCCGCCAATAACTCCTGGCAGAGAAACTACCAGAAAGAAAAAACCAAGCGCTGTTCCCACAATAGCCAATATAGCCATCGCGTCCTCTTCGCCGGTGGCGATTCCGATACCGGTCAGCATAGTAAATATGACTATAGCCGCAAGTATGCCCAAACCGTCATAAACAATATTGAGCCAGGCTACCAGTGTAATATGCTTTTCCATTATTTTACCTGTCCTTTATCTGGCGGTGAATACTTTTATGGATTCATCGTTTAGAAGCGCCCAGATCGTGTAGATACCCAGCGCCGTACCGATTGGAATATTTATCAGATTCAGAAAGGCGAGTATCAAAACGAGTATCCTGGCCCAGTTTTGTTTCTTAAGAAGCCCAACACCGCCGATTATGGCTGGCAACGATACGACAAGTAAAAACGATCCAAAGACGGTACCGATAATCGCCAGAACAGCCAACGCCTCGTCATCTCCCGAGGCCAGGCCAATGCCGGCTAATGCTGTGAACATAAATATCGCGCCAAAAATAAACAAAATACCGAATATAATATAAAGCCAACCTAAAACCGTTATATGCTTCTCCATTAATCCGCCTTTCCAGTTATGATAAGATCAAGATGCTTGTTTTATCTATTACCACACATAATACAAAAAACCTCAGCGTTTATCCAGTCGTTATTTTCATCATCTTGTCGGTTGATTTCAAACCGTGGCCGGTGAATGCCGTGACAATCAACTCATCCCCTGAAGAATCGAGCAGATATTTCTCGAGACCGGCGATAGTCGCGGCGGCGGTTGGCTCGATATAGAATCCTCGCTGGCAAACATTCATAAGTGATTTGCCGATCTCATCCTCGGTTACGATCAGGAAATCACCTTTACTTTTTACCACCGCTTCGATAATTTGTTCGCCCCGTATCGGCTCGGCGATCGCTATCCCCTCGGCTACCGTATTATATACACTTATCGATGGTGTTTCATTCAAGCCATTCCTGAACATTTCATAAAGAGGAGCGCAAGCTTTCGCCTGGACCGCGATAAGTTTTGGGATTTTATCTATAGCGCCGACCGATTTTAACTCATCGAAACCGATAGAGGCTCCTAAAAGAAGTGTGCCGTTACCCACCGGCAATATCACGATATCCGGCGATCGCCAGCCGAGTTGCTCGCACACTTCATAGGCAAATGTCTTTGTGCCCTGAAAAAAGTATGGATTCCAGCTATGACTGGCATAGTAGATTTTTTCGGCCGCTTCCAAAGCCGCTTCTGATGTTTCTTCACGACTACCGGAGATCAAATGAAGATGAGCGCCATATGACTTAATCTGAGCCAGTTTCCCGGGCGATGTTTTTTCAGGCACATAGACATGACATTTGATTCCCGCCAGCGCGCAATAGGCGGCAATTGCCGAGCCGGCGTTGCCTGAAGAATCCTCGACTACTTCGGTTACGCCCAGCTCCCTGGCCTTGCTGACTAGAACAGCCGCGCCTCTATCTTTATATGAGCCGGTCTGAAAAATATGATCCTGCTTGACCAATACGGGCTTGCCGTTGAATTCTAATTCCAGAAGGGGAGTGAAGCCTTCATCGAATGAAATAGCGGTCGAATCTTCCGCGATCGGCAAAGCCTCTCGATAACGCCACATAGTCGGCTTTCGCGAGGCGATCTTCTTTTTCTCAATAACCGGCTTAAATTCAAGATCGAGCGAACCGCCGCAATCGCATCGCCAGATAGGCTGATCTGCTTGATAGGTCGCGTCGCATTTTCCACAAATTAGCTGTGCCATAGACACTTTCTTATTTATTCGTCGCTTGATCAGTCATCGATTTTGATGGCAAAACCAACCCATAATTATCCAAAACACGAATTTATTTCGGCCAAATAAAATATTATTATATTTCAGGATTATCATAAACACAATTAAAATGATAGTGAATGATCCCAATTCCCGTGAATAGAAAAAAGGGACCGGTCGCCAGCCATAAAACAGGTGCCGGCTATTGAATGTTAAAATCCTTGGCTCCCCGTGGATTTCACAATAGAATCCGGGTAGGCGAGCAAATATCGAACTCGGATCAAATCTCTCCGGCCAATTCAATGAAGCGCTTATAAGGAATTGTCGGCCAACTCTCGGAAGTGAAAGCGCCATTATCCAGGCTGATCATCGAAACCTTGGCGGCCGTGTCATCATCCGGGGCTTCGTAGATATCCATGAAATCGTAGGGCCCTAAAAGCGCGTAATGAGCGATGAATTTAACGTCAGGGCATTTCTCCTTGACCTGTTCCAGCCAGGCGCGACCCTTCTGGCCGCGGTTTTTCATATCCTTACAAGCCTCCGGAGCCAGCTTGGTCATTAGTACGAAGGTTTTCATCGGCAGCCTCCTTATTATAGATTGATTCAATTGTTTAGTATAATTAAATTAACCTGAGGGAGAATGTCAATATGAATATGGGCTGAATATGGGAATATATTTAATTAATATTTTAGCGGCCGGCCACGTTATTTTGATAGTTGTTTTTATTGTATATCTTTTTAGCGCTCACAATAGATAGCAAAGATGCGTTGCTATTAGTTATTCAGGCGATGTAACCTTCCCCTTATCCTTGGCTGGCTCTTTCTGGATATCTTCTTTCGGAGGGTTTGTCTGGATATCTTCCTTCGGAGGATTTGACTGGGTCTCTTCTTCGGGTAACTTATCTTGTTTCATGTCCTCGGGATGATTGCTTTGGCTTTGCTTGTCTAACTTCAAGTAACCCTCGATATTTTCGATTTTCTGCTTAATTTGTTTGATCACAAATGGCGAGACGCTTTTCTTATGAGCCGCATTCGACAAAAAGATCATATCCCGTCCTATTTTATTAACACGCTCCCGTTCTATAACAATTCCCAGGCTGGCCCATGAATCGTAAAGCGGGATAAAGTTTTTGACTCCCATTATATCGGTCGCCAGGGCTTTTGCCCGGGTGGATATTAAGCTCAGCTTGGATCTGCTGTCTATGTCCCCATCGATAAATGCCCGATTTAAACAGGCTAATAATTCAGGGATTTCATTGATTTTTTTATTCTGTGAGTAAATAGGCCAGACAAGGCTCTCATAAATATAGCGTCCGCCGTGAAATAACATAGCCAGGCAAAATACTATGACTACCAAGCTGAAGATATTGTTAATAATATAGTCCATTCAAAAACCTTTATGGTGCAAAATTACTTAATCGCTCTTTCTCTTAACATTCCATCCCTATCTAATATTATTTCGGATCAATTAAAGGGGGTCTTAAAATGATATTTTAAATTGAGACTATAGGTGTTTAGATTTTGTACTGGATTTCGGGATATCCAAGGAGATAATAATGTCGCGGCAAATATTTATGAATCTGAGTATAGTCATTGGTTTATTTATATTCGTTCGGGGTATTCTTTTTTTGGTGCCTTTTCATGTATTCCTTCAAGTGGTCAATAAATTCCTTATCCATTTCCTTAAAATGCTTATTCATCCATTCAGATATCAATGTTAGTGATTCCACGGCCAGAATATGGTTGGCCCCTCGCTTATCGATTTTCGCTTTTATGCGAAGGAAATCTTCCCGCATCTCGGTATGCTGTTGTTTATGAACCTCGTAATTGGGATAATCGCTCTCTCTCTGTAATTCTTCCTCATCATTAAAATGTTCAACTATGAAACAATCAAAAAATTGGGCGGCTTCCTCGAGCACTTCCATACTTCTACCGGCTTTCAGCGATGATTTAAGCTTGGTAATCATTATAATCAAAAGCCTGTGCTGAAAATCGATAACCGGGTGACCTGATCTGTATTTTTTATCGACAACTGATTCCACTATATATTTCCCAATCTATTAATGCTAGTTTATTCATTCGGGTTATATAACCTTATCTTAACAAAACGGTAGAAAATCGGTTTATACTATTAATAAACAACGTTACATTCTGGGTATATTGCAAGCGTTTGTTTATATAAAAAACCGAGGCGAAGAAACCTCGGTTTTAATCGATTATGCCTAGTGATTATATATACGCCTACACATCCAGGTTACGAACGTATTTGGCATGCTCCTCGATAAATTTCCGCCTGGGAGCCACCTGATCACCCATCAGGGTGGTAAACATCACATCGGCCTCGGCGGCGTTTTCCAGATCGACTTGCAGAAGAGTCCTGGTCTCGGGATTCATGGTGGTTTTCCAGAGCTGTTCGGGATTCATTTCACCCAAACCTTTATAACGCTGAAGCGATATACCCGAATTACCCAGCCGGGCTATCAACCGCTCGCGCTCATCATCGTCATAGGCGTAATGCTCTTGTTTGCCTTTACGAATCAGGTACAACGGCGGTTGAGCAATATAAACCTGTCCGGCTTCCACCAGCGGTTTCATGTAACGATAGAAGAAAGTCAAGATCAAAGTCCGGATATGCGAACCATCCACATCGGCATCAGTCATGATTATAATCTTATGGTAACGCGACTTTTCGGGATTGAACTCATCCCCGATACCGGTACCCAGGGCGGTAATCATCGCCCTGATCTCTTCATTGGCCAAAATCTTATCGATTCTCGCCTTCTCGACATTGAGAATCTTACCCTTCAGCGGCAGTATCGCCTGGAACTTGCGATCGCGCCCCTGCTTGGCCGAACCACCCGCCGAGTCACCCTCAACGATATATATTTCACACAGGGAGGGATCGGTTAAGGAACAATCGGCCAGCTTGCCGGGCAGGGCGCTGGATTCGAGCGCGGTTTTGCGTCGGACCAGTTCCCGGGCCTTACGGGCCGCCTCGCGCGACCTTGCCGCCGATTTGCATTTATCGATAATCTTCTTGCCGACTGCCGGATTTTCCTCCAGATACGAACTCAGGTATTCGCCCACTATCGATTCGACAATACCCTTAACCTCGGAATTACCAAGCTTGGTCTTGGTCTGGCCTTCGAATTGCGGTTCGACTACTTTAACCGACAGCACGCCGGTTATGCCCTCACGGGCGTCCTCGCCGATCAGCATCGAATCGCCGTTTTTGAACAGGTTGTTTTTAGTCGCGTAGTTATTCAATGTCCTGGTCAGGGCTGTTTTCAGGCCAACCAGATGGAAGCCGCCCTCGATGGTATTGATATTGTTCACATAGGAGAAGATATTCTCGGTATAACCATCGTTGTATTGAAACGCCAGTTCGACATCGACCGAATCGCGTTCCTTGTGAAGATATATCGGACGTTTGAATACCGCCGTTTTATTCTCATTGAGATACTTAACGAATGATTCGAGTCCGCCTTTTTCGTAAAACTCTTTCTGCCGGATCTCATCGTCGCGTTCGTCGGTTAGGATAATTTTCAGGCCGGCATTAAGGAAAGCCAGCTCATGCAGACGCGAGCCCAACGTATCGAAACTGTATCTGGTTTTTCTGAATACTTCGGAATCAGGTATAAAAGTTGTCCTGGTACCGGACTTCTTGCGTTTGCCTATTTTTTCCACCGCGCCTTGAGGTTTACCGTACTTGTATTTCTGATAATGCACTTCGCCGTCGCGGCAGACCTCGACCTCGCATTTCTCCGATAACGCGTTAACCACCGACACACCCACGCCATGCAAGCCGCCGGATACCTTGTAGGTGGTATGATCGAATTTACCGCCGGCGTGAAGCATAGTCATGACAACTTCCAGAGCCGGCTTTTTCTGAGTCGGATGAAGATCAACCGGGATACCCCGGCCGTTATCATCGACCGTGACCGAGCCGCCCTTGTTGAGCGTGACACTTATGGTATCGCAATAACCGGCCATCGCCTCATCGATTGAGTTGTCGACCACCTCGTAAACCAGATGATGCAGTCCGCGTGTACCGACATCCCCGATATACATCGCCGGGCGGCGGCGGACCGCCTCCAGGCCCTTAAGCACCTGGATCGTCGCGGCATCGTAGAGGTTAGCCTTATCTTTCAATGATTTATCCATATCGTCTGTGGTCCTATCTGCTTTCAATTTCCCCTCGCAAATGTTTAATAGAAATAAATATCATTTATTTTGCCCCGGCCGATTCTGTCGGCGATCTTTTTCAGGATAGTCTCCTTGAAAAAGATCAGCTCGTTGCGCCAGGTGGCGGAAACCACTTTGACTTTCAGCGTATCTTTCTCGACTTTCAGCGCCTGAGTTTTCTCAGCCAGTTTCGGCCCGACTATTTCCGCCCAGAAAGCGACGGCGGTTTGACGGTCGACCCGTTCGGCGATGCCGGCGGATTTGAGAGTCTGCTTGAGCAGACTGCCTATTCTTATCGTGTTTCCCTTACTCATAAAATCCTCATTCTCAGACGAAAAATCATTCTTCATCCAAGCCTAGAAATATATCGAAAATCGGCGAAAATTGCAAGTTTTATTTTAATTATTTTACTTTATAATCGGTTATTTTTCAATGTGTTACGATTATGGGGCGGGCGGCCCAATATAAATATCTCCGCAGTACCTCTAAATTGCAGGTGTGTGCTCATTTGGGCAGTGGTTTTTAGGGTATCAGATGAACCTAAAAAACTTGACTGCACATGGTATAAAGAGTATTTTAACGTAGATGCCAATTTGTATAAAGGCATCTTACGCGCTGCAGCAAGAGATTTGTAACATACTCGAGACGCGGGATAAAAAGGTTAGATTTTAAATGAAGCTCAATAGTAGATGAAATTTAGCAAAGTTATTGTAATGGTTTATTCTTAAATATGAAATAATTAAAAATAATATGCGATCAGTGATAATAGGAGCATCCATTTGAATAATAGAAGCGTCGAGATATTTATAGGTTCATCGTCAGAGGCTGGTAAAATTGATAAAGAGATACGTTCTCTAATTTCGCGGCTAGGTGCAAGTGTAGTTAATTGGAGAAATATATCTAATTCGGGTGATTTTCTGCTAGATAATCTACTCGATTTAACATCACAAGTTGACGGTGCGATTTTAATTGCATCTGCTGATGATACACTTAAAAAAAGAGGCGAAACTTCATCCATCCCCAGAGATAACATCATCTTGGAAATAGGTTTATTTCTATCACAATTAGGCCGTCGTCGTACGTGTATAATCCTAGTGCCAAATAAGGACAAAGTTTATCCATCACTCCCTTCAGATTTGGATGGATTAACTTGCTTAAAATACAGGCCAGATTCTTTTAGTGAACTTGAACATAATCTTGAGAAACTGATAAAAGATATTCAACTGCATCAATCTAAATATTCATTAATTAGGGGATTTATAAAAAGAGTTCGCCCAGTTATAATGAATATACCAAAGCATTGGCTCAATGAAATACAGAATTACGTTATAAATCCAATCTTTGAAGCTGTAGATTCGGTCGAGGAAGGTGAATTATTGCTTACAACAAGTGAGTATTATAATTGCTTATATCGGGAAATGGAGCAATCAAATGAAGATTATGAAATATTAGCAGTTTCAACTATGGTTTCAGAGATTTGGACTGATGATATTGAGCAAAAAATATATCTACGTAAAAATATTGAAGCTTCAAAAAGAAATGTGGCGATTAAAAGGTTATATATAAAAAATAAAGAAGAATGGCCTTCGCTAAATTTAATACTATCCTACCAAATTAAGGCGGGTATTGATGTAAAAATTACAACACGTGAACACTTATCAAATGTTATAAATTTAGAGGATATGGCAATTTTTATAGACAAAAATAGTGATTATGTGCGGGTTTATGTAATTCAATATGACTTATTTAATCCTAAAAGAATTAAAAAGGCGCTATTGATTACGGACCCAAAAAAGCAAAATAAACTAATTGAATCATTTCATATTGCGTGGCCAAGGATTTTAGATTACTCCCCTAAATTGCTTGCCATCAATCTTTCAAAGGCAAATCTATTAGATCAAAAAGCCCCCGGAAATATGATGCAAACATACCTGCTTGATCACCTCGTTGTTTCATGTGAAGAAGCTGCACAAAGTAAAGGAATTCCGATCAAAAACGAGCTTAAAAGTATAATCCTGCAAACTTCTAACGGTTTCATTTGCGTGCATATCACAGGAGATAAATCAATATCATTGAAAAAGGCTAAGCAATTATTGGGGGTTGAGGAAGCTTTCATCGCGCCTCCAGGACTATTGAAAACGATTAATCTATCTCCCGGCACTATTAGTGCCGTTTTGGAACCTACATGGAGTATGAAACAGATAATATTAAAGGATATATTAAAATTGAGGTTTATATCTACAAACAATGGCACATTAACTGGATATTATAAATTTGACCCAAGAATATTACAATCTGCGCCCGAGTTTAATTTGGTCTCAACCGATGAAATTTGTGAAGAATAATCTCAACGTACTTACCCCAGAAACTCTGTTTCGTTCGGTCAGGAAAAGAATAATTAGCAAAGATGACAAAACGTGGTTTTTGACCTAAAAGTCACCGCAAAACACCCCAATTCCAGCCATTTCCCCCTCATTCCCCCAAAATAACTGTTTACTATTTGGCTTTATGTAGTATCTTGAATATTATGACTAAACGATTTTATGTAATAGCCGCAATCGCGGCCCTGATTGTGATCCAGGCCGCCACAGCGTTTGCCATCGTCGAGCCGCGAGGCACCGAGGAGACATTCGATATCGCCACCTGGAATGTCGAGCAGTTCCCCAAACGGGGCCAGCGGACAATCGATACGCTGGCGATATTAATCAATGACCTGGAACTCGATTTAATCGCCATGCAGGAGATCACCGATACCCTGGCGTTCCGGGACCTGGTTTCGCAACTGGATGGCTGGGAAGGCCTTTATTCGCCGGATTACAGCGGATTGAAAACCGGTGTCTTATACAGGACCGATCAGGTCACCGTGGTTTCGTGGGAGCCGATTTTCTGGAACGAGGGCTGGGAATTTCCCCGGCCGCCAATCAGGCTGACTATCGAGGTCGAATTGCCATCCGGGCGCTTCGATTTCTTCCTGATCGTCATGCATCTCAAAGCCATGAGCGATGAGACAAGCCAGGAAAGACGCCGTCTGGCAATACTGATGCTGAAAGACTATCTCGATGAACTGGTGCCGTATCTGCCCGAACAGGACTGGCTGATTGTCGGCGACTGGAATGATCAACTGGATGATCCAGAGGCCGATAACGTGTTCTGGCCGCTTCTGCAGGACGACCTGTACCATTTCCTGACCCTGCCTATGGCGGGCAATCCCTACTGGTCTTCATATCCATACCTAAATTCGCTGATCGATCATATCATGGTCACCACCGACGCGCTCGATGAGTACGGCCTTGACGGCTTAACCGAGACACTCCGTCTGGATGATGATTACAGCAACTACGATTATGTAATTTCCGATCACCGGCCGGTAATGTCCCAATTCACGGACCTGCCGACCACTATAGATGATGAAACGCCGCTGCCGACAGATTTCGGTCTGACCAGTTATCCCAATCCGTTTAACGCCTCGGCCAATATCGCGTTCAGCCTGGAGAATAGCTCATCAGCCAGAATCGATATCTACGATTGCCTGGGGCGTCATCAGCAGACATTGATCGACAAGCATCTGCAGGCCGGTCATTATTCGGCTAAGTTCAATGCCGATGATTTACCATCGGGCATGTATTTCGCCAAACTGACTACGGGTGATAGAACGGCTGTAATCAAGCTGAATCTTATCAAGTAATGATATAAATTGAAGGTACGTTTACTAACCGCCGGGTAGCTCCTACCAGGCGGTTTTTTTTATTTGCGCCTGAGCAATATGTAGATGTAGGTGGTCAGTCGGCGGGATCCAAATGGACTTGCTGGCCTCGGGGTGGAAGGGGGCTAGACTGCGGACAATTTGGAGCAAGCTCCAAACCTACGACTGGCGTGGGGTGGAATGGGCAATTTTTGCCCCCGCCATCCCCTTCCCTGGGCGGACGCATGGTGCCGCCCCTACAGTTTGAGGCATTGTGGGGGCTATTTGTAGTGATAGCGCCGCGCTGTCTGGGGCGGGGTGATCAATCAGGCTAATAGATTGCCGTGCCGCTCCTCGCAATGACGAGGTAATTCATATTAAGTAAAAAAAGGGCTCAAGCGAGCCCTTTCACATAGATATCTTTATAAATCTAATTTTCTATATCGGTGGAAAGCTTGAAACGCAGGATACGGTTATTGCCGGAATCCGATATATAAACCGTGCGCCTGTCGCCGAAATAGTCATAGGCTACCCCGCGCGGGAAATTCATTTTTCCGGCAGTATCGGAGGTGTAGTTTTCATCGAGAGTGTCGGTAGTCGCGTAAGGACCCCAGGCTTCTTTAAGACGTCCAATCGGATCGAATTTGTAAACGCTGCAGGCCAGGCTATCGGCCGCGGTATCCGGTTTGCAGACCACGTAAATATTACCTGACTCATCGACGGTCGCCGCCGATGGTATAAGGTTGAGCGTGTCGGAATATAGATCGGTTCCTCCGCCGGGCAGCAGGGCCGGTTGGAAGAATTGCACATGATAATACGAGTTGGTATACCACCTGAGAAGCTGGGTCTTGAAGCTGGAAGAATCCTGGGTTGTCAGTAGAAAGAGACTGCCGCTTCTGGCGAAAGCTGTTAAACCGTTGGGATGGTCGGCGAAACCCACACCGGTGCCGTATTCGACTACCGGGTTATGCGATGTGTCAGGCGCCTCGGGATCTTCGCCACCCACCGGGAATTCCGGCGGTAATAAGGTATCCGCATTATTCACCATACTGGTATCGGGATCGTTTAAAAACAGGAGAACCTTGCCGGTCTGGTCCAGAAGCGTATCGTAAACCGAAACGAAATATGCTTTATCGATATAGCCCGGAATTTCTGAAACGTCGGTAAAAACATCGTTATCGCCTAACATATCGTAATGTTCGGAATCAACCGAATAAGAAATTGTCTGGTTGCCGTTTCTGCCCGGATAAGTATCTATCTTATATATATCGCGAGTACCGTTAACCACGATGAGCCGCAGAAGTTCATCCTGTGTAATACCGATCGGATGGTCTACTTCATAGGTGGAATGAATAGTCCCGGCCGCGTCCATTTGAAGTATTCTATGGTTATCGGTATCGCAGACATACAGGTAAGTATCCCAGCCGACAATTATTTTGCCGGGATTGTTAAAACTGTAACCGTGGTCTTCATCCCAGGGGGGATTAAGCTGAAGGTATGTCGTATCGCTTAAATTGCCCTCAAATGGTATCTCCTCGGGCCGCGAAATTTTCTCACCGCAGGAGAGCAGCATAAAAACTATGGCCAAAACAATCAATAGTATCAGTAAATTATTTTTCATATCCTTAGTACCCTATCACTATCGAAAAGATATTAGTACCGCCCAAATCCTTCATGTTAGTATAGGCGAAATCAAACGCTCCCTCGAACCGGTCGATATTGAATTTGATACCGGCGCCGGCCGAGAAATTTTCCACTGTCGAATTAATCAGGTAACCGCCACGAAGGAAAAACATTTCCTGATAAGAGTATTCCGCTCCCAGGGCGATATTTTCGGCGTTATCGGTGGGATGGTTTAGCTGTGTTACCCAGGTTACTTTGTTGTTCTCCGTAGCGATCGGATCGAAGGCCGCCGAGATTTTAAACACGGTTGGCGAGGAGAATGATTGATAGTCCTTCGTGAGCCATTCGCCGGAGACGGTTTTGTATTGATAGTCGCCATCGGGTTTGATCCGTCCGCCGAAATTCGAGACATCTATAGCGAACCGGGTGCCGAAATAATCTGTCTGATATAACGTGCCCAGATCAAGCATGCCCGCCCGCATCTTTATATCGCCGAGGTTTTCCTGGGCGTATTTGAAATTTATCCCGAATGAAAAATAATCTGTCAGTCTAATAGCGTAAGTCAGGCCGGCGGCGAAATCGGAATAGTCGAACATCTCGCCTGTGCCCAAAGGATGATACTCATCTGTGATCTCGAATGAATCGGTACCCAGGGTAATTAAAAACGCCCCCAGAACATTGGCGTCATCGATATGTTTGGTAACGCCGAAGAAGCTGTGCTTGAAATCAACTACCCATTGACGGTAGGAGAAACCGAAACTGTCCTTATCATTAAAAGCGATACCGGCAGGATTATGATAAAGCGCGAAAACATCGGTGGCGGTGGCGGTGTAAGCCCCGGCCATTGCGGCCGCCCTGGCGCCGGGCACGATTTTTAAAAATGTCATAACCGAAGTGCCCGATCTTTCCTCGCCCAGACTGGGGAAAATCTCCCAGGCGAAAGCCGCCGAGCATGAAAGCGTCATGGCGACCAGAACCACTAACATAATTGCCCTGTTTACCATGTTATCAGCACCCCCAATTTAATATTTCTAGGCGAAAGATACCTGGCCGGATCGAACGGGAAAGGATAGGTCGGGTTGAGATCCGGATAGAGGGGGTCATTCCAACTGGGCAGAACCTCATCGCCCTCTTCATAGGCTCTCCCGGTCAGCGGGTTGATAATCTTGGAGTTACCGTAATCTGTCAGGTTGGTGACCTCTACAAACAACGAATAGCGCAAACCGGAAAATTCGAAATGCTTCTTCACGCTGAAATCGATCCAACGCCAGTCTATGCCTGTTTCACTATAAGGCTCCTGGTTATTCTTGATATATTCAGGCTCTTCGCCTTCCTTCTCGATTCTCGTATAAGTGGTATAGCGTTTGCCTGATTGCCAGAAGAAACGCAGGTACATATTCCAGTTATCCGGAAGAGGCAGGCCAAACAGTTTATAATGCTCGTCTTTACGAGCGAATAAAGAAACATCGGCGGATAACCGCAGCGGCCTATCCCAGGACAAGAAGTTCTCCTTAATCGATTTCTCCTCGAGTTCGCCTTTGGCCACCAGAAGTTCATCTTTCGGTGATGAGCTTTTGCCCGTTGAAACCGAGTATGAACCCTGAAGAATTATATTAAGAAGCTGACTGGCTCGCTTCTTATATTCGATTTCGATACCCCGGGCCCGAGCATAATCCAGATTGAAATACATCTGGAAATTCTGGTTGGCAAACCGCCCTCCCTGGGTGATACTGAAAGACGCTATGTAATCGAAAATATCTTTATAATAAGCGGTAACCGACAACACGTCATTAGTGGTGACCTCGTAGCGAATACCCAACTCATATGACACCGTGGTTTCGGGATTGAGGTTCGGATTGCCAAACAGCGGATAGGATGAACTGGTACCTACCGATGATAACTTGGCGTACACTCTCTGCGGTTGTGGTAGTTTAGAAAAATGGCCATATGAATAAAACAGCATCACATTATCGAGTACGGGATGGGAAATGCCGATGCGCGGCGATATGTGGCCTTTGCCTCGATGGCCCAGTAAACCAAAAGTGTCTCTGAGATACGCTTCACGTAAATTGTCCGAAACGATTTCCGATTGTCGATCCACAACCAACCTGTCGATATATTTACCGGGAACCCACCAGTCATACCGCAGTCCGAGATTGACTATAAGGCCAAACGATGAAACTTTATCCTGAATGTATATCGCCCCGGTATTGGGATGGACCTTATAGATATCATGATCGAGTCCCAGGCCGGTCTGACCGACGCCGGGCTTGTTGATATCCACCATCTGAATTTCCTGCAGATTGGTTTCAAATCCCGCTTTAGCGACATGTTTCTGGCCTATGCTCAGGTTGCCGTCCAGTTTCAGTGTATATTGTTCGTAGTAATAATCCCGCCAGTTCTCCCCCTCGCCGTAATCATAGAAGCCGTCACCGGTGGTAGTTACGTAATGAGAATTATCTACACCGTCATTAGGGTCTAAATCTGGTATAAAAATATAATTAATCGGCAGAATATCGATCGGTTCGGCGTGGTCATCACCCCACATCTTTTCGCCAACGGCTGACCTTTGCTGAGTGAAAAAACGTGATAACCTCAATTCATAGAAAAAGCGCGGGCTCATGGAATGACTCAACATTAGCGATTGTTGGTTCGAGACCCTGGTGCGAGTGTTGTAGTTTTCGAGGATGTTCTGAAATTGATAAGGATAGGAAGTGTATTCGGGATTGGGATTTTCGAAATCGTTCGAATTATAACCCTGGTTAATCTCAGCCGAGCCCTTGGCCGTACCGATCAATTTGAGAGTGGGATTGAATCGATGAGTTATTTTAGCCAGGGTGGAATATTGGTTCGATTCCCTCGGCGTAAACTGGGTCTTGCCAAACAACGATGAGTAGAGATCGTGAGTATGGGGAAGGTAAGTATCGGACAGGTTGGAATAACCAGTCATGAAAAACGATGTTTTTCTCGAAAATAGTACCGGCCCGGAAAGCTGAAGTTCGCCTACATCGGAGTTAAAGTTGGATGATTTAAACAGGCCGAAATCATCGGTTTTATAAGAGAACCGTCCACTATATTTTTCGACCGAACCCTCTTTGGTTTTAACCTGTACCACACCGGACATAGCCTGACCATATTCAGCATTGAAGCCGCCGGTTAGAACTTGAAATTCCTCGATCGCGCCGGCTGTCACGGATAACCCGGCGGTACCGCCTGTGTACGGGTCCTGAATCGATAAGCCATCGACGAGATAAGAGTTCTCATACGATCTGCCGCCGCGAATGTGAATATCATCGCCGATCGACACAACGCCGGCCTGTTGTTTGATCAGATCAGTGACATCCTCGACCACCAGTTGTTCGATCTGATCCGCGCCAAGCGTGGTTTTGCTCTCGGTTTGCTCGATATCCATAAGCGGCGCCTCGCCCAGAACAACGATATCCGGCACGGCTAAAGCCGATTCGGTCATCTCGAAATCCAGGTTTAGTGTTTCGTTTTCCTCGATTTTCACGCCGGTTTTAAGTATAGGCTTATAGCCGATCAGGCGCACTTCGATATTGTAAGTACCGCCTTTTATTTTGGCTACCTTGTACCGTCCGGCAAAGTCGCTGGCATCGCCGTAATAAGTACCCTTGGCCATGATTGTCACACCCGGCAAAGTCTCGCCGGATTTGATATCGGTAATCGTCCCTTCGATTATAGCCGAAAAAACTCCGCTGAATGACAGGGTTACGACCACGGTTATCAGAACGATATTTGACAATAGTTTTTTATTCATCGGCAAACTCGTTTAGCAAGATATTGGACATCATACCTAAAAAGCCATCATTTACATTACAATCAAAAACAGGCAGTGAGAAAAAGATAACTTGAGCCGGCGGTTGCTCCGCGGCCTCGGGGTCATATGGATATCTAACGGCAACTGTGTCGCCGACGCTTTCCGGATCATTAAGAGTCGCGTTTATTGTGTAGAGCACTTTATACTGGCCGATGCCAAACGCTTCAGGGGCGGCCGGGGCAAAACCGAAAGTATGCGAAAGAAGTTGGCTTGTTTCAAGCGTATCGGGATAACCCGCTAAAGCGTCAGGATCTGGATTAACAAATCTAATTGGCCGAGTTACGGCTTCGTCATAAATTGTATCGATCGGCATAAAGGGATATATTGTCGTATCGGAGCTAACGAAGGTGGCGCTTACGAAAAGCCGGCCGCCATCCGTGATAAAATTACCGATTGCAGATGACGTTTCCGTAAAATGTCTTTGTGATCCGGCGTTCCAGACCAAAATATCGAAATGATCCAAGGATAATTCCAGGTCCTGAGTATAATAAAATGGCCTGTCGGTGAAATCCAGCGATGTATAATCCAGAGCCAAAGAAATGAACACACTATCATACATTGAATCACCGCTGGTGAAATAGGCGTTGTCATCAACATAGAGGATATTTCCAAGCGGTTCGATAACTTCCCAAACTCCCGCATCATCCGGGTAATACACCACATCGCTGTATGATCCGGCTATATCATAGCTGCGCAGAAACATGCGATAGAAGCCGGGTTCGATATTGGAAAATGTATATGAGAAAGTTAGAGAATCCAGGTAAATCCATTCAACCTCTACCGGCAGGTTATCGGGATCGAGGGTTGTGTCGACATGCATCGACGAGTCGCCCAGAAATATCTGGTAGCCGGAAATAGACTCATCACCGTCTGGATCATCGCCGGTCCAGGTGAATGTATGGTAGCCCAGGGTGATATTGTATTCCAATGAATAGTCATTCATTAAAGCCACCGGAAGCTGAACTGTCGGCGGCGAATTGATTATTGGAAATGTCATTAACGCCGGCGTCGGGTCGGCCAGCGAATCGCTGTCTATAGCCCTGATATAGAATGTGAAATCTCTGGCAGCCTCGCGGATTTTAACATAGAAGGTGTCGGATACCAACTCCGTAAAAGTCCAGGCGGTATCCGATGACGTATCATCCCAGGCCCACTCATAGCCTATAACCTCGCCATCCGGGTCGTCACCGTACCAGTGAAGTACCAACATACTGGCGGAGGTATCTGGTCTGCCGGTGGTATCAATCACACCCAGGCTGTCGCCTATTACCAGAAACAGATTTGTTTCCGGCGGCCTGTTATCGATAGGATCGGATGGTTTCTTATCGACACAGGCCAGCAGACATAGAGCAATTACAAGAATTGCCGCTACAATTTTATTCAATTTTTTTATTGCCTTTGCAATTTTATTTCAGCAACAGCATTTGCCTGGTGTCGCTGAAATCTCCCACCTTGAGGCGGTAGAAATACAGACCGGTCGCCACCGGTTTACCGCCGCTATCTATGCCCTCCCAGGTAATCGAATGCGAGCCAACTTGGACATCGCTATAATTTGCTTCAAATACTTCCCGACCCAACAGGTCATATATTACGAAATCAACATCTCCCGGCTCGGCCAGGTAGTAAGAGACCGATGTCGAAGGATTGAACGGATTGGGGTAGTTCTGGCTTAAGCTGGTCGCTCTCGGTAGATTTTCTTCTTCATCGATAGTGAGATAAGGTTCAAAATCGAGAAACCTTCTTGGCGTAAGCTGGTAACCGCCATCCGGAGGATCGTCATAATCGTACTGACCGACACAGCCGACGATATTTTGGGGTTCCGTCGGCATATACTGGCCAGGTATATTAGTACTACGATCGATTCTAAGCAGGGTCTGCCCTGTAACATCTTGAATAGTCAAGGTTGCTGATACTCCCAATTCGGGCCATGAATCAGGTTCCTCAATAATCGTTACATTCAAAATCCTGGCCAGCCTGCATTCATATTGCTCGCCTTCTATCTCGGCCAGATCCTCGCAAGTAAGTTCCAGTGTATCGAGGGAACCGGAAGCGGCGCCATGATTGGTAATCCGTTCCGGATCGTAAACCATTAATTGTACCTTACCGTAATACTCAGCAATAACACCCGTTGCCGTAATAGAATCACCGATATTGACATTGAGCATCTCATCAAACATTAATACGCTAATTCCGGCAACGCCATCTTCCATGAAGAAGTCGGTTCGATCGGTAGAGAAGTTGTAGCTGGTCGCGATACCGGTCAGGGTTGCCGCTGAATCCTCTAAATCGGGCAGGAAATCGCCATCACCATCCGCTCTGGCTTCGGCGATAGTCATTTCCACAGGAGTCAGGATTCTATAGGTATAGAAATTCCACGGGGCTTCGGATGGTTCGGTACGCACGGCGCCCTCATCGTCCTCCGCCTCGATATAATAGTCGACTCTCGACCCGGCGGGTAACGCGGGCAGTGTGAACCAGTATTCATCGTTATCGCCTTCGTTCATATATACGCTAATCCAACTGCCGAGGTTCTGCCTGAAATACAGTTCTACGTTATCCACCTCGACATCATCGAAAACATTGGCCGATATCGTAACCGGATCGTCATCAAACGGGAATTCCGGGAAATGACCGACATTTCCGATAATCGGCGCGCCTGATGGGAATTGGATATCCCGCATGTAGCGAGGCTGGATATTGTAATTGTTAAAACGATGGTAAACCACGCCGTTGACATAAGAGAATTGAGTGCCGACGGTTGGCAGATACGCGATCGAATCAGACGCGTCACGGACCATAAATTGATGGCCGGTTGTGTCGTGGCAAATCCAGGTCGCGGTATTGGTGTATGGAATCACGGAATCGACTGTTACCTCGTATATCCTGACATAGACGCCCTCGAATTGCTCGCCCAGGGAATCGACAACGCCATAACCGCCCGTGGTATCGATAAGATCGGCGGTGACCACCATGGGTTCGGGTTCGGGATTACCGAATGAATGGAACGTGAAACTACCGGGCACGATGAATAACTCGGTCATGTTAGATCCATATGGCGGATCGTATGGCCAGGCATATTCGCTGACCAGCGCGTCAACCGAGATAGAGTCGCCCGGGATTAAATCCGGAAAGCCTTCGGAGGTGGGATTGTAGGCCATCACACCCGAAAATGGTCCGCCATCGGCCATTTCCATATAAAAGGTCACGCCGCTGCCGGCATAGTAAAGGCCAGTACCCGCGACTACGATGCCGCCCACATGTACCGTATCGCCCTCATAAATCGAGCTATCGGCGCCAACCGGCACTTCCTGGATTTCCCTGATCGTATACTCCGGATACTGAGCGAAAGCCACAGCCGCCATGAGTACCATTATAAATAGGGAAAAAACTATAGTCTTTTTCATGTTTCTCGTCCTTTCATTTGATTACTACAAATTTGCCCTTCTGGATATCCCCAGATACTTCGTTTCTTACCGTATATAAATACATTCCGGTGGCCAACGCCTGGTCGGCCTCGGATACTACGTCCCAACTATGCATACCGCCGGAAAAAACGCTACCATCCCCGGCGAAACTGCCGTACCAGGCTATATCACCACCGCTATAGGTAGCGGCATCATGATAGATATGGTCAACGATCTCACCTGCCAGGGTATATATAATAATGGTGCATTTATCCGGTAAATTATAAAAATGGATCATTCGTTCGCGCTCTTTCGGGCCGTCATTGCCCCGACCATCCCAGCCGGAGAAAGCCCGATAAGGATTCGGGAATACCCCAACATCAGCGACCGGATCTGGCGGCGGTCCGGGAAAAACTCTTATATAGTTAAGCAATGGGCTTGATTCCAGGCTCTCAAGATTATTATTTGGATCGCCCGTATCGAAAGCGGTTACGGCGTAAATATACTGCCAACCGTTCAATAAATCGGAATTGGTCAATTTATAATGCATCAAATGGCCGTCGATCTCAACCGGCTCAGGCAGGCGTACAAATTCCAGCCCGGTATTGAAACCGATCGAGTCAACCCGGTCAAACTGGCCTATTAATTGAAACAGGTCGCGAAGTCCCTGGCCCTGGTTATCCTGGGTCATTCGCGCCCGATATATTTTATAGCCTTCGAAATCTTCAACCCCTATAACTGGGTCGACATAGCTTTCCGGCGAATTATTCCAGTAAATATCTACGGCTTTGTCTGAGGCCACCAGTCTCATCATAGGCGGCGGCGGCGCGGATGGCAGGATATACCGGTCGATTACGCCATTAGGCGGCTCGCCGTTAGGACCTTCAAGATCCTCGTCGGGGTCTAGTATACCATTCGAATTTTTATCCTCGCCGTCATAAGCGATCTTGGCCCAACTGGCGTTATTAATCAGATTGGTTTTAGCCAGAGGGGTGTCTTCGCTCATTGGGTCGGGGCCGTATTTCTCGGCGCAGACAATGGCAAATACGATTTGCATCGTGGAATCAGGTAATAAGGTCGGGTAAGGTCCGGTCGACACCATCTGGGTCCAGTTACTTGATACAAACGCTTCTTCCGGCCAAATCGGAACATCATTCAAGCCCGTGGAGAGTCTTATATACCGTTGTCCATCGCTGGCCGGAGTTGAAAAAAGCGGATCCTGTTGGTTACGCCATTTCCATATATTGTACTTGAAAGCATCCGGGCCGGCATATAAAATCCGGCCATCAGTAGTATCATAAAAAGCCGGCGTACTGCCCAAAACGCGACAGCCGATATAACTTTCGGCGAAACCGTCGTCGCCGTCTCTGTCGAACGAGTAGCCCATGGCCATCGTATCGATCATGTTGCAGGGATCGTCATAGAAACTCCAGCTTCGGTCGGGGCCGCTATACGGGGTTAGATCGGTATTGCCGATAGTCGGTTCGTACCAGTAGCCGATCCAGATATTCTCAATTGGGAATTCGCTTTTATTGGTTATATCGAAACTGAATATCACAAACGCGTCGGCGAACGGTAAACTCCAGGAGTAAGTTTCCTGATGGATATCTATACCGAATGGATCGTGTTCCGGGATCTGAATCTGCTCGCCGCTTTCGTCGATCACATAAATGGATGAATCCGAAAAATCGCAGATAAAATCCTGATGGCTGATAGCTTCAGGATGGAAAAACTGGGAACTGGTAAGGCTCGACCTCTCCTCTATCTGATAGATAACACTGCCGGTATCCCTGGTGGTGAATTCAAAGCCCTCGGACGCGGCGGCATCGGGATAAGCATCGATAGCGCCGGTACTGACTTTGCGCTGACCGTTTTGTTCGCCGCCAAACCACAATCCACCCATCCACAGATGCTCTATATGCGAACCGATTGGATATTCACAGGAGGCCTGATCTTCGATACGAAAGGCTGTCCCGTAAACGCCATAATTGGTTATGGTCATACTAATGTTACCGATATCGGTGACATGCGTCGCGTCATCTATGGCAGTTCTCGAATAAAGAAAAACAGTTGATATAAGAATTATCAAGAGTATGAAAGATATTGAACGTGATAATTTTGAGGATAATAACTTCATAATGCAATTAGTATTCTTTGCTTCCCAACCGCACATACATCCACCCTAACTTCTTTTCAAAATGCCAATGGCTCCTATTACCTGCATTATTCTATGAACTTCCACTTAAATATAACACTTTTTCCAATATATGAAAGAATATTTTTACATTAAATTGGATTTTTCACAAAATAAAATATTCTGGTTGAAGCCTAATTTCACACTAATTCAGGCAAATTTTGGGATTCGCTCAACATTAAATCACTAACCTTGTATCACTAATTGAATCCGCATATCGATATTTGAGCGATTGTCATCATTATTATTGAATCCCGACCATAAAAAAACGGTCGTCCGGAAAACCCGGACGACCGTAATAGACTGGACTGAATTACTTAGTCTGGCCTGATGGAGATGATCCGATCGATGCCGGAGCACCTTCACAGTTCGGCCATCCAGGCGGGGCCGATGGAGGTAGATCCTCAGGAGTGGGCCAGAGCGGTGGGTAATCAGCGCAATTGTTGATTGATGTTAATCCTCTAAAGTAGGTCACCAGTTTGGTTACGTCACTACCGATTACCATGCAATCGCCATTGGCGTCACCAGAAGCGTAGAATCCGTCAAGCAGACAAGATACGCTTATACCTCTAAAGTAATTAACTAAATATGTTACATCGGCGCCAATAACAGATGGCGGCCAAATACCATTGGGCATGTTGGCATCGCCGGGCAGGTATTCGTAGCCTTCCGGTGCTTCGCAATCAACTCCGGTGTTGAATCCATCATCGGCACGCGGCACTAATCTCCAGATACCGTAGCGCCAGCGATGAATACCGGTCAGGCCGGTTAAAGTTGTTCCTGTAGCGGGAATGGTATATGTTCTGTGGCTACCAAGACCCTCCAGACTGAGAGTATCGCCTGTAGTAAGGGATACGAGGAAGTGATCGTAAGGATCGGCGGTATCATTAGGATCGGCGGCCACTAAAAGCGAGTCGCAGAGCTTACAGAAAACGCCTTCAAGTTCTTCAGACAACGGCAATTGATTATTGTAGACATGCTCGGCTGTCGTGTAGCCCATATACATTGGCTCAGGATCGCTTCCCTGATCGCTGACTAATACCATGTTGTCAAACTGGAAGTCATAGCCTGTATGAAGTTCAGTTTCGCCGTAGTATTCATCCACAAAACCTGATACGATAATCGTATCGCCAAGTTCAGGCAGCCAGGTATGGGCCACACTGACGTTCAGATACATCAGAACACCGTTGAATTCGGTATTGTTGTCGCTGATCCACCAGTTGTTGTGGTTGAATGAGGAACTATCGGCTGTTATGAAGCCTTTCACGGTTACCATTTCTCCCATCATATCACTCGGCCAGGTCGTATCCGGACCAGGACCGCTGGAGAATTGGAGTTGGGAAATCGGCGTGAAGCCCTGCCTGAAGGCAACCCTTTGATAGACAAGAGTTTCACCGCCCTGATCCTGAACGTTTTCAACGGTAACAGAATCAAGTAAGCCATCTGTCTGGCCGGCGGTAGAAAGGATCACTTTCCTTACATTGCTCGGATCCTGCACGGCAGCCGTTATCGACAGGCCGCTAAAGATCGAATAATTCCCGACATTTTCAACCGAGGCTTGGTCCATATCATGGTCGAACAGGACACAGAGCGAGCTCTGATCGCCGGGGTAAGCGGCTAAAACGATTGGCGGCGGAATTACGAGAACTTCGAAGTCATCGCCAAAACGCGGCTCAATGCTCCATACGCCGCCCACGTCATCAAGTATTTCCCAACGCAATATACCGATTACGGAAGCGTACTGTACGTCTGTAGCCGGCGGAACCGCCGGGGCTAAAGCGGGATCACTATAGTAAAGATAATTGGAAATCAGGATCGAGTCGCTGGAGACATCATCGGTGATCCAGAAATCTTCGTAATCGCCAAACTCGGAAAGACAAGTGACATTCTCAATTTTAACCAACAAACCTTCATAAGGCTCGGTGGTCCAACTGCAGTCATCATCGAAATCAGAGACTAAAACGCTAGTGGTTTCGGGAAGATCAACATTGGTGTCGAGAATCGTGATGCCTGTAACAGCTACCAACTCGGTTAAACCTTCATATTCCGAAACAGTCGCGAATACTTCAACCAGATCGCCTACGGCTATTTCCGGGCATTCGAAGAGGTTGTCATAGATATAGATCGCTTCCCAGGTCGTGCCATCGGGGTTCTGTATGAAGAATTTGGTTTGCTGATCGCCTGTGCCAGCCGCTTTAAGGCCGGTTATCACGCCACAAACATCAACAGTAGTACCCGAATCGGGCGAGAAGAAACAATCCGGCGAGTCACCCTGGACTACCGTGAATTGAATATCGTAGATATTGTCAGGGCAACCCGACGGGTCCTGAACCACGTAAGAATCAGTAGCCGATTCACTACGATTAGCTTCGTTATCAGTAGCCACAACATAATAGTTAACAGTTGTGCCGGAAGCATTCGTTCCAATCGTATACCAGTAAGTATCACCAACGATACTATCATGCGTAACCGGGAAGAATTCAGCAGCCACGGTTTCGACATAGAGACTGTCTGAATCGATTGTGCCGTCATCGGTGATATCAGCGCTGACTGAAACGTTGTCGGTCGGATAGATCGGATCATCTGGATGATGCGCGACATTCGCTATAATTGGCGGGCCGCCGGCCAGTAAAGTAACATCCGAGGCAAAACGCGGATATAACATATACTCATCGTAAACACCAACCTGGCCAATGATATCATAGCGGTTGCCCGCCATAAGATCTTGCGCTTGATCGCCGCCATATTGGTACATATAATCATCAATAGCGCAAGAATCTGTCGCGCCATCAGATTTCACCCAGGCCTTACCGTCGGTTGTGCTAATCACGCACAAGACATCACTGAGTTTAACCAACACGGCTTCATATGCTTCAGTGGTAAGATTACAAGCCGGGGAAAGGTCGTCTGAAGTAACCGTAGTGGTGCAAATGGCATTACCGGATGAATTAATATCCGTTGAAGATATGCCGCTAAGCTGGGTGCCACCATGATATTCAGCGACTGAACCAACCACTGTGACTTCATCACCTATGGCTATGGTTTCATTATCATCGTAAACAAACAGGCCATTCCAGTCGGAAGTGGAGCAGTCCTGCATGTAGTAGTTTTGGTAAGTACCCTGGAAGATACCGGCAACCGTGCCGGTAACCGAGATATTTTGACCAATATATGGGGAATCGTAGCAGTCACCATCGGCAACTGTGGTGTATTGGACGTCATAAATATCTACTTCGTCCGGTCCACCTACTACCAGGTTCACCGAGCAATCATCCACATAAACGGTGCAATCGCCATCCCAGTCGCCTGAAATATCATAGCCGCGAATACCGACCTGAACGGCTGTGGCTCCAACGGGGGCAACCGATGTGAAAGTAATCAACTGCCAACTGGCAGCGTCTGTAGTATAAGTACCAGAGTAAGCATTGCCGGTATCCCAGGCGTAATAAAGCGTGAGACGTCCCGCAATGTCGTTATCGTAATACCACAAGCTGCAGACATAAGACTCTTCGGCCGTTATCGTAAACGCATCGGACATAAAGTCGCAATTAGCCTGAGTCGGGGAGGTCCAGGTCAAATTGGCACTGTAGAGACCGCCATGGACTTCGGTGCCTTCCTGTACGGCCGTGATATCGGTATCGATTGACCAATCATCGGGCGGGCCTCCGGCTCCGTTATCGGTCCACAACTCATAGCCGCCGTTTTGCAGGCTGGAAGTGGGAAAATCAGAAACTGTATAGCTGGTGGTGTATGATTCAGTTCTCTCGGCATCATCATCCACAGCTATAACATAGTATTCCACCAGAGTACCGGCAGCCTGGGCGGGAATTACGTAGTAATATTCATCGCCCACGATGCTATCATGATAAACCGGCGTGTAAACCAGAAGAGCCGATGTTGTTTGATAGTACAAACTGTCATCGTCAATTGTACCATCGATATCGGTAATCTCTGTGCGGACAACTACATCGTCATCCGGGAATACGGTGGGATAAGGATCCCGATAAAGCGTGCCAATATCGGGTGGCACATTGGCGCCACCGGTGCCTTCAAACAAGGTGACGTCATCGACATAAACCGTCGCGTTGCCATCCCAGTCGCCGGAAACATCATACTGGCGAATGAGGATTTTGCAATAAACGGCGCTTGCGTTGGCGTTAATGGCATAGGTGTACTCTACCCATTCGGCGGCATCCGAGGAATAAGTGCTCGAATAACTGGCCGCCAGATATACCGAGTCGGCATCATACCATTCAAAGCATAAACGAAGCCGTCCGGCAATATCGTTATCATATTCCCAGGCCGTGATCGTGTAAAGCTCTTCAGCAGTTACGGCAATCAGGTCGGATACGAAGTCCTGATTGGATTGTGAGGTCCAGGTTAGATTAACGCTGTAGGTTCCGCCATGGACGGTAGAAGCCTCCTGAGCGCTGGTAAAATCGTTATTGTCATTGGTCCAATTATCGGGGGGACCTCCCGAGCCACCGGTCCAGTTTTCGAAATCACCGTTCGTCACGGTAAGATAATCAGCCATTACCGGCAAGCAAAGCAAGCTCATCATAAAGATGGCTAAGAATAGTTTTGTTTTCACATCATTCCTTTCGTTGAAAAGGTTCAATTGAACTCAGCTTCAGCCTCATTCAATCTGTGATTTGAAGCATCCGTAAATGCTTCCGGCAGAAACTAGTCCGCCGTTAATTTTCCCGATTTCCGATTCCTAAAATTAACATTAACACTAAGTTACAATAATTATTTCCTAATATTTCGAGAGTCTTTAGGCTAGATTCAGATCAGGACGAAACTCGAACAACCACAATCAGTTTCAACATCATGTAGGGGGCCAGAACTCGTATCAGGAGTTGTTTTAGGTATTATGGTTATCAACTCCGCTTTTTTAGATAATCATTGCCTACTTTGATTATCGAACCTCGTCTATGATCACTTTAGCCAGTAAAAATACGCTGACATTATCCGAAAAAGAATCGACGGCTTATCGGAATTCATATTGGCCCATCGATTTCAGGGTTCGCGCTTAATAGAAGTTAAAGCCGGAAGGTTATTGACGGCCGGCCGGTTGATTCGGCAAACCAGGCAGAGGGTATTACAGTATTACCCCAATGACCACCAATAATATCGATTTCGATCAAGCTATTAACTTCGTCAATGCGGCAGCCCCTGCTGTCAGCCCTATCACCACCTTCTAAGACAATTACATTTACGCATTCTTAAGCTTATTATTCCTCTTAATTTACTCACAAACTTCCGATAATTGCCTGTCAAGCCTCAAGCCTGAATTAGATCGTAGCGATACTCTGAAATCATTTATCGATGGTAATCCAGTCGTTTTGTTTTCATTAAATCAGTCACAGTCATGAAGCAGCCGCAAGATGCTCGAGCCAATTATTTTTTAAACATAATCAAGAACTCAGAAGCCCTAATAAAAAACCACCAATAAATTTAACAAATAACTGCCAATATTACAATAGTTTTTTTCGTTTTAACAATAAATTTTAAGTAAATATATCTATAGGAGGACTATGTAGTCTGCTTACTCTTTAGAGTCAATCAGCTTGGCTGCAATCATTCTGGCGGCTTCATCGGCATCGCATTTGGTGGTATCGATCTTCAAAAGCGGCTCTTTCTCCAACGCGTAATCATAGCCCATACCGGGAAGCTTAAGTTCGCCCTGAAGAGCTCGCTGATATAAATCGACGATTTCGGCCTTGTCGGTGCGATGTTTTTCGCGTTTGATACAGACATCTATAGGGCAATCTATCCAGACGACCTTGAAATTATCCAGCGCTTCTTTGCCCAGTTGACGCCCTTCCCCGCGGCCGTCCACCGAGTCGATAATCGCGTTAATCCCTTGTTTATTAAGAACTTGCGATAAAAATATCGAGGTTCTGTACATCAGTTCCTTTTCAAGTTTTGAAAAAGTTGGATTAGGCGTTAAAAACTGCCGGATATCATCCTGACGAAGATATTGATATTTCAAGGTATGATTTTGTAGGATCTTGACGAGCCTTTTAGAGATAGTAGTTTTGCCCGCGCCGGAGAGGCCGGTTATCCAGATAGTCCATGGTTGTTCAAGTATCGCCACAGCCGTTGCCATCCTCCAAAACTTAATTACATAGAATATGTTCATAAAAGTTTAAAGTCAACCGATTAAAAAAATAATAAAAAGTAATACCGCTTTTTTTTTATTTTTTGTATATTGTGATTTACAACGAGGTGAAAAAATGGAAAAAAATGCTAGAACAAGAATAAATACTGGGAATTTTTGGAGCACAATCGCCCAGGGCATGAAGCGAGCGGCGCAGTCAAATCAGCGGCCGGTTATGGTAATTGATATCGATGGGACCATCGCCGAGCATTTTCTGAGAACCCAGCAAATATTTATCGAGGCCATAAAAGAGCTTGAATTGCCCGAAAGTTTCAAGAAAAACCTCAACGATTTCGATCCTTTCGCATATGACTATAATCCCAAGCCAAATTTGATCGAGATGGGGCTTGAGGGCGAAACGCTGGCAAAAATGATCAAATATTGGAATAAGTACTTCTTCTCCAACAAGTTTCTGCATCTGGATAATCAGATTGAAGGCGGTAGCGAATTCGTTCATAAGATACTAGGTTTGGATATTGACGTAATTTATCTTACCGGCCGGGATGAGCAGAATATGGGCGAAGGTACCCGAGTCTGGCTGACCAAGAATAATTTTATGAACGAACATTACCGGACATCTATCCTGATGAAAACCAATCTCGATATAGAAAATGTCGATTCCAAGGCCTTAAGCGCCCAAAGTATTCAAAAAGTCGGCGAGCCGGTTTTAATAATCGATAATGAGCCGTGCGAACTCGAGGCGATGTGGGATCAGTTCCCGAGGGCGGCCACCATCCTGATGGACACCCCCAACTCCGGCCGGCCGGCCACGCTGCCGGATTATACATACAAGATGAAGGACTACCTGGAGTTGAATTCGCTGTTTGAGGGATGAGTTTGGTTAGCTAATGCAATTTCTATAGAATTTTACTTATTGTACATATCACATTGAGGTGGTAAAACAATTATGGAGATTCGACCTAGAGAACCGGTTATTTTTGCTGAGAACTTTCAATTTTTAATGAAATGGTATCAGAAAGTCTTGAGATTCAATGTTGTACATCTATTCGAAGAGGAATATCATTATTGCAATCTTGAAAACGAACAGGGAATAAAAATAGGTATTGCGGATGCCAAAGAGATGGGAATCACACCGGGCAATCGCAAAAATAACACAGTTGTCCTGCAGTTTCAGGTACCGGATGTCAAGCAGTTCTTCGAGTATTTGGAGAAACATAACGGTGTGATCACATTCGGACCGTCTTTCGACGAGAAAGGTCAGTTCTGGTACGGTGGTTTTCATGATCTGGAAGGTAATCCATTCTGGGTGGTTGATGAGGATTGCCCGTAAGATATTCTCCCCTTCGTCAATAGGCAATTTATTGGCCTAACAACCACCCCCCATTTTCCTCACATACAGTGTAATCCTATAAAGCGCTAATACCGGCACGCGGTCAGATTCGTGTTATACCCATTATGCTGTTGACAATAATGGTCCAGTAGCCTAAACTTCTATCAACAGGTGCAGTAAAATACAATGTTACATCTATCATGTAAAAAAGTCAGTATTCGATGAAAGAGGAAACGTAATGCACAAAATATCAAACATACTGCTTTTGATCATAATGCTTGGGATCCTTGTTAATCCAACCTTCACCGATGAGGGAGTTACAGATGACACAGCTGGAAACTATCCAAAACCCAAAATATACGAAGTAGAGGAGCTGCAAGAAGATTTCAATCAAATGAGGCAGACCCTCGAAGAAAATCATTGCTGTTTGTATGAATATACAAGCAAAGACACTTTTGACGGCCTGTTCGCCCGTCAGTACAATCTGATAAGTAAACCCATGAAACTTTATGAATATTATAAAATCCTCACGCCTCTTACCGCAAAAGTAGGATGTGGGCACACCGCCGTTTGGATGCCGGGCAGTTACTGGAATTTGGGATATGACAATCTGTTTCCGCTTCGGATTAGAATTATCGAGGATAATGTAGTCGTAGCGGGAAGCTATAACGATTCGGTTCAGGTTCCTTTCGGGAGTGTCATTTTAAAAATTAACGATCGGCCAATCAATGATATAATCGGGGAGATGCAAGTAAATTACTCGGCGGACGCTTTCAACATAAATTTTATTCAAGCACAAATTGAAAGACGATTCTCGATGATCTACGCCAGAAGGTTTGGATTTCCCGAAAAATATGAGGTTACTTACGCTTTGCCAGGGCGAAAAACCCGAGAAACGGCTGAGTTAGTACCCGCTAACCTCCAATCCGTCAGGGCGGTTATTTTCACGAATTTCAATCATCCGGAATTGACTCTTGAGCTAATAGAAGAGAAGAGCACGGCTATAATGACAATAAAAACATTTATTTATTATGACCGTGTGCCGTATTTCAAAAGTTATATCGATAGTTGCTTTAATGTAATCCACGATAAGAAGTTAAAAAATCTAATCCTCGATCTTCGCGGAAACGATGGAGGAGATCCATTCTGCGCCGTTCCCCTGTTCTCCTATCTGGAGCCGGAGCCATTGCCCTATTACGCGGAACCTTACGGTAAGTATTCGGAGTTTGCCGATCCTATCCCCCTGGCCGAGAAACATTTTACGGGCAATCTGTTTACGCTGATTGACGGGCGATGTTTTTCCACCAATGGGCATTTTTGCTCCTTATTGAAATATCATAACATTGGGAAATTCGTTGGTATGGAAAGCGGATCGTCATATAAATGTAACGCGGGTAAAAATACGGAATCCAATCTCAATAATACGAGGATAATGCTGTATATTGGACGCAGTACGTTCGCGGCCGCTGTAGAAGGTATGGACAAAACCAAGCCGATCATGCCGGATTATCCGGTGAATGAAACCTATCGGGATTTTCTTGATAAAAAAGATGTTTTTAGGGAAATCGCCCTTAAGTTAATTGACGGTAAGCAACATTGATACAAGCATGAATTATAATCTGTTGTTGTAGTCAGTTATTCATGTTGTCAGCCCCCCCGACCCGACAACTACCCCCTATTTCAACACATACAACGCGATCCCATAAAACGCTATTTCCGGCGGCAGGGTGTTCCATTGTAAAAACGCGTGAGAGCCATCGGCTTTGTAATTCAGTTTATATTTACCCGGTTTCAAGATGGTCCTGGTATCGGCAACGCGATTTTTATTATCGCCTCCGGCCGGTTCGGTATGCTTGGCTTCCATTTTCCAGATTATCTCATCTGAGGAGGCATCTGTAATCCAGCCGTAGTCCCACATCTCACCGTTGGCGCCTTCGCCGATAGCGTAAATCTGAACTTCGGTTAATTCGTGAATCTCAAATTCCGTTTGGAGTACCTGATCGTTTTGTACCGAGTCGATTTGAGCAATCAATTTCATTTTATCGAATTTACTCGGCAATTGCTTGGCAAACACGTCGTTGTATACCTTATAGAGCTTTTCCCATTTCGCCCGATCTCCCATTTTCATGCTGAGTAAAGCTCTCACGAATAACTCCTTCGGATATAGATCATCATAATTGGATCGTTGGCGATTTTTCAGTCTTTGCTTCAAATCCATGAATGATCTGTCGTAATCGATATCAATAATCTTCTCATCGGTTAAAGCAAAAGATTTGATAAACTCCACCCCGAACAACGAGCCGAAAATATCGCCATTACCCAAACCAAATCCGTTATTCAACTCATTGGAATTCGCCAGGATTATAAATGTCAGGGATTTTTCAGGGACCTTGATAATCAGCGATGAGTTAGTGTTCCAGAGCCCGTAATGCCAGACGATTTTCATATCGTTAAGGTATTGAACGAACCAGCCCGTACCGTATGGAAGCGATTCCCCGCGTTGGGAGACGGTTTGGGTAAATATTTTATCCCATATTCTAAAGCTCAGGAAACGGCGGTCATCGATCGCATTGGAATATTTCGCCATATCGGCTACCGATGACATCAGCCCGGCGGCGGCGCCAAAATAGCCCTCCAGCTCGGACTGTTCGATATTGCCCAGGCTATCCAGCGCGTAGGGTTTAGCCATATTGGCGTAAAATGAACCATAATCATAACCGGTAAAGGCAAAGCTTAAAGTGTCTTTGATATTAGGGGCCGTATTTTTCATATCTAATGGCAGTATAATTCGTTCAACTACTAATTCGCCGAATGTTTTGCCGGAAGCGCTTTCGATTACCTGATCGAGTAAACCGAACAGGTAGCCGCTATAGAGATAGTTCGTGCCCGGCTCGCCCTGGGCGGTATGGGTCAGTAGATTTATTACCGTGATTTCATCCTCACTGCCGACATCCAGGCCTTGCTCGCGGGCTTCATCCAGGCTGATCCCGTATTTCGAAATCGAATCATGCGGATTGATAAGTTTTTCCTCGACCAGTTGCATAACAATTATCGAGGCGAATGTTTTGGTCAGTGAGGCCAGATGGTAAGTAGTGCTTTCAGTGGCGGCAATATTGTTTTCGATATCGGCCAGGCCGAATCCTTTAGCCCAGATCAGGTCCTTATCCTTAACGATCCCCGCCGAGAACGCGGGGATTTTCAGATCGGTGCGCCATTTCTCCAGCCTCTGCTCGAATGATGATATTCTATCTGATAATTCCGCGGGCTTATCATTATTACAGGCGAATAATATTGAAATAGCTGCGACTAATACAAACAAGCATATATATATCCTGGGATTCATTATATTCCTTCCGGTTTGACCTGCAGCGACAACCCGCCTGGCTTTTATCATAACATTATCCTTATCTAACCTACGGGAGAGTGGCTTTACAGGTTTCAGATTATATTTGATGTGGTTTTGGGATAGATGGCGATATCAACGTGTTGTCGGGTTCCCTGAACCGACGACTATTTCTCATGAGTAAAAAAGCTGTCAGGTGGGAACACCCGACAGCACGTTTAGAATAATTAATTAGCAATAGTGTCCATTATTGCTTTGACTTTATTTTTCCAGTTTATTAGTTTACTTGACTAAGAAAGGGGTAAGTCGGTGAGAGGTTATTTTATAGCTAACGATAGTTATTCAGTAAACTATATTGCTATATGTATTTGCTTAAAAATTTATGCTAGTATCCGATTTGATATGGAGGATTAGATGGAGCAATCAACCGAAGGTATGGCAAACCAAATCGAATTTAAAAACAGAAAAGGATTCCTCATTTTCTTTGGAGTAGTGGAGATATTTTTAGGATTTATTTTCCTATTATTCGCTATCATGGCGGCTATCGGGACTTCATATATGAACACCAATACGGAAATGAATGGCACACCTTTTTATACAACTCAAATTGATATTTCGCTTTTGGTGTATTTCTTCATAGCAATATTGATCGTAACTTTGGGAATCGGGAATATAAAAGTAAGAAGGTGGGCAAAAGATTTTACATTAATAGTTTCATGGTATGGAATGATATTGGGTACGATATCTTATATCTTTATGTTTGTTGTATTATCATATACTTTATCTGATCTCCCATCTGAAAGTAAATCAATAGCTCAAGTTATAATGTTTATATTTGGATGCTTCTTTGTTGTCGTTCCATTAGTATTTATATTATTTTTTCAAAGTAAAAACGTCAAATATACGGTAGATTCGATTGACACTAAAATAGGTTGGACTGATAAAGCTCCACTCACTGTTATTGCATTATATTTATTAACTTTACTTGGTGGCCTCGCTCCACTTATGAGTGCCAGCTATGGATGGGCGATTATATTTTTTGGTACAGTCCTACATGGGATTCCTGGCGCTATGTTCATATTGCTGAATTCCGGTTTATTTATTCTCTTTGGTTACTATTTATATAAATTGGATATTAGAGGATGGTGGGGTTTGGTTTTATTGAATATAACATGGCTTATCAATAGCATAATTACAGTTAGCAATGTATCAATATTAGAATTGTATGAAAAAATGAATTTGCCGCCAGAAAGTTTACATCAAATCGAAAACATGCCTTTTTTAAACTCGAAAATCTTTCTGATATACAGTTTTGTGTTGTTCTCTTTTCTGATGGGATATATGTTTCTTATAAAAAAACATTTCAGCCCTAAAACTGTTTCCTAGCGGCACTATACATTATTGTTTTAACTTCATAATTCCAGTATATTAGCCTGACTATTAAAAAAGGGGTAGTTCAGTTATATTAATGATATTGGCGAAGTGATTTTGACCTACTCAACCGTGCCAACACCGTACAGATGAATAAAGTACTTCGGCCAGCCGCGTCATCCAGCTTGGGCGGGATTCCTCGCAATGACTGCGCTATTTTTGTATTTCCAGAAAACCAATCTCCACCCCCAGATCCCTCGACTCGCCGGGCGCGAGTTTTATATCGAAGCAGGGGCAGGTTAGGGATGATTGATAGACTCGCTCGAAACCGTATTCGGAGAGGCTGACAGTCTCTATCGGGTAACGCCATAAGCGGCAGGTCTCGGAGGTTTTTATATTGATATCGAGATTGTGATACTCATCTTTTAGGCCGAAACTATCCACGCCGGTGGTTTCGCCGATACTGTTGAGACGGCTGTTCTCCAGCTTCTTGCCGTCTATATAGTAGTAGCGGTCGGGGGCGTCGCCGGCCAGCATGGCCCAGTTGAATTCGATACCTAAAACGAACGACAATTCTTTATCGGAAATGTTTTCCAGCTTATACGATGCCGTAATCGATTGTTTCTGCGTGGGGATAACGATACTTTTGGTCAGGCGCAGGTCGTAAATTCCCCGGGGAAGATAAATATGACCGTCACGGGTGAATGTCAGCGATAGTTTCGAGGAGCTCTTCTTCGCTTTAACCTGGAATGGTTCGAGGATGAAATCGCCCAGTTCGTTATAATCGTTTTTGATAAAGTTGACGAGTGTCGACTGATGCGGAATTATATGATCGACAAACGATAGGCGGCGATGCCAGTCGTATATCAGGTATTTCTCCAGGCCCTCTTCCTTGACCTCGATCCGGTCATGAATAGATTGGCCCTCGCTGTCATTATCCAGCTTGTTCAATTCAAGCAGCTTCTTGTGATAACCCTCCTCGCGGCGAGTCATCGTATCCAGCAGGTTAAATCCCCGGCCCTTGAGATCGAGTTCGAACATCGCGCCGCCATAGCGAGGCGAGAAATAGGCGTTCAGGGCTTTGGTTTCGGCCAACACCTCGTTTTGGCCGTCATCATCGAAATCGGTGATATCGATTTTACCGGATTTCGGCAGGGCGCCGAGCTTGTCGGCTATTGCCTCGGCCCGGATAAGCCGGTTGTATGTAGCATACCGCAGATGATTGAGATATAGCCCGCCGAATACGCCATGCCAGTACGGGCAATTACATTCGCCCTGATACATCAGATCGGTAGCCTCTTTTATCAGTTTTTTCTGGCCGGCCGATTGGCCTGCCTTTTGCGCCTTTATCCCATCGATTTTATTTGCCACCCGATACATTTTCTTGTGCATATTATTAGATTCGGGATATTTCGACAGGAAATTCCGCCAGAACCCGCCGCGCATCAGGTAGCCATGACTATCCCAGAGTTCGTTCACTTCGAGATGATTCTCCAGGTCCTCGTAATGCATGAATCCCGCCGACGGCAGCGACCATTGACCCATCTCGGCATACGAGGCGGTGGGAAGGTAAATCCGGCCCCTGGGTTCGGAATCATCGAGAGCTTCGGAGAAAAATTTCATCTTCAGCCAATCGGAGTTTTTCGAAACGGCTTCGAAGAAATTTGCCAGCCATTTTTTCTCATAGCAAAGCTTATAGGTATCGGGCCAGCTGCCGAATTTCTCGCCGTCATCGGCGTAGATCGCCAGCTTGCCGGGATGGTCATCCGCCATCTCCTGCAATGCCTCGATTACCTTGTCGACCGTTTTAAACGGTATATAGTATCGCAGCAGCTTGGAGATCGGGAACAACGCCAGTTTTTTGTGCTGATCCTCGGTGATAAAGTAACTATCGAGCTGATCCTCGGTGAGCCCGGCCCAGCGGAAATGAGTATCATCAAGAATCGTGTAATCGATTCCGCAATCGGCGAACGTACTGGCCAGTTGCGGCTCCCAGACCCGTTCGGCCAGCCACATGCCACGCGGCGTGACCTTAAATTTATCCCGGATAAAATCCGAGAGCATATTTACCTGGCCTTTTTTGTGCGAATCGAAAATCACCGGCAGTATCGGCTCATAGAAACCGCCGCCCAGAATCTCCAGTTGGCCGGCCTTGAGAAGTCTTTCGACATAGTCAAAGTACTCGGGATGTCTTTGCTCGATCCAGTCCCAGAGTATGCCGGTGTTGTGAAGCGTAACTTTGATATCAGGGTACTGGCTGAGAAGTTTGACGAACGGCCAATAGCATTTCTGGTAGGCATCCTCGATTACGAAATCGAAATTGCCCACCGGTTGATGGTTGTGTATGCCGAAACAAAAATTGATCAAAATATGCTCAGATTAATGAATTTCTTCGGGTCTTCCTTAAATTCGGTGATCAGCGAATCGAGATTCGTTACAGCCGATCTCAGATCATAATAAAGCGAATCATCGGCTAATGTCTTGCCTAGCGTACCTTCGCCATCTTCAAGCTGTTGACTTAATCTATCGATCCGCCCGGATAGCTCTTTGATTGTCTCGGAGGCATCGGCGAAATTATTCACCGATTTCTCCATGGCCACGCTGTTGGAATCGAGGAAGGCGCGCATCCGGCCCGCCGCCGAACTCAGGTCGCCGACCGCGTCGGCCATGGCATCCTGGTTGGCGTTGACAAAATTGCTGGTGTTTGCGGTAATCTCGGCCAAGGCATCGATAATCTGGCGGATCTGTTCGGCTTTGCCTTTCTCGCCGACTGTGCCCTCGAGTTGAGCTACCAACGAACGTATCTCATCGATAGCATCGCCCATCATGCCCATCACCTCGGGGATACCGGTATCGTATTTGCCCATAATCGGCACATTCAGGTCCAGAGGTGTTTCCGATTCACCGGGCCAGACCGTGATAAAACGTTCGCCCATCAGGCCGACATTCATCACCACCATCTTGGCGTCCTCTTTCAAGGTCACATCCGATGATAACGACATTTTAACCCGGACAGTATTCCCGGTCAGTTTGATTTCCTGCACCTCGCCTTTATCCACGCCCAGAACGGCCACTGGATCGCCTACATCAAGGGTGCCGACCTGCGGAAAGTGGGCTGTGTAGAAATAATGTTCGACATCGAATTGGTATTCCTTGACCCAGATAACGCTATATATCAAAATAGCGATTGCCAGCACAACCACAGTTCCCACTTTGACTTCTATCGATAGATCGCGCATAATCTCCTCAGCCTTAGTTATCAGGACATCAATATCATAATTCGGCACAAATCGCTAAAAGTTGCCCTTTGAGGATTGTAATATATTAAACGGGCTGATTATGCAAATGATTTATGGGGAAGAATTCAAATGTCCTTATAAATAGATGGTTTGTGCGGCAAAAGCCATTGGCCCGTCTTGTACCAACGCCCATTTCCAAGATCGCCAGCCGACCCATTACGGCCTTCCCTAAAAACCATATTGACAAATCTCATCTCATCTCCCAATAAATATCGGTGATAATACGCCGTTAAATCGCGTTATCTAATTAGAACAAGAATTATCACGCTTTTTTAAAAAGTGATTTACATACTATTGACCAAAAGGAGGTATAATCATGCCGGCAATCGATAACCGAAAACTGGCCCAACGCTGGGCGCCTATCCATTATCAGGAAATCTCCACCGACAATCCCAAAGCTGACTTCATCCTGAAAATGGATTTTGGCGGCACCTGGAAAACCCGCGGCGCCTGGGCCCGGCTCGACAGGGTTGAAAATCTTACCGGCGCGGCTTATTACTCGGTCACCGAGACCATGACTCATTGGTATATCGTCTATGCCTTCTACCATCCCCGCGACTGGGATAATATCGATCAGCATGAAAACGACATGGAGGGGTTCATATCGATCGTTCAGAAACCGCTCACCAAAGCGCTGAAGAAGAATTTCCCGTATGGAATTCATGTTGGGATGATTACTATCGCCCACAATAATTTCTATTCATATTCGAATGTCCTAACCTCGAACCGGGAATCAGTGGATGACGGAGTCAAGTTCGAGAAAGGTCCGGATGGTTTATCGCATCCGTGCACATATCAGGAGCCGATGGGACACGGTTGCACCGGTTTCCGCGGGATGCGCAAAGCTTATGTTCGCTACGCCCCGGCCGGTCCCGGTCAGTCTCTTTCGCGACCTGAAAATATCACACCCCGGGATGGTGAAATCACCCGGCAGGCGTTCTATGAGCTTATCGATATAATGGAACCGGGCGGATTCTGGGAAAGGCGATGGGGCGGCCCAATCGGCGAACCCTTCGTAGTTAGCGGGCAGATCGAAGGCGGTAAATTCGCCAAGAACGCGGCAAATCCCCCCTGGCGATGGGAAGACAACAACGATGGCCCCGATCTGAAGGCCGGCGGGATGGCATTCGATCCGGCTTACCTGGCCTGGCAGTATTTTTCGGGACACATCGTCAAGAATTATCAGGGATTTTTCAGCTACAAGAATACGCCGTATATTCCAATGGTTAAGAAAATTTATGGCCAGAACGTCAATAACACCGTTTTAAAACACTACCTGAATTCAAGCAACGAATACGAACGGTTTAGCGCCGCCTCGATGATAGCTGCGCGTAATTCTGTTGATCCCAAAGTTATAAGTACGATTATATCGGCTATGAACAATAGCCTTTTGACCAGCGAAGCGATGGCTATTGCCATTTCAGCGTCCGATCGCAATGAGAGTTTCAGGCAGGCGTTCGCTCCTCATCTACAAAAAGCCCTGAACGGACCGGTTATGATAAACAAACCCGAGAAGATTATACCTTTCATAAGAATCGCCGGGCGGGTGAGAAACAATTCGATAAGAAATGTATTGATTAAGATATACAAAGATAGCGAAAATAAATATGTCAGAATGTCGGCCGCCGGCGCGTTAATTTCGTTTACACGTGCCAACGATCCAGAACTTGGTCGGAAGGTGCTTAAAGATATGAGCCATTCGACACCTGATTTTATTCGGCAGGTCGCATCACGACTGTACCTGAAATGGTATGTCATGGATGATATCAAGCCGTTGATGAGGCTTACCGCGGCTCGTCATTCGAGTGTCAGAAAAGTCGCGGTTGAATGCTGTAAAAATTTAGCATTCAGCGACGCTAAAACTATTCTCGATAAACGTATTTGTGATAGTTCATGGGACATAAAAATCGAAGCCGCCAGAATGCTTTTCTACTATTTCGGAGCAAATGGCAAAAGCATCATCAACCGTCACCTTAAGGATGAATACAAATACGCCCAAAAAGTAACACGTACACAGAACATTAATTTAAAGAATGATTTCACCGATTGTCCAAAGAAGGCAAAAGATTACGGCCGGTTATTCCTGATAGCTTCACTGGCCGAAGGTTTCGAGAGACAATGAAGTTGTTAGGCAATTTCGATAATATTTTATGGAACCTTTAAAGGTTGAACTAAGCTATAATATATAGTACATCAGAAACGCCGAGGAATATTACCGGCATCTGGAAAATAGATTTATCCCTGGACCAGAAAGAGGTTGGAGGTGTTATTGTGTCTAAATTCAATGAACTTTGTAAATTTTATTCGACCGCCCGAACCAATTATTTTACCTACTGGCATGAATGCTCCGAATTCGTGACTGAATTGTTGGACGGGCTGATGAAATATTTCGATATGCCGGACGATAAATTGAAATTCGTGCCATTGCGCGATAAGCCCGAATTCGGTAAATCGTATTCCGCCAAAGATTCGATGCATCTGGAGAAAGATACGTTCTGGTATCTGGGCTTGTTACTGACTCTCTGCGGCCAAATTAAGAATCAGCCGGAGGAAACTCTGGTGTTACCGCTTCTGATTAAGAAAATCGATGATAATTACGTGGTGAAATTAGGGCCCGAGGGCGAGGCATTTGAAATTCACCAGGATAACGCGGCCAGTTGTCCGGCATTCTATGATAATATGTACGATCAGGTCAAAAATACCTATAAGGATCGGTTGCACAAATTCCTGGATGGCGCCCAATCGGAGCGGCGTATCGGCTTTGCCACTCCTGAGTAGCCGGCCAGTTCTCAGGTTCTAAGATACGATTGCACATTAAGGTTGGTTTATATCCATTGCGTGTAGTTTCCCTCTAAGCGGTGAGGCGAGACGAAAGAGGCATTTTAATATGGGCAACATAAATAAAAAAATAGGAACGGGTTTTCTTACGCTGGGTTTAATTTTTCTGGCAATAGGATTCGTCCAACAGGAGTTTTCATTCAGTTTCGAGAACGGTTTATTCAATCTGGGATTGATTTTTACGCTCTCAGGTATTGTATCGTCCGCCCTGAAACGATGAACATAAGGTTACTAATTGAGTCAATTCATATGATAAAGATCATATTGGTAAAAACGAATAAGCAAATCGCATTGGCCCGCCCGCTTCTCGAGGAGTACGCCAGGTCGCTGGGCTTCCATCTCGATTTTCAGGATTTCCAAACCGAGCTGAACAACCTTCCCGGCGACTACGCCTTGCCCGATGGCCGCATGCTTCTGGCCTATAGCGATGACACGCTCGCCGGCTGTGTCGGGATGAGGAAATTCGATCAGGGCGTATGCGAGTTAAAGCGGATGTATGTTAAACCTGAGTTTCGTAAGCAAGGCATAGGCCGCCAACTGGCCGAGGCGGTAATCGCCCGCGCTCGTGATACCGGCTACAAGTTGATGCGTCTGGACACCTTGGCCAACATGACCGAGGCAGTCAACTTGTATCGATCGCTTGGTTTCAAGGAATCGGAGAGATATCGTTACAATCCAATAGAAGGCGCCAAGTTTTTCGGACTGGAGTTGTAGAGATATTATCCATTTCGGGCGCTGCAGAGGCTTTCCACCACAACAATTTTCGTTTGACCTTATCGTGTTTAGTCATTACTATTCATCAACATAATCTATAAAAACCTCAAATCCGGAGGATAGATGCGAAAAGTAATTTTAATACTTGTAATGGCAGCCTGTTGCTGGAACATGGCATCCGCGCAACCATCGGTACATACAGACAGCCTGTATTCGGAAAACCTGGGCCGAACAATGCCGTTTTCGGTTCTTCTGCCGTCGGACTATGATCCGGCGACGACATACCCCGTTCTTTATCTTCTTCACGGAGTCGGCAGTAATTATCAGTCCTGGCTTAATCTGAGCGATATCGAAAATCATGTCGACATATTTCCAATGATCGTTATCATGCCGGAGGGCGAATTATCTTTCTATGTCAACGCTTACGCCGAACCCAAAGACCGATTCGAGGATTACCTGATAATAGATTTACCAAAATATATAGAGGAAAAATACTCAATAGATCCAACCAACCGGATAATTGCCGGTTATTCCATGGGCGGTTATGGCGCTATAACTCTGGCGTTGAAACATCCCGGGCTTTTTCAGTATATGATAAGCATATGCGGCGTGATTGATGGCGCCCGTGATCTTGAGGAAAATAAAACTCATCCTAATAGCGCGGCGCTTATTCCGGTATTTGACAGGGTGTTCGGCGAAAAGCCAAATGATTTCCGGGTCGCTCATGATCCGTTTGATCTGTACAGGAAAACGTCACCGGAAAATATTCCTTACGCGTTCATTATCAACGGAATATACGATCCTAATCTGGATCTGATGGCCGGCCAGAAGGAATTCGCCGATTCGCTTTTCAGCTATGGTGCTTATTATGAATATCATGAACTGCCCGGCGGTCACAATTACGATCGCACAGGTGATGCCGCCTTAAAACTCGTGTTCGAGCGCATGGTTTACTTCAAGGATAAGAGGCCCCGTTCATTCGCGAATCTACTAGAGAGAAAGATTGCCGATGACGGTATTGACGAGGCGTTAAGCTGGTATAATCTGGATGTAAAGACAAATGAGAACAGCCCCTATTATATCGATGTGAATGAATTAAACCGAATGGGCTACACGCTTAGCGGGCAGGGCAAAGGCGATGAGGCGGTAGCGGTGTACAAGTTGGCAATAGGGGTTAATCCGAAATCGGCTAATCTGTATGATAGCATGTCGGATACTTACATAGCCAAGGGCGATACGACGGGCGCAATCAAAGCGGTTAAAACCTGTTTGAAGCTTATCCCGGATGACCCTGATCTGCCGGCTAACTTCGCTGGGCAGCTAAAGCAGATCGCCGAGGATAAGCTGAAGGCGCTAGGGAATGAGTAGGGCTTTAATCAACTTGTCAGGAGCGAAAGTTTGAAAGCAATGATATTAAATGGTTCAAGCAAAGATGATAAGGCTTTAGCCGACATTCACGCGGTTGTTGTCGAGGAGCTCTCATCGATTGGCTGGGAGACCGAATCGTTTGTTCTTAATGAAATGAAAATCACTTATTGCGTGGGATGTTTCGAATGCTGGGTGAAAACTCCCGGCGAGTGCCGTTTCAAAGATGATGGCCGTGAAATAGCCAGGCAATTTATTCAAAACGACCTGGCTATATATCTCACCCCGGTAACTTTCGGCGGTTATTCGGCCCAGCTTAAGAAAGCGCTGGACCGGGCAATCTGTGTGGTTTCGCCATTCTTCATGAAAGTCAACGGCGAAGTGCATCACAAAAAACGATACGATAAATATCCTCGTATGTTAGGATTGGGAGTGATGCCGAAAGAGGATAAGCAAAGCGAGCGGATATTCACTACGTTGGTCAAGCGCAATTCGATAAACATGCATTCCCCGGCGCAAAAAGCAGCGGTAATCATGCGTGACCAGGACACTGATACGATCAGGCAGGAGATACGAACCTGTTTTAGCCAACTGGGGGTGTCACGATGAATCAAGCTAAACGTATCCTGCTTCTAGTCGGCAGCGCCAAGCTCGAACGCAGCACATCTGAAGTGCTTAGCACCTACATAACCGATAAGCTTGGTGAAAAGGGATTCGAATCGGAAACAATGTTCGCTCACAAGATTTTGAAATCCGATACTGCCAAAGATGAGCTAATGTCATCGGTAGGCAAGGCCGATCTTATCATTCTCGCCTTTCCGCTGTTTGTGGATTGCCTGCCTTACGCGGTTATCAGCATGCTGGAACATATCGCCAATAATCGCCCGACGAGCGATGATCAGAAAAAGCAGTCGCTTATGTGCGTAGTCAATTGCGGCTTTCCCGAAGCACATCAGAACGATACTGCCATCGCGATCTGCCGTCAATTTGCCCACGAGACCGATTTCGACTGGGCCGGCGGTCTGGCCATGGGCGCCGGTGAAGGAATCCACGGACGGGAGCTGTCTGAAGTCAAGGGGATGGCCCGAAACGTGATCAAGTCGCTTGACCTGGCCGTAGAAGACCTGGCCCAAAGCAAACCGGTATCTCAGATGGCCATTGATCTGATGGCCAAACCACTCGTACCCAGATGGATGTATTTCATAGGCGGATCCGCCCGCTGGAAACGCGAAGCGAAAGAGCACGGCGTACGGGATAAGATGTGGACCCGGCCGTATGAGAAATGAGTTGCGCTAATTAATCTACGGCTGAAAATCTTAGTAGGTTGACATATATCATAAGTTTTAAGGAAACCCACCGCAAGCGGGCTTGTTGAAAAACTTATTTTCCAGACTTTAAAGTGGTCTTCATGAATACCCGTAGGGGCACAGCATGCTGTGCCCCTACGGGTTACTCGGCCATAAATTTTAAATATTTAAACATTCTGCTGGATGAACGGGCTTTTTCAACAAGCCCAAGCGGATGGGGCACCTCTGGAGAAGAACGTTGTACTCTTGCCATTGGGTAGGCAAATTCCTAATCCTTCCCATCCTTCTCCCACCAATGCAGCCTCGCGTGCTCACCGCGTGACATCACCCGCAAATTCTCACGGCGGTTATTGCGCTTGTTGCCGTCTTTGTGATGGACCACGAAGCCATCCCAGATTTTGCCGCCCAGCTTCTTCTCGGCCGCGCGCCGGTGAGAATACCGCCATCGGCCGTTTTTGTCTTTATACTGAGCGTAACCCTTATGATAGCGCGTTTCTAATTCGCGCCGGTGCGGTTTTGGCCGTCCGAATATGAAATTTAATAAACCCATTACATCCCCTGTGCTGATAATTTATAAATGCTGTCTGTTCAATTCCGTTTCAACCGAATCTACTCGTATAAAATACTCGTTATACCATGCCGGGTCAAGGGATTTGTGTGGTGGCATCACTCCGCCCCTCCCCTGGATTAACAAGGGACTTCGTCCGCCCGCCCTCGCGGGAATGACAATACTCGATTGGGAATTTGTAAGGATAGTACACTGTGCTGTCCGGGGGGAGCCCAGCCTGGAATCTTGTTGACATAAATTGTTAGATGAGCTACGCTACAATGAATAAGCGTTGTTTGCTATTATGTAAGCCAGAAATCAAACGAGGGAAATATGCTGAGAATGAAAACGAATCGTCTCAACAATTTTATGATTCTACTGGTAGTTATCATATGTATCACCGGTTTCAACTGTTGCCCGGATGAGCAGCCTGAGGAACATTTTTACTTCGTTCAGATGACCGACACCCATTTTGAAACCGGAGATAACCTGGAAAGAACTCAGAAGGCGGTTGAGCTGATCAATGATTTGCCAATGGATATCAAATGCGTAGTGCACACAGGCGATATAACTACCGATAATCTCGAGGACGAGGAACTTCTTGACTCCGGTTTGACCATACTGGGAAAGCTTATCGTTCCGATTCATCATGTTTCCGGTAATCATGATATCCTTCCCGAAAAACTTGAATTAACGTCCAAAATTTTTAAAGAGAAGTTTGGCGGTTTGATTTCACAAGCGGAATATAGTAATGTATTATTTATATTTATCTACACCGAACCGCTGAGAAAGTCATTCACTGTAGAAGGCTACCAACCCCTGATACAGCTTGAGGAATATCTCCAGAAGTCAAACGGAAAGCCCGTGATACTGTTTCATCACGCTTCTTCAGTTGATGATTTTTACAGCAATGAGTTTCACACAAGATGGCCAAGGGAAATAAAGGAGCAATGGGAAAGACTAATCAATGGCTACAACGTGAAAGCGGTAATTGCCGGGCATTTCCACAGGGATGAACATCACTGGTTAGGAGATGTCCCTTTATATGTGTCGGCTCCAATTTCAGGCTGGTGGGGAAGGCAAGCAACGTTCAGGATTTATGAATACCTTAACGGTAAGATCGGCTATAGAACGCAGTATATAGACTAGGGACGAGCAAATGATTTCATTTAGCTAGTATTTCACTGATTTGCATCACGGTTTGCTCTGGATCGATTGGCCAAGAAGCGTCTGACTGTCGTAACCTTCCATTCCATCGCAACCGACGCATGACTGTATCTGCCCACCTTATTAGTAGGTTGCCGGTGCAATTAAGCTTGCATTAGGGATTAATTCTCATTATTATGGTTTCGTGAGAGGTTTACTCAGATTAGCTGTGCAAACGCGCGTACTCATATAAATTAAGTGTCATTATACCTGAACAGCGCGCAGCCAAAAGATTATAGACTATTTCAAGGAAGGGAGTGGCTCAATGGCCAAGAAGAAGATAGTGGTTATTGGTGACTGGTTCATCGATGAGAACTGGCTGGTTGCCCCGCAAAAACTATACCATAGTTCGCATACCGGCGACATTCACTACGCGGCCCGCCTCGAGGATGCCTCAAAAAGCGTTTTCAGAAGATGTGGTGCCGCTGAGATTGTTGAGATACTAAAAAAATGCCTGACCGACGATAAAGACAAAGATGAAAACAAAGGAAAATATGAGTTTATTGGCGTGGGCATCTGGCATCCCAAAGATCATGATTTCATGAAATGCGCTTTTTGTGATAAGCAGAAACCTGGCAAATTACTGAATCCTTTTACTCTCACAACCCTTAGAGGGACAGAAAAAAAAAGAAATTGCCAATTCTCTGAAAAGACATCACAGATACGATGTAAGTCTCATCTTCGACTAGTAAATTTAATCAAAAATGATGAGAAGCATGGAAAAACTCCACCCGACCTATGGAACAAAGTATCCACAAATAGGATTATCAGATGTTATGAAGGATTTTGCGAAGGACAGCCGCAGCTTAAATACCGTTATGACTGGATACTCAGCCCTCATGAGGATGTTTGCGATTATACAAAAATAGGAAATGTATTTAAAGATAATACTGTTGCCGTTGTAATAGAAGATCATGATATGGGAGTTATGAACGAGGAATCAGCCGGAGCTCTGGCAACAGCCATAAAAAAAATAAACGAAAAACCCAAGAATAAAAAATCCAAAATTAAAGTTTTCTTAAGAACGAAAGTCGATAAACCTGCATGGCTGGAAAATTTCAGGAGTGAACTTGATAATACCACGCAAATTTCTCTTGTCGTATCAGATTTTCAATTGGCAAGGCATAAAATGCGAGAACGACGCTGGTTCTATGAAACAGAACTTGGGCGCGCTTCCCTCAAAATTCTAGAAGAATTGAAAAGCCATCCGACCAACGAAAACGGAACAGGTACCAAAAAAACTAATTCTCGAAGAAGCACACCACCTAAAAAGAAAGTCCAAAAACCGTTAGCTTTGCGAGCTGCAGTACTTTTAGATGAAAACAGGGTAATAGCGGCCGATGATAAAAAATACTTTGGTATCCCTGAAAAACCAGGAGAAAAGCTGCAGCTTAATATTGGCAGAACCACAACTTTTTATTCTGCTTTAATCGCTCAGCATATTTATTGGCGCAATAAGAATCCCAATAAGAATAAAAATGAAGAATTATTTCAAAAAGAATGCAAAATTGCACTTGATGCCGCCTATGCCTGGACCAAGCAAGTGGCAAAGGCATGGGATGTTGATAAGGGTGAGTATAAACCGGTTAGACATAATAAAGTATTAGAAAAACTTATTGAAAAGCTGGACGTGAATCCGAAATCAATAATGTTCAATTCTTCAACCCATGAGGAATTAACGGAAAATTGGAAAAAATCATCAGAGAAATGTGGCATAATAAAACTACCCCAAAAAGATAATCCGGATATCAAGGAAAAGGTGCTTCAGTTATGGCGAGGCGAAGGCATCCTTCCTGGCTATATCTGTACTGATAGACAAAAGCGCAGTAACATCCAAGGATTGGTAGCTTCAGTGGCTGATTTCTCAAGAGACAATAATCCGGCCCATCCTTTAAGCTGCTTGTTAACAGGGGCGCCTGGAGGCGGTAAGAGTCATCTGGCGAGTTGTCTGGCGAAGAAATTTGACATGCATTTCATGGAATACTCAATCGCCCAGATGGCGACCGCAAAAGACTTCATTGATTGCTTGGCTACGATATCTTCCGTTCAGAATCGTTCAGATGAGAAGCTACTGATTTTTATTGATGAGGTAAATGCTCATATTGAAGGTAATCCAATAATGGGTCTACTATTGGGACCTCTTTGGGGCGGGTCTTTTGTATTTGAAGGCAAAAGTTATCGTTTACGTCCCGCTACCTGGATATTTGCATCGACGGGAAGTATAAGTGATATAGTAGGTGTAGCCAATAGCGATAATCTAGATGATAAGTACCAGAAAAAAAATAAAAAAGAGGCAGAGAAAACTTCAGATGATAAAAAAAGAATAGATTATAATAAAGGGTCAGATTTCGCTTCGAGGCTAAGCGGTCAGATAATCGATTTAGATGCGGCTGGAACCGATCTCAAGATACACAGAAGAAAAATAAATCTTAAAGAGATTATCAATAGCGTCAGAACTGAGCTAATTAACAGAAGTGGAGGGGGTTTTGATCATTATGTACAGATTTACAGCGGGCAAGATTACCAGGATTACTTGGCTACAGCTGACAAACATGGCACAGAAAAAGTCTATTTAATGACAAAACTCCTTATAGATAGATGGGGGCCGATAAGCAAGATTGAGAAATGTGTCTTGAAGTTGTTTTCTGAAATATTACCGGCAAACGGAGCAAGAAGCTTAGAGCTTTTTGCCTCTCATTTCGAAAGCGTTAGGCGTGGAGAAATAGCCTCATATAATGTTCCAAATTTATTACATCAACAGGCTTTGATGCGACATGTTGTGATTCCCCCGGAATGGTTGGAATTAGATAAAACTGAAACTGAAAAACTAAAAAAAATTAAGGACTATAAGAAAAGATGCAATAAACTCGAAAAAACTAAAAAGGAAGGTTTCGTGCGAATCGAAACAGTGGTGAAAAGCAACGATTGAATACGCCCAGCGTAACATAACTTCATATATGTTACGATGAATCACAATATCGTCGCATCCATCATGACATATGTAAGATAATCTATCCGTAGGTTGGGAGCTTGCTCCCAAATGTCCGCAGCCTATCGCCTAATACCCCAAGGCCGGCATGCCGACCACCTACGATTAAACCCCTTGATATCCCAAACCGTCTCCCCCTATAATCTCCGCATGAAAGCAAAACTAAAGCCGCCGCCACGGTTTCAACTGGCGATGACGCCGACGCCTCTCGAGGCGTTTGCCCTGTCCCCTGACCCCCGGTCGGGGATCGAGATATTTATCAAGCGTGATGACCAAACTGGAGCCGAACTCTCCGGCAACAAAATCCGCAAGCTCGAGTTTATCCTGTATGACGCGGTCGCCAGGAAAACCGATACGATAATCACCTGCGGCGGCACGCAGTCCAATCACTGCCGGGCCGCCGCGGCCATGGCAGCCCGGATCGGTCTCGATTGCGAGCTGATAGTCAAAGGCAGAAAGCCCGCGGTGCCCGATGGCAACCTGCTTCTGGATACGCTGTTTGGGGCGAAGATCAAGTATATTACCGATACTGAATACGAGGCGAATATCGCCAACCTGATGGCCAAACGCGCGGTCGCTTTGAAAAAGAAAGGTAAGCGACCATATATTATCCCCGAGGGCGCCTCCAATTCGCTGGGCCTGTGGGGTTATTTCCTGGCCGGAATCGAATTGAAAAAGCAACTGGATAAAGCCGGTATCACGGTAGATTATATCGCCTGTGCGGTCGGATCGGGCGGCACCTATGCCGGATTGTACCTGGCTTCGCTATACCTGAATTGGCCCGTAAAAGTGCAAGGTTTTGCAGTTTGTAGGAATACGCAATTCTTTGTAAATCGCATATCAGGTTTTTTCAAGCGTTTTTTAACCGATTTTGACCTGAAATTGAAGCCCGTCACAACAAATATCCATATTGATGATCAATATATCGGCCCCGGCTATGCTAAGATCGGTGAGAAGGAAGCCAAATTTATCAAGGGGGTGGCCGCTAACGCCGGGATTATTCTCGATCCGGCCTACACTGGTAAAGCCATGCTTGGCTTGTTCGATCACATTGTAAAAGGCAAAATACAATCCAAATCAAACGTGGTGTTTATACACACGGGCGGTTTAGTGTCGCTTTTTCCGTATCGTAAAAAGCTGTCGGGCTGATATTTAAACGCAATTCAAGAAAACTGATACAAAAATATATATATATTGCAACAACCTTGCAAGATATTTCAATCTGTTTTGGGTTTAGGGGTTGCCTTTTTGAATATTGATGGTTATATTAATAGCGAGTAAGTTAAGACATAGCCGTCAAATATTGAATAAAAGGCATAAAGGCTTGTATCATACTATAATGGGGATTTTCAAAATAACGGTCAAACGGTACGTTTTTCGGGCATATGATTTGCTTTATTAGCTGTCTGAGAATGACAGCCAAAGGAGAGTTTGATGCTAACAAACGGTCTTGAAAGAGGCTTCACGCCGGAAATTTTAAAGAAGACCAGGGATCCCCGTATCAGCCGGGACGATGATGGTTACTATATTTTTACGGCCAGTGAAAATATCAAAGTTTATATTAATCTGTATTACAAATTTCTGGAGAAATCCGAAAAACGCGCCTTAATGGAATACAAAATTGCCAAAGAGAAAGTCGAGTCCACCTCGGAGGAGCATGAAGAGACACTGGCTTACTATCGCGCCCGAAAAATTATACTCGAACAACTTCTGAAAAATATCTATAAGTATTACGCCGACTCAACCAACAGTTCCTCACTTATGACTCCCTGGTGTTTCGGCACTATCGTTCTGGAGAAGATCGAGATTTATCGGGATAAAATCTCCAAGGGCCAGGTACACGATTCGAATATCCCGGAATACCCGTTCTATGTCTTGCAGTATATCGATGAGACTTACAAGAAATCGCTTCTGGATTTATTCGATTTTCCCGAAAAAGCGTTTTCGATGCGCTGGCAGTACACCGAACTTCTCAAGCGTTATTCGAAAGTATTATCGGATGTCACCAATTCACTTCAGAACGTATTACAGATGATAAAGTCCTACGGACATTAAATATTGGTTTTTGGTGTTAGTGTTTTAGCCCCGGCATGATGTTGGGGCTTTTTTTGTTATGCTATTTGGTTTCCGATTTCAATTTAAATCCAAACGCGAACACCACCACGCTAACCGCTCCAAATCCGGCGGCGGTTATCAGGTTATACTCCGGACCGAATGTCCACAACCAGGCGCCTATGAATGATCCGGAGCTGACTATCAGATCGCGGATAAGATAGTATAAGCCGATCGAACTGGCCGTGGCCGTATCGGGGGCCAGCGAGATCAACAGCGATTTGCGGCTGGGTTCGCCAAACTCTTTGAGGCCGCGGATAACGAAAGCGATAACTAATAGCCAATATGATGTCGAGAAGTAAAGCGCGATTGGGAAGAGGGTGAAAAATATGAATGTCCCCAACACGAACGGCTTCTTGTTCATCCGGTCGGCGAAATGGGCAATCGGGATATAGATGGACATCGAGACGATAACCTCAAGCGCCAACAGAATCCCGAATTTCTCGGCGCCGATACCGATATTGTTTAAGGCGTAAAGAATTACGAAGGCAAACGGTATACGTTGGCAGAAACGGGCCATGATATCCGACAATAATAGGACTTTCCAGTCGCGGTTCGTTTTGCGCCACAGCTTCAGCGCGTTGAAACCGGGATGTGATGGTATCTCCTCCAGCTGGATTTTCCTGATTAGCAGAATGCCGCCGATACCGGATAAAATCGAAATCAGCAGAGCCACCCGGATACCATCGATAAATCCCAGCGATACGATCAGCGCGCCGCCGACAATCGGGCCGATAGTGCGGGGGATACGGTTGACTATCGAGATCAGCGACAGCCCCATCACATGCTTACTGCCGGGCAGGGCTTTGCCGATAAAAGCGAATAACGCCGGCTGCGACAGATTCGACCAACTCAGATAGAAAAACATGCCGATAATCACCGCCGGCCAACCGGGGAAAACCAGCAGAATGATATAACCTACTATCGACAGGCCGGTGAAAAATATCAAGCAGCGGCGAAGGCCGAACCGGTCGGTAATCACGCCGCCGGGGTAACCATAGACAGCCGTTAACGCCGTGGCGATAAAATCCTGTAAGCCGATTATAAAAACTGACGCGCCGAGTATCTCCAGGTACTTGGGTATAAAGCGAATCCACATATGCTCGCCAACCCCAATCGCTACAATCGAGGCCAGCAGAATCGAGGTACTCTTTTTCAAGCCCAGGTAGGAGGCGGCTTTTTTAAGCGAGTTGTTCATGATAGGGGATTATATATGATAAATTGGAATTAACCAACCGTGAAATCAACCCTGCTGTCGGATCCCTCGCAGAGTCAAACGACCTGACCCGACAACTACTACACGCCGACAAAAAATAGTTGTCAGGTAGGGCCACCTAACAACACGTAATTCGGGGGGGCGTAGGTGGTCGGCTTGCCGGCCTTGGGAAGGATAGGCTTCGGACATTAGGGATCAAGCTTCCAGCCTACGGCAGACTTTAAGACACACAATTTACCTTGACATAATCACTCACGATCAGCTTAGTTAATTTAATCATGATAATTAGCGCCAGCAGACGGACCGATATACCGGCATTCTATGCCGAAGACTTTCTCGATGATCTGGAAATCGGCTATACCGACGTAGCTAATCCATTCAACCCGAAACAGACACGGGTAGTCGATTTGACTCCGGAGGCGGTGGATGCTATCGTGTTCTGGACCCGGTATCCGCAGCCGATATTGAAGTATCTCGAATTACTCAATCGGGCCGGCTATGATTATGTTTTCCTCTATACTATCACCGGCTATTCGAAAATCCTCGAACCCAACACGCCCGATATGATCAAGGCGGTCGATTGTTTCAGACAGCTCAGCGATCAAATCGGACCGGCCAAAGTTATCTGGCGGTATGATCCAATCGTCATCTCCAGAATCAGCGATGAGGATTATCATACGGAGAATTTCGATACACTAGCCGGCATGCTGTCGGATTATACCGATAAGGTCATAATCAGTTTTCTCGATTTCTACAAGAAGCTGACTCCCCGGTTCGCCAAACTTAAACAGGAATACAATTTGACAATCGACGATATCAGGGAAACGCCTGAAAAGGCGGTCAGTCTGGCCCGTCAGATAAAACAGATCGCTGATAGTTACGGCCTGGCCATCCAATCATGCGCCGAAAGCGATATTATAGCGGAGTCGGGAATCACGCCCGGCGGCTGTATCGATAGCGGCTACCTGTCGGGGGTATTCGACAAGCCGTTCACATCCCACAAAGACAAGAACCAGCGCGACAATTGTCTCTGCCACGAAAGCGCAGATATCGGCAGTTACAACACCTGCAAATTCGGTTGTACATATTGCTACGCTTCGGGGGGAGATATACCTCAGCGTGGTTGAGGGGCGTAGGTGGTCGGTCGCCGTGATCCAAATGGACTTGCCGGCCTGGCGGGTGCCTATGCATGCGGGCTTGTTGGGAGCAAGCTCCCAACCTACGACACATAGAAGTAGGGGTCGCAGCTTGCCTCGACCCGGGGGCTGGGTGGTGCGGGCGATTTGACCCAATCCCTTACCCCGGGCGGACACAAAGTACCGCCCCTACGATTCATTCCGCCGTAGAGGGTTATTGTATACGGCCTAATTGCGTACATACATACAGATGAACAAAGGACTACGTCCGGCTGCAATCCCCAAATGGGTCCTTCTGTGTATTCATACATGTATTTATTAGTGACAGTATCTACTTTAGTTGGCTTAATTTTTCCTTTTGAAGCGTACTACTTCATTAAAAGAAGAATTCGATCTAGAAAAAAACGAGCTAGTAAAGGTGACCGCTGATTTAGGTGCAGTTATCCCTACCCTAATTCAACCGAAACTTCTCGCCCAGATAAATCTCACGCGTCTCGGGATCGTTGGCCAGGAAATCGGCGGAGCCAGATTTGAGGATGTTGCCCTCGTAGATAATATACGCCCGGTCGGTTATCGATAGGGTCTCGCGGACGTTGTGATCGGTTACCAGTATGCCCAGGCCCTTGTCTTTCAGGCGATGGATGATTTTCTGTATCTCCTCGACCGTGATCGGGTCGATCCCGGAGAACGGCTCATCGAGTAAGATAAACTTCGGCTCGGTCACCAGCGCCCGGGCGATCTCCACCCGCCGCCGTTCGCCGCCGGATAAGTTGTAACCTTTCGAATCGGCGATATGCTCCACATCCAGATCGGACATCAGCTTTTCCAGCCGTTGTTTGCGTTCGACTTTGGTAATCGGCAGGTATTCGAGTATAGCCAGAATGTTATCCTTCACCGACAGCTTTCTAAATATCGACGGTTCCTGCGGCAGGTAGCCGATACCTTTACGGGCACGGCTATACATCGGCAGTTTTGTGATATCCTCATCATCGAAAAGCACCCGGCCGCCGTTGGGCTTGATCAGGCCGGTTATCATATAAAACGAGGTAGTCTTACCGGCGCCGTTGGGGCCCAGAAGCCCGACTATTTCGCCGGCCGAAACAGCTATGGATACGCCGTTAACCACGCGTCGACGGCGATAAATTTTTACCAGTTCATCTGATGCCAAAGTGGTCATTTGTCTTTAAACTTCTCTTTCTCCTGCTCGGCAACATCGGTTACCTTGCCGGCGACATCGCTTAATATCTCCAGTTCCTGAAGATTGCGATCGGCTTTCAGGCCATAGCCGGTCAACAGGTCGCCATCGGTTTTTTCGATTTCTACGTAGTCGTCGGTGGTAATCAGGCCGGTTTCGGGGTCCCAGAACAGCGATTCGGTTTTCAGCACGGTTGAATCCTCATTGATCGCCACCACGTTGCCGAACATCGCCACTTTCTCCGATTTCTCACGAATCAATCCCCGATTGGCGGTGAGCGTCGATTTTTGCCCGCCCTGGTCATCGAAGAATAGTACTTTTATAGTATCAGCTTCGGTTGAATCTTCCCTCACCCAGCGATCTATATGTTCGGCTTCAATCGTTATGTTCTGTTTGCCATCCTTGGTAAATACAATAGTGGCGTCATCGAGACGGGAATCCGGGTAGTTTTCATCGGCCACATTCTGCTGGGGCGGCTCGGGTTCCGTGCAGGCCAGGAACGCCATTGTTGCTATCAATAAGATGATTACTGTTTTCATGCCATGTCTCTGTTTTCGTCCGGCGGACGGGTTCGCCAGCGATTGTGCATCCAGACCCACTGAAGCGGATCGAACATTATCAGTTTTTCGATTGCCTTGTTACATTTCTCCAGCGCGTTTTGAATATCCTGTTCCTTGTTATCGGTCCATTCCAGGTCAAGCGCCGGAAGTACCCGTATTATATATTTATCGTCAGGTTTTCGGTATATCGCCACCGGCACCACCGGCGAACCGGTTTTGCGCGCGATATACATCGGCCCGGCGGCCGTGATCGCTTTACGGCCGAAGAAATCGATAAAGTAACCGCTCACCCGCCTGGAATCCTGATCGTTAAGCACCCCTAACGCGTGGCCGTCATGAAGCGCTTTCAGGATGGCTTTAATCGAGGAGGTGGTTGGAATATTCTGGACATTATATTTATCCCTTTGCGTTATCAGACGTTCATCGAAACGCTTGTCATACATCTCCCGGCCGATTACCGATACCTTATATCCTTTATACGCGCCAAACCAGGCGGCCATAAGTTCGAAATTGCCGATATGACCGGTTAAAGCTATTATGCCTTTGCCTTTATTGTATTCCCTATCGAAATTCTCCAGTCCCTCGATTTCGACAATGGAACCGATATATTCGGCGGTCCAGTTTTTCATTCTGATTATGTCGACGAGGTTTTTGATCATTATCTCAAAATTAGCCCGAGCGTGGGCCTTGAGAGTTTTATCCGAAAGATCCAGTACGAATTCCATCTGTTCGTGGGCGATATTTTTATCGCGGCTGCCGATAAGATACCAGACTTCCCCTATAAAGCCGGCTACCCTTATAGCCAACCAGCGAGGTAGGGCATTCAAAATTTCGATCAAGATAACCGATATATAATACACGAAATCGTTTTTCAAATTATCTTCGCTCGCAATAAATCATGCATATGCAAAATGCCGACAACCTTTTTTTCATCATCAGCCACCACCAGGCTGGTGATCTTGTGTTTCTCCATCCTGTTTAATGCCTCAACACAGAGTTTGTTTGCCGTAATCGATTTCGGCCTGGCAGTCATGACATCTTTGGCGACAAGGTCTTCCAGCCGGCTTTTTTTCTCGAGAGCCCGCCGTAAGTCGCCATCGGTGACAATCCCCACCAGATGATTGCCGTCATCGACAACGGTGGTTATACCTAACCGCTTACTGGTAATCTCGAGTACCAGTTGTGAAAACGGTGTATCCAATTTGACCATCGGGATTTCATCGCCTGTATGCATGAGCTGTTCTATTTTTATCAGATTACGGCCGATCGAACCACCGGGATGAAGGTCGGCGAAATCATCGGCGGTGAAGCCTCGTTTTTCCAGAAGCACCATAGCCAGGGCATCACCCATCACGATAGCGGCGGTTGTGGAGGAAGTCGGTATGAGGTTAATCGAACAGGTTTCGTGGGGCACCGAGACATCAAGGACAGCCTCGGCATCCTCCGCCAACGGCGATTTCTTATCACCGGTAAGGGCAATAATTGGCACCATCAGGCGTTTAAATAAAGGTAAAACCTTGATTATTTCCTCAGTATCGCCGGATTTACTGATAGCGATCAACAAATCATCGCCACGAACCACGCCGAGATCGCCATGAATACCCTCGGCTGGATGGAAGAAGAAAGACGGAATGCCGATTGATGAGAATGTCGAGGCGATCTTTTTAGCGACAATTCCAGATTTACCGATTCCTGTAACAATCACCCGGCCGCTGGTTTGATCGATCAAACCGACCGCCTTGATAAAATTGTCATCGAGTTTATCTATCAGGCCGGCGATCGCTTCCGCTTCCAGCTTTATTGTTTGTTTGGCTTTATCAAGCAAGTCTGTCTTCCTCTTTAATACCCCGGGCTTCCAGGATCATGTCTAAAATTTCCCGCACCGCCCCGAAACCGCCTTTCCTGGCCGTGACATAATCGGCGGCCTGGTGGACAGTTACCGGGCTATCAGGGACACTGATCGAGAGTCCGCATTTGCGCATCACGCCAACATCGACCAGGTCATTGCCCACATACGCGATATTTTCATCATCAAGATCGTATTTGGCCTTGAGTTGCTCATAATAATCAAGTTTGTCAACCGGCTTTTGGAAGATATCGACCACTCCCAACTCCCGGGCGCGTATTTCCGTTGCCGGCGATGGTCGACCGGATAGAAATGCAACATTTATACTGTAACGTTTTGCAATATGAATACCTAATCCATCAGCGATACAAAACCTTTTAAATTCCATTCCCTCGGGTCCAATAAAGACTGTATCGTCGGTTAGAACACCGTCGACATCGAGGATGACCAGTTTTATCCGGTTCAATTTAGTCTGTATATCTGTCATCTAGTCGATCCTTCCATGGTAAAGAAAGTTATTGCCAGATTGTAGTTTAGTCAACAGAAAAGGGGCGATTAATCGGTTTTTTTACTAATTCTTGAAGGTAAAATTAACTAATATGTATTTTTTGGTCTCGTTGGTTCACTTTTTGCTTGCAATAATAGGAATTTGTTTTATAATAGTATTAGAATGGATGCAACAACGGTTTAAATAAATCAAGTGTGGCGTATTCGCCGCCGATACTATTATTAAAAGATCAAACCGTAAAGTGTTGCAATAGTTAACGTTATGCCAGAACTAAAAATAGTACCACAAGTTGGATTAAGACAATCCATGGTCGTAAGACCGGATCTGATACAATCGCTTAAGTTGTTGATGGAGCCGATCTTAAACCTTGAGCAAATCCTTCGTCAACGCCTCTCCGATAACCCTTTATTGGAGGAAGTCGAACAGCACGACTCTGCCGAAGAATTAGCCATGACCCAGGATGAGCCAGACCGCAAAGAAGATGGAGATATCGATAAAATCGACTGGCAGGAGTTTCTGGGCGAAGATCACGAATACAATTTTGGCAATAATTATCGCGATTTTTCCCGCGGTTCTGATGACGAGTTACCCGAATCTGTCTCGATAGCTGAAAAGACGCTCTTTGACCATCTGCTCGAACAACTCGGTTTTGCCCGGCTTTCCGAGGCTCAGAACGAGATCGGCGCCTATATAATCGGCAATATCGATGAGTCGGGATTCTTGAGAATTTCGGTTGAGGACATCGCCGAGGAACTTAAAGTTGAGCAGGAGGAAGTTCAGGGGGTATTAAGTATAATCAAGACATTTGATCCTTCCGGAGTAGGTTCAGCCGATCTTCGCGAATGCCTTCTGGCCCAACTCGATGAGCAAGGCCTGAAAGGATCCTTAGCCTGGATCATAATCGATGAGCACTTGCAGGGGCTGGAGAAGAGAAGCCAGATGCAGTTGGCCAAGGCGCTGGGATCATCACCGGAACGAGTACAGATGGCCATGGAAGTAATTCGCGGCTTATCGCCCAGTCCGGCCACCGGTATGTTTGTCAAGGCGGCTGCCCATATTGTGCCCGATCTGATTATCGAAAAAGTCGGGGATGATTTTGTCGTATTTCACAATGATAAAAATCTGCCCAGCTTGCGGATTAATCAATCGTATCGCAATCTGATCAAGCGCGGCAATAAAACATCCGAGACTACCAAGAAATATGTGAGGGATAAACTGGAACAGGCCAGGTGGCTGATCAACGCGATTAATCAGCGCCGGAGTACTATGATAACGGTAGCTGAGGCGATCGTCGATCAGCAGCGGGAATTCTTCGAGCATGGCGAATCTCATCTCAAGCCGATGACCATGGAGCAAGTCGCCGATATCGTGGGAATGAATGTGGCCACGATTTCGCGGGTCGCCAACGGCAAATATATACAGACTCCGTTGGGAATGTTCGAGATTAAATATTTCTTCAACACCGGTGTGACCACATCAAATGGGGATGATTTACCCAAGCGGGTAGTCAAAACTAAAATTGAGGATATTATTAACGATGAAAATCCGGCGACACCATATTCTGATCAGGAAATAGCCAAGTTGTTGGACACGCAGGGGATAAAGCTGGCCCGGCGGACGGTCACCAAATATCGAGAAGAGCTCAGTATCAAGGCCGCTCGTTATCGCAAACAAGTTTCTCGTACTCTATAAAACATACTGCCGGAGATTTTAACACCTCTTTGGGAGGATTAAAATTAACTTGCCAACTCTTCAGTTAAAATTTATAATGTTTCGTCGAACCATAATTAACTTTGAGAGTATGTATTGATAATGCTTCTAATATTAACCGGTATGCTCTTGGAAGCGAATAGGTGAGTAAATTTGGTTATAAAACCGAACAATTTTAGAGAATCTTGAAAAACAGGAGAAAAACTTCTGTTGAATGACTGAACAATATTGGTTTTAATGGATGACATAAACACCGTCAGGAGGGATAAAACTAAATTTTTTTGGAGTTTGACAGGCTATCATGGCACCCCTATAGTGTCAATCATGAAAGGAGTGTAGGATGCAAGTAAAGGTAACGGCTCGTCATTTTGATTTGACAGATAATTTAAACAGCTATGCTGTTGATGAAATAAAGAGACTAGAAAAGTTTTACGACCATATAATCGACGCCGAATTGACAATGACGATCGAGAAAAACAGGCAAATCGCCGAGTTGTCGGTCAAGGTCTACAGGACAACCCTAACCAGCAAAGCCAAAACATATGATATGTACCTGGCTATCGAGCAGGTTGTCTCCAAGATGGAAACGCAGATCAAGAAATATAAATCCAAATTAAAGGATAAAAAAGGCGCCCGTAAATCGCCCCCGAAAACCCGTCCCCTGGTTGATGACGTTGAAGAGAGCGAAGAGATCGAATTTTAACATATGTCGCAGCTCACGGTTGAACAGCTTATAAACGAGAAAAGCGAATTTCTCGAAATATATGTTCTCAATGGTGGCCTTTGCCTGAAAAAAGAAATTCCGAATAATCAAATTTTCCGGCCAGGTTTGGCATTGGCCGGCTATACCGACAGGTTCCCTCACGTGAGAACCCTGATACTGGGCGAAACCGAAGTTTCATATCTCAATAGCCTGCCTCAAACCGAATTGGAAATTTGCCTCAAACAGTTTTTCTCGCATGAAATACCGTTGGTCATTATTACCAAAGCTCAGAAACCGCCGCCATATTTACTGGTGGAGGCGGCCGCCAATAACGTGCCGGTACTGCAGACCAACCTCACAACCACCGAGATCATGATGAGGATTTCATCATATCTCGACAGCTATTTCGCCCCCAGCACCTCGGTTCACGGAACGCTTGTTGACGTCTACGGCGTCGGCCTTCTTTATACCGGTAAATCGGGCGTGGGCAAATCCGAATGTGCGCTCGACCTGGTTGAGCGAGGACACAGGCTGGTGGCCGATGATGTGGTCACAGTGATCAAGAAAGCTCCCGATGTCATAATCGGCGAGGCCGATGAGCGGCTGGGACATCACATGGAGATACGCGGCGTCGGCATTATCAATGTGGAAAAGCTGTTCGGCATCCGGTCGATCAGGATGCAGAAACGGATCGAGGTTGAGGTCAATCTCGAGTTGTGGGATGACAAAACCGAGTACGACCGTCTCGGTATCGAGGACAGGTTCACCTCGCTTCTGGGCGTGGAACTGCCGGCGGTCACGATTCCGGTTTCGCCGGGCAAGAATATCACTGTCATCTCCGAGGTGATCAGTATGAACCACATGCTGAAAGTCTATGGCGAAAACACCGCCGAACGTTTCGTCGAACGCCTGTCGGAGGAACTGGCCCGCCGCAAGCTAACCACCACGTATTTAGAGGCCGACCAGGAATAAACCAAGATTAGGAATAATATAGATTGCGAAACCGTAGGATTCCCCCTGTCCAGCGGTTTTTTTATAAGCTTTCTCAATTAGCGCGCTGCAGACCTCTCGGTCTGCCAGTTCTATTCTAACACTGGGGCACACGAGGACGTATGTCGCCCGCAAAAATTGATGTTGGGGTCGTAGCTTGTCTCGACCCGGGGATTTTGGTAGTGCTGGCGGTTAATCCCAATCCATGCCCCCCTGGATTCTCGCCTGCGCGGGAATGACAGGATTGGAGGTTGGGCGGTATTTGTAGTGACAGTCGCACCGCGCTGTCTGGGGTGGGGTGCCCGCCCACCCCGCCTGTCGGCCTTCTCCTTTCAGTCGGAGGCCGACCTACTGACTACTGCAGAGTATCCCACTCCCGGTTGAGCAATGCAAAATAATTTATGTTGCCAGAGGCAAAAAGAAATTCGGTAAAATGATCGGTTTTCTATTAAAGCGGGAATGGGGCACCCAAGCAGTTTTTAATTTGTCATAGATAGCTAAAATGATAGCGTGTAACTACCGGGCTTTGCGCACAAGTATCGATTCTACTATCAGAAGTATCAGCGCCAGGGCCAGGCAGTATTTCCATAATTCGAAACCGAACTTGGCTTGCATGACCTGCTCCTCGATACCGGTTGGCTTATCGATATAGACCAACTCATCACCCAGGATATCTTTGAGCCTATCAGGTTCGATTGTTTCGGGCGATGATTCGCTGCTGTCGTGATTGACCGAGAAGAAGCCGACCGTGTCGGTATCGACCGACAGCGAATAAAATCCGGGATAACCGGCGTTGGGAATATTGACAAACGCGCCGTAAGCGCCACGGGAGACCTCGATAGTTTGAGCCTCGCTTAAAAGGCCATTGTCGATACCAGATAACGAAACACCGGCCCGCGAAAGTTTTACCGCCGATGATGAGACTTTCTGGGGCAAACTAACCGTAACCAATCGGCCCGATACGAAATACTCTTCGGCTGTACTGGGAGTCGAGGCCAGGTATTCGACTGTCCTGATAATAAACGGTACGACGAACGAATGCACCGATATGTCAGAGCTTCGTGAATCGAGACCAAAGCCCATCGTCATCACTCTCGCGTTCTTCGATTGAGCCAGCACGATCTTATTGGCATCCACCCGGGCCAGGGAAATGCCGCCGATAAACGGATAATACATGGCCAGCTTCAAGGGTGGTATCTCAAGCGGCTCCAGGCTTTGGGGCGAATAGACTTTGAATATCGGATGAGTCAGATCGAAATCATCGAGATTGAAATAGGCGTCGGGATTGGCGGCCCCCGAGGCTGACACCATAGCGCCCGGTATCAGGCCGGCCTTATCCGATAAAAAGCTTTTATATGAATCAACATTGCTATTGCCCCCGAAAATACACAGCAAGCCACCGCCGGATGAGATGAAATCGTTTAGCGAATTAAAGTATGCCGGCGACAGGGCGCTGACATCATTGATAATGATCACATCATAGGATGATAAATTCTGGCGACTGAATCCCGACACGTTAACGCCATCGAATTCTATATAGCCGGTTTCCGTCCTACCTATGATATTGTACAGTATTCTGATAGCCTCAGGCGTTTCCGCCACACCCAGGACTGTGATCCTGCGGGGTATCTCGAAATTAAAATAGAACCGGTTATCGGGGCTGTAGTCATCATCCTCAATTTCGAAATAGCCGCTGTGATTGCCTGGTTGATCTGGCGTTACCGTGAAACCGGCCTCAACAGCGCCGTTGGGTTTGAGATCGACCGAGCTTTGGGCGCGTTTGCTGCCGTCGATGAATAATTCTACCAGCCGGTTCTGGACCGCTTTTTCATTATAATTCCTGATAGACGCTTTAAGTTCGAAATCCTCTCCGGGGGCTAATAGCTGTGGCGGAAATTCTATTTTTTGAATCCCGACATTCTCGGCGTTGTCATTGCCATATCTGAGCGCGAAATAGCGATAGTCGGTATTGATCAAATTCTCGAATGAACCATCCCACCACTCGCCTCGCTGGAAATCGGAAAATATATAAACCTCTCGATTGAGATTATGACTGGCCGCCAGTATCTCGCCAGCCTTACGCAAGCCCTCTCTTATACCCGGCGTGGATGGTAAAGGCTGATACGAATTAAGCATCTCTCTCGCCCGTTCGAAATCAGAATATGGGCCATTAACTGTTGGCGTTCCCGATAATGAAATAAGCGTGATTTCATCGCTGGCTTTAAGCATGTCGATAATTTCGCCGACGCCGCGCTTCAACTCGTCGAACACGGTACCGCCCGGGGATAGCCGCTCCACCGATGGAGAATCATCAAGCAATACCACAATCGAGGCGGGGGCGTGACTGGCGGCATGCTTGCCGGTAAGGGCGGGCCGGGCGAATGCTAGGGCGATCAGAGCGATAATCATCATCCTGATTAACAGAAGCAGCAATTCGAGTATTTTCAGCCAGCGTAATTTCGATTTCTGCATCACCATAAGAAAGCGCAGGGATGAAAAATCGATAATCTTGATCCTTCGCCGCGACAGGAAATGGATTAATAGTGGTATGACTACGGCCGCCAGGGCGGCCAGGAATATCGAGTTTAAAAATGTCATTTCAGTTTAAACGGCTTCTTGATATACCTCTCAGCCAGCGTATTGATATATTCCCCTGAATTGAGAGCAATCGCCTGTTTGTAAAACTCCTTGGCTTGTTTGCGTTTTTTATTCAAATCATAGAGGCGGCCTTGCGCCAATTTAACCGCCGCCCTGTAATACGGGCGCGGTTCGACAAACAAGGCGGCCTGTAATTCTGATTCGGCTTCATCATACAATCCGTTTAGCATAAAACCGTAAGCGGCATCGAGATAACCACGGGCTTCGCCGGGCAGAAATGAGATTAATTGACTGCTTAAGGCCAGCGATCGTTTCACGATAGCCCCGGCCAGTTCATCCTCGCCCCTGGCTAAAGCCAGTCGAGCCTTGAGTATCGAGGTCCAGCTATCGGGATATTCGGCGACTTTCTCCAGCGCCCGCCCGGCTTTATCGAATTCTCGTTTATCGAGATATACCTCGGCTAACATCTTGGCCGCGTCGGGGAAAGTGTCGGCCACCGATTCGAATTGCTTGATGGCCTTGCCTGTTTTGCCGTTGCGCAGTAAGGCCAGTCCCAGAAGGTAGGGCGCGTCGGGGCGTTCCGGGTGACGGCGGTTTAGCGCCGTGTAACAAGTTTCTGATTCGGCATAGTTACCGACGAAGAAAAATGTGGCGCCCAGGCTCTTGAGATGGAAATCCCGACGGGTCGGTTGGGTCGCCAGCCACACCTCATATTCAAGCGCTTTATCGAACCACATCTGACTGGTAAATATATCACTGATGTAGAAAGCGTCCGATTCGGTGAGTCTGAGTTGCTTTTGATACTCTTTATACAGCCCGAGCATCTCATCGAAACTCTTATCGTAAACCTCATCGAAAGCGAATTTGCCCGGCGCGGATTTTTCATAGAGCATTTTATAATAAGGCAAACTATACTGGCTGATTAAAAATCGGCTGAACGACCCGCAGATAACATCCGCTTTTTCGAGATCGAGAGGAAACTCATCCATGATTATGGCTTTGATCTCATCGGTTGTCATCCCGGAAACCAGCTTGCGCGCCCGAAATATATCATCGAGGAAATACCTTGAATAACCGACCACTAAGGATCGGGCCGAGTAGCCCCAGCTATCGTAGATTACGTAGCGCTGGGTGTGCTGAGGCAAGGCGGTGTCGAAGCCATCGTTGAATACCGCCGCCATCGAGTTGCCGGGGAAATCAAATCCCAGGCCGGTGATATTATCCACCAGTGGGCTGTTATTACTGCCGGGCAACACATGGAGATCGAGTTTACCGGAACGTTTGACCTGGTGCTCCTTGCGATAGAAATTGTAGGTATTCTCGAGATACCCTTTGCGCGCCTCCCATTTAAAATCGGCGTATGAATCGCGCCAGAGCCATGACCTGAAATGAATCGATTCGAAATTCGTCAGGCTGTCGGTCAGATTGGTATTGAAATTGTCGAGCGTGTCTCTCAAGACGATAAACGAGTAGCTGAACTTGTCACCTTTCGAGGGCAAGTTCTCGACTGTCTGCCAGTCGTCGGCCTCGAACGTGAATTCCTTGCGATGGTTGGCAAAGCCGGGTCCTAACTCGTAAAACTCAATCTCGGCTTTGAATTCCGGGCCGGCCAACGGAAAAATATTGAAACGGGCGGTGTAAGGCGGTATGAAAATCGGGATAACCCTGCCGAACTCGAGATAATGTTCGACCAGGCCGACAGTATCGCGGCCATCGTTATGGGTGGCGTATACCCGAAGGTATGAATCTGCCCGACCCGGCAAGGCCAGGCAGGCGACGAAAATGGCGGTACATACGATGAATGATTTCAATGAACTCATAGTGTACTTGCTTCCATCTGATTTATTTGATTATTAATCTAACTATTCCTATTTTTTCTTCTTTGCCGAGGCGAATTTGCGCAGCAATTTCAGATTCAGATCATCCATACGGCCATCATCGCCTTTAGGGGTTTCCAGGATTTTCGGTATTTTCCTGAACCGCTGATCCCGCATAATCAACTCGAACGCCTTCTTGCCAAGTTCGCCCTGGCCGATATGTTCGTGACGATCGACTTTGCTGCCCAGACCTTTTTTGGTGTCATTGAGATGAATGACGGCCAGTTTATCGATGCCTATTATACGCTCAAACTCTTTCCAGGTTTGATCATAGCCCTTTTTATTCGAAATATCATAACCCGCGGCAAAAGCGTGACAGGTATCGAAACAGACCGCCAGCCGGTGCGGATTGACTGAATTGTCGATCATTTCGCCCAAATGCTCGAATTTGTAGCCTAAATTAGTGCCCTGTCCGGCCGTCGTCTCTAGTGTGATATTCACATGATGGTCAACGGTGCGCTCCAGAAGCCAGTTTAGCGATTCGACCACGGTGTCGATTCCGGCCTGCTCGCCTGATTGCATGTGGCTGCCGGGATGGATTACCAGGTAGTGGATATTGAGTTTTTCGCAGCGATCCATCTCCTCCAGGAATGAGCGGCGGGATTTCTCCAGCAATTCGCTATCGGGGGTGGCCAGGTTGATCAGATAGGCGGCATGGGCGATAACCGGCTCGATCCCGGTGCGCTTTTGCTCATCGTGATATTTCTCCAGGTCAGATAATTTGAACGGCTTGGCTTTCCACTGGTTGGCTGATTTGACGAATATCTGGATCGTCTCGCAGTCGTGTTTTTCGCCAAACTTGAAGGCGTTGAACACGCCGCCGGCGATAGACATATGCGCCCCCAGATAAAGCTTATCGGCTTTCTTTTTCATGTGGGGGAAGATATGGGATGGGGACGGTTGGGGCAAGGGGATTGTTGGGGGGGCGACGTTTCAGGATGGGTATTCAGTAATAATCAAATACATGAACCAAATTCAAAAGAAAGTAAATTTGCCGAAACTATATGTAGGAACCTACGTATTATTTGGCAGATTAATGATTGATAAAGAAAGCAGGTCCTTATGGATTATCTTGATCAACTCGGCGCGTTGGCATTGGCCAGTCGCTTGAGGCGGTTATTAAATGGATTATTAAGCGATGGCGAGAAAGTCTACCGGTCTCAGAAGATCGATTTTGCCATCAGCTGGTTTCCAATTTTTCATATCCTGGCCAAAGGTTCCCCTATGAGCTTGACAGACATTGCCAAAGCTTTGGGGGTGGCGCATCCGTCGGTAATCGAGGTGACTGACGAAATGACTAAAAAGGGATATGTCGGATCGCGAAAAGGCCGGGATGACAAGCGTCGCAGATATCTGTTCTTAACCGAAAAAGGGGAAAAAATCATCTTAAAGTTAAAGCCTATCTGGGAGGCTTTCAGGGAAGCCGGCGATGAAATCTGCGGCGAATCCGGTAACGATTTTCTAGGTTCCATAGGAAAATTGGAAAAAGCTATGGCAAGGTTTTCGATGTATGATCGTATTTCATCACGGTTGAACGATTAGATGGTTAATAGGCAGGGTAATAATAATGGAAGCTTCTAAATTCGCTCAGGAGGACAAATGAGTGTTCATAAATCGAGATCCCTCAACGACAGGCAAACGATTTTAATACTGGCATATATTGTATTTTTATTGATTTTCTTAAATCCTAAGGACGCTGACTCTCAAGAAACCAACCTTGAATTAGACGAATCCAGGATAACTGAGGTTATTGATACGGTTCTGGCTGCATTTGAAGCCCATTATGTTTACCCGGATATCGCCGGGGAATTTTGTGACAGTATACGGCATAAGCATGAAATAGGAGAGTATGGCGAAATCGATGACTTGATGCGGCTAACAGACCGGCTTAGTGAGGATTTAAGAAAAATATCCGGTGATTTACATATAAGGGTAATCGTTATGTCGCCGGATGATTTCAACCCCGCCATAGGTGACACTATTACCCACGACAAAATTGCGAAAAAGGCGAGGACTAATTTCAATTTCAAGAAAGTGGAATGGCTTCCGGGCAATGTCGGTTACCTTCGTTTCGATCAGTTTGCCGACCCGGTCTACGCCGGACAAACCGCAGTAGCGGCCATGAATTTCCTGGCATATTGTGACGCTATAATAATCGACTTGCGCAATAACGGCGGCGGTGAGGAAAAGATGGTACGATTGATATCGAGCTATTTTTTCAAAGAACCTATTCAAATTAACAGTCTCTATTTTACGGAAACAGATTCGCTGGAACAGTCCTGGACATACGCCTATGTTCCGGGGAAAAAGCTAACAGATGTTGAGCTGTATATCCTTACCAGCGGACACACCGCGTCCGGAGCCGAGGCCTTCGCCTACAGTCTAAAAAGTCGTAATAGGGCAACAGTCGTGGGGGAATCCACAGCCGGGGCGGCCCATTGGGTTGAGTATTATGATTTCCCGAAACTTCAAGTACGAGCGAAAATTCCGATCGCCCGTCCAATCAATCCGATAACCAAAACCAGTTGGGAAAAAATAGGGGTAAAACCCGATATAGAGACAAGCGCTGCCAATGCCCTGGATATAGCCCATGTTAAGGCCTTAAAAAACCTGATAAGCAAAAGCGTTGATGAGACAATTAAGCGCGATTTAAGCTGGTTTTTGATCGCCGCCGAAGCTTCAGCCAATCCGGTCGAGTTCAGCGAAAAGGACTTACAGGAATACACAGGAGTGTATGCCGAAGGTAGGTACGGTATATTAATAAAGGAGGGACGACTTTTCTGGCGATACACTGACGGCAACGACTACGTCCTAATTCCTATCACCAAAGATCTGTTCGGATTTGATGACACGAATGATGTTCGAATACAAATTGTGAGGGATAAATCGGGCGATGTAAGCGGCTTTAGGCTCGTTTACCGAGATGACCATAAAGGTTCTGTACGGACCAGAACTGGAGATTGGATTGAAAGTTTTTAAACAAATCCTGTGTAACCTAAAAAAGCGGAAGCAATCCGTTGGCTTAAGCAGACTGCCGTAATTTAGGCCCTCAAGACAATCCTGCACCACCCCATAAACCCTACCCCGAAACCGGCCGATATATTAATAATACCCGTAATCCGGCGTAATGCCGGAAAATCACCGATTACTGAAATATCGAACCCGAAAGGGGAAAATCGAAATGATGAAAATGACTTTCAAATATATACCAATCGCCCTGTTTGTGATTTGTGGGCTGGTACTTCTTTCATGTGGAGCCACCCAGAATGAGCCGGGACGCACCTACTATTCGGATTATCATTTCTCTATCGTCTTCCCATCGGGTTGGCAGGTGGAACAGGAGCCGTCCGAGCTGATGGTGGAAGCCTGGGAGGATTATGTCAACGATAATGACATGTTCGAGGAGAACATGAATATTACCTATGAAAAACTGACGGAAAAAACTTCGCTGGCGTCAGATTGCCACCGCCTCAGAAGAGCAATCGGCAGCGGTCGAAGAAATATCCAAGAATGTGGAAAACGTCGACAGGGTCAGTAAAGACTCGGCCAGTAACGCCGTTGAGGCCGCTAACTCTGCCGAAGAACTCAACCACCAGGCCGAGGAACTGAGATCACTGGTTGGAGGATTTAAGCTGAGTTAATTACATCATCAATAGAAAACCAATAATTCCGGCGGGCTGAGTTTGATCGAAGCCCGCCGTTTTTTTTTATATCCCAGATGGCGATAGACATATGCGCCCCCAGATAAAGCTTATCGGTTTTCCTTTTTATGTTGGGCAAGATATGATTATAAACCATCGCTGGCAAGAGGATTGGTTAGGGAAATATCATTGTCGTTTAAGACAGTATCGTATAGGTTTATTTGATATTACTTATGAGGTGGATATGACGACACACTATTTAGCGGCTGTTTCAAATTGTTGCGATGATATCGTTACAATATGGATATATTTGGCTGGCCGTCGATAGAATGTGAATAATGAATGGATGAAAGTGGAATTAATCAAAGCAAAGAAAGGAATGAATCCGGAATGACAACTAAGGGTTCAAAAAACATGGGGGACCTGCGATGAAAACCAAAAAGTCGATCAGAATAACAATCATCATCATGGCGCTGATGCTACTGTGTTATATTCAGTCGGCAAAAGCAGCAGATGTGACCATCAATGGTTTTGGCCACCAGAGCTATATAACCACTGATACTAATACTTATGTGGTTGATAACGCGACGGAAGGTTCATTTAAGGATTATGTGATGGGTCTAACGTTCACGGCTAAGGCAAGCGAAAAAGCGTTCATTAAAGCGCAAATTGTGCGACAGGGAACAGAGTTTCGTCTTGATTGGGGATTCGGCCAATACCAAGTCAACGAGTATTTCGGAATAAAAGGCGGTAAGATAAAGCTGCCTTTTGGATTTTATACCGAAACAATGGATGTAAAGGCTCTTCAGCCGTTTACCTTTCTAACCGGTATTTATTTCTATGGCGTAAATTCATTTAATGGTTTCGGCGCGTTCGGTTCTTATGAACTGGAGAACGGTTTGAGTGGCGAATTAGAAATTTACGGTGGATCATCGCCAACCTCGGATGGTTTGGGTATTCTTAAGGATTTCTTAGGCACTCAAGTATGGATTAATCCCCCATTAGATGGTCTGAGAATGGGTTTCGGATACTGGCAAATGGCATTAGAAGTAACGGGTTGGCCGGAAATGGACGTTTCGGTCATGTTGGCATCCGCGGAATATATCGGAAATAAGATATTCATCCGTTCAGAATATAACAGGAACTCAACTGATGATGTGGCCGCCGGATCGAATATCTATGTTGAGGGTGGCTACCTGGTTCACGATCTGGTTCAGCCGGTTGTTCGCTGGGCGCATAGTTCTTATGAAGAGGAAGAAGCCGTGTTAGTGATGAGGGGATTAACCAAAACCGAAGATGCTATAAGCTTTGGTGTTAATCTGTTTCCCACAGACGGCATAGTTTTCAAACTCGAACATCATATAGTCGACGGAAATACCAGCCTGGAGCCGACCCAAAGAACAGGACAAAACCTTGTTCCGGGTGATTCCTGGGGACTTACGGCCGCCAGTATAGCATTCATGTTTTAAGCGGGCAATCAAAAGAACATAAGGAGAATGAAGATGAAAAAAAATACCTTATTTACAGTCTTTGCCGCCTTTGTGTTTTGCCTGCTGTTTTCCGCGGCGGCAAATGCCGGCAACATTGTAGTGATCGTTAACACTTCCAGTGATCTCTCCTCGGCCACAGCCGGTGAGGTTTCAAAGGTTTTCATGGGCAAGGCCAGCGCGATCAGCGGCACGAGTGTTGAGGCCGTGGATCAAGTTACCTCATCCAAGGCGCGTATCGATTTCAGCGAAAAGATCTTGGGCAGAAGTGTCAGGAAAGTAACCAACTACTGGAAAAAACGGGTGTTTGCCGGTAAAGGCGAACCGCCGAAAGAATTGGCCAATGACGCCAAGGTGATAGCTCATGTTCAATCAACCGCCGGGGCTATAGGCTACATTTCGGCCGAGTCTTTATCCGATGCGGTTAAGGCCGTTGAGGTTGACGGCAAAACCGAATGGTAAGCGACCGGTTTAAATATCCGGGTGTAGCTACATTCGGCAAAAAGACAACTGACTGCCCGCGAGGATTAATCTCGCGGGTAGTCTATTTTAGGAATATTTGCCAATGAACGCAATTTATGTTTCACTCTATATAACCTTTTACCGTGATTGTTAAATACTGTTCTATTATTAACCGATTAAATTAACTAGGATAGCAAATATATAGGCGGCGTTCAAAAGCTAATAATGGAGAGTTGGTTGAACGCGAAATGTTAATGAAAAAGGATTCCAAGTAAAAACGGGGAGTTGTTAAGTGATTAAGAATATGAAAATGGGAATGAAGCTAATTATCATTTTTCTCCTGATCGGCTTAATGCCAATGGTTATAATCAGTTGGTTGACGTTGTCAAAGTCCCGAATCGCGCTGGAGGAAAAAACGAACGATCAGTTAACGTTTATACTCGATGTTAAAGCGGAGAAAATAACCAATTACTTCAATAAGCTAAATCAAGACCTCGCAGTGCTTTCGAAAACCGGGGATGTGGTAATCGCGTTCAGGTCGCTAAATGCTTACTATGAGGATATGATGTTCGAACCGACCGATCCTTACGACATTTCAACCTCGGATTACAAAGAGATATACACTGATAAGGGCACGATATTCAAAGAGTATATGCGCGAATATGGCTTTGAGGATTTGCTCTTAATCCATGGCGAATATGGCCATGTAATGTATTCCGGGAAGATGGGCAAAGATGCCGGTACGAACCTTTCCGCCGGAGAATATAAAAACTCCATTCTCGCTCAGTTGTGGAAAAATGTCGTGGACAAGAACGAGTTTTATGTCACCGATATCGGTAAATATGAACCGCTTGACGGGAAACCGGCGATGTTCGCCGGGTCACCTATTATCGATGGCAGAGGTAATGTCATCGGCATGACGGCGATTCAAATCAACCTGAATCATATAAATAGACTCATTCAGGAGACGGCCGGCGATAGCAAGACCATAAGATCTTATCTTGTTGGTCATGATGGAATTTTGCGTTCGGAATTGAATACATCCCAAGATGGTTCGATTTTGGGTAGAAAAATAGAATTCAGCTCGGTTGAGGAAGCCCTGGCTGGAAAAAGCGGTTCACATCTTACAGATGACTTTGTTGGGGAATCCGTGCTTTCGGCATATGCTCCACTGAGTGTTGGAAATAATGATTGGGCTATTCTCACTGATATAGCTGCCAGCGATGCTTTTGCCGGAATTAACGAGATTAGAAATTACATTATCATATTGGGATTAATTCTCGCTGTTGTCGTAGCCGTCGCCGGTTCTCTTTTTTCCAGGGTGATTATCAATCCTGTCTCCAAGATGGTCGAGGCCATTAACAAATTCGCCCAGAACGATCTTACTTACAGAGTCGAGATTGATTCGAAAGATGAGTTGGGTCAGATGGCCAGAGTTCTTAATGACGCTATCGATACTCTACATATGACGGTTTCCCGAATAAACGATAGCACCGAGCGTGTCGCCGGCGCCGCCCGGGGTATTACTACCCTGTCAGACCAGCTTTCCGCCGGTGTCAAACATCAAACCGATCAGACCGCCCAGGTGTCGGTGGCTATGGAAGAAATGGCGGCCACTATTACCGAGACAACCAAAAATACCACCAGTGTCGCCGAAAAGGCGCAAGACGCCGCCTCCAGATCACAGGATGGCAGCCGCCTGGCCGAGGACACATCCAGAGGGATGGACAGTATTGTCAGCGCCACCGAAATTACGACCTCCAATGTTCAGAACCTGGCCGAAAAAGCGAATGAAATCGGCGAAATTATAAGGGTAATCAACGATATAGCCGATCAGACCAACCTGCTGGCCCTGAATGCGGCTATCGAAGCCGCCCGCGCCGGTGAACAGGGACGAGGATTCGCGGTTGTGGCAGATGAAGTTCGCAAACTGGCCGAACGTACCACCCAAGCTACCCAAGAGGTGGCTGATACGATTAAGGGAATTCAGGCTGATGTCTCCGGTACGAATACGCAGATAGAGGAAGCCAGAGAACTGGTCGGCAGCGGTAAGGAGCTGGTGGAGAAAACCAATGTCTCCCTGAATGAGATATACACATCGATTGAGGATGTCCAGGATATGATCAGGCAGATCGCGACGGCCTCTGAAGAACAGTCTTCGGCTGCCGATGAGATTTCCAAGAACGTGGAAAATGTCGACAAAGTCAGCCAGGACTCATCCAGCAACGCCTCAGAAGCTGCCAAATCCGCCGAGGAGCTAAAAAACCAGGCCGAAGAGCTGAGATCTCTGGTCGGAGGATTTAAGCTCGAATAGCACTAGCATCAATTGAAAACTACTAATCCCGGCAGGCTGAGTTTGATCGAAATCTGCCGGGATTTTTCATACCGCTTATAAGGTTTCATAAGAATAGGCAGTCATTGCGAGTGAGTTCGAAGGACGACCACGGCTGGATGCAGTCCTTGGCTCATCTGTAGGATCTATAATCAGAAGTAATGCTATGATGCTAACAGATTGCCACGTCATCCCGCTTTGGGCGGGATTCCTCGCAATGACTACCGATTTCGATATATCCTATCCCCAAAATAAACCCCGCCCAAAACCGGCCGATATACATATAAATACCTTAAAATCGCCTAGCACCGAATTATCGAACCCGAAAGGGGAAAAGCAAATGATGAATACTTCACTCAAATATATCACAATCGCTATGATCGCGGCCGGTGGGTTGATATTTCTTTCATGCGGTGCCGCTATAAATGAGCCGGGACGCACCTACTATTCGGATTATCATTTCTCTATCGTCTTCCCGCCGGGCTGGCAGGTGGAACAGGAACCGTCGGAGCTGATGGTGGAAGCCTGGGAGGATTATGTCAACGATGATGACATGTTCGAAGAAAATATGAATATCACCTATGAAAAATTAACCAAAAAGACAACCCTGGAAGCATATTACAGCGAGGTCAATCGCAACTCACGGATGGACCTGGCCAACTTCGTAGTTGAGAAAGAAGGCGAGATCACAATCGATGGCCAACCGGCCCGGGCGATACGATCGACTTTCACGATGGCCGAGGGCGCTCTAAGGATGATAGGCTACGTGACTATCAAGGATGATCACGCTCTCACAATATCCTGCCTGATGGAACCCGCCAAATACAGTCATTACCACGAGATATTCAAGGCGGCGGTTCACAGCATCAAGTTCGAATAATTCTTCTATATCTGGAATTCATATAAAAAAAGTGTGCCGGGCATTTGCAGCTACCCGGCACTAAAATGAGAAGCCCTCAGACAGGAGGGGCTTACCTTCTAAGTAGCTTCCCATCCCTTATTGTAGTCAATAATATTATAACACCGTTGCTTCAATAAGGCAACTATTTTTTTGCGGTTAATGGGATTAACGGCCCACTATGAAAAATTAACAAATTATATCCAACTCACTCGCAATTCGGCCAGCCGGGGGGCGCCGATGGCGGTAGATCATCCGGAGTCGACCAGATCGTTGGGTAATCCTGGCACCAAAGCATAGAGCCCATTCCCCGGAAATAACCAACAAGTTTGGTCACATCACTACCGATAACCAGACAATCGCCGTTGGCATCAGCCGAGCACCAGAAGCCATCAAACTCACAGCGTTGGCTTGAGGGCATACCTCGCATAAAGCTAACAAGATAGGTGACATCGCCACCAATAACCATTGGCGGCCAGGCGCCGTTGTACATGTTAACATCACCGGACAGGTATTGATAGCCTTGCCCCATCACAACATTCAATTCTGTAGTATCGCTTTCTGTAATTACTACTCCGGTAACCGTCGTGTCGATGTTGTTATGACGGGAGAAGGATATATCATATGCATCCGGCGCAATGTCCGGTATCTCATATTCACCATCAATATTTGTATAGATCGACTCCGGGTAAGCGTGGCCATTGATTGTTACAAAAACATTTTCGATAGGATTTAAAAGAGCATTTGTGACGACTCCATTTAATACGCCTGAACCGATCATCATGATATTAAGCTCTGTATGATCTCCGGAGGAAACTTCTAACATGTCGGTAACATCAACATACATAGGGTGACTGAATTCGATCAGAGACAGGCCGGGATCGAGTCTATCAAGATAGTATTCGCCAAATTCATCGGTTGTGTCCGCGAGATCGGGATAGTCGGCCAGGGTAACCTCCACGCCGCTGATCGGCCCGTAACCGGAATGAGTAACAGTCCCGCCAACAGATCCAAAGTAGGCTAGAGAAATATTAAGTTCTGTTGTATCGTTAGTCAAAGCCTCTACGCCATCGGCGAGGTAATCCACGTATTCCGGGTGAAAAAACAAAATGTCATGATATCCGTCTGTTATCCAGTCGATAAAATACTCGCCCACGGAGTTGGTGGTATCGGCGTCATCCTCATATCCCTGAACCCGCGCCACAACTCCTTCAATCAATTCGTAATCCATATTTATTACTTCGCCCCTTATATAAGATGCCGCGTTGAGCATGATATCCGCGTAAGTCGTGTCATCATGCATTACCATCACATCCGCCACTACGATATCTATATACGAATCATGACTGACTGATATATCGTATCGCCAGGGAGCATCGAGGTTATCGAAAAAGTAGGCACCATCGGGGCCGGTAGTATATAACAATCCCAAACTATCGATACCAACAGACGCCCCGGAAATCGGGTCCCCTAAATAATCCTGAACAGTACCCGATAAATCTCCATATCCTAAAAGCTGCATAAAGTAAAGCGCTCCCATGTCTGCCGGCGAGCCATCCGGGTCTAAAGGGCTGACCGGATCGCCGGCATCTATGCAGGGAGAATCAGAAGTTAAGTTAAAGTCGTTAGTGGCCGGATCAACAAACAGCGGATCGTCAAAAATATTACCCTCCTCCGGGACAATATCATCATAGGGACCGCTCTCATTGCCGAAGAAACAATTATACAGAAGGTGAAAATTACTGCCTTCTTTTCTGGTAAATCCGTACAGAGAGTTGCCATAAAAAATGTTGTTTCTGATATAAGTATCCGTTGAATAATTGCCGTCGGTGAAAATTCCCCCCGCGACCGTGGGTGCCGTATTATCGCAAAACGTGTTGTTTTCGATTATTCCGCCATTGGCATCTATTCGCATAGCGCCGCCGGCCAAACCGGCATGATTTTCATATACAATATTATGAGTGAATATGAAAGAAGCGCGAAGCGCGTGAAAACACGCGCCATTATTTGAAGTTGTATTGTTATAGATATAGTTTGAATCTATGAGTGCCTGATGATACTCATCGCAATCTGTTCCGGCCAGGCCGCCGCCGTGTGTGGCATAGTTGCCGCGGATGATATTATTCCTTATTATCGGCGCGGCGTTATTGGCGAACTGGATTCCACCGCCGTACCAGGAATCGTTGTTTTCGATGATACAGTATTCGATTACCGGCGAAGAAGCATCGCAGGTTATTCCAGCGTGATTGGAATTTCTCACGGTGAATCCGCTTAAAACCGAATATCCATCTTCCCCCGACGAGAAATTCACGATAGTTTGATCATCGAACACTTTTTCGATGACCGCCATTTCAGCGCCGTTTTCGCTGATAAGCCTGACAGCCCCACCCAGAAAATCGATATGCTCGGCATATATGCCATCGGCAACCAGTATCGTATCGCCATTAATCGCGGCATCGATACCGGCCTGAATGGTGGGCTGGTCAGCCGGGATGTTTATGACGGTAGCATCGGCCGATGAGCCAATAAACATAACCAGGCCAACGATAAATATAGCTAATTTTCTCATGTTAAACTCCTCATCTATACTTACTCGCAGTTCGGCCAGCCTGATGGAGCATCATCGGGGAGATCATCCGGGAGCGGCCAGGCAGGAGGGTAATCGGGACACCAGGTCGGATGACCCATTCCCCGGAACATTCCAACCAGCTTGGTGACATCACTTCCAATTACCAGGCAATCGCCGTTGGCGTCGGCGGATGCCCAATAGCCATCTAATTCACAGGGGATACTTGTTGGCAGACCACGAAAATAACCCACCATATAAGTCACATCGCTGCCGATACACATTGGCGGCCAAATCCCGACGTTCATATTGGCATCACCGGCAAGGTAAAGATACTCAGGCACCGGCATCATTTGCATATCCAGCCAGGTCGTATCATCGGGCGTAATTGATATGTCGGTTACAGTCGTATCAAAAAAGCCAGCGCGACTAAAATATACCTGATAGACACCCTCCGGAATATCATCGATTTCATATGAACCATCAAAATAGGTGTCGTCAGATAAAAAGGGCGGGCCGCCCTGGACCTCTACAAGGGCGTTTAATATCGGAGATAATAACGTGTCTGTTACGGTTCCGGCAAGAACACCATAGCCTAAAAGGATGATATCAAACGTAGTGGTATCACCGGCAATAATCTCAATATCAGTAATATCCTCGTCAACGTACAATGGGTGGCTAAAGGAAATCCCATATATCCCGGGATCAATATAATTAAGTTCGTATTCTCCAAGAGCATCAGTGGTGTCGGTAAAATCCCAATACCCCTGTAAACTTACGATGATCCCTTCAATCACTTCAAGACTTGAATTAGTAACCGTCCCGATAACATGACCGGTATACTCCATCGTTATATTAACTTCGATAGTATCATTTGGCAATGCTTCGACATCCTCAACCAGATAGTCTACGTATTCAGAATGAGAAAACGAAATATTATAGATACCGTTTATCAGCCAATCGACAAAGTACTCGCCCAGTGATCCAGTATTGGTGGATTCGCTTAAACTGTCGGTTGTTTGTATTAATGCCCCTTCAATAGGCATGCTATCCGGATTTGAGACAACACCCCTGATATATGATGGCGCGTTCAGAACAATATCAACATAAGTAGTATCATCATTACCCATCCAGACCTCGTTTAAAATCGTATCGAAAAATGATTCGTGACCGACCGACAATTGATATATCCAGGGGATTTCCAGGTTATCGAAAAAGTAAACACCATCCTGCCCGGTGATAAAGTTCAACACCAAACTATCGATACTGACGGTAGCTTCCGGTATTGGGTTACCGAATAAATCCCGAACCACACCCGTTAAATCTCCACTGCCCGTAAGCCACTCGAAATAAATTGCCCCGATATCGGCGCGACTGCTATCGGGATCAAGCGGCGAATTAGGATCGCCGGCATCAATGCAGGGGGACGCGGGCAGTAAATTGAAATTGGCATTAATCCAATCAACCAATAAAGGATCCTCATAGATGTTCAAACTGTCGTCGTCATTCACTAAACCATTTCCATGTAAACAATTATACGCGTTAACAAATTCGCCACCCCAGAAACGCATACCTATTCGCTCATTAAAAGCGACTATGTTGTTAATTAAATTTAAAAAACCCTGTCTTTCCCTCAGGCCAACTTCCACCGCCAGGTAATTTGTTGAGTTGTTAATTATTGTATTATTGGTAACACGCGAGGTATCCTGATATTCCAGATATACTACCCCTTCTCCGGTATTATCGTAGATGAGGTTACGAATTGTGTGTGTGCAGCTATAGCGGGTATATATACCTCCGGCGGCATCGCCGATGTTTTCGTAAATAGTATTTGAATCTATAATTAACAAGCTCGCGTAGTACGCGTAAATTCCCCCGATATAATAGCCCGATCCCGCGTTGCTTACATTAGATCTAATGATATTATTTCTTACCACTATCGGATTCGAGCAATAATTTACGGTTAAGGCGCCTCCTCCAGAGGGTACGGAATCATCTTTAGTATTGTATTCGATAATATTGTTTTCGATTTTTGCCGATCCGCTATCGCAGAATATCGCGGTAGCCGTCGCGTTTCTGATCGTAAAACCTTTTAGCGCAGAGGTCGAATCCTCGCCGCTGTTGAATGTCACCAGTGGGGTAAATTCGATATCCTTTTCGAGAACCGTCGATTCGGCCCCGTTCTCGCCAATTACAATGATAGCCTTGCCGAGAAAATTAATATGCTCCCGATACACCCCATCGGCAACCAGAACCGTATCGCCATTAATCGCGGCCTCGATACCGGCCTGAATCGTGGGCTGATCAGCCGGGACATTGATAACGGCGGCGCTCGCCAGCGAACCGGCAATTATAACCAGGTTTACGAGAATTATAGTTAACTTGCTCATGGCATTCTCCTTACAACCAATAAATTGTAGAGGATTATCAGATTGTATACAGTACTAAAATAGGATATATATTGTAACTTGTCAATGATATTCGGGACAACTGGCATTATCTCTCCATTAGCCTGGTCGAAATTATTATCCGGTGAAAAAGTCGGGCGAAAGCAATTTTTTTTAATCTTGCGGGATTATTATTACGTAATAAATGTATAATATACGGCGGCGGCAGCCGCAATAAACGATAATCCTTATCGGGCTGTAGGAATAAATGAGTTCTAATTTGTTAACACCAGATTTTCTCCGGAAAATACAAAACGGCGATATTGAGGCATTCGAGACGCTTTTCCGTGCATATTTTCAGCGTCTGGTAAACTTCGCCTATCGATTCTTAAGGGATATTCCGACCTCGGAAAATATGGTGCAGGATATATTCGCCGATATCTGGCGCAAGAGATCCCGGGTAAATCCCGATCTGGATTTCAAGATTTATTTATATACGGCCGCTAAAAATAGAGCTCTGAAACAGCTAAAGAGACAGAATATCGAGAACGATCTACGACTGGAATTGAACCATAGCTCGAACCGCCCAAATACTCCATTTGATGATTTGAATGACAGCGAAATTAGCGAAGCTATCAGCCGGGGGATTGAAAACCTGCCGGATAAATGCCGCCTGATATTCGCCATGAACCGGTTCGATGGTCTTACTTATAAAGAAATCGCAAGCGCTCTTGGTATTTCGATTAAAACTGTCGAAACTCAGATGGGGCGCGCCCTTAAAAACCTTCGCAAAAGACTGATGCATCTTCTCGTGTCCGCGCTAATTCGTTGATCAATAACATAAATATTTATCATGCCCGGCTTAGAATATTGTCAGGGTATTTACGATCCCGGGGGTATTTAGTTTAGAATGGAGCGATTATGGACCTGGAGAAGAATACAGATCAACAGTTTCTAGCCCGATATCTGTCGGGTGAATGCCCCGAGGAGAAGCCGAGAATAGAAAAATGGCTCGAATCCGATCCCGGTAACCAGCGCCTTTATCTAATCATGAAATCGGCCTGGGAGATGGGCGAATCTCAACCGTCGCCTTCGGATTTGGATATAATGTGGCGGGAATTCGAAAAAAAATCGGCTATCCGCGTAGAAAATCATAAAGAGAATACCGATCCCCCTATAACCTATAATCGATTTTTCGTAAATCGCGTGACGAGATCACCTTTATTACGAATCGCAGCTGTACTACTTCTTGTTGTTGGGATTTCGTTAATAACCGCGCGTGTAGCGAGTATTTTCCCATTTGGCGATCAATTACAATACGTAAATGTAACCGTGGAAAACGGTACACATCTGGAACTTACCTTATCTGACGGCACGGCTGTTGTATTGGATGCCGGTAGCACTTTCAGGTATCCGGAGGAATTCGGAGATTTAAATCGGATAGTGTTTCTTAACGGCGAGGCTTATTTTGACGTGGCCCATGATAGCGGCAGGCCGTTTGTCGTGCAGTCACATACCGCGAAAATCAGTGTGGTGGGGACGAAATTCAATATAAGGGGATGGGGATTGGCCGAGGATGTCAGGGTGGTAGTCGCCGAAGGTACGGTGTCACTTCAGCCCGTTGATTATAACAGCGGTGATTCGGTGGTGATATCCAAAGGACAAATGAGTGTACTCAAGCCCAACGAATCACCATCATCCCCCCGGCCGGTAGATGTATCGAAACACCTGGGTTGGATGCGTAACGATATTATATTCGATGATGCTCCTATATACGAGGTACTCGATCAGATCGAGCGCTGGTATAATGTAAAAATAAGTCTTTCCGATCCCTCGATAAGATCGGAACGTATCTCCGTGAATATTAAAAAGAAATCGTTAACGGATGTTTTGGATTTACTATCGGCTCTAACCGGGTTGCCGTATGAATACCAGGGACGTGAGGTTAAGTTTTACAGATAATATAACCGAACCGCAAAGAGGATAAGTAATAAATGACCAGGATAATGATTTTCAAATGCATGAAAAGCGCGTTGTTGATATTAGTAACGTTTATCGCGTTCACGGGATTGATAAGCAATTTATATGGTTTTGATAATCCGTACATCGGGGAGAAAATACCCCGATCCCTGCACAGTATAATCAGCCTCGATTTAAACGAAGTGACCTTAGAACAAGCCCTGAAGGAGATCTCGGAAAAGGGCGGATTTGAGCTGAATTACAACAGAAACCGTATCCCGCTGGATAACAGGGTTACAGTAGTTACCAGTGAAACCAAAGCGATAGAAGCGTTGGCGGTGGTGCTGGATCAGTCCGATGCCGGACTTCATTTTACCGAAGAGGGCCAGATAGTGGTGGTGCCGTCCTCGGTGAAAGATAATAAAGGTTCGATAACCGGTAAAATCAGCGATGCCGAAAACGAGGAAGCCTTGCTTGGCGCGTCAATTGAACTTCTGGGCTATCGTCGGGGAGCTGTTTCGGATATACAGGGGACATTTATAATTCCGGATGTTAATCCCGGCGCTTATAATTTGAAAATAAGATGTATCGGATATGAAACGAAAATACTGGAAAATGTACAGATCGGTGACTCGGAGACCGCTAATTTGGATGTACCGCTCGTTAGACAGCCGATTCAGCTAAAGGAAATTGTAGTCACGCCCGGGACTTTCGCGATAATGGAATCAGAGACATCGGTTAGGCAGTCGCTTACGCGAGAAGATATCGAAACAGTGTCACAGCTTGGTGAGGATATTTACCGGGCGGTTAACCGTCTGCCGGGAATCGCCTCCAACGATTACTCTTCCCAGTTGAGAATCCGGGGCGGCGAACACAATGAAATACTGGTTTTACTGGATGGCATGGAGCTGTATGAACCTTTCCATGTTAAGGATGTCAATGATGGTCTCATTAGTATAATCGATGCCGAGGCGGTGGAGGGTATCGATCTGATGACGGGTGGATTCACCGCCGATTACGGCAATCGGCTTAGCGGCGTTTTCAATATAAAAACAAAAAAACCTAATCAAAAAATAAAGTCTTACAGCCTGGGCGCAAGCTTGATGAACCTGCGTTTCATGACCGAGGGGACTTTTAAGGATAATAAGGGCAACTGGTTTCTTTCCGCCAGACGCGGATATCTCGATATAGTGCTTAAATTGATGGGTGAAGACGAAGCGCCCAGCCCCAAATACTACGATATATTGGGCAAAATCGAACGCCAGCTCAACTCAAGGCAAACATTGTCATTGAGCGTACTTCACGCTGATGATGAAATGAGTGAAAGCGACGAGAGGGGTTTATATAATTTCGCCTCTAGCTATGGTAATTCGTATGCCTGGCTGACACTTAAATCGCTTATTAGTACTCGCCTTTATGTCCATTCCATATTCTCTGTCGGTCAAATAATAAAAAACAAGGACGGATTCGACAGGTTCTCCGTCGAGCGTTTTCCCTCGAAATTTGAAATGAGCGAGAAGCGTAAGTTCGATATGGCCGGTATCAAGCAGGACTGGCAATACGAGCTTACCGACAACATCTATTTGAAATGGGGCGCGGAATATAAGTCATTTTCATCGGAGTGCGGGTATGATAGCTACCAGGCTCTTTCGGAATATGACCAATCGGGATTTAACATCTATGATTCGATCTCGACTCATATCACCGCGGACGTTGACGGTTACGCCGTCAGCGGATATCTTTCGAATCGATTTAAAATATTGGACCCGGTCGCTATCGAACTGGGGATTCGTTATGATAAATCATCTTATTCAAAAGATGAGGACGTGAGTCCGCGGGCAAATGGAATGTTCAAGCTCGGACCTAAAACGTTTTTACGATGGGGCTGGGGTAAATTCTACCAACCTCAAGCGATTCACGAACTGGACGCCGTTGATGGCGTGGCCACATATGGCCGATCCGAACTATCGGAACATTGGACTGCCGGATTCGAACATACATTGCCCAAAGGCATTCAATTGAGAGTCGAAGCGTACCATAAAGAGTATTCCCGATTACGGCCAAGTTACCGGAACTGGGAAAAGGGTATAGAATTGGTTCCGGAAGTCGAATATGAGCGGATAGAGGTTGTTCTCGACTCGAGAATCGCCAAGGGACTTGAAATTTTTGCCAAGAAAGATGTGGGCGGTAAATTCTCGTTTTCGGCAAGCTACGCTTTAGCTTACGCCGATGAAGAAATCGATCATATAAATTTCCGCGAAGGTACCACTCCGATTCCCTATAATAGATCAACGCCATCTCCCAACGATCAGCGTCACACGATCGGCTGGGATATGAATTACCGGCCCGGTGATGACTGGACGCTAAACGTTTCCTGGTCGTATCATTCGGGCTGGCCATACACCGGATATATCGCCCGGCACGTGGATGATACCACCGGAAATTATTACACTATTGAAAACACCCGGTATAACGCCTTAAATTTCCCCGCTTATCACAAACTCAACCTGAGAGCGACGAAGCGATTCAATACCAAGAAGGGTCAATACAAGCTGTTTCTAGAACTGATCAATCTATACAATCACGATAACATTTATAATTATAACCTGGAGAGCTTTACAGTTGACCGTAATGGTGTTCCCCACTTGGGCTACGAGGAAGAGCACTGGTTCCATCTGCTGCCATCGATAGGCCTAAGCTGGAACGGGAATTTTTAGTGGGGTGCTATAACTCGCCATTAATTCAATATTGCTATTCACACCCCGGCCAGCCATCCGGGGCTTCGGCCGGCAGATCATCCGGAGTCGACCAGGTCGTTGGGTAATCCTGGCACCAAAGCATAGAGCCCATTCCCCGGAAATAACCAACAAGTTTGGTCACATCACTACCGATAACCAGACAGTCGCCGTTAGCATCAGCCGAGCACCAGAAGCCATCAAACTCACAGCGTTGGCTTGAGGGCATACCTCGCATAAAGCTAACAAGATAAGTAACATCGCCGCCAATAACCATCGGCGGCCAGGCGCCGTTGTACATGTTGACATCGCCGGGCAGGTATTGATAAGCTTGCCCCATAATAACATTGAGTTCGGTGGTGTCGCTTTCTGTAATTACTACGCCGCTTACCGTCGTATCGATATGGTTATCGCTGGAAAAAGAGACTTCATATGTGTGTGGTATGATATCCGCTATCTCATACTCACCATCGATATTTGTATAAGTCGATACAGGGTCCGGAGTACTTTCAATAGTTACCATCACGTTTTCGATTGGGGCTAATAATGTATCAGTGACAACTCCATTTATTGTACCCGAGCCGTACATGAAAATATCAATCTCGGTATAATATTCGGGAATGACCTCAACGGCCGCCATCTCATCAACATATAACGGATGACTGAAATTGGCTATGTAAAGGCCCGAATTGAGGCTATCGATATAATATTCACCCAATTCATCGGTTGTGTCCGCTATGTCCGGATAGTCAGTCAGGCTAACTACAACGTCGCTAATCGGCTCATGGCTGGAAGTGGCAACCGTTCCACCAAAAGAGCCGGTGAGAGCCATGACTATATCAAGTTCCGTGGTGTCGTTAGGTAAAGCTACAACATCATATTCAATATGGGAGGAATAATTCTGATGAGCAAATAATATACTATAAGTGCCATTAATTATCCAGTCGACAAAATACTCGCCCGAAGAGTTGGTTGTGTCGGTATCATCCCAATATCCATAAACATGCATCATAGCGCCTTCAATCGGTTCGTAAGCCGTATTGGTCACAATGCCCCTTACATATGACGGCGCGTTGAGTACGATATCGACGTATGTCGTATCATCATTCATCACCATCGCATCGGTTAATACGGTATCGAAAAAAGAATCATGGCTGACCGAAATATCATATTGCCAGGGAGCCTCAAGATCATCGAGAAAGTAAACGCCGTCAAGATCAGTGGTATCACTTATACCCAAGCTGTCGATACTAACAACAGCCCCGGAGATCGGATTTTGATTGATGTCAGTTATTTCACCGGCTAAAACTCCATAGCCCAAAAGCTGCATAAAAAAGAGCGCCCCCATATCGGCCCGGGTACCGTCAGGATCAGATGGAAAGTTGGGATCACCGGTATCGATACAGGTCGAGCCGAAGGTTAAGTTATAATTATCGTTAACCTGATCGATAAATAGCGGATCATCATAGACATTACCTTCCTCAGGCGTAACGCCCACTATGTCGCCATCGGTATTACCATGAGCGCAATTATAAGCGACATGAACATTAGTAGCGTCCCTGGCGAATATCCCGATTTTATTATTAAACGCGACGATGTTGTTTTTAACTTTGATATAACCTGTACCCCACTGCAGAAAGATACTCCCGGCCTGGCCGGCAGTAGAATTAGTATTGTCGACAATGGTGTTGTTGTAAATTGTAGAATAGTCCAGGGCATTGGTATATGTAATAGCGCATCCCCAGGAGGCTGTATTTCCGTATATGATGTTGAAACTGGATTGCGTGCAGCACTCGAGAGTATAGATGCCTCGACCACTATTTAAGTAGATTTTGTTAGATTCAATTATCAATAATTCCGCATACAGCGCGTGAACACCGCCGGCGACACCATCATTGTACCTCATTATGTTATTTCTTATGATAATAGGAGCAGTGGAATTATTAGCTGAAATCGCCCCATCATACGGCCCAACGATGTTGTATTCGAGTATATTATTTTCGATTTTTGCCGAGCCGCTGTCGCACTTTATCGCTGCCGTTGTGGCATTTCGCAATGTGAACCCGCTTATCACCGACATTGAATCCTCACCGTTTTCGAAAGTTACTAACGGGGTAGATTCAGTTTGTTTTTCGATAATTGTCGTTTGGGCGCCGGATTCACTTATGACAACAATTGCCTTACCAAGAAAATCCAGATGCTCCGGGTAAATACCATCGGCAACCAACACAGTATCGCCATTAACCGCGGCATCGATGCCAGCCTGGATGGTGGAAAAATGATAGGGTATATTTATTGTGGCGGCCCCGGCCGTTAAACCAGCAATCATAACCAGGCCAACGATAATTATAGCTATTTTTACCATAACATACTCCCTAGAAATAAAGGCTGGCAAAGAGCGATATGATCATACAGGCTTAAAATAGAATATATTATGAAGCCTGTCAATATATTTCAGACAATTGGTATCATGTTTCCATTAAATATCATCTCCTGGAGCTGATCAATCTCTACGACCACGACAACGTATACAACTACGACCTGCAAAATGTCTATGTCGACCGCCAGGGGAACCTCCATATGGATTACGAGGAAGAGCACTGGTTCCATCTACTGCCCTCGATAGGCATAAGCTGGAGCGGTGGGTTTTAAGGGGGGGCTTAGGGGGGAAGGTTCAAACCCAAAGCCAACGTTTTAAAGAATACAAGTAGCTTAAAAGCCGGTTTTTTTTGGCCCGGAAATAACCATATCCAGAGGCATATTTCTGACCGCTAGCACATAATTCTCTTTATACATTATTGGATCTATTTGAAAATCCCAGCCTGATTCAGACCTTTCCGACGATGTGAGTCCTGGGGAAATAATATGGAACTCGGCTGTACCTTTTTTATAATTCACCGTCCAGACACCCAGGGACAGATCTTCGACATTTCTAATCTTATCAGAAGTCCATATAGTTTCGATGTTTTTATTAAACTTATCATCAATTTGTCTTGAACATCGATTCGCCCCGGATTTTAATAAAGAATATGCTTCAATTAAAGTTGGCAAGCGCCATTTTTGGTATCTATGAGCAATATTTTTATTAAAACTTTCAATAATACCTGAAGCTTCAATATAGTTAACCTCGCAATTTGAACCACGCGAATACCAAATTAGGCCGGTGGAGTAATCAGCAACTTGTGCAGAGTCTATTATTATAAAATCATTGATAATAGCTGCTCTGTCACTATTGGCCAAAACTGGAGATATTGTAATACCACCGGAATCAAAATCCGCAATAATGGTTTCTCTATCATAATTAGTTAATATTTGAGACACAATAACTCCACTGGAATCAAAATCCGCACTAAGGGATTCCCTTTGATAATTAGTCAACACTCGAGGTACAACGATCCCGCGGTTACCGATATAAGAAACAGTTGATTCAAATATCATCTCTGTTTCTTTGTCATTAAGGAATATTATTGGTGTACGAAGTTCATAAAATGTTTTACTTCGAATTGAATTTATAACTTTTGTGAATTTAACAGACGCATCTAAAGAATCCATATACTGATCATTGTTATCGTAGGCCTTAATTAGATAAGACATCGCTTCCGAGGTGTCTGATTTGCGAAACCCGTTAATCGATTTTAACATACATGTTTGTGAGAATTTATATGGGTCAGGGCTATTAACTATAAACGCATAATTTAAAAATGTATTAATTACACTATCAACCCCGCCACCTATTGCGGCTAATGCTTTTTCATTAGGCGTTCTCGCATAATTCGAATATATCTTTGCGAGACTATTTAATTCATTTGGTCTGTTTTTAAAAATAAACCATTCATTCAATTTTGCTATCATTTCCAGAGCAGTTTCATTCTTCCAAGTTTGACTACCAATTGAAGGTATATATAATTCTTTATTTGTTAGTTTGCTGGCGGAAAACATGGATAAAACTGTAAGCATTATTATAGTGGCGATAACTACAACTGGTTTTCCAAAAATTCTTGCGATTACATCCAAGGGTGACAATCCTTTATAACTATATATTTCCTCATAAATCTTAGGCCATACATGATTCCTATATTTATCTTTTTCCTTCTTAATCTGAAACCCTTTATAAACCCAATTCTCCTCTTTTTCTTTCTCAACTTGATACTTCAAAAAACCTCTATACTTTTCTTTTTCTTCCTCAACCTGATACAATAAATCACACTTGAGCATAATATTTTTTGTTAAATTGTCTAAGTCCGGTTTGAGAATCATGTCCTCATCCTTAGCAGCAAGATCCTCGCCAAAACTATAATAAGGGCGATATTGAATGAAATTTTCCTTTAAATATTTCAGATTCTTATCATAAAAATTATAAGGCAAATAATTTTGTAATAGACTTGCGGCTTTATTCATCCAGAAGTCATTTCTATTTTTCTCGGTGATATCAATCCGCGATGGAACCAGCATCAAATCAGGCGGATTTTCACGGTCTGTTTGGGTTGTTGAATTCAACGTGATATCCTTGGCGATTTTCCTAATACCAAGTATATTTTGTTCATTAATGGTAAAAAGCAAAGCAACCATATCGGGAACCTGCATAGTGCAGATACCGCCAATATCGGTAATACCGGTTCTGCTGTCTATCAACACAACATCTGCATACTCGCGGAATTTTCCCTTTAAATAGTTTATAAAATCATCACCAAAGTAGCTATCATAAAAATCCTGCCAGTCGAAATTGTTGACTCTGGAGGCGTATTTTCTATCCTGACGGCCTGCAGGAATAAATGAAATCGGTAAGCCGTTAATAAAACTTTTGGGGATAGGTACGGTAAATTGATCAAGGTTGATAAAGCCATCGTCAATTTTACCGACATCTTTGCCAAGGAATTCCTTGTAATAGTCAAATAAATCCAATACCCCCGATGTTACTTCCTCGTCTTTTAGCCCAAAAAACTTATGCAGGCCGGGAGCCTCAAGATCCCAATCCACCATAAGTATTCGGCGCTGGGATTTATCTCCTATTAGATAATCATGGTCAGCCAATAGCCAGGCAACATTGGCCAGTGCCATGCTTCGGCCAACGCCGCCTTTATAGGAATAAAATGTGATAATTTTACCGGATTTTTGCGAGTTTTTTAGCATATTTTCTTTCATTAGCTAAAACTAGGCGGTGTTTTTGATGATTGTCTTTCGTTATCCCTCTTAATCACATCTAGTACTTTATTAATAGTTTTTGAATTTAATTTTTTATCTTGGGGATCAATAAATCCCATATTAATGAAATTATAAAGCCTATTTAGAGAATGTACGATTTCATGATGTTTCCCTAAATAGCTCGCATCGTATGGAGGTCGCCATGTAGCCTGCAAATAAGAATCGAGAATTTTAATTGTTGAAGAATCGAATTCGTCAGGTATAATCATGCAGCAGTTTGTGAAATTTTTGATATGATCGCCAATCTTCGTAGCAAGAGTTTTATAGGCTGGATTGTAAGTAGCAAATGCATCAATAAAAATGAGTTTGATATTTGAACTTTGAAGGCGTAAGATATCTGACTCGGTACCCTCTATTATATTTTTAATCGTGGCACATTTGGACTTAAAGCACGGATTCAATTCTCTTAAGATTTCACACAGGTATTCATCGCCGAAAGGTTGCCACTTTTCAGCATCCATACCATAATTGAATTCTAATATCGAATCCAGCTTTTTGCCCAGCTCATTATTTGCGGATGTCTGATCTTCTTGGGCCAGGAAATCAACAATTTTCCGAGCCTCGTTTTGATTTAAAGCTATGATAGCATAGCCGATTTCATCTTCTGGTTTACACATTTTGATACTTTATCTTAAGAATCCTAAATGCTTGAATCTCATTTTTATTGTTATTATATAGATCTTTTGCAGCAGCGCTTTTCATTATATCATGTTCCCTGAAATAAGCTTCATAATAGCTCAATGCTGTATCGTCATCACCGTTGATGTCATTCAAGTATTTCCTCACAATTTCGAGCTCGTCCTTAAGCGAGTTTAATGATAATCTGATAAAATATCCGGCTTCCACGATGATATTTTCGAGACATTCTAAAATATCAGAAATCGCTTGAATCTGTTTTCTGGTTTCACTAAGATTATGTTCGTTCCAAATACTACTTGATCCGAATTCCCTTTTGAATTTTTTAAAATCAGATAAACTATCTACCAGTTTTTTGCCGGGTATCAAAGGTAATTGGCTGCCCTTGATCAGAATCCCCATGAACAGGATCGACGATAGCACAAGGCTGACAATTGCAAGTAGAAACGACTTTGCCAAATAGATGTAGTTAGTCGATAAAACATCACTAAAAGTAAAGTTTCCCTTGATGACTCCTGCTAAAAGGCAGATTGCTGTACTTGCCAGGAGAATCATAAAGGCGGTAATTAGACTTCTCCAGTAAAGATGACGTTTTGATAAATACCAAGCACGGCATTTGGTTTTTATTAGCAAATATAGGATTATAATCGGCAGCGGGGAAGCGATTAGGGCATAAATTATATTTGGTGCTTCCACATTTATCTTTACCTCTTTGGCGCCCAGAAGCGAGAATGTAGCTGGCAGAGCCCCATATAAAATCAAACCCCAGGCTCGAAGCCCCGCTAAATCATCTATTATCATCAATACTTTTCTTAAGATGGCCATGTTGATTTACTGAAAGATCTAAAATCCACTACTAATGATGCATTAGCATCTTAACAATCTGAATCTTATACAATATAATAAATGTTAATCTAAACATGCAAACAATTAATTACGATTTAATCGGACATAAGAAGTTAATAAACAGCAATAATCAGGGAATTATATAATTAAACAGATATGTGATATAGCTAGGCATGTTGTTGAAAACAATCTGAGGGTGGAAGGGATCGAACCTTCGACCACCTGCTTAAAAGGCAGATGCTCTACCACTGAGCTACACCCCCATAAAGGCACAGACTACGAAAATAGAAAATTTCGCTTAAGTGTCAAGTCAAATCTATACAATTTATCGCGAAACAGTCTATAATTCATCTAACTCAAATTTATCTGACTAATTTAGAGATTTTTAATCGCGCCGGGATTTAAGTAACACTTTGGAATACTTCTGCATATCCTCAAGCACCATGCCGGTACCGGCGGCCACGCAGGTTAACGGGTCATCGGCGACTATTACCGGCAGGTTTGTTTCCTGACGGAGGCGCTTATCCAAGCCGCGAATCATGGCTCCGCCACCGGTTAGGATAATACCCCGGTCGAGAATATCGGAGGCCAGTTCCGGTGGAGTCTGCTCCAGGGCCAGACGGACCGCATCGATTATCGAGTCCACCGGTTCGGAGATTGCCTCCCGGACCTGCGACGAAGTGATTTTCATGGTCTTGGGTACGCCTGCTATCAAGTCACGTCCCTTGATATCCATCGACTCCTCTTTATCAAGCGGATAAGCCGAGCCGATTTTCATCTTGACCTGCTCGGCGGTACGTTCGCCGATCAAGAGATTATAGTTTTTCTTGAAATATTGAACGATGACCTCGTCGAGTTCATCGCCGGCAATCCTGATTGAGGTATTGGAGACAATATCATTTAAGGCAATTACGGCGATTTCCGATGTGCCGCCGCCGATATCGATAATCATCGAACCCGATGGTTGGTCGACCGGCAGGCCGACACCGATTGCCGCCGCCATCGGCTCCTGAATCAGGAAAACTTCACGAGCGCCGGCGTTTTCGGCAGAATCGCGAACCGCCCGCTTTTCAACCTCGGTAATGCCCGATGGCACCGAGATAACGATTTTAGGCTTCATTAGATAACGATGTTTAACTACGCGTTTGATAAAATCAGAGAGCATCCGCTCGGTTATATCAAAATCGGCTATTACCCCATCCTTCAGGGGCCGAATCGCCTGTATGCTGTCGGGCGTTCTGCCGATCATCTCCTTGGCCGCTATGCCAACCGCCAGGATTTTACCGGAATCCCTCTCCACCGCCACAACCGATGGCTCGTTGAGAACAATGCTGGCACCGCGAACATAAACTAATGTATTGGCCGTGCCTAAATCGATACCTATATCATTTGACAAAAAACTAAACCAGGACATATCCCTCCGCCCTCTTGAGCCGATTAATACTTCATCTTCGGTAGGGGGCATTATAGTTTCTACAGACGCCATTGTAAATACCTTTTTTACTAATTGTAAACTCTTTTTTATAGGTAATCGGTCAATCGGTCAATTTCTTAAGAGTTTATACCGGTAATTGGCCCCTCAGCTCGGCCATTTATGAACTGAAGCACGACCTGATCTGTGGTATTTTTCACCTCATCAGGCGTACCCGAGAATATAATCTTACCATTATAAAGCATCGCCAGCCTGTCGGATATTTTATAGGCGGAGACCATATCATGGGTCACAGCGATTGAGGTAATATTAAGTGTATTCTGTAAATGAGCAATCAAACCGTTGATCGTATCAGCCATAATCGGATCCAGACCCGTGGTCGGTTCATCATAAAGAACATACTCGGGATCCATAGCGATTGCCCGTGCTAATCCTACACGTTTTTTCATGCCACCGGAAAGTTCAGCCGGCTTGATATGCTCCACATCAACCAGGCCCACCTGAGATAGCCTTTCCTTAACTATGGCCTTGATTTTAGCCTCGGGGAAACTAGAATGTTCACGGAGGCCCAGGCCGACGTTTTCATCCACCGTCATCGAATCGAAAAGCGCCGAGCCCTGAAACAACATCCCGAACCTCTTGCGAAGCTCGACCATTTGACGTGTATTGAAATCGCCGATATCTTCGCCATCGATTAATATACGCCCCCGATCAGGTTTCAATAGGCCAATTATGTGCTTCAACAACACAGACTTACCCTCGCCGGAACGACCGATGATGGTGAGGGTTTCGCCTTTACTTATAGTCAGGTTAACGCCGTTTAGAACCGGCTTACCATTGAAACTCTTGTAGACATCGATTATTTCTATCATAACGCACTAGCCAAATAAAATATGAGCCACGATATAATCTGAAATCAAAATCATTACACTGGAATAGACCACCGCCTTGGTTGTCGATAAACCGACCCCCTCGGCGCCGCCGGTTGTTTTAAAGCCGTGATAGCAGCCGACAATCGCGATAATCATCCCGAAAATGCCCGATTTGAGCAACCCGCCAAACAAATCGCGTAAATCGAAAAACATCTTTACGCCATTTAGAAAAGTATAAGCCGAAATATCAATAAAGATAAGCGCTACGAGCAGCGCACCCATTATGGCTACGAAATTGGCGAAAATAGTTAAAACCGGCAGCATAAGCAATCCCGCTATAAACCGGGGTACCGCCAGAAACCGGACCGGGTCGAGAGCCATCGTATCCAGGGCATCGATTTGCTCGGTAACTTTCATCGTACCCAGCTCGGCGGCAATCGAGGCGCCTACTCGACCGGCGACTACCAGGCCGGTAAGAACCGGCCCCAGCTCAATAATTACGGCCTTACCCACAGCCGTACCCAGATATCGCATAGGCACATAATTCTGAAACTGATAAGCGGCCTGTACGGCCGATACCGCCCCGGTGAAAACCGAGGTGAACACGACCAAAGGCAATGAGGCAACGCCCATCATCAACATCTGCTCGGAGGTTAATCGAATGTTTTTTACGAATAGGGGTAACGACTTAATAATCCTTCCGACCAGAATAGAAAACGCGCCGATCTCCGAAAGGAAAAACAGTACTCTCGAACCAAAGATTCGGATAATATTCAAGGGGCTATCCTTTTCATATATAAGTATAATCGGCGACTTTGGCTAAATGGTTGAGTTCCCTACTCCGGCCCGGGGAAGCCATGATAGATATCCACCATCTCAAACCGGGCATAGTCTTTAATAAAAGCCAGATCGATCTTACCGGTCGGGCCGTTACGCTGCTTAGAAAGCAGGATTTCAGCTTCGGGGCCCCAATGGCCGTCCTCATCCCGGGGGCGATGGATGAATATGACGACATCCGCGTCCTGCTCGATCGCGCCGGATTCTCTCAAATCAGAAAGCTGAGGTTTGGCATCTTTTCCCCGCATCTCCACCTGACGGGAAAGCTGGGATAGCGCGATAACCGGTACCTGTAGTTCACGAGCCATAGCCTTCAATGATCTGGATATAAATGAAATTTCCTGCTGACGGCTTTCCGCGTGGCGTGGGCCCTGCACGAGTTGAAGGTAATCTATTACAACCAATCCGATATTTTCGCGAGTCTTCAGCCGCCGCGCCTTGGCTCTCATCTCGAGGACAGTCATCGATGGCGTATCATCGATAAAAATCGGCGCCTCGGAAAGAGGGCCAACTGCAATCGAAAGATTGGTCCACTGGTCATCGGCCAGCCTGCCGGTTCTCATCAGATGAGAGGATATCCGGGCCCGGCTGCACAGTAATCGCTGGGCCAATTGCTCTTTGGACATCTCCAGTGAAAATATGACGACTGGCGTTTTCTGGTCCACCGCCAGATGCTCGGCAATATTCAGGCTGAAAGATGTTTTACCCACTGATGGGCGACAGGCGATAACGATCAGGTCGGATTTCTGGAAGCCGGAAGTCAACTCATCGAGAGGCGCCCAGCCGCTGGGCACGCCGGTTAAGAATCCCTCACGCTGTGAATACTGCTCGATTGCCTGGAACGTGCCGGGCAGAATCTCGCCCAGCGGAGTAAACGCCCCTTTAAGCTTGCTCTCCTTGATTGAGAATATTTCCTGCTCGGCCGAATCAAGAAGGTCATCCACGTTCTGTGTCTGGTCGTAGACTCTCGATAGTATAGCGTTGGCCGACTCTATCAGGCTGTTGAGCGTGGCTTTTTCCAGGACGATATTAGCGTGATGTTCGATATTGGCGACACTTGGGGTGGCCTCCGTTAAGCCGGCCAGATAGGCCCGTCCACCGACATCCTCAAGCTGATCGCGGCTGGTCAGTTCGTGCGAGATAGTCAGCAAGTCGGCCGGTTCGCCCTTGTCGTAGAGATCGATTATCGCCTTGAAAATTTTCCTGTGAGCGGGACGGTAGAAAAAGCGGTCGACCAACAGTTCGGCGGCGGCATCGATTGCTTCTCGTGAGAGAAGCATCGCGCCCAATACGGCCTGTTCGGCCTCAAGAGCTTGCGGTGGTATTTTATCTATTACTTCAGCCATTTATTATTTCAACTCCTCTAATTTCTTCAGAATTTTCTGCATATCCTCCCAGGTCGGCCGCTTGAAGTGGGGATTGCGCAGAAGCGCCGCCGGATGATAAGTCGCTGTCAGTAAGGTGCCATGGTAATCGAACCATTTGTCGCGCATCTTGCCGAGAGACATGTCGGTTTGAAGTAGCCGTTGTGCCGATATTCGCCCCAAACAGCAGACTATTTTCGGCTTGATCAATTGAATTTGCTTATGAAGGTACAACTCGCAAACCTGGGCCTCTTCGGGTTTGGGATCGCGATTGTTCGGTGGCCGGCATTTGAGGATATTGGCGATAAAAACATCATCGCGGGAAAGTTTCATCGCCGCCAGTATCTTATCCAGAAGTTTACCGGCACGGCCGACAAACGGCTCGCCCAGACGGTCCTCCTCGGCGCCGGGAGCCTCGCCCACGAACATGATATCGGCCTCCGGATTGCCCACGCCGAAAACGAACCTCGTCCGTGTTTGACCCAAAGCGCATTTCTGGCAGTCGCAGATAGCGGAGTACAGGTCATCGAGATTTTCAGCTGACTCAAAATTATCTATGGCGACAGTGTCTCCGGCAATAATATCCGGCTCCACTATCGGTATTTCCGAATCGAATGGTTTATAAATTACCTGCTCGCCCATCTCAGCGCGCTGCTGAAGGTAGCGATGGATCATATCTTGAACGTTTTCGTGCATCACTTTTTCTTACGCTTAAGAAGCTTTATTACTTCATCCAGGATTTTACCGGCCAGGTCGCTTTTGGTCATTGTCGGCAGATCAGTCGCTCGTTTGCCCTTAACGAATATCGATGCTTTATTGCAATCCGACCCGAATTCGACACCCTTGAGGGTCGGGTTGTTGGCCACTATCATATCGAGCTTCTTTTCAAGCATCTTTTTCTGCGCGGCGGCTTTCAGGTTCTGGGTTTCAAGCGCGAAACCAACCAGTATCTTCCTGCCGCGACGTTTGGCCAGGGTGCTAATGATATCGGGATTTTTAGTCATCAGCATATTCTGGTCAGATTTGGTTTTCTTTATCTTCTGACGACTATAGATTTTCGGCTTATAATCGGCCACGGCCGCGGTCATGATCACGACATCGATATATTTGTATTTGGCCTCGATAGCTTTCAGCATCTGATCGGCGGTCTCGATATTGACCAACTCGACGCCCGATGGCGGCGTAATCGCAACCGGCCCGGAAACCAGGATCACTCTGGCGCCACGGTCTTTGGCGATCTCGGCTATAGCATAGCCCATTTTACCCGATGACCTGTTCGAGATAAAGCGTACAGGATCAAACGGCTCGACTGTCGGTCCGGCGGTCACCAGGATTCGGTATTTCTCCAGATCGGCTTTAGACTGAAGGATTTTCTCGATACTTTTATATACCTCGGTTGGCTCGGCCATGCGCCCCTCAGCTTCGATTAAGCTGGCGAGGTGGCCTTTGGTAGGGCCAACAAGTTCGATGCCCTGCTCTTTTAATGTTTTGATATTGCGCTTGGTGGCGAAATTGTTCCACATCTTCACGTTCATGGCCGGGGCGACCAATTTCGGGCCATCGTAGGCCAGAAGCTGCGTCGACAGCACCTCATCGGCGATACCGGCGGCCATCTTGGCGATAATATTAGCAGTAGCCGGAGCAATCACGAACAGATCGGCCCAATCCGCCCAGCTTACATGTTCGAGGCTGTCTCGGCCGGGGTCCCACATGGAGGTCGACACCGATTCGGCGCCCAATGCCGAAAAGGTAAGCGGAGTAACGAATTTCGAGGCGGACTCAGTCATCACGACCCGCACAGAAGCGCCGGCTTTGACCAGCATCCGCAACAATTCGCAGATTTTAAACGCGGCAATCCCGCCGGAGATACCGATCAGGACTTTTTTATTTTTCAGGTTGGACGGCATAGTTTTCTCCCTTTTGGGTATATGAATATTATCATATAAAACAATCAAAAGCAACAACATTGAATTAACAAGTTTTCAACGGTTTCCACAAGGGGAATAAAAGAAATATAGCTTTAAGGGAATATAATTGCTTTCCCGGCGTACTATTATTAGAATAGGCTTTAAGGAGCGTATTAGTGATCAATAAGAAAGTCTTAAAATTACTCATTATATTCTGCTTACTGCAAAATACGGCGTTGGTTTACGCTGATGAGAACCAAGCGCATCCCAACTACTGGTTTGAGCAAGCCAAATTCCTCCTGGATACCAATTCCCCTGACACCAATTCGATAAGCAAAGCCTATAAAATGATAAAAAAGGCTGTGGCAAGTAATCCCTCAAGGATCGAGCATTGGGAGTACGCGGCATTAGCGAGTTATAGGTGCCGTGATTTTGAAGCGGCGCTTAAATATCATGAAAAATATTTCAAAATGGGTGGCGAAAACCTTCAGGCAAAGCAAAATTACGCTAATACTCTGATAAAAATGGAAAAGTATCAAAAAGCAATTGACGCATATTCTAGCTTGGTTAAATCAAACGCTAATGATTATAAATCCCACTGTCTTCTTGGTATGTTATATAATTTTACTCACCAGGACGAAAAGGCTATTCCGCATTTGGAGATTGTGCTTGCCGATAGCAGTGACGAAACAATCAATAAGAAGAGAAAAACTTTAACTATAAGCCTTGGCTGGAGTTATTTAACGATTAATGAATTCAAAAAAACAATAGATTTGCTCGAACCATATATTGAGTTCAATCCTCAACACAAAAATATCGATGCCTTATGGATAATTGCCATGGCATACAAGGCACTTGATGAGTGTGAAAAGGCGCATGAATATTGTGGGAAAGTACTGGATATAGAACCAAGACACAAGCCCTGCAAAGAGTGGTTTACCAGAAGATCCCCCTGTGGATAAATAATTAATCCGATATAGCTATCTAATTGATAATTAATAAAGCCCTGTCATTGCGAGGAATCCCGCCCCAAGCGGGATGACGCGGCAATCCGTATCGATTCCAGGAGAAACTTTATTCTATAATCTTTTATATAAATCCAGCCAATCAGGATTGAATTTATCTATAAGCTCGATTTTCTTCTTTCGTGAGCCGGCTTTGATCTGTTTTTCTCTGGATATCGCGTTATAAGGATCATCGAATATCTCATAGTAAACTAATTTATCGAGATTATATCTTTTCGAAAATCCTTTGGTAAGTTTGTTTTTATGTTTATAAACGCGTTTTACAAGATTTCTTGTTATACCGGTATAGAGAACGGTATTGTTTTTATTTGTAATAATATATACGTAATAATTTTGATTCATTTTATCATTCTGCCGATTTTTAACGGATTGCCACGTCGCTTCGCTCCTCGCAATGACAGCCTTCTTTTAATAAAACGTCATTGCAAGGAATTCAGCCCCAAGCGGGATGACGCGGCAATCTGTTTGCATCTTTGCAAACCTTTAACGTAAGTATAAGAAAGATTAAATATCAGTTAATCAGGCTTCTTCCCCCGCTCCTGGGCCATCTTCTTCAGCCACCAGTCGAGCTTCTCCTTGAGCTTGACCTCCAGGCCCCGGTCGGTGGGATGGTAGAACCGCTGGCCGGTCATTTCATCGGGCAGGCATTCCATGTAGGCGAAAGCGTCACTGTAATCATGCGCGTACTTGTAGCCTTTGCCGTAATCGAGTTCCTTCATCAGGCCGGTCGGGGCGTTTCGGATCTGCAGTGGCGCGGGGAAATCGGGGTTGTCCTCGATTGCCTTTTTCGCGGCTTTTTCAGCCATATAGATTGAATTGGATTTCGGGGCCAGCGCCATGTAGATCGCCGCCTGTCCCAGGGCAAGATCGCCCTCAGGTGAGCCGAGGAAATGGTATGTCTCTTTGGCGGCTAAAGCGATCTGGAGCGCCCTCGGATCGGCCAGGCCGATATCCTCGATAGCGAACCGGATCATCCGCCGAACGATATATAAAGCGTCCTCGCCCGCTGTAAGCATCCGGTAGAGCCAGTACAGCGAGGCGTCGACATCGGAGGCCCGAAGCGACTTGTGCAGAGCCGAGATCAGGTTGAAATGCTGATCGCCGTGCTTATCATACAGAAGCGACTTCTTCTGGATCGCCTCATTAATCAGTTCGATTGTCAGCATCCGCTTGCCCGATTTATCCGGCTCGACATGTTCGACGGCGAACTCCAGACGGTTTAACGCCACCCGCGCGTCGCCATCGGCTAAAGCGCTGAAATGCTCCAGCACATTGTTATCGAATGTGATATTCATCTCGCCAAGCCCGCGCTCTTTGTCGGTGATTGCCCGTTCGACTATCGCACTGATATTCTCCAGCGAGAGAGCGTTAAGTGTATAGACCCGGCAGCGTGACAGCAACGCCGATATCACCTCAAATGACGGATTCTCGGTAGTCGCGCCAATCAGCTCGATTGTGCCGGCCTCGACGTGCGGCAGGAACGCGTCCTGCTGGGCCTTGTTGAACCGATGGATCTCATCGACGAAAAGGATTGTCTTGCGGCCCTGGATAACCAGCCGCCGGTCGGCATGGCCGATTACCGCCTTGATCTCCTTGATCCCGGCGGTCACCGCCGAAAACGGCTCGAACTCGGCCTTGGAGTAGGCGGCGATCAGGCGGGCCAGGGTGGTCTTGCCCGAACCAGGCGGCCCCCACAGAATTATCGAGCCGACCCGGTCGGCCTTGATCGACTCATATAAGGGCTTGGCCGGCGCCAGTATATGTGTCTGGCCGACGAACTCCTCGAGGCTTTCCGGCCTCAGGCGATCCGCCAGCGGCGCTTTCGGTTTCTGTGATGATGAACCCTCTTGCTCGAATAGTTCCATGTTCTAAAGATACACTGCACAAAAGGGCAGTGCAAGGGGAAAGTTGGGGGGGTTAGTCGGAGCTTACCGGAATTCTATAATTTTGCGATTTAGATCTCGATTTGAAATACTGTTTATACAGCTTCCGTTTTAAGGGGTGGGCCATTACCCGCGATAGCACAACTTCTATTAGCGGCAGATGATGAATTTGTGTCCCGGGCGATTTATTAGTTATTAATTTGGAAAGTAAACCAGTTAAAAGTAGTTTTAGATACCGTCTTAAGGAGAAAGCATCGTAATACAATTTAGTGAAATAATTAAAGAAATCCTTCTCTTTTAGCCTGGTTGGTGTCACCCAGTGCATGAAATCGAAATAATCATAATCCATCATAATTTCTGCTTTACGCTTTTGATATAATGACGTGCCTGGTAGCGGCGTGGTTATTACAAATCGAGGTCTGATGATGTTATGATGTTCTATATATCCGCCTATTGCCTTAAAGTCTTTTTCCTCGAAGCCGGGGTCTATTAAAAAATATGTGGAAAAACTAATTTTGAAATCATTAAGAATACGAATTGCTTCCTGGTTAATATCAGATGAAATTGACTTATTCAATTCAGTCAACGACCTGTCATTGGTGGCTTCAATACCAATCGTTAAGTTTGCCAGGCCGATTTTCTTCCACATGCGAAATAACTCAGGATTATTCACAATCGTGTCGGCCCTGCAATAACCTGAATATTCTTTTTTTACGCCCCAATCCTGTAATAAACAGGCTAATGCTTTCGCTCGCTTAATATCAGAAAAAGTATTGTCATCAGCGAAAAGTACGCGATGAGTATTAGTGGGAAGGCTTTTTACTTCCTCAAAAACGTCTTTCGCGTTTCGTACAAAATATTTTCCCCGAGCGGCTTTCCAACACGCGCAGAATACACATCGATAAGGACACCCCCGGGAGGTATTTACCAGCGTGGTGGGCCGACCTAATTCGTCTTTATAATATCCGGTATATGCCGCCGTCAATTGTCTGTCCGGCAGCGGGACATCATCAGCCTCAATGTCGTGCGCGGGCTTGGGGGAATTGACCGGAATTCCATCGTTTAAGTAAATGACTCCGGAAACAGAATCGGGGAGCTCGTTGTGGTCAATTGAATTAATATATAGAGGAAAAGTTTTTTCAGCCCAGCCGATGAAAATAGCATCAGTGTCTTTACTGTAAAAATCGTATGGCGCTAATGTGGGGTGATTGCCGCCCACTATGTTTTTCGCTCCCGGTAGAATTTCTTTTACGAATCTTAATACTTTCAAGGCCGCGTTGACATCTATAGTATTGTTTACTGTGATACCTACTATATCGGGCGAGAATGATAACAGAACTTGTTTTAAGTATGACAGAGAATCAAACCGTAAATCTATTATTTTAACAGAATGTCTTGGGACGGTAGCGGCTAGTATTTCCAAAGGCAAAGGTTCGAAATTAGTCGGCGCTAATACCTTTTCGTTCTGAGGGGGAAATAAAAGCAAAACCTTTGCCATTTTGAATACGATCCTTGTCTGAATATCTCTGTCAACTTGATAATGAATAAAAGATTATCTAAATATATCAATTCCTGCAATTTTATGCAAATAAAACCTCTTTGCGATTATTCGGAAGGCCAGGTGACTTCTCCCCTCGTCCCCAAATAGAATTAGGGAACTCGAATACTACTTGCCTTTCCCGCAAATCATACTATAATAAACCAGTAATGAAACTAATTCGCTATCAACCGGGCTTCGGAGATAACTATGTATAAGCTGCTAAAAACCAGACGGAGCTTCATCAAAAGCCTGCTCAAGGGCGCAGGCTCGCTTTTGGCTATCGGGCCGCTGGCTAAGTATATCCGGGCTGATTCAAACACGCTCGATCCGAGAGTCCGGGTGCCCAATCCGTATGTCATGCCGGATGGCCGCCCGAAACTGGTCTGTGTCACCGGCGATAATTACGGTAGGATGCTTCATGCCGGGCTGGCCGCTATCGGCGGGCTCGATCTGCTTATCGATAACCAGCAGGATGTGTTGATCAAGCCCAACTTCACCTATACCGAACCTTACCCGACCACATCGGCTGCCGGTTCAGTAGTGAGCACAATAGAGGCAGTACAGCAGGTGTCGTTAGGGACTATCAATGTCGGGGATGCCGGGGGCGACGATAATCAGGATATTTACGACTATCTGGAAATCGAGGTTCCGATCACCGATGCCGGGGCCAACCTGATTCTGTTTGAGGACACCTACGATGTCCGCCGCGACACCTGGCCGATTGAGATTCCCGATTTCAAGGTCTGGACCGATATCTACGATACGCCGATACTGATCAATCTTTGTTCACTGAAACGTCACTACGCCTCCTTTCTCACCTGCGCGATTAAGAATCACGTAGGTTCGGTCTCCGGCCCCGATCGTGCCGATACCCGTGGCTACCTTCACAATTTCGATGATGAGTCGTTTGAATTTCTGACCACGATTTCGGAAATCGCCGGACTGATCAATCCGGAGCTAACCATAGTGGATGCTCGCGAGTTCATGGCGGTCAACGGGCCGCTTCTGGTGTTCGGCGGTGAGATCAGGCCGATGAACAAGATCGTTATCTGCGGCGATATGGTGGCTACCGACGCCTACTGTTCCCAGCTAATGGATGAATATGACGAAACGTATGATCCCAGCAGGATCATCCCAACCCTCGAACGCGCCGAACAACTTGGTTTAGGCACGGCCGACTTGAGCCAGGTTGAGATTATCGAAACCGAGCAAACCGATATAGATAGTAATCCCGGATCAAACACGCCGGTTGGTTTCGAACTTCATCAGAATTATCCTAATCCATTCAACGCCTCGACCAAGATAAGCTTCGCGATTCCCGAAAGGTCACACGTGTCTATCAAGGTGTATGATATTCTGGGACGTGAGGTAGCTAACCTGGCGGATGGATATTTCGATTCGGGCAGGCATGTCTTGTCATTCAAAGTTAATGGCTTATCGAGCGGCACGTATTATTGCAGGTTGGTCACACCGGGCTTTAGCGATCGCAAAGCGATGGTATTTGTAAAATAAGTCTGCCGGTCTCAATAAACTAAAGTGTAACGGATGTCATGAGACAACCTGTGATAAATGTATTGACACAGAACAGCATACCGTACCCCTACGAGTTAAATCACGCATAAATAGATTCAATATTACCGCTTGAAATTATCTCAAAATTCAAATAATCTTAAATAATCATATATAATCGCCAATTAAGAAAGGAGTGTGAAATGAAAATATCCCACAAACTTTTAACTTTGATATTAGCCCTGCTTTTTGTTATACCGGTCGTCGTCAATAGCAATGAGGCAATGCCTGTCAATCGGGACAATATCGCCACCTTCTCGATAGTCGCCCGTGACCCAGCCACCGGCGAGTTGGGTGTAGCTGTGGCATCACGGTTTTTCGCGGTCGGCGCGGTTGTGCCCTGGGCCAAGTCCGGAGTCGGCGCGGTGGCAACTCAATCGTACGCCAACACGACATTCGGCTGGCGAGGGCTCGAACTGATGGAAAGCGGACTGGCGCCGGATGAGGCAATGCAAAAACTAATCGAAAGCGATGACAATCCTGGGCAACGTCAGGTGGGCATGGTTGCCGCGGATGGTAAATCATCCACTTACACCGGCGATGGCTGCAATCACTGGGCCGGCGGCCGAAACGGTCCAAATTACGCAATACAGGGTAATATATTGGCGGGCGAGGCCGTAGTAACCGAGATGGAAAAAGCCTTCCTCGCGACCCAGGGCACCCTGGCCGACCGTCTCTATGCCGCGATGTTGGCCGGCGAAGCCAATGGCGGCGATTCACGGGGCAAGCAATCGGCGGCGATGCTGATGGTTAAGGAGGGCGCCGGTTATGGCGGCTATACCGATCAGGCGATTGATATCCGGGTGGATGATCACGCCGAGCCGTTTAAGGAGTTGGGCCGAATCCTGATAATTGCCCAGATGAATTACGCCTGGAATGACGCCTGGACGTTATTCACGAAAAAGAAATTCGTCGAAGCCTTGCCGCCGATGGAGCGTGCAGCCCGTCTGGCGCCGAACTATGCCGAGGTGTATTTAGATCTGGCGATAATTAGATTGGCCACAGGCGATAAGAATAACGCTATTACCGCGCTGGAGAAAGCCTTGCGGCTAAATCCGAAACTGGCCAAACAAGCGAGCAAAGATGATGACCTGGCCGGCTTAAGGGGGGTACCTGAATTCGAAAGGTTGATCTTGCCGCCGGATAAGCAATAACCGCTTTGGAGAAGTGTCAAGGAATATTTATCTTGACATTTTCGCGTCGGGGTGATAGACTTTTAAGCGGACAAGAACGATATTTAGGCATCTGTTGGTTTACACATAAGAATTGGTATATGAGTTCATTACGTTCGGGATTAGATGAAGTTATGTTTTCACAGGAATTTGGTTTGCTTGATTTGACATAAGATTACCGGTTAACATGAAAAACACAAACATTATAATCAAAGGGGAATACAATGACTATAGGCATTATTCCAAAAAAACTGCATAAAGATTTTATGACTTTTCCCAAGAAATTACATTATTTTCCAATTTGCACATTCCTGATTTCCTTTGCCATTACCCTGGGTATATACATTTACAAGTTGGCAAATGCGGAAGCCGTGAAGCAAGCACAAGGACAGGTTGCCAGCAAGCCAATTGAAACAATTGGATTTTTAGCTATATTAACATCGATATATTTTCTCTTTATGTTTTTATGGGTGTTTACCGGTCGATCTTATTATCCGATTTACAAAATTCAATGGGCGTTTATCCTGTCATATTGCGTTATATTTATGTTCCTGGCGATTCCAATGCTTGCTCCTTACGCGATTACAATCTACCCGGAGAAGTATGAAACAATGACTAAAAGCCCTGTTGGTATCGTTATATCAAAAACATATCGAGATAATGATACCACAAAAGCAGAAAAGCAATGGGTATTGAACATTGGTGGTTATGTATCAAAGATAAAACCGGAAGTAAATTCAACTATTACGGATACTTTAGCTGCCAGTTCATCGAACCCGGTTAAAACAAATAAAGATGATATAATTTTCGAACCAGTGCAAATCAAGGGGGGGATTGTAATACCCCTATATGTCATCATCCTATCTATTCTTGGGGGCGCGATAAATATGACAAGGAGAGTTCCGGAAATTCATCAAGAAGCCGAAAAAGTACGAAACGCGTACGACAAAGCGCAGGCCGAACATGATGAGGAGCATAAAGATAAAATATTGCAAATACAAAAAATAATGGGGGGGATTGAAGCAAGTATAGATTCGAGTGAAACATCAACGGCGGAAAAAGAATGGCGGCGGTTGCTTATTGATCAATATATGTACCTGTTTTCGGCGGCCTTTCTCGGCATAGCGACTTATTATCTTCTTCACTGGATGAATTTCCTTGAAACCCCTGCTATCGTAATAGTTTCATTTTCAATAGGCTTAATTTCCGAATATGTTTTACTTAAAATCACGAGTATCGCCAAAAGCATTGTAGGGGCTCAGGTGGATGAGAAAACGGAAAAATTGATTACAGAAAAAATTGAAGAGAAAGTTAAGGAATTATCCAAACAATTACCGGCGGCTCCTCCTCCCCCGGTGGTACCTCCACCATCGCCGGATGAGCCCAGCGCCTAATAGGCGCCGGAAAAAGCGTAAGTAGTTGCTATTTCCATATATATCCCAAGTACCCGCCTTTCAACATTTTTCTGGAAAATCCAAGCGGATTGATGTAAATATATCTTCAAAAGCGGGGAAATGGGTGGTTGAAATCAATAGAGAAGATACGATAAAATTAGTAAGCGCGTAAATTCATTGCAATGTTGATAATTATTAGAACCAACCTGTTAATCGGATTCGGCCCGAACATGGGGAACCATAGTACTATTGATAATATTTACGGTAATGATTTATCGGAGAGTGAATCCGGGTAACTCATCGTTCATCAAAGAAGCTTGCGGTAACAAATAATTTGGAGTAGTTTTAAAAAGCAATCAACAATAAATTACTAAAAGGAGATGGTTATGGAAGATCTAACCGCTAAAGTAATGGAATGGGGGGCGTTGTACGGGGTCCAGATTATCGGCGCTATAGCAATTCTGATTTTGGGACGATTCGGGGTAGCGATTTTCACCGGTATCGTTAAGCGTCTGATGAGAAAAAGCAAAGCCGATGAGACTCTCACCAAATTCGTCGGCAGCCTGACAAAAGTCGCCCTGATGACTTTTGTCATAATCGCAGCGTTGGGCACGCTCGGCGTGCAGACAGCATCATTCGTGGCGATAATCGGCGCGGCCGGTTTAGCTGTCGGTTTTGCCCTGCAGGGATCACTGTCTAATTTCGCCTCAGGAGTGATGCTGATAATATTCAGACCTTTTAAAAGCGGCGATTTCGTTGAGGCCGGCGGCACCAGCGGAACGATAGAAGCGGTTCAAATATTTAACACCATATTAAAAACGCCGGACAATAAAAAGGTCATAATACCTAACAGTAAAGTTACCGGCGATAATATAACGAACTATTCCGTCAACGATACCCGTCGCGTAGACATGGTATTCGGGATTGGCTACGATGATGATATCAAGCTGGCAAAGGAAACTATCGAAAAGATCATCGCCGATCATCAATTGGTGTTGAAAGATCCGGCGCCGACAATTGCCGTTTCCGAATTAGCCGACAGCTCGGTTAATTTCGTGGCCCGGCCATGGGTAAACACCGGCGATTATTGGACCGTTTATTTCGATATCACCGAAAAAGTCAAGATGACATTCGACGAAAAGGGCATATCAATTCCGTTCCCGCAAACCGATGTGCATGTTCATCAGGTGGCGACGAGTTAAATATGAAAGGAGTAATGATGAGAAAAACGAGTATTCCTTTAAGCGCGATTATATTGATAGTATCGGTATCCGGCTTAAACGCCGAGCCATGGAAGAAGTCGCTCGACACCGATTTCACTCTCACTCAAAACGCTTATTCGGATAGCTGGACAGGCGGCGAGGCCGGCAACATAAGCTGGGTCTGGAACGCCAACGGTGTTTTCGAGAAACAGATGTCGCCGAAATTCAATTTCAAAAACACGAGCAAGTTGTCATTCGGCCAAACCCATATTCAGGATAAAGATACAAAAGATTGGGCAAGTCCGCAAAAATCCACCGACTTGATCGATATCGAAAACGTCGGCAAGTTCACAATGGGCTGGGTAGTTGATCCTTACGTTGCCCTTAGAATCGAATCACAGTTCGTGGACGCCTCGGACACCATCGCCAATAAGAACCTATATCTAAATCCAATGAGATTCACGGAATCCGCCGGTGCTTCAAGGCAGTTTTATAAAACCGAGAAAAACGAGCTTCTCAGTCGACTGGGTTTAGCTATCCGTCAGAATATGGTAAAATGGGTAGAAGGCCAGGATGGGGACACGGATTCGGAAATCACTAACGACGGTGGCCTGGAATCCGTTACTGACCTGAAATTAACCATGTCGGAAACCTTAAATTTTACCTCCAAACTCACACTGTATAAGGCGTTCTTCTTTTCTAAATCGGATGATGATCCCGAGGATAACTGGAAAGCAGTCGATGTGAACTGGGAGAACCGTGTGTCGGCATCGGTGGCCAAGTACGTCACGGTTTCCCTGTACACGCAACTTCTGTACGATAAAGAGATCGACGTCCGCGGCCGGTTCAAACAGACATTGGCGATGGGGATAACATATAAGCTGTATTAAAGTAATCTCTAGAGTGCAAATAAATCCCGGTGGGTTTCATTATTGAATAGCTCTCCGGGATTTGTTTATTAATACGTGGAGATACCATCAACTTGGTGAAGTATATTTATTATTTTTCTTATGAGTTATAAACTAATCGAGCGAGCCAATAAAATAAAACTAATTTATTGCATCTTCCAATATATACCATCTTGGGCTTCCTTGGATATTAATCCAATGCGTTCGTCGGGAGGCAAATTATATTGAAATAAGGATTTTATATCATGTAATAAATCCTTTTTTTCCGAAAAATATCCATGACCGGTAAAGGATTGATTTACTTCTGAGGCCTCAATAGTGTCTATCCATTCAACAATTACAACCGGAGGTGTCTTACCAACCCGAGAATGGCCATGCAACTCTTTTGATAAAAATAATGGCCAGTCCCTGGATGAGACGTATAAAGTCGTTCTTTTTGCGGCCTTTCTATATGCCCCCGCGAGTGCTTTAAAAGTTTCTGTGTCAATATCAGGTGCGGCGAGAATGATTTGCGAAAATGGAATATTTGATTTCTGATTAACTCTTTTTGTGACGTTTCTTATAGACCGCAACAACGCGCGATTACCCATACTATGAGCAATAATATGTACTTTTTTTGCTTCGCAAAACGATGCAAATTTGATTAGGAAATCCTCAATGTATTTTTCAGAAGCTCCAATTGAAGCCTCGTCAACCGGATACTTTAGAAAACTATCTTGGGAAGGCCAGCTAAAAAACGCGGTAATTCCGGGGATCTTCAAATCATAATGAAGTTGTGCGGCTCTTAAGGCGGCATTCTTGAAACTTGTATTAAAACCATGTAAAAATATAAGCGCTGTTTGATCGTCAATCTTATATTTTCTTAGCTCATTATTTATAGATTTCCAAAAAGTTTCTTCTTTTAATTGTTTAATTTCCTCCAATGTAATACAATTCTGGATTAAGCTTGAAATTTTCAATATAGACGTAGTTTCAAGAGCTCCAATTTTATGACTCTTTGGTATATAAACCATACACTTTCCAAAGTGAATTAAATCGTCACGCTCATTTGAAAAACCTTTATTAATATCATCAATATCTTTAGGTTTACGATTGGTCCCAAACCAAACCTGGCACCCAAACGATTTATTTCCTTCACCTGATTCCTTTTCGGGAAATTCATTGTGTAATATAGTGCGCTGCTCATCAACATAATCAACTAAATCAAAAAGCATCTGATTAATAGCCATGATTTCATCGACATTAGTATTATCATTAAGTTTCTTTTGGGCATCCTGACACTTTGATATAATATTATCAATTGGACGGCGATCAACATCTGCATGAATTATAACAACATTTGGATTATTCTTTTGGAATTCCTCTTTAAGTTTATCGATTCTGTTGGCAAGGCTTTGATATCGCCCGGTTTTTGCCATTAATATCTCAAGTAGTCTGCGATTTGCCTGTAAAAGTAATTCCTTTTCTGAGCCAATATTTAATTCAAGAAATGATGCTTCGGTATTAACTTGACCTGGTAGTTTTAGTTGTATTTCTTTTAAGGAATTCGAATCCAACTTAAGCGAATTTTGCAGCATTTCCATTTCTTTTAAATCGGCGGCACAACAATTTTGAACCTCTATTATGCGATTAGTTGAAACAATATTCGCCAGAGCAATAATACACGACTCAATACTCATATATTTGTTATAGCAAATATTATGGTGCTGCCCAATAGCCTTACAGATTCTCTTTGGCAATCCCCACTCTCTAAGTAAATCTTGTCCTACTTTTGCGTGGTTAGCACACAAACATTCATCCTCGAGTTTATTGATTCTTTGTGATACTATCTTTTTCTTTAGCTGACGAGAGTATTCATCTTTATCATACATATTTAAGTATAAAATGCCAATATCGTGCAATAGACCACAAGTATATAATTCCTCCGGATATTTATGGTTTATTTTTTTGGCTATAGATCTAGCACAAATTGCAACTTCTATGGAATGTCTCCAGAATTTAGACTTATCAATAGTCACCCTCCATTTGCTGGATGTAGCAAAAATCACAGAGGAAAGTGCTCTCGCTGCGACAGCATCCCGGCCAATCCAATCGCAAGCAGAAGAAGGATCACCGAAGTTTTTACCGCCATAATAGACTGAATTAGCTAAACTCAATATACTGGCAGACAGTGGCGGGTCACGTTTAATAATGGTCACTAAATCATTAAAGGATGAACTTTCATCTCTTACTACCCGTAAGACCTCCACAAGGATCTGTGGTATAGTCGGAATCTTTATATCATGATTTCTTTCAGCTAATACCCTCATTAGAAACATCCTTTGTAGGATATTTTATCGGCATTAATTAAATTTAGTTAAGTAGGTAGTAAGACAAATGTATAGATATTTCAAACACTGCTTAACTACATAGAAGCTGCTTTACAAAAGTTTTATATATGAGATCAACTCAATCGTCGTTAAGTTTAATAGATGGAATCCTGTTCGTAATACAATAATTGACTAAACAGGTAGCCTTTAAAAACTATCCGCCAGCTCACCCACCGAATAATTCCTTATCTCACCTGAAACAAAATCATATAATTCAATTTGCTCGGCATCATCTACCAGCTCCTTTATCTGCCCGGATGCCTCAGCCGCGCCCAAGGATTTAAGAGCTACAATTGACGTGCCTCGTATATACGGATCTGGATCATCCAGCGTTTGGATTAGCTTTTTGATGGCAGCCTGGTTGAAACATGATTTATCGATCTCGGCCACTCGGCCGATCGCTATTCTGGTTCCTTTTTCGAATGGCTCCTCGATTAGAAAAGCCGGCAGCATATGGCCGTACTCGACTATCAGTTTCGGGACGCTGCGAAGTATTTCGCCGATAGCCTCCGGCGCGTACCAACCGATATTGCCCGATTCATCATTCATCGTCCAGAAAAAATGCCGGACAAGTTTGCGTAGATTTTTCAGTTTACTGTCGGCGACCTCTGCCGCCGCCACGCCCAGCCCCTCCAGGGCGCGCTGTATTGTCAGGGGATCGCTGTCGAATAGCAGTGAATTCATGATTCTCAGCGGATTGCGAATCTGATTAGCCCAGTTCCTTAGCTCGTCAAAATCCCGCCTTTGCAGAATTTTAGTAACGAACTCCTTCCGGGAACGCATCCCCGTGGACACTTGATTGTCTTGATTCATTGTTTATCCGTTACCTTTTTTATTACTGTAATCTTATTAACGACTACCACGATAACTAGGCGTCGCCGACTATTAGCTTGAAGAATTCAGCCGGGGTGAGATATTAAAACGGATAGAATCCGCCCGCGTGCCAGTAATCTTCGGTTAGCTCTTGTTGTTGTTTAAGCAAGCGTCTGTGATGGTTTTCCTCCCAGGCAGCGAGTTCGTTATAAAATTCCTTGACCGCCGGATCGGATACGGCTTCTGCCTCGGCTCTGTAAAACTTGATCGCCGATTCCTCGAGCTGTACCCCGATCGATAAGGCAGTCATCTCCAGGTGCGCCTCTTTGATTCTTGATCTGAAGCTATCGGAAAATATCGAACCCTCCGCGTCCGCGGATGGATTTCCTAAAACGGCCGTCATATCGGCTTTACCGTTTTTCAGATATGAATCATACTGGGCTTTGAGAAACATATAGTGTTCGACCTCATCCTGGGCTAAAGCCATGAATACTTCCTTGCCCTTCTCATCGTCGGCGCTATTGGCGGCCATCTTGTAGAAATTATGTCCGTCCACTTCCGCCTGCATAGCCTTCATCAAGCCATCGAGTATCCGTTTGTTTTCATCCATAATATACTCCTCGCTTTAAATAAGTATCGATCCGTAAAAAACGCGAATCCTCGATCGCGCAACCACATCATATAAGCCAAGAGAATCGGGCTCAACGATTGAGCAAAAATCGCTAAATAACTAGCCTTTCTATTCGAGACTGAATTCGGCGAAATCGAACCAGAAACCGCTGCCAGTGAGCGAATCGAGTTCGGCCTGCACGATAGCCAGATGGCCCGCCTCGATTTCGAGAAAACGCTCGAACATCTTTTGCGGTTCGTCGGCCAACTGACTGACCATCTCGCCGTAAAAATTGCTCGTCTCGATCTCGACATCCAGCGCCTTGGTCAACATCTGGACTTCGCCGAACTTATCCGGCTCTTTCATCTTGCTTTCGAGCTTCTTCACGCCCTCCTCGATGGCGCCCTTGGTTGGGATTGCTGTCGCCAGTTCTTTCGGCTTAAGCGCGCCGGTTTTACGCCACTCGACCAGGCGGCTTTCGAGATAATCGATATGTCCCTGCTCCTCGTTGGCCAGCCTCTCGAACACGCGACGGGCGGTCTCGTTTTGGGTATTGGCCACCGCCGAGGCGTAAACATCCCTTACCCTGGTCTCGTAATCGATCGCTGTTTTAATAGCTTTTTCGACTTCCATTTTGCACCTATTCCATCATTTAAAAATACATTATCTCTACAAGTCAATCATAGACAAAGTAACCCCGCATAGGGGCCGGGGGTTCCCGTCTGTCTTAGGGGTAATAATAGACAATTGAGGGCTATTATGCAAATGGAAATGTTCTTGACTCTTTTTGTCTATGTTTGTATGTTGTGTGGGAACGGGATTAATTTTTGATACTCGGGAGTATATGTAATTATTAAAATTTCCATATAAGAAACTATAACGCTTATAAACATGGAACTATTTGATTCTATTGAAAGAAGAGAGTTTAAACCCGCCAAATACTCGGACGGTATCTATAGTTATTTAAACTTATCGGCCAGGGAAGAAATAGTTAGAATTAGAAAAGCTATTCAAGAATTTTTTGACAACTACCCGAACGGCGATGATAAATTAAGAATTTTTCAGTCTTTTAGATCCAAAGATGATCATGTTCATCATTCTGCTTTTTTTGAGATATTCATCCACGCTCTTTTCTCAAAAGCTGGTTATAAGCTTAAAACACACCCCGAGATAGAGGGAATGGAAACGAGACCTGATTTCAGTGTTTTTAAAAATGGAAAATTATTGTTCTACATTGAAGCTACTATTAGCACTCCTTCCAAAGATGATTTTAAAAAACAAAAAATCATCGATGATTTGTTTGATAAATTGAACAAGATAAAATCACCAAATTTCTGGTTTCAAGTACATTATAGTGGCTATTTAGAATCATATATAAAGCTTAAAGATATTGAAAAACCTATTATGCATAAGCTTAATAGGTGTAGTATAGATAAATATTATGAATTCTATAAAAGCGAAAACTTTAATTTACTGCCAAACATATGTTTTAATAGCAATAGTTTCAAACTAGAAATTATTTTTGTGCCAAAAACTGAGGCGCAAAAAAAAGATAACAATTTTAGAAATGTTGCCATGATTTCAGGGGGCGCATATCGTATTATAACCGAAGATGAGATTAATAAGAGTATTAGAAAAAAAGCCAAGAAATATAACTTATTAAATCATCCCTTGATTATTGCGGTAAATTGCATAGATGATAAAATTATTAATGCAGATGATGATGATGTTTCATCTGCATTATTTGGAAAACATCAAGTTAATTTCCATATGAAGGATCATAAAGTTGAAGACACTTCACTTTCTCGAGATAATAAGGGCGCATTTTTTCATAGACAATCACCAATTAATTCTAGGATAAATGCCGTATTAATTGGAGCTAATATTACATCATTTAATTTTGTAAACAAGTATCTAAAATTATGGCATAATCCATATTCTTATACATCACAGCTAGTAGATTTGATACCAATACCACAAATGATTCCAAACTATGAAGTAAGCGCAATGGAATTTAGAGATGGTATTTCTATAGAAAATATATTAAAGTCGAACCTTTAAATAAGGAGCAAACAATGCGCGGGTGCCCCATTCCCGCCTCAAGCGGGATTGGGTTACTCCCAAAATCCCCAAATAACTTTTCCAGATATTGGTGGTATCGAAGCCAACATTAACACAACAATCAACACCCACCTACAATTGTTTCATCAATCAACTTATATCAACCAAATAGCCAGAATCCTAAATTACAATCAATATATTCCGAAAAATTAATATAAACACACTGAGTGTTTCGTGACATGGAATCAGGAGGGTACAATGCGGGTAAAATTCACCGATGATTTACTGACAGGGCATGAGCAGATCGATAATCAGCATAAAGAGTGGTTTGCCAGGCTCGATAATTTCTGGCGGGCGGCGCGTGAGGGCAAAAGCCGGGAAGAAGTGACCCGGGCCGTAACCTTTTTATGGGAATATGTGAAAACCCATTTTGCCGATGAAGAGGCTATTCAAAAAGAGATCGACTATCCTGACTACGAAAAGCATAAACTTCAACACAGAGAATTCGAGACGCAAATCGATAGTCTGGTTAATCGGCTGCAGGAATTAGGCGCGGATCATTCAATCGCAGTGGAAACACTTAACCTGATGTTGGAATGGGTGGTTAAGCATATCAAATATAGCGATAAAATATTGGTAGCGTATATCCGCTCCACAAGCAAACCGACGCCGGTTAGTACGCTATAATCGTCGGCAATCGATTTCGCTATTTCGGAAACAGCCCGCCTCTAACGACGCTATAATCATCGATTTTAGCCTGATAATAATTCAATATGCCCCATTCCTTGAGTAGAGAAATTGTTTCATTTGCCATTAGTTTGAAATAAATGGCAAGAACCCTAAATTAGCATCAAAATATTCCGAAAAATTAATATAAATGGGCGCAAGCGCATTTTGAGACATATAATTTGGGAGATATTATGCAGGTAAAATTCACCGACGATTTACTGACCGGGCACGAGGAAATCGATAATCAGCATAAAGAGTTGATTAAGAGACTCGATTATTTCTGGCGGGCCGCGCGTGAGGGTGAAAGCAAAAATGAGGTAATCCCCGCTTTGCTCTTTTTGGGGAAATATGTGGTTGAACATTTTACCGACGAAGAGCGCTTTCAGCAGGAAATAGGCTATCCCGGGCATAAAGAGCATAAGATTCAGCACGAGGAATTTAAAGCGGAGGTTGACAGTCTGGTTAAAAGGGTGCTGAAAATGGGCCCGGACCATTCAATCGCGGTGGAAACACTCAATTTGATACTGGAATGGGTGGTTAAGCATATCAAAGAAAGCGATAAAAAAATGGTTCAATTCGCTCGCGCTAAAGATAAGCCTGTTTCGACCAAGACGCCTTGATCGGGGGTAATCAGTCTCGACAATCTAGTCCCGCCATTAACTGCTGAACTATAGAGCGGCTTTTTCAGATTAAATTAACGAAAATTCCTCCTACTTCCGCTTTGGAGCATCGGCTAAGATTACGCCCTGCCTGTCGAATTCGTCCAGGTATTTATTGGGATCGGCCCGGAATGTCTCCAGGCTTTTCGTGCAGCAGAAATAAACACGTTTGCCCTGATAATCGGTATAGACATTTTTATCGATCAGCTTGCCCGAAAACGCGTCCCTCATCTGGGCCTGTTGAAATTTCGGCGGTGGAAGTGTTTTTTGGGGTTGGGTCTGGGTTTGAGTTTCGGTCGTCGGCGCGGTTTTCTGCTTTACTTCCTGGGCCGGTTTGTTTTCGGTCGTCTCATCGCAGGCCGTAATTATCAAAGCGGATACGGCAAATGTGAGTATCAGGAAAATTTTGACTGTCTTTCGCATTGTTTTACTCCCGTTTATTGTTTAAGTTTTTTTTGCTTTCATTAATTATCTAGCGGTTGCGTATTTCGTTGACCACATCCGCCAGCTTCTTAACCATGTCCTTGTAATGGCTGCCTTGCCAGAATATCCTGCGGCATGACGGGCAGCGCTTGAAACTGTCCTGGGTTTTGATTATATACGGAAACACCTCATCGATTATTTCATCTTTGTCTACATCATCGCATACGTCGTTGCATTCAAGGCATCGCGAAAACAACATTCGTGATCGATCCAGATCGTCTATGTTTAAACTTACATCGAGATCGAACCGCTTGACAACCGCTTTCAATTGCTCCTCGGGCGAATCACTTTCGATCAATAAGTAACGTTCCGGTTCAATCCGTTTGATGAGTTGATTGTCACGAGTCAACACGATTCGGTTTTGCTTCAGCATAATCCCCAGGAGTTTAGCGTCACTTATATCGATTCGGAAAAATGTATCTAATCCCAACATCCGCAGATACTTCGCTAATTTACCAAGATTATCATCACAAAGGAATTTCATCTGATAAGGTTAAGCATGTTCATCAAAATAGTCAATAAAAAGATGAAATTAGAAAATACTGCAACAAAAGTGTCGCACCTATGTTTATTTATTCAAACACAACAAGTTAAACAGTATACAACTACACATAATCGCCATTTTAACACGTATTATATAGGGCATTCATGCCATTTTTACGCTTATTGCTATTGACAGGTGAGTATTTTTTACATACCATTAATACATGGCCGGTAAAATCGAAATACTGATTATCGATGATGACCGACAAATCGTCGAATCGATGTCGGCACTGTTCAAAAATAAAGGTTATAATCCATTTGGGGTTTACACCGGACGTAAAGGCCTCGAGTTGGCGCTAAATGATGTCTTCGGCCTAATCTTTCTCGATTTATCAATACCGGATATGAACAGCCTGGAGCTTATTAAGCGGATAAAGGGCTTGAAAGTATCCGCGCCGATTGTAGTAATTACTGAGCCGAGTAAAATCGGGTTGGCAATTGAAGCGGCTCATAACGGCGCCGATAGCATTGTCGAGAAGCCGCTTAATGATGATATCGTTCTTCATATCGCCGGCAACGCTATCAACCGCTACCGTCTTGAGCAAGATTTGTCCCGGTTACGCAATTCGCTCTCGGAGCTATACAGATTCATCGGGCATTCTACGACGATCGACCAGTTCAGGGAAAAACTGAAACGCATCGCGATGTCGGCATCACGGGCTTTGTTTATCGGTGAGTCAGGTTCGGGTAAGGAGTGGGCGGCGAAGTTTGTCCATTACAGTTCCAGTCGTGCCGCCGGACCGTTTTGCGTGGTTAATTGCGCCGCGCCAGCAGCCGATGATTTCGCCGGTAAGCTTCGGTTGGGAAGCAATCTGTTCGGCCACGATAAAGATGCCTTTGTTGGAGCAAGTGCTGTCAGTAAGGGTCAATTCGAATTAGCCGACGGCGGCACTCTATTCCTCGATGAGGTTGGCATGCTAACCGGCGATTATCAGGCCAGGCTTCTACGCGCGATCGAATCGGGGGCGGTAACCCGTCTGGGTTCATCCGATGAGATCAAGACTGATGTTCGCATACTGGCGGCCTCGACAATTGATCTCGAACCGGAGGTTAAGGCCGGCCGTTTTCGCGAGGATCTGTATTTCCGACTCAATGTTATCCCGGTAAACATGCCACCATTGAGAACATATACTGACGACATACCACTACTGGCGCGTCATTTTCTCGATCAGGCCGGTTTAATCCGCAAACATTTCGACGCGGAAGCTATCGATCACCTCAAATCGTTGGACTGGCCGGGCAATCTTCGTCAATTAAACGATACCGCAACTAAAGCGGCCCGTCTCGTATCGCGGGATGTTATAGGTATCGATGATATCAAAACAGCCTTGGTCGAAAGCGGCCGACGTTCAAGCCAGGCAGCCTCAGCCGGGGATTCAATCTCCCCGTCGGACGACAAGCTGTTCCGCCAGAATATTTCCTATCGGCGGCAGATGATAGATTTGGAAAAGCGGTTGTTGGATGAGGTTTTAAGTCTCAGTGACGGTAATATCACCAGGGCCGCCCGGATGCTTCAAACCGACCGCGGCAACCTGTCCAAAAAATTGAAGAAGCTCGATATCAAGGCAAAGAAGCAATAATCCATTAGACACTCACGGTTTGATCTTCTATATTATTTAATGATAATGATTAATAACGTTGAAAAACGGCTTATGCCTTTAGGGAGTGATTAAGGATTGAAAAAAATTATCGAACATTCGCCGCTGTTGGCCGCCTTGATCATAATGGACCTGGTGCTGGTTGTGCTTCTGATTTTAAGCTGGTCTAAAACTCAGGGAGTTCTGACATACATTCTCGATGATCCCTATATCCATATGGCCATCGCCAAAAATTTCGCCCTGCATGGTGTCTGGGGCGTGAGTCCGTTTGAATTCGCCTCGGCCTCGTCATCGCTTCTCTGGACCCTGCTGATCGCGGGGGTCAATTTCGTTTTCGGGGTTGATGGGCTCACACCGTTCAGGCTAAACATTATCGCTGCCTCGATGCTGTTAGTGCTGATATTCTACATACTGAAGAAACATGTCGTTAATAAGCTTTATCAGTTAATCGTTATGCTGACAGTAGTTTTCGCCGCGCCTCTGCCGTCGCTGATATTCTGCGGCCAGGAGCACATACTTCACGCCTTGCTCTCGGTGGCTATCATGTATTTGACCGCGAAACTGTTAGTTTCCGATGATGCATTCGAGCAACTTCTGTATGGCGCTAAAAGCAAACGCCGTTATGAAATATGGCTTCTGATTCTGGCGCCGCTTCTTACAATGACCCGCTATGAGGGGTTGTTTTTAGTGTTTGTTATTTGTGTGATGTTTCTGTTTCGCAAGCGATTCGGTTTCTCTGTACTCTTGGGCGGCCTGGCTCTTCTGCCTTTAGTCGTTTTCGGGCTTATCTCGGTATCGAAGGGCTGGTACTTCCTGCCGAACTCCGTTCTTATCAAAGGCTCTTTGCCTGATTTAACCAGCCTTAACGGCCTGGTGCTATTTTTAGTCAGGGATATTAAAAATCTGTTCGATGTTTCGGCGTTGTTGATATTGGTTATCGCCTCGATCGGATTGATGATCTGGCACTACCAGAAAGACAAGAAGTTCTGGACCGAATCGAATATCCTGATCGCGTTATTTCTGGTCACTGCCTGGTTTCACCTTCAGTTTGCCGATATCGGTCTGTTTTTCAGATATGAGGCCTACCTTGTGGCTATGGGGATATTCGCGGTTGCCATTGCGGCAGTTAAGATCGATTCAATCTGGATCAAGGTCAAAAGCTTAAGTGATACGGCTCCAGGTTTGATCGCCCTGGCCGTTATCGCGATTATCATATTCTATCCGCTTTACCTGCGTGGCGCTTACTCATCCTATTTCGTGCCAAGGTCATCGGCTAATATCTACAACCAGCAATACCAGGTGGGCCGGTTTCTGAAACGTTACTACGATAGCCAGCCGGTGGTGGTTAACGATATCGGCGCGGCTAGTTTCCTTGGCGATATCAAGACAATCGATATCTGGGGCCTGGCCAACATGGACGCGGCCCAGGCTATACGAAGCAAGCAATACACCAGCGAGTTTATCGATGTGCTGGCCAAACTCGAAAAAGCTCAGATCGCGGTTGTCTATGATGATATCGGCCGGGCTTATGGCATGGGCGGTATCCCCGATAATTGGCACAAAGTCGGCTGGTGGACGATTCCCGAAAACAAAGTCTGTTTCAACGAGACCGTCTCGTTCTACGCGATCGACCCGGCGCACGCGGACACCCTTCGCCAACGCCTGAGGTGGTACGCCGGCGAGCTGCCGGCAGGGGTGATATGGGGGGTGGAGTAGGGATTGTGTTATCAACAGATCGTTATGAATTGTAAAATATAGTGGATGGGGTGAAGTAACCCACTCCCGCTTGGGGCGGGAGATGGGGCACCGAGACACCGATTTTTTAAGGGAGCAAAGTATGAGGAAATCTTCGATATCATTAATCGTATTAGTATCATATATTTTGCTTCTCTATTTGCCATCCTTTTGCCAGACAACTATTGCTGTCTTAGAACTTGAGGCTAAGGGAGTTACCATAATTGAAGCAAGCGCGCTTTCAGATAGACTAAGAGCTGAACTATTTAAAACTGGAAAGTTCAGAGTCGTAGAACGTGAGGAAATGGACAAAATTCTTACTGAGCAAGGATTTCAAATGACCGGAGCTTGCACTTCTACCGAATGTGTCGTACAGGCCGGTCAACTTCTTGGTGTGAAGCAAATGGTGGCTGGGAGTGTTAGTAAAGTAGGGAATACATATTCTGTTTATTCGAGACTAGTTAATGTGGAAACAGGAGAGCTTGTTGAGGTTGCAACATATGATAGCCAAGATAAAATAGACAACTTATTAATTAGCGGTCTAAGTATTATAGCGGCGAAATTAACCGATTCTAAATTGAAACTTAATTCATCAGATTCAATCAAGAGCGAATTAAACTACAGTGGTTCCCTTTTAGCTAATCGCATTAGTAATAACATGATTTATGTCAAGGGTGGTAGGTTTTATATGGGTTGTGATGAAAGGCCTTGTAATGACAATGAGAAGCCCGTTCATCAAGTTGTTATGAAAGGTTTTTATATTGGTAAATATGAAGTTACGCAGAAAGAGTGGAAAGATGTTTTGGGTGAAAATCCATCTGAGCAAATTGGGGATAGCCTTCCAATTACTAATATTACATGGCTTGATGCTGTAGATTATTGCAATAGAAAAAGTAGTATTGAAGGATTAGAACTTTGCTATAAAACATATAATAACAAAGTTCTTTGTGATTTTAAGAGTAATGGATATCGATTGCCAACTGAAGCTGAATGGGAGTATTCTGCACGTGGAGGGGCAAAATCTCAAGGATACAAGTATAGTGGAAGCGATAATGCAGATGAAGTCGCGTGGTACGGCGAAAATTCGTACAAGCAACTCAAGCCAATTGGTACCAAGATGGGAAATGAGCTTGGAATATTTGATATGAGTGGAAATGCACTAGAATGGTGTTGGGATTGGATGACCGAGTATTCAAAGGCTACCGAAATTAATCCTCAAGGACCCCACAAAGGTGTAAACAAAGTACTAAGGAGTCCAAGGTGGGGAAAACCTTCAAATATAAGCGTCCGTGTTTCTAATCGAGCTGGACGTCACCCGAATGACGCAGGAAAATACATTGGCTTGAGATTATGCCGAAGCGAGGTAGAGTAATTTATTGGCCCGGGTGCCCCATTCCCGCCTTAAACGGTAGAATGATTCATCAGAAGCATTGATATAAAATCCTCAGCAAGGTACCCAATTCCTAACCCCGCGGGAGTGGGTTACTCCAGAATCAGAAAAATGCTTGCCCGATAATACATCCCATCATATATCATCAACATGCCCAGGTTAAAACATCTCGATAATATACTTACAGTAAGGTTCATAACATTCAGTTGTTATCGAAGGCAACCGTATTTGAACATGCCCAACACTAAGGAAATTCTCATTGATCAAATAAGATTGGCCAGAAATAGACATTCATTCAAATTACTCGGCTATGTTTTCATGCCTGAACATGTACATCTGGTTATTTATCCTCTACCCGATACTAAGGTTGGTTATTTAATAGGGGCGATAAAATCACATATGGCAAAAAGATATTTTACTGCGGCGAATATTAACCCGAGTGATTTTCCAAACGTATTCTGGCAGAAACGATGTTATGATCACAATTGCCATACTGTTTCAACGGTAAAGGAGAAGATCAAATACTGTCACAATAATCCGGTGAAACGCGGCTTGGTTGAGTCTCCCGGCGATTGGCCGTGGTCGAGTTATAATTGGTATTGTGGGGACCGAGATGTTCCGATATCGATTGATAGTTATGAATTGTAGGATTGGTACACGGTTTGAAAGTAACCCACTCCCGCTTTGATGTGGGATAGGAATTTTAACACAACAGATGGGAGCGGCTTAAGAAGTCTAATCCACTTCTGTGTGGGGCGGGATTGGGGCACCCTCTATTTACTGATAGTTGTGAAATGAAAAATAATGGTTACGGGTCAAAGGAAACCCACTCCCGCATTGAGAGGCGAAGATAATCCTAACACCCTTGATTGGCAAGACATAAGGTGTGAAACCAACTTCCACTTTAGGGCGGGAATGGGGCACCGATTAATCCATTGGAATAGTTAAATATACTTGACTCAGTAATCTAAAAAATAGTCCAATAACGTCACTCAAACATCCCCCTTTACAACCCCTGGTCAAATTTATATATTCCCCCCGCGGTCAGGTTAATCCTCTAACTGTACGTGGGTTCCTGACCCCTTTATCATAATTAACCATAGGTGCACCTTAGGAGGACTTAAGTGAAATACATACCGGAACCGTTCAAAATCAAAACCGTCGAACCGATCAAAATGACCACCAAGGAAGACCGGATTCGGGCGATCAAGGAAGCGGGCTATAATACTTTCCTTTTGAAAAGCGAGGATGTCTATATCGATCTGCTGACCGATTCGGGCACCTCGGCGATGAGTGACGCCCAGTGGGCGGCGATGCAGTTAGGCGATGAGGCCTACGCCGGCAGCCGCAACTTTTACGACCTGGAAAAGACTATCCAGGAAGTCTACGGCTATAAATATTTCGTGCCGACACATCAGGGCCGCGCCGCCGAACATATCATGTCGCAGCTTCTGATCAGGCCGGGCGACTATGTACCGGGCAATATGTATTTCACAACCACGAGGCTCCATCAGGAGAAAGCCGGCGGTAAATTCGTTGATGTGATCGTCGATGAGGCACACGATCCGGCCAGCACCTATCCGTTTAAAGGCAATATCGATATCGATAAGCTTCAGCGGTTAATCGATGAGGTCGGCGTGGACAAGATTCCGTATATCAGTTACGAGACCTGTGTCAATATGGCTGGCGGCCAACCGATCTCGATTGCCAATATCCGCGCCCTGCGGATGTTCTGCGACAAGTACAATATCAAGATCATGCTGGATAACACCCGGACCGTGGAGAACGCTTATTTTATCCAGAAACGCGAAGCGGGCTACGCCAATAGATCGATCAAGGAGATCGTGGCGGAGATATGCTCCTACACTGATGGCTGTACCTGTTCGGCCAAGAAAGACGGGCTGGTGAATATCGGCGGCTTTCTGGCGATGAACGAGGAGGAGTTCTTTATCGCGGCCAAGGCGCAGGTGGTAATCTACGAGGGCCTTCACACCTACGGCGGTATGAGCGGCCGCGACATGGCGGCGCTGGCGCAGGGTATACGCGAATCGGTGGACAACGATGATTATATCAAATACCGCGTGGAACAGACTAACTACCTCGGCGAACGCTTAACCGGCGCCGGTATCCCGCATGTGATACCGCACGGCGGCCATGCCATATTCCTCGATGCCAAAGCTTTCCTGCCGCATCTGGATCAGGAGCAGTTCCCGGCCCAGGCGCTGGCGGCGGAGATATACGTGGAGACAGGTGTGCGGGCGATGGAGCGCGGCAATGTCTCGGCCGGCCGTAATACCGAAACCGGCGAGAACTACCGGCCCAAGCTCGAGCTGGTCCGTCTGACGATCCCGAGACGGGTTTACACCCAGAGCCATATCGATTACGCCGCCGATGGCATAATCAATCTCTATCAGCAACGCAATAAGATCAAGGGCCTGCAATTCGTATTCGAGCCGAAGGTACTGAGGTTTTTCCAAGCACGGTTCGAGCAGATAGAGCAAGATAGCCCGGTTAAGGCTAGAGTTTAGAAAATTATTAAGTAATCCATCCCCCGTTTTGGGCGGGGGATGGGGCACTTGTTTCTATTACTGTTTAGGCTTTGCGAACATCCGGGAAAAAACGCGCTTGCCTAAATCGTCTTTCATAGAAGCGCTATATATATCATAAGAATCAGTAGATCCCCGTAATGGCGACGGATATTTTTTAAGTTTGATCAAAGTTTTAAAATCATCCACAAGATCTTTGGAATATATGAATTTCGGTGGCAATTTTGCATCTTCCGGACAGTAAATACAGAGAGCCCCGGCGTTCAATTTATATAAGGAAAAAAAGTTGTCGGTGTTTAAAAATTCCCGACCAATTAATTTTTCATACTTTTCAGTTATATAAGTATTTTGGCGGCTGTTATTACGAAATGGGCTGTCCAAAAACAAAATAAATTCCGAACCGGGATAAAATGATAAAAACGGAAACTGGTTTTCAGATCCTTCTCGTAATAATGTTCGAACCCTATATAAATAAAAAAGAGAATCTATATTATGGCGGCCCCGAAGTATATTAAGGACCAGTGTTTTCGTTATATTAATGTCGCAGGGGCTGACAGAGATCGTCCCGGCAGAATCCCTTCTTGGCGGCACCATCTCATTAAACCAGGGGTGATCGGGTATTTTGCATAAAGCTATGCTAATACCATTATCATTAAAAGCATCAACAATCATATTGACAACATTTTTATAAGCAATACTATCAATATCGTCATTGACTGTCTGGGTAATTCCATTACTGAAAGCAAATAGCATGATTAAGGCAATCGTTATAATAACTTGTTTTGAAGCATTGTTTTCAATCATCTTTAACCCTTCTCATAGCGTCTATTAATAGATACGATTTTATAGACGGATTATTCCCTTAAATCAGAAACAACAATCGCAGGTCAAGTTCACCAGGGACTTGACGCGCGTAATTATAAACATCAGTAGGGCAGGTCCCGAGTGGGCCTGATCCACTTCTCACCTATAAGTAGAGTTATTTACTAATTATTACTGGTTCCTTTAACAGCAATTATCGCATCCACGGATAAAATTATCTTGTGATCAGGACTAAAGAAAACTCCTCCACCACCCGTTTGAGAATTAGCAAAATCGTATGACATATTTGACGACATATTACTTATGCGACTTCGCTGATTACTATCGTGCGTGCTTTCCTTAAAATATAACAGCTTCCCAAGTTCGGCATTCATTATCTTCGCGATTAAATCAGCTTTTTGCTTTGCTTTGGTGATGGCTTTTTCCAGCGCGTTTATTTTTAATTGTTCATAGTTATGTAAAACAAAATTGATTCTTGGAAAAAAATCAGGTTTAACTTCGCTTAAATATAAAATTGCCTCTTCAAGCAGGCTCAAGTTATCAATATTAACGTTTACGGTAATACTGGTTTTATACCCCGTCTCTGTAAATATAAAAGCTTTTTTGCTTTTTGTTTCGCGGCTACCAAAATGTGATGTCGAAAAATTATTTTCTGTTAAGCCTATTTGCATTAAACCTTCTGTAATTGAACTGATACGTTCCTTCGCGGCATCTACGGCCATTCTTAGAGTAGATCCGGTTCCTTCAATTGTAAAAGAAAAAACGGCTCTATCGGCTTTGGCCGTAACTTCAACCTGGGCTCTAACATTAATATGTTTTAAGGTAGAGTTTTGAGCGTGCACAGTCGATGTGCAGATCAAAAAGCAAATTATTAAGATAACGCGTTTCATGAGTACATCCTCCGTTTCTGATATTATTTTACTTTCAATTTGTTGTTAATTTATAAATCCGATATTTCCGAATATAATATCAAAACTTCTAAATCTTGATATAAAAACACATACCATCTAATCGGCGGACTATATGCCAATAACAACTTATTAATAGGTATATCCAGAAATACCTATTAATAATTACAATCTTGTTGATTGATTATTCCCCAAAATCTAAATGTCGCTGGAGCCAGCTTGTCCCACTCGCCCCCCCAAGCGGGGTTGGGGATTCCCAAAAACCCGAAATCACCGACTAATTTTTCTCTGGAAACCCGTCGCAAAATCATATAGTATTATATCATTGAAAAGACCATAATGATCCAACTTAAATTAACAACAGCGGATGTCATGCCGGGTACCTCATCTCCCGTCTCAAGCGGGAGCGGCTTAGCTTAGAAATATAGGAGCTAAGAGATGGGCAAAACCGCAATAATAATATCAATATGCACGCTAATATTATGCCTCAGCTTAAATACACATGCCAACGATTCCAGTCTGATTTCCATCGATAACCTCAACTGGCTGGCCAGCGGCTGGAGTTGAAAGTCAACCTATCGCGTGTCGCAAAATAGCCTTGCCTGGTGCCCATCTCCCGCCCAAAGCTGGAGTGGGTTACTTTTAAAACTGGGAAAAAGCCCAACAGTCGAAACAGAGTTTCTCGGGCAATTGCGTTCCAAAACTGAGTTTAGGAACGAGGCAAAAACTCTCTTCAAAAATATATAGAATAAGGCGATAAACATCTTAAGCTCAAATCCATCCTGTCACAAACCGCAAAATAGCCTTGCCAAACCGACCTATTGACTTTATCATTCTATGAAACATTGTTGGCACATCATCGTAAGAAACAACGTATTGGAGTGGTGGCACGGATTCAAAGTCTTTAATGATAAGCAAAAGGAGTTTGAGATGAAATCGATACTGTTGGTAATGCTGGTATGCCTGGTTGGCGCCCCGGCCATGGCTGAAAATGAAACTATTTTCGGGGGTCCTATAGTAAACGGCGGCTATGGCGCGCCGGTGGTCAAGTTCGGACAAATCGGGGATGAGAGCGCTGTCTGGGTTGGCGGCAAAGGCGGCTGGCTAATAAATCATACGTTCATGATTGGCGGCGGCGGTTATGGCCTGGCCAATGAAGTTGGTGAAAACACGGATGAAATTTTTTGGAGATATCCCACGCGTAAACTAGGTATCGGCTACGGCGGATTTATCATGGAGTATATTAATAAACCCAACAGACTGGTGCATTTCAGCTTCGAGACATTAATCGGGGCCGGTGGCGCCACTTACCTGTATCGCGATTGGGACGACCACTGGGATAATAACGGTTACACCGATGCTTTCTTCGTATTGGAACCCGGTATCAATATCATGCTGAATTTCACCGAGAATATTCGCGCCGGAGCCGGGATATCGTATTTATACTCCAGCGGCCTTGAATTATATGACTTTGATGATTCCGACTTATCCGGTCCGATGGGACAGTTCGTGCTGAAATTCGGTTATTTCTAAATTTAATACATCCCGTTATATACATTTCAAAAACCGCCGGCCACTTTAACCGGCGGTTTTTATTAGGCTATAAATAGCATTGATCTGGCTTATTCATTGATGTATTTTCTCTGATGATATGACTATCGCGGTGTCTCGAAAAATCATATGGCCGTTGTTCACGGCATTGTCGTTCGCCGGAAGTTTCATCGCCGCCAAATATACGATAATTGATCTTCAGCCGCTGACGACGGCTTTCCTGAGATATCTGATTGCCTTTCTCGCCTTGCTCGCTTTGGTATCTTATCACAAACCAAATCCGCTAAAGGTGGCTTCGCGCGATCTATTCAAGCTAGCGCTTCTGGGGCTTTTCGGCGTTGTCGGTTATCAGTTTTTCTTCTTTGCCAGCCTAAAACATACCGCCCTAATTAACACATCGATAATTAACGCTTTCAGCCCCGTGATAACCGGCCTTGGCGCGGCGATATTTATCCGGGAACGGTTAAGCAAAGCCAATTACTTAGGTATTATCATAGCCCTGTCCGGGGTAATCATATTAGTGTCCGGCGGTAACATAAATAATCTAATCACATTGAGTTTTAATTACGGCGATATCCTGATGCTGTGCGCCGTTATCAGCTGGGCGGTGTACGCGCTTCTTATCAAAACGCTTCTAAAAACGTACTCCGGCTACACCCTAACTCTCTACGCGGCTTTATTCGGTATGCTGGAGCTGGGCGTACTATGTCTGATCGAGGACCCGATAACTCAAATCAAAGCTGTATCGGGACTGACGATTATTTCGGTATTATATCTGGGTATCGTGGCAACGGCATTCGGTCATTTCCTCTATAACCTGTGTATCGCCGAGATCGGCCCGACTAAAACATCGAGCTTCGTTTATAGTGTTGTACCGATTGGCGTGACCGGTTTGGTTTATCTGTTTTTCAAAGACACCATAACCCTGGCGATGGCTTTGAGTGTGGTGTTTATAATTGTGGGCTTGAATTTTATGATGCGGAGGAAAGCGAAACGATAAAATTATGATTGAATCTTGCCGTAGAGGCACAGCATGCTGTGCCCCTACGGAGTTTGCTCAACTAGTTAATTATCTTCTTAAACACATAACCGCCGGTCTCAGCGCCCCAGACCTGTTTGGCGTCGGCATCATAGCCACGATCCCAACTGTAAACTTGCGTCTCGGTAATTTTAACCTCGCTGACAGCATAGCTGGCGCCGCGTAATTCGCTTTGGCAATTCCTATCAACCGTACTGCCGGTGAAGGCCGAGTCACCATCTTTTTTCAGATATATCGAACAACCCTCCCGCGCAGTCAACGAGTCGGGTGTCATGGATGCCAGAAAGCCCTGCTTGTCCCAGCCGCCGGCGAAACGCAACGGCTCATCGACAGTATAAACGGCGCTTTCGAATGTCGTGTCGGTCGGCTGGGTGAGATGGTAAACCCGTTGCCGGTAGGGTTTCTCCAGACGGTCGGCGACCGCTTGCTCGACGTAAAGCCAGAAACCATCGGTGCGTTCGGTCCAGATCGGCATCATCTGCAGACGGATATCGATGAAATTGGAATCGACCGCGGCCTGCTCCTGGCTGGAGAACGAGCCGGTCATCCAGTTGGCCAGCCGCTGCAAGTCGGCGCTTGGCGATGGGGCTTTATCCTGCGCCGCGCAGGCTATCAAAGCCACTATGCCAGCGATTATAAATACGATCAGTAAATTTCTAAAAGACATGAGTCCTCCAAAGGTTCAGGTATTTAGGTTACATTTCGGGTAATCCTATTACATCGGACCTGGATTGTCAAGGAGCGAGGCTTATAAACCGTTCATTTTGAAAACACCACTTCGCTTTATATAAGAATCATAAGTCTTCTTCCAGCCACTTTCCGCGAATTGTGCTAAGCTGCGCATTTATTTCCTCTGGCGATATATCACATCGATTGATTATTCGGGATGTTATCTCAACCGCGGCTTCAAGTTCTGCCGGAACGACCTCATTGGCTCCGGCATCCAGCAGCGGTTTGACATCGAGGAGGTAATTCGTTCGCACTGTTATGTGTAAATTCGGGGCAACCCGGCGGGCCGATTTAATAGCCCGCTCGATAGCTCTTGGATCATTTATCACCAGTACCAATTCACGGGCAGATGCCAGGCCGAGATGTTCAAGTACCTCAGTACTCGTTATATCGCCATAATATGCCGGATCGCCTTTGGCGACAGCCCTTCTTACATTCACCGGATTCAGTTCAATAATCAGATAAGGTATTTCGCAAGCCTTGAGAGATTCGGCCAGTTTTTCGCCGGTGAAACCATAACCTCCGATAATCAGGTGGTTTTGCATTCGGAGTATTTTCTCTGGCGCATCCTCAACACTAACCACTTTCAGCAAGCGGGTTAAAACCGGAACTTTACCGACCCCGGCCGCTATTTGAGGACCAAAGGCCAGAGCAAACGGCGTTATAAACATCGAAAGAATAGCCGCTGAAATTATGATACCGGCCAGATTATCGGTAAGTAAACCGGTATCCTGCGCCGCTTTCGAAACCACGAACGAAAACTCGCCCACCTGAGCCAGGGCGGCGGCGGCCAGTATGGCCACCCTCACCGGCAAGCGCATTATCAGGCCGGTGATAAATACGATGAATGATTTACCAATCAGGATTGCTCCAAGAAGCAAAAGTATGGGCACTATGTTTTCAAGTATCGACATCGGCGAGAGCAACATCCCGATAGAAATAAAAAACACGCTGGTGAACACTTCCTTAAATGGAATCATATCGGCCAGAACCTGATGACGATACTCCGATCCCGCTACTACCAGTCCGGCCAAAAACGCGCCCAGGGCCAGAGACACACCCGCGCTCGAGGTTATCCAGGCCGTGCCTATGCAGACCAGAAGCACCGTAAGCAAAAACAATTGCCTTTGTCGGGTTTTGGCGACCAGATGCAAAACGCGCGGAACGACCAGGCGGGCGGCGATCAGAACGCCGACCAATATCGCAAACGCCCGAAGTAAGGTGGTTGCTATATCGAACCAATCCGAACCGGAGCCGCTTATTATCGGCACCAGAAGAATCATCGGGACCACCAGCAAGTCCTGGAATACCAGTATGCCGAGTGTCAGCCGTCCATGAGGCGCGTCGATTTCGCCCCTGACCTCGAGCCCGCGCAAAACGATTGCCGTGCTCGATACCGCCAGCAAGCAGCCGATAAGGATCGAGACGTTGATAGCAAGGCCAAACGCTCTCGATATGAAAAACGCGGCCAGTATGGTTATACCCACCTGAAGCGCGCCGCCTATGATAATCGGCCGCCACAAGCGCTTGAGGCGATCCAGCGACAGCTCCAATCCGATACCGAATAAAAGCAGCGCCACGCCAATCTCCGCCAACAGCTCAACCTCACGCGGATCGCCGACCACACCCAGGGCATGCGGGCCAACAATCACGCCGGCGAAAATGAAGCCGGCAATCGTCGGGATGCCGATCCGGTGAAGGATCGCCACCACCGCGACGGCTATGGCGATAATCACCACAAAATCACGAAGGTACACGATATCTGACATGCCATAATTATACTACAGGATATGAAATTTCTAAACATTTTTATGGCATTTAAATCCATAACTATTATCTTTTAGTGACGTAAATAGTGTAAGATGCTAATAATGTAACATAAACATAGAAATAATCATGTCCACGGAATTATCAATACTAATAGCCACCGCCGGCTCGATCGGCTTTTTCCACACCCTTCTGGGGCCGGATCATTACCTGCCGTTTATCGTCATAGCCAAAGCGCGGAAATGGTCAACAGCCAGGACCGCCGTGATAACATCGCTCTGTGGTATCGGCCATGTGCTGGGTTCGATCGTGCTGGGGCTGATCGGAGTGGCGGCCGGGATCGCTGTCGCTAAGCTCGAAGTTATCGAATCGGTGCGTGGTGATTTGGCGGCCTGGGCCTTCATCGCTTTCGGGCTGGTCTATTTCGCCTGGGGCGTCCGCCGGGCGATTAAGAATAGGCCTCACAGCCACATCCATTATCATCAGGATGGTGCCGAACACGGACATGTCCACAAGCATGTGGGAGAACATACGCATGTGCATGAAGGCCCCGCGAAAGTCAATATCACCCCCTGGATTTTGTTCACGATATTCGTCTTCGGCCCTTGCGAGCCGCTGATCCCTATCCTGATGTATCCCGCCGCCCAAAGCTCATGGACCGGCATGCTGCTGGTAGCCGGCGTATTCAGCCTGACCACAATAGCCACCATGACCACGGTAGTACTGATAGCCTCCCGAGGCGTAAGTTTCCTGCCGATGGGCAAACTCGAACGCTACAGCCATGCCTTGGCAGGGGCGATAATTTTCGTATCGGGGGCGGGGATTGTGGTTTGGGGGTGGTAGATGGGATCGGCAATACTATTAATAATTCAACTTGACACCCCTGCTTAATTGACATATAACTATAAATAGTTGAGAAATTAACACAGTATAGCCGGATTAGGTTAATGTCATTATATAATTTAAGTATTTAAGCAATGCATAATCAACGACATAAAATAAATTTCACTTAACTCAGAGGGAGATAGAGTGATGGCGAAATTCCATAAACAAGTCACAAATGGGCTGCATCTTTTACACAATTGCTCTTTTGCATTTAATAAATCGGCGAACTGCTATTATCCATTCTTTTTGATTCTTCTAGTCATTTTTATATACTATCCACAACCATGCGTGGGGGGAGTAAGGTATGACCCAGGACATTCTGCTAATTATTATCTTGAAGGAGGCGGAGGGTATTCCGGAGAAACTGTAACCTATTCAACGGCAGATCTAGTGAAAAATGAAATAATTGTTGAAGAGCATGGTAATATATATCGTTTTACAAAAGATACAAAGATTGAATTTGGATCACTTGAAGACTTAATTTGGGTGATTCCTAAGGAGGATATCCTTACAGATACAGGTGATATTGAACCAGCGGAGATAACAAGGATAAGATTTTTGTTAGATAAATCTCAATATTCTGAGAAGATTATAAAATTCTCTGGGGAAGCAATAATGAAACTTGAGGATAATGGGATTGCTACTGTAATCCCCAAAGATGAAACTAATCACATGGTCCGAACTTTATTCACAAGGAGTGAAACTCTCACGAGAGATTTGGGGGATGCCTTAAAAGAATTAGATAACCTTAAGCGATTATTTGATTTTAAATTTGACGAATTATCGCAAGCAATGAACACTAAATTTGATACATTGAAAAAAGACCTAAATAAAACAAGGGAAGATTCGAGTAATCTAACCGGTTTTGTCTATGGGGTTATGGCAACTCTGGGGACAGGCGTAATGGCCGTGCTGTTCAGTTTTGCTTTTAATAAAGTTTCAAAGAGTCGAAAAGCAAATATAAAAGATGATGATTAAATTCACTTTTGCATATTGAACTAAATAATAATCCTAGTACCCAATCCGCCTGCCGAAGGTTTCTAATAATATAGCTGCAGGGTGAATCTACCCTCCAGCATATAAACTTTATATCAAAATCCCCTCATCCCAGCCCAGCTTAATCAGGTTGATTCTACTCCCCACCTCCGGCCGCCGCCGGCGGGAACAGCCCCAGTTGGTTCAAAATAGCTACGTTATCCCAGGTGACCCAGCTTTCGGCTATCTTGCCGTTTTCAAAGCGATGGAGGACAAATGTCTTCGAATCCATCAGCTTGCCTGTTGCCGGAATATTCCCCATCGCTCCCGAGTTGGTGCCGGTGTAGGTTAAATAGGCGGCTACCATATCGCCCTCGGCTATTATATGATGAAGCTCAGCCTTCATATCCGGGAAAGCATCCTCCCAGGATTTTACGAATTCCTTGAATTGCTCGAGGCTTTCGATGGCAATATCGGGTGTCGCCTGGCAATGCCTTTTATAGTTTGAAGCGACCAGTTCATCCAGGGCGTCATAATCACCGTTGTTTAGAACCTCGAAGGCTTTAAGGGCGACCGCCTTGTTCCTCGCCGCCGTGTCATCGACAGGGCAACAACTCATTATCGCAATCACCAACACGATAATGAGCGCACAAGCTACTGACAGCGTTTTCATATATGACCTCCTTTTAAAAAATTCATGGCTGTCATTGCGAGGAATCCCGCCTGAAGCGGGATGACGCGGCAATCCGTTGGATTACAGTGTTAATCTAACAGATTGCTTCGGCTACGCCTCACAATGACTGAAATTAAAAAACTATATCAAAACCCCTTCATCCCAACCCAGCTTAACCAGGTTGATCTTCGATAAATCGCTTACGCCTAAATGGTGACGGATATCGGCGTAGGCTACGTGATGCGGCGGCGGGGTGATCGGTTTCTCCTCGCCGAAATACTCCAGACGCTTGGCGTTCAGCAGATGCAGGCCAACCGCGTCGATAGCTACCGGGTCCTGGCTGACCAATAGGCCGTTGTAGCCCCAGGTGTAGGTCTCATCGAAATGATGCGCGCCGGTGCCGTGGAACAAAGGCGTTAATACGACCAGCACGTTCAGGCGGACCTTGTCCTTGAGAATCGGTAGGCTCCAGAACGTCGCCATATCGGCGCAGGAGTCGTCGTGATAAGCCGATGGTTCCATTGTGAACATGATAGGGTTCTTGAGACAGCCGCCGATTCCGGCCCAGTGATGTGTCCTTAAAGGACGGGCGTTGATTAAGGCGGTGGCGTTTTGGAATACGTTATCGGAGAGCACACCGCGGTCTTTGATGCTGAGTTTATCCTCGGCCACGCCGACCTCCATCACGCGGGTTTTGATCGCCTGTTCTAGCTGGGACGGCGTCGGCAACGGTCCCCACTCATTGGACTTGATCCCGACTATGTCATCGGGCTTGACTATCTGTTTCCAGGCATCGGCGTGATTTTCGGTATCGTACAATGCCGCCACGGCCTGGTCGATCATGCTTTGCATGATCTCGGCGCTGATATTGCCATCGGCATCGATAACATGCTGATCCCGAATCAGCACCACCTTAACGGCCCCGGCTGTGTCATCGGCCCAGACGAAATCCAGCGGCAGACCGACAGTGGCCGCCAACCCGGCATAGGCCGCGCCTTTCAGGAAATCCCTGCGGTTGATCGAATCTTTTCTTTCCCCCATGAATTTCACCTCGTTTATTTTAACGTTCTACATTTTTTCGCGTGGCTTCGACTAATTCGGCGGCCTGTTCGGCGGATGGGGCGTCGAACGCGATTATCACGTACTTATCATAGATGATCGCTTTCACCCAACTGTTTTCCTTAATCTGCTCCAGGCCGGTCTCTTTCGCCTTTGGGATATAGCCCTCGATAAAACCGTTATATGCTTCTATCGCTTTAAGCGCGTTATCATACCGGGCGCACATCAGATGGGCCGGGCCGGGATCGTAAAGGGCCATAACCGCCTCGGTTTGCTCATCGAGATTAAGCAGGTTCTGCGAGGCGAGATAGTAGTGGTAGTTCAACGATGTATGTTTATGGAAATAGCGAAGGGTCCCGACGCGCAAGTTAGCGGTGGGCAGATTGTAAATCAAATCGGGTGTCGGGCCATCCTGACCTATATTTCCGGCGATTGTCAGGGCCATCTCCGTAACCGCCTCCATTGCCTCATCGGTACGCTTTTCGGCTGAAACACAGACATAGTACCTGTTTCGCCAGAAACACAGAAGGCTGCCGCGAAACTCCGAGCCTTGCCCCACGAATGAATCATCGCTTTCACGTGAGTGGCTGAATATGCCGTAAGCATCCCGTGATGAGCCCATATCGAATATCTCGACCGTTATGATTGGATTATCCGGTTTGGCGAATTTCTTGACCAGCACGTTCTTGAAATCATACAGACGGTAGACTTCGCCGGCGCCGTTGATATAATCGAAGATGCTCTGACGGTCGTAAGTCTCGGTTGTATCGGCAACCGTCCAGCCCTTGATATTATCCGGTATCAGATTTTCCATGGCGGATTTCTTTTCACTTGCCGTGCCGCATATTACGATAAGGAATATGATCGGCAGGCAATATAGCGCCTGTCGCTTGCGATAATTTGAACGATATTTCATTTGATATTATCTCCATTGATATACCCGTTTAGTATAATGCTTATTATAGTATCAATATGTAGGAGGATGTCAATGGAAATGTGTTGCCGAGGCAACAATCGCGGCCGTCTTAAAAAGATATGGTATATAAGATTAATCCATTACAAAGCCTATTTATAATTTCTATCAAATACCCACCACTTGCCCGATGGGCTTCGTCTCATAAATTTGTGCCAAACTTCAGGTCCATATTGATAATATACTTCCGCAGTCTGATAACTATCGTCAATGGATACAATCCCGAATTCATAGCGTCCCGGTCTCCAAAATACTTCGGGGGGATTCTTGGCTAATCTACGCATAAATTCCTTGATAGCGTCATGTCTATTACCGCTGGCTTTTAAAGTATCCTCGATATACAGCCAAATCGAAAGCGCGTTATGGTCATCAAATATGTATGTACCATCCCCGAATTGAATTACCGGGCAGTAAATTATAATATTATCATCCGGCGGAGTCGGCTTGGAATCTTTGCTATAATTACCTACTGTATCAAGGTAACTTTCAAGTTGTTGTATTTCATCAACAATAAAATCGAGCATAAATGATATGATTTCTTGTTCAGCCTCGTTTTTATCGGCTGGCAGGGGCACCGGTTTTGGTTGTTGTGTAATTTGGGTTGAATCCCCGGTGAACTTAAACAGTCTGCCGGCCTGAATTACGAACAGATCGCCCTCCGGTGACAGGCGCGGTTCGCTTATTTCGCCGGATCCATACATAGTGTGATTCCAGATTATATTCCCAATGCTGTCGAGTGCCGATAATATGGCCTTCGGCCCAACCGTAAAAAGTAGGCCATCGCCTGAAGGCACCAAGTACTCTAGTGATTTAAAATCGGAGTCCCTATCAGATTTCCAGCGTAAAGAGCCATCCGAATTATTAAAAGCGTATATCGAGCCGTCGCCCGTATTGATATATACATTGTGGTTATCGACAGCCATCGTGTTGCGGAAATATATTAATTCCTCATCTTCAAATGTATACTTCCAAATGAGGTCGCAATCGGAATTGAATGCCATTAAGTGGTCTTTATCTTTTTCACCTTTAGTACAATATATGATTTCATCAACGCCGAATTTCAGGGATCGGGGAGAATAGCCTATATTAATTCTACAATCTTCTATTCTCTCAATATCAGGAGAAACTATTGCTTTCCGTTCGACGAAAATTTCATCCCAGAAAATTAAATTACCGTCGGAATTAAATCCTATTAATTCCCCATCGGGGACAGTGGATTGATCATAATAATGGCCATCACACTCCGGTGTAACCCTATAAATTCCCGTATGCACCTCAGTGAGTGAATAGCTCGCGGTCGCCAACATATAGACATCACCTGAGGGTGAAACATGAATATTTTCGTAATACGCTTTGCCGAGATTAAGCTTCCAACGCAATTTTCCATCCAATTCAATAACAACAAGATCGATTTTGTCCGCCCTATATAAATCATTAACATTCAGGAAATAAACCGCCTCGTTAGCCAGGACCGGCGACCGCACAAATCGATGCTCGAACGAAGCCGTCCACAAGATAATCTCACTATCATCAAGGCAATACAATGTTCCGCTCTCATCGAATACGAATAAATAACCGTTATCTCCGATAGCGAATTCGTCCTGCAACTTCGGTAAACTATCCGGCCAGATCCAGCCGAGATGATACGGGGCGTTTTCTGAAGTTTGGGCGAATAATCCGATTGTAAACATTAATATTATTACGGATATAGCTAGATACCTAATCATTAGAAAATCCTCTACGGCTAATATAAAATTCTAAATTGCTATTCGAAAGGATATAAAACTTATTACGCCTTTCACTGTCTATATAATGATACAAAACAGGTCGTTATTTATTCCCGTAATAATAGCTCTCGTCGTTAAGGTATGTCAGGCGCCCCGTATTCCTGACGCACATACCTATTCATACCCCGCCGTCATCCCCACCTGCCAGAACACGAACGCGTACCGGTCGGCCAGCTTTTCGATCCGCAGATTGGTGGGCGCGCCCTGGCCGTGGCCGCCTTTTCGCTGGACCTGAACCAGGATCGGATCGTCCGATGATGTCGCCGCCTGCAGTGCCGCGGTCATCTTGCGGGCGTGAAGCGGGTGAACCCGGTTATCCGATTCGCCGGCGGTCAGATACATCGCCGGGTAAGCCGTGCCTTGCTTGATATCGTGATAAGGCGAATACATGAACGCGAACTCTTCGGCCACATCCGGATCGCCGTACTCCGACACCCAATAACGGGCCATCAGAAAATTATGGAAACGGTACATATCCAGAAGCGGCACGGCGCAGATTACCGCCTTATACAGCTCGGGCCGCTGCATCGCGCAAGCCCCAACCAGAAGGCCGCCCTGCGAACCGCCGGCGATTACCAATTTATCGGAGCTGGTATACTTGTTATCGATAAGCCATTCGGCCGCCGCGATAAAGTCATCGTAGGTATTCTGGCAATTTTCCAGCATGCCGCCGCGATGCCACTCTTCGCCGTACTCCGCGCCCCCCCTAAGGTTGGGCAGGGCGTAGATACCGCCGTTTTCCAGCCAAACATAAATACTGGATGAGAAATACGGGGTTTGGTTCACGGTGAATCCGCCATAGCCGGTCAGGTAGACCGGATTATTGCTGTCGAATTTTATATTTTTGCCATGCACTAAGAACATCGAAACCTTCGTCCCGTCCTTGGATTTGTACCAGAACTGATTGGTTACGAAATTCTCAGTGTTGACCTTGACCGGGTAACGATAGAACTCGTGAAGTTTATTTCTATCGAGATCGTAACGGTAATGAGTCGTGGGATAGGTAAACGACATGAATGATAAAAACATCTCATCGCCATCCCATTGCCCGGAAAATTTTGTCACTGTGCCCAACGCCGGAAGTATGATCTCATCCAAATCCGCGCCGAGGTGGCTGAATATCTTAACCTGTGAGGTGGCGTTGTGAAGGTATTGCACGATCAGCCTGTTATTGATAATCTTGAATTCCTCGAGCATATTACGGCTCTCGGGCACTATCTGAATCCAGTTTTCATGGCCGGGATTTCTCAAATCGATAGCCATGATTTTATAATTGGGCGCGTCCTCGTTGGTTCGTATATACAAAATGTTATCGATAGTTTCGCCGCCGTAGAAAGCGTTGAAACCGGTCACGATATGTTTCGGCCCGCCGCCTTCCCGCAGGTCGATATAGCGAATCTCATTCTTGCGGGATGAACCGAGCCAGTCGTAGAGGATAAGATAGCGCTCATTGGTGGAAAGCTGACAGCCGTAGCTCATCTCTTTTATATCAGTTCTGGCGTAATAAAGCTTATCCTGGACGTATTCATCGCCGAGCCTGTGAAAATATATTTTATCATAATAGCTCTCGTCTCCATCGGGCACACTGCCTTTGGCCGGGTGACGATTGTAGAAGAAGCCGGAATTATCTTTCAGCCAACAAATATCGGGGTAACGGCAATCGGGAATGGTCTCATCCAGTTCCTCGCCGGTTTTGACATTGACTATATGTAGTATGCCTCGTTCCGCGCCGCCCTCGGATCGTCCATAAGCGACATGGCCGCCGTCCGCCGATGGCGTCCACCAATCCATGGCGCTGGTGCCATCCTCGCTCCAGGTATTGGGATCGACAAGTACTCGTTGCTCGCCGTCAAGTGATGCCATCGTGTAGAGCACATCCTGATCCTGCAAGCCGGTGTTCTTCTCGACAAAATATCTTTCCTTACAAATGGTAACTATCGACTCGGTCGGGTAATCCCACACATCTTCAAGACGAGCTTTAATCTTCGCCTTGGCCGGAATCTGATCGACATACGATCTGGTAAGAGCGTTCTGGGCATCCGTCCAGACCTGAACATCGGCGCTGTCGGTCGGTTCGAGCCAGCGGTAGGGATCGGCCACCGGTACGCCATGAAGCGTATCGACTACATCAACGGTTCTCGATATCGGATAATCGGGCCGCCCCGATGATGGCCCCTCGGCGCAGGAGATTAACATAATTGCTAAAACAGCCGGTATAAAAGCTATTGATGGTAACATTCTTTTAGTCATCTTCAAATTCCTCGGCTTAGAGTGATTAAATTGACAAATTTCTTATAATCATTTAAGATAATAAAAAATAGCCGCGGAGGAAATTAATTTCTAATTTTTATGAATGCCGAATCTTGTTAAGTGTATATTTAAGTATCTATAACAACAAAGGAGTTGATAATGGCGATGGAGAAATGTCCTAAATGCGGAAGCACGGATATCGATAATGGCCGGATGATTGGCATTGATTCGATATTTTATAAATCGAGCAAGCATCTCTTTATCTTGAAAGAAAATTGCCTTAGTTATGCCTGCTTAACTTGCGGTTATATAGAATCTTACATAAGCGAGGAATATCTTAACAAAATTAAGCAGAAATAATAATTTATTCCCTTAAGACCAAATCCCTGAAACTATTTCCGGCCACTTTTCGTACTCCTATACTGTGTTAGTATGTCAAGTATCAATTTTTCAACGTTTTTCAAGGAGTTCCGAATGAGAAGTGCGGTTACTGTGTCATCACGCCTTGTCGGCCTGGTTTTGCTTGGTGTAATCCTCGTATTCACATCGGCTTACAGCCAAGACAGTGATATCCCGCAACGGTCAGATATCGAGGCCAAATACAAATGGAGTCTTGAGGATATCTACCCCGATACCATAACCTGGCAAGCCGATTTTGAGTATGTTTCGGCCAACCTACCACGCTTAAGTGAATTTGAGGGCAAACTGGGGCAATCAGCAGAGACGCTCTACGACTGCCTGAATCTTCGCGATGAGTTAAGTAAGAAAATCGGTTCGATGTATGTTTACGCTTTCATGAAATATCATGAGGACACACGGATATCGGCCTATCAGCAGTTACAGCAACGTATCGCAGGACTGGATGCCCAGGCGGATGAATTCCTATCGTTTGTTGAGCCTGAAATCCTATCTATCCCTGACGATAAACTCAAAGGTTTTATAAAAGATAATTCGAAATTAAAGGTTTATGAATTCCAGATTAACGACTTAATCAGATCCAAGGCTCATATTTTGTCCCCCGAGGAAGAGGCGATACTGGCTCTGGCCGGTCCGGTGACTCGTGGTCCGGAGAATATTTACGATATGACCTACCTGGCCGACGTCAAATTCCCGACTGTAAAAGATGAAAACGGGGAAGATGTGCAATTAACGCGTGGACGTTTCTCCAGAATTATGGAATCAACCGATAGAGACTACCGCCGTCGCGCCCATAAAGCCTATAATGAAACTTACGAACCCTATTTCAACACACTCGGCGCAACATTGGCAAGCTCGGTTAACGGCGACTGGTTCTATGCTCAGGCTCGTAATTACAGTTCATGCCTGGAGTACAAACTAGATGCCAATAATATTCCGGCAGTTGTTTACGACAACCTGGTTAACGCCGTGAACGACAACCTGGAACCGCTTCATAAGTGGGTATCGCTGCGCAAAAAGGTGCTCAAGCTGGATGAAATATACCCTTACGATCTATCTGTACCGTTGGTACCAGCCGCAAGCAAAGATGTAACCTATGATGAAGCTATGGCAACTACAATCAAAGCGCTCAAGCCAATGGGAAAAAGTTATGTGAAAGACATCAAGGATGGCTTTAAAAACGGCTGGATTGACGTTCACGAAACCGAGGGTAAATACACGGGCGGTTACTGCTGGGGTACCTACACCTCTCATCCATACATCCTGTTAAACTGGAATAACAGGATTCAGAACATGTTCACTCTCGCGCACGAGATGGGCCACGCCCTTCATAGAGATTTATCTTACAGAAACCAACCATACTCCATGGCTTACTACACGACCTTCGTCGCGGAGGTAGCCTCGAATGTAAATGAAGCGCTTCTCATGCACTATCTGATTGATAATGCCAAGACAGATGAAGAGAAATTATATCTTCTAACACACTATATCGAGGAGATCCTCGGCACGTTTTATTTTCAGGTGATGTTCTCCGATTTCGAGAAAGCCATCCATGAGGTTGTCGAAACCGGCGGCGCGCTTTCGGCTGAGTCTATGAAGGAAATTTACACGGAACAATACAAGAAATACTGGGGCCCAGAACTCGCGTCGGTTGACTGGGGCGGCTGGGGCGGACTGCGCGTGTCTCACTTCTATACCAGTTATTACGTTTATCAATACGCGACCAGCTACGCGGCGGCTCAGGATATTTCGCAGCGAATTCTAGAAGGCGATACACAGCTTCGTGACAAATTTATTGAATTCCTCGCCTCGGGCGGTAACGATTACCCGGTCGAGCAACTCAAGAATATCGGTGTCGATATGACAGAGCAGGAAGTTATAAACGCCGCAATCAATTTATTCTCCGATCTGGTAGATCAGGCCGAGGAATTACTGCTTAAGAGCAATTAAAATAAAAACCTTTCGTCTGTCGATGAAAGGGGCAAGTAGAGATGCTTGCCGCCCACGCCGGGGGCGGTCATTTGACCGCCCCTGTTTGTTTTTGTATCTTTTAAATCGTTATCCTTGTGTAGTGATTATATGGTTGAAGATATGGATTATGGAGTGTGGGGTTAAGGGGAAACGGGGGGGCGATAAGTGCCTGTCCATTAAAATGCAACTCTTACATTATGTTATTTAGGAATTAGCCTCTTTTTGTAATTTGATTAAATAATCTTTTTGACCTTTGATTAAATCGTCAATATCGTCTTGGCTGGGATTAACAATATTATCATAACTACTGTATTCAGACCAAATGCCTGCAGGATTTGCAATTTCAATTCCTAATTCCGATTTTAATTCATTTTTATGCGCATGAAAATTGTTATCAGTTGTTACAAATGCAGAATTTTCTAAGCTTCCAGAGGCGGTAGTGTGAAAAAAGATTTGATCAATATCGGATCTTTGATTTGGGTTTAAATGAGTATCGTCAACACTTGGAAATAAAATAAATCTAATGCCATTCCACAATACATTAGCTTCTTGCCCTTTTAGCGTCAGTAAGGTGTCATCGGGTCGGAGTTTGAATAGCTTAGATTTCTGAAATCTCCTATATGCAGAATCGCCTAATTGATCAATTGGGATTCCGTATTTTATTTCCTCGGGAGTCCGGGGCGTAACACATAGCTCAATCGTTTGTGGCCCAAAGTAATTATACTCCAATTGAGCTAGTCCGTCCATTTCTGGTGGCCACGAATTAGGATTTCTTAACGCCACTTGATTTACGTCAAGTGTGAAGGTTGGTTTTTCATAATTAATTTTTGGTTTTTCTAGGGCTTTGATGATCATTGTTTATCTCCCTTTCATTTCAGACATTTATAGTTTCACTAAACTACTATTTTACCATTAACAATTGTGTTATTTGTCCTAATAGCGCTAATCTTATTCGTAGAATTTTCTTGTATCAATACTTACATCTTCCAAGTAAATACCATGTTCATCGAAATAACCCGAGAATTCACCGGGAAAATTCATTTCATAAATTGATTCATCATCGCCCTTATCATAACTTAATTCTACTTCCATTGATAAATGCCCATTGAAAAGTACTCTATCCCTATTTTTTGTAGAAAATGAGATATCTTCAATACAAATATCATTAACACTTGAAGCAGAGGAAAGAGAATCTATTTCTGACCAAACACTATATGATGTTGTATTTACAAATAATTCTTTAATTAACCAATTAATTATTTCATCACCATAGATACGATATAAAGCATCATTATCTAAATATGTTGATAAATTAATATTTTCATTTGGATTAAGTTCAAAATTCTCATTTAAATGTTGAAAAGCGTTTAAATTAAGATTAGGGTTGGTTGATGAAGTTATGAAATCTTTTAGGAAATCGTATACCATGTTTTCGTCGATTGAAGATAGTATCGTTATCAGTTTTACAAATTCGATGGTATTTAGATTTTCCGAAAGCGATATAGCTTTATTAATATCATCATCTATCCTCAAAGATGCCAATATTTCTGATATATCATTTGTACCTCTTAATTTGGCAATCACTTCATTTTTAGATATATGTTCTCCGTTTTGAATAGAAATTAAATTTTCAATTTTATCAAAGGTTTTAGGGGGTAATTTAGTTGATAATATCTCTAAAGCATCATCAATTGAGCCAAATTCTGAAATATATTTTTTATAGCTCTTGGGAAAGTATTGTTTAATCAGATCTTTATTACTTGGTTGAAGTAATTGAGAGATTATCTCATGCTTATCCCATACATATGTGAATATTTCTCCACCGTTATTAATATTTAATGCATCCAACTTTGACTTTAGTGATGTCGAAGCTGTTGTTGTTGTAATTAGAAGGAAACCGTTTGCTTTATGTTGCCTTACCTTATCAATTATTGATCCCAATTCGTTCTCATTCACAGCTGATCCAGAAACAGAATGGTCTTTGCATTGGACCAACCATATAATCTCTGTATTATTTATTGACCCCTTTTTGATTTCAATAAATATAAGGTCTCTGCCCTGATCTGGCCCCCGACCTGACCAATCATCCTTTAATCCTTTCCTTCTACCTAACTCTCGTCCTAAAAATTCTAATGCTTCCCCCTGCGGCCTTGTTGCAAGCTCTCTAAGATCAATTATTTCATCGTTTTGTTTCATGGGCCACTTTTCGTTTTAATTTTCAATAGCTTAAGAATATTATATTTCTTTGCGACAAATGTCAACCCCAAACCACTCCACATTGTCATGAAGCAAATAGGTCACACAAATAGCTGTCTGCCATATCCGTAAGCCCGATTCGCTGAGCTGTCCAAGATAAACGGAACGGCACAAAAAAAGCTGCCGGGCCAAACGACCCGGCAGCACGATGTATTTTTCCTAAAGCAAATCTTTTTAAATAAACAGCGGTGCCAGTACCAGCGAGACGATGGCCATCAACTTGATCAGGATGTTCATCGAGGGGCCGGAGGTGTCTTTAAACGGATCGCCGACTGTGTCGCCGACCACGGCCGCTTTGTGAGCCTCGGAACCCTTGCCACCGTGCAAGCCGCCTTCGATCAGCTTCTTGGCGTTATCCCAGGCGCCGCCGCCGTTGGACATCATTAGGGCCATCAGCACACCGGTTAAAGTCGCGCCGCCCAGAAGGCCGCCCAGGGCTTCCTTACCCAGGATAGTACCGACCAAAATAGGAGCGATAACAGCCAACAGACCCGGAACAATCATCTGCTGAAGCGCGCCAACCGTGGCGATATCAACGCAGCGTGAGCTGTCGGGTTTGGCTTTACCTTCCATGAGGCCGGGGATCTCTTTAAACTGACGGCGAACTTCCTGCACCATCTTGAAGGCCGCTTTGCCCACGGCGCTCATAGTCAGGGAGGCAACGAGGAACGGTAATATACCACCGATAAACAGACCGACTATTACGGTTACGTTCATCAGATCGATAGATTCAAGGTTAACCGCCGAACTGTAAGCCGAAAACAGGGCCAGCGCGGTTAAGGCCGCCGAACCGATCGCGAAACCTTTGCCGATAGCGGCAGTGGTGTTACCCAGGGCGTCGAGATGGTCGGTGATTTTTCTGATATCTTTGCCCAGGCCGCACATTTCGGTGATTCCACCGGCGTTGTCGGCCACCGGACCGTAAGCGTCAACAGCCATGGTCACGCCGATTGTACCCAGCATACCAACGGCGGCGATACCGATACCATACAGGCCGGCCACATAATGCGCGAAATAGACGGCAATCGAGATAACCAGCACCGGCAAAGCCACGGACTGCATACCAACATCCAGGCCGGCGATAATACAAGTAGCCGGACCGGTTTTGGCCGATTCGGCGATTTTGCGCACGGGGCCCGCGGCGGTGTAATACTCGGTTAAAAGACCGAGAATAATACCGGCCACGTTACCGATTAGAACCGCCCAGAACACCTGGGTTACTACCGGGGTGCTGTTGACCAAAACATATGTCGCGGCCAACATCAGTACCGAGCCGACATAAGTCACAATTCGAAGAACCGCCGCCGGATTCATCTTGGAGAAAATGTGAACCGACAGAATACCGAACATCGAGGCTACGATGCCGACAGTCACGATCAGAAGCGGCAGACTCATATAAGCCATTCTGGCCTCGGGGATATTGCCCCACATCGAGGTGGCCGCGATCGTGATAGCCGCGATAATCGAACCGACATAAGATTCGAAAAGGTCGGCGCCCATACCGGCCGTATCACCGACATTATCGCCGACGTTATCAGCGATAACCGCCGGGTTACGCGGATCGTCTTCGGGGATACCGGCTTCGACTTTACCCACCAGGTCGGCGCCAACATCGGCAGCTTTGGTGAAAATACCACCGCCGACACGCGCGAACAGCGCTATCGACGACGCGCCCATGGCGAAACCGCTGACATATTTGAACGTTTCCGGGTCGCCGAAGAGATAGAAATATATGCCCA
>JAAEQD010000107.1 GCA_024231855.1 Candidatus Zixiibacteriota bacterium
TATGTCGGCACCTATTTCCACATCACCATCAGCGACAATCCGAATCACTCCACCTGACTCGGCAACTTTACCCCCCCGAACGACACCTTCCAAATTAATCGCTTTCGTAAAAACATCGTTAATGCTTTCGGCCTTAAGAATCACCGTGCCGCCCTGGGCGTCTAAAGTTCCTGTGCTCGTAATCTGTTTGGTAACTGGATTCCCTTCATAGTCAAATACAGTAGAGGCAGTAGGTTCATCAATCGCAACGGAGATCAATCCATTTCCGCTGATATCCAACCTTATTGCATCCCCGGCAGCTAAAGCAATTTTACCTGTTGGAGCGATAATCTTTCCTTTATTATCAATAGCACCGGCAATCAACACGCCAAACCCGCCGTCTTGCACTTGAATTGTCCCTTCATTGAGTAAAAGTATATCTAACTGATCTTTGGAAAGTCTCCTGAATAGATAATCACCATCTAAGAAATCCGAAGTATCAAGGTTACGAGTAGCCAAGATAATATTAGCAGCATCAATTTGACCGCTGGGACCAACACGAATCCCGCTCTCGTTTAACAGGATAAAGATACCA
>JAAEQD010000108.1 GCA_024231855.1 Candidatus Zixiibacteriota bacterium
ATGCAGATTATTTCAAACTGAAGGGATACCTGTGGATGCCCTGACGAGCCAGCTATACTCGCAGCTAACATGAGGTCAGTTGCTTTCGAATTCAAATAACCGGATTTCGATCTGGTGGGCAAATTCATCTAATGTATTCGCTTTAATACCCCGAAGAATTTGCGGGTCTTCCAGGAAGATACCTGATTTCTGCAATGCGACTACAGGATTAGCTAATAGCTCATTCTGAAAAATAACGTCAGCACATGCCAGAATCAGCAACTTGGATAATTGTGGATAATGTGGTGTGTTGAAATTGACAGTCATCGTTATCAGGTATGTTAACCACCGCCTCCGGCGGCATTAGGAGCAAGACTAACCAAAGCCAAGATCAGCATAAAGCCGGCAATTATTAGTCGCTTGGCTTTCGGCCTATTTAATAAAGCATCTACCGTGCGTTTTGTTTTTTTCGACATCGTGACCTCCCAAAATTGATTAGGTTGGCCCGATATTATCACTTCACTTACTGATTTCTTACTGACTGACAGATTAAAAATTAAGGAACGCTCATCAAGTCGTATCTTTCGCACTCGAACCGTTGGTGTATCCGGCTCGCCTGACCATCTCATCAATGGATATGCCCAGGCTGGTCGAAATCCGAACCAGCGTAGACGCACGCGGTTCCTGCACCTTACCGTTTATCAACCTCGATAAATTACCTTCATCCACATGGGCATATCCCGCGAATGTTTTGCGATTAGCAAATCCAGCGCCTATAATCG
>JAAEQD010000109.1 GCA_024231855.1 Candidatus Zixiibacteriota bacterium
CAATAGCAGGAAATACATTAACCTTAACTCAAAGTTTAGATACGACCAGCGCGCTAATTTATTATAATAATAATATTCCATGCACAGTCACGGTAAATAGCATAAATAATGTTAATCCAGGCGTTGACAGAATCGAGCTTAAAAAAGCGATTATAGATTATCAGCTTAAAGATGATGTTGATGACGGGAGCTGCAACGGTCTTGTTAATTTTAGTGACGGCTGCGTTTTATTTAATGAGCGTTTAATCGCGGGTCAGAGCGGATATTCGCGGCTTACGTACAACGCTGATATGGATAATTCGGACGGTACGCCTAACGCGATCGATTCTCCTTTTAATTCTAATTCTTTATTAAAAGTAACTCCTGATCGGGATTGCGATAAATGGCTTGCTTGCAGAAGCTATATTAAAGATAGTAATAATAATAATGTTTGTTATGATATCGGGTTATGCGATAGCTTTGACAATAACGGCCATTGTAATAGCTTTGTTGTTCCAAATAGCCCGGGAGAGCAGCTTGCGTTCGATTTCGGGGGAGCGGCTAACACTTTTAGCGCTAGCTACTTCAGCGATTCTTCCGGATACGTAAAAGCGGCCTGGCATGCAAGCTCTTTAGGCGGCGATTATTATTCTTTGGACGAGATGGAGCAGAAAGGCGAAGTCGCTCGGGTATCTAACGGCGGCTTTGAATTAGCCGGCTCAAATCTTTATCCTTTGGGTTGGATACCTATTGATGCTCTTGGAAACGAAGTAAGCTGGGATATCAATAAATTTAGCGTAATAGATAATCCGATCTCGGCTCAGGAGGAAGGCATTAAATACCCGGCAGACGGCCGCAATTTCCTTAAATGGTCTCCTTCCGAGGGGGTTGCGCATTCTGATCCTATTGATGTTGAGCCGAATACGGAGTATGTTTTATCCGCTTTAATGAATTCGCTCGGCTATCATCCGAGCGATACATTCGATTTTACGCATGTTACTGTCGGAATATTGACTTATGACGCTGACGGAGTGAGGGTTGGCTACGATCCATTAGATAACCTATCAAATTATGACATATTGGAATGTGGAGCAAGCACCAGGTCAATGTATAACGGTTGTGTTGTCAGTTTAAGGAATGCCCAGGATTGGACAAGGCTTTCTAAAAGATTTAAAGTCGGCTCTTATACGGATCATATCAAGATCAGAATAAAAGGTACAGCTTTTTTCGCGGGCTACCAAGATTGTACGAGGCCTGACGGCTCTATTTATCAATATTATCCTTGGGCTTTTTGTGAATATAGGGGAAGTTATACGGTCGACACAACTCAACCTGTGTGGAATTGTACTGACGGTCAAATTCTTTCTCGTGAAGTAAGCAGCGATACCTGCGCAGGTAATGTGTATATTGATGATATAAAGGTAATGCCGGCTTTAGAAGTCAAGGATAGCGAAGATTTACCGCAGACTTGTCGGCTATACCCGGAAGACGATGCGTTGTCCTGCGCTTATTACGACGATTCATGGGCGTGGCACAAGGGATGGACCGGGTATTGCCTTGAATACGATCATTATCCAGGTTCTTCTGACGCGTGCCTCTTATGGTATCCGATTGACATGGTAAAGGGCGACGGTATTGAAGAAGGGGCTGGTTATCTCGGTAGATTTCCTTTGTATTACAGCCTTGGAATGGGATACGAAGAGCTTAGCGCGCGCAGCGATGAGAAGAGCGTTGGTGTTATGCGGGATCCAGACACTAATAGCAGAATAAATTGCGGTAATACGGATCTTTGCGCTATTGATCCTGAATATGGAGAAATAATAGCAGAAGCGGAACCGCCTTTTGTCTTATCTGATTTTGAAATTCCTACTTCGCATTATAAATATTTAACACCGGATAATATTATTTCAATCAGCGGCGATGTTTCTACA
>JAAEQD010000110.1 GCA_024231855.1 Candidatus Zixiibacteriota bacterium
AGAGATACGACGGCTGACGGCGGAGTTGATATAATCTCTCATGTACTGGAAAGCTATCTTGCCGGAGATCCCAAAGCTCCTGTTCAAGATAGGGTAACCGAGGGAATTATAAGAACGGTGATGGAATTCCTTCCAAAGGCTATGGCAAAACCGTCTGACCTTGAAGCACGAACCAATCTGACATGGTGTTCCTCGTTGGCATTATCCGGATTCGTTAATTCCGGTCGGGGCGGTAATTTTCCTGTTCATCTGCTTGAACATGCCGTATCCGGCCACTACGATATACCTCATGGCAGAGGATTGGCTCTGTTGATTCCTCCGGTTATGCGCTATGACGCGGAAACAATTCCGGAACGAATCGAAACATTAGGAAAAAACCTTTTCTTCAAAGAAAATATCTCCGCGGAACAGACCATTGAATTATTTGAAGAATGGCTGAATTCTATTGACAGGAAATTGACTTTTACAAAACTTGGAATCGATGATTCAAAATTTGATGTGATGGCTGAAGATGTAATTCGTAACTATGGCGGTAAGGATCGAGTTTTGATCAATCCCCGGCCGATATACAAGCAGGATATAATTGATATTTGTAATTCGGTTCTTTAAGGGAGGATAGTGATGGATATTATATATACAGCAGCTCAGATGATGGAGCTTTCTGCGCGTACTGCACCCAAAAGCCTGGGACAGGATTTCATTGCAACTAAAATTGTCTCGGGAGATGTTATTTTCAAGCTTGCCGATGAACTGGATAGAATTTTTAACGAAACACAGCGGGAGAACTTTGACCGCGATGCGGAAACGATCAGGAAATCAGAAGCGATCCTTTTTATCGGAATAAAGGATTCCAAGGAAATCGGATTGAATTGTGGAGCCTGCGGATTCGATACCTGCGAGGAAAATCTTGTGAACAGAGAAAAGCGAACTGATTTCGTGGGACCCCTCTGTTCTTTCCGGATGCTGGATATGGGGATTGCATTGGGTTCAGCAGTTAAGACAGCTTCGATACT
>JAAEQD010000111.1 GCA_024231855.1 Candidatus Zixiibacteriota bacterium
GCGTTTTCGGTGCCCGGCACTCGCAGATTGATTGCCACGGATTCCGATAGCGGTTATGCCGACACCTCTCAATCAATTCAGGTAAATCCAGTAGCCGTAGCCTCATTTGATTTAAACGATCCGGGAGCGATTACGGCCGGAATACCGTTCTCGCTGACTGTCAGCAACGCTCAGGACGCGTATGGCAATAATGTATCAGGTTTGGTGGATGTGGTCGTTATAGGCGCCACCGAGTCACCAAACGGCGATTTCCCCGTGATCAATGATATTGTCGTAAACGATGGAACAGGCAGCGCCAGCCAGGTTATGGTCCTAAGCGGAACCGTCAGGTTTGTCGGTAGTTTCGGCGCCATCGCCGATACCACCTCCGATATTACGGTCGAACCGGGAGAATTCAGCGGCATAGTATTAACGGATTATCCCGATACTTTATTAGTCGGCCAGGCGTTTAATACCGATCCCATGGTTACGGTCACAGATAGATTCGGAAATATTTCCACTAATTATCTCGGTATAGTCACGTTTTCCGGCGCCGAGGTCGTACCGGATCCGGATACATTCGAAGTAGCCGATGCCGGCCAGGTGACCTATTCGGGAAATGATTTCGCTTTCACAACGGCTGGTCTTCGAGAATTAATCATCACGGATTCCGATAGCGGCTATGCCGATACCTCTCAGCAAATACAGGTGAATCCAACAACTATAACATCGTTCAGTCTGGATAATCCCGGACCGGTAACAGCCGGCGTACCGTTTCCGCTTACGGTTAGTAACGCGGTTGATCAATATGGTAATGGTTCCTCCGGGACCGTTACAATTACCGTAATCGGCAGCACCGTATCGCCAAATGGCGATCAGCCCATTATCAATGATATCGTCGTTACCGATGGTTCGGGCAGCTATTATCAGATACTGGTATTAACAAGTACGGTAAGGCTGGTTGGTACATTTGGAGCGTTCGCCGACACGACCAGTAGTATCACAGTTGATCCCGGCGCTTTTGGCAGCCTTGAATTGACAAACTATCCCGATAGCCTGATCGCCGGTGAATCGTTTCCATCACCTGCCAACGATCCGGTCGTAACCGCTAAAGACCTGTTCGGCAATTTGAGCACGGACTATGATGGCACAGTAACTTTTTCGGGCGCCGATTCCGTTGCCGCGTCCTACGCTTTTCAAGCGGGTGATTTTGGGCAAGCTTCTTTCAGCGGAAATGATTTCACGTTTACCGGTGCCGGTTGGCGCGAGCTTATTGTTACTGATTCCGGTAATTCACTGACAGATTCATCGTCACAGATCTATGTCGGATCCGCGATAATAGCGGCGTTTAATCTTTCCGATCCGGGTACCGTTACCGCCGGTGTTCCATTTACGTTGACGGTTTCAGGGGCCGCCGACCAGTTCGGCAATACAGCCTCGGGGATAGTCTCTATCGACAGCGTGGGGCAGAGTAACGCCCCTGACGGTACCGTACCGGTGTTTAATGAAATTTCGGTTGTTGGCGGTTCAGGCAACGCCCAGCAGATTCTGGTGAGGACGGGATCGACGCGAATTATGGGTGAGGCGGCCGATTCCGCCGGTATAGTAGATACTACGGCAATTATCATCGTATTGCCCGGTACTCTCGGGCAACTTAATCTGACAATAGCCTCGCCGCAAGTCTCCGGTCAGCCATTGGATGGGCTATCGACTATTACAGCCATTGATGAGTTCGGTAATCTCAAAGATAATTTCGACGCTTCCGCCGATTCGATAGTAATCTCTGCTTCGACCGGCGGGCCGATCAGCGGCGGCATCCTGGATCAAAATACCGATTTCACATCCGGGGTGGCCGATTTGGCGGCTCTGGGAGTTACCTATAGCGGCATAGGCGGGCCGGTCGTATTTACGGCGACTTCTGAATCGGGCATTCAAGGCGAATCCAATCCGGTCCTGTTTAGCTCGATAGTAGCTGAAAATATCACTTTCTCGCCACCCCAGGTGGTCAGCGGCGATACGGCAACGGGCACGGTTCGAATAGCCAACTTAGGCGATGTCGCGGTTAACATAACCGGTATCAATATATTCACCGGAGATACTAATTTTACACCTATTATATTTAATCCTACGTTGCCGGAGTCCATTCCCGGCGGGTCCAATAGTACTTTCGATTTCGGTTTCGTTGTTTCGCTGGGTGTAGGCGACTATTCCATGTCGACGGGAGTTATCGGTGATTATTCCGGAATTCAAACATCCGACAGCTTACTCGATCGTGATACGTTGACTGTGATAACCCAATCGAATATAATATATAATGCTAATTCGCTAACGCCGGATACCGTTTCCAACGGCGAGGATTATGCCTTAACTATAAGCGTTCATAACAATGGCGGCGCGGTATTAAACCTGGCCGATTCATCATATCTGTATTTTACCGATGGTTCCGAAGTATATCAAGCATCCCTGACCCAGAACAGCTTTGTCGATCCCGGTTCGGATGCCGACTTGGAATTTGAATCAGCATCAATTGCCGCCGCTTTTGCCGATGGTTTACATCCGATAGAATTCTTTATTTATGGATCGGATTTATCCGGCTTGGTGGTCGATTCCTTAACGCTCAGCGATAATATATTGATACAGAATGCTTCAGATATCATTTACAATTCTGGCCCGGTATCGCCTGATACCGTCTTGACAGGCGCGGAAATAGCGTTCTCGGTGCGGGTCAATAACTCCGGACAGGCCACGCTTATACTTGATCATAACCAGATCAGAATTGCCTTTGGCGATGGAACTAATCAATATATCGCTCCGATAGATACCTCGGCTGGCGTTAGGGTGGATGAGATTACGGGCGGCAGCGATACGACGCTGACGTTCATATCAACCGTGCTTGTGTCTGATTTTATATCAGATTCGTATGAACCGATTGTCAACATTACCGGCACACAAAATCAACGTCCATACACCACGATTATCCCGACCGATTCGATATGGGTTCTCATACCTGGCGAGATGAGAATGGATTCGCTGATAACTGTCAGCATCAACTCACCCAAGGTCAATGTAAACCAGGAATTTATTGTAAGAGGATTTATTTCAAACCTCGGCAACGAAGCGGTCGATTCGGTGACTATGCTTCTTACCTCCGATGGTAATTCCAATTTTGGCGATTCTCTATTATATGTCGGAACGGTCGATAGCGCGGCTTCCGCGCAATTCGATTATATCGTTACCGCCGATTCAGTGCCCCTGCTGGAGGCGTTTTACTGTTCGATCGATAAGGCGGTTAACCATCTCTCCCAAAGCCCAACGCCAATTGCCACGCCACTGGATAACTCAACCGTGGCCATTATCGAGGAGGAAGCCGAGCTCTGGCTTGATACATTGTATTTGTCCGATGATTCATTATCAACCGGGCAGTTGTTTACGGTATATACGAGGGTAAGCCATATCGGCAGCGACAGCTATACTGGCAGTAATCAGCTAACTCTTGATTTCGGCGGCGATGCGGGATTTGATATTATCGATCCGGCATCCCAGGATTTCATTATCGATCAGCTGTTATCCTGGCAGGTTGAAGCGCCTGATACCGAAAGGCCGCCGACGACGCTGACCGTATCATTCCGTGATCCGTTCATCGATCAGAATGATGATAGCACCGCCCTGGGAGTCGATTCGATTCTGACAGCCGATGTTGTAGTTACGGCCAGAGCCTCGATTACTCATCGCGCCTCTATTATCTCGCCGGTTGGTGCCACAGATAGCGTCATTTCCACCAATCAATCGCTTTTGGTCACTGATTCATTGTTCCCGATTGGTAATGTCGAGTCCAGTTTCGCCAGGCTGATACTTCCGGCCGGCTTCTCCAGCGCCGATCCACTTACTCAACAATTAACAGGTGACGCCATCGAATGGCAGGTGCGGGCAGGCGAATCTGAAACCGCCGATTCGTTGGGATTTAGTTGCTGGAGTATCGATAGCAACACCGGTGAATCCGTCTCAGATGATACAATTTGGATACCAATAGAGGTTGAAAGCAAGGCGACCTTATCATTCAATTCGGATATTGTTTACCCGCCGTCGGCTGTAGACAGGGTAATTTCGCCCGGCGGATTTTTCACGTATGAAGCGGTGGTTACGAATATAGGCGATGCCAGTACATCAAGCGGTGAATTAACGCTCTCGTTCGAAACCGATGGATTTACCGCGCAGGAACCTCTTACCAGAACATTTACTCCCACCGATACGATCGAGTGGCATATAACTTCACCGGATATCCAAATCCTTGATGGCACCTCCATAGCCGTTGTTATATCCTCGACTCCAACGGATTTGAATTCCGGCGAACCGGTAGTCGTACTTAGCGATTCCACCGGCCTGGATATCCTCCTTAAAGAGGAGCTACCTAAATTACTGTTACGCGACATAACTCCTATCGAAGGCGCCGCCGTAGCCGGCCAGCCCAGAGATGTTTACAGCTTCTCACTCGAGAATTCTACCGCTATTGCGACCAGCCAAGTGGCGTTGATCACTTTCGGTTTCCAGTTAATGTCGGGCCAGTCGGTCGTTAATCCATCCAATATAATTTCCGCCTCAACGCTGTTTGTAAACGGCGAACCAATCACCGGTGTTTTGGGCGATTCTACCGTTAGTTTTGAATTGGATCCTACGATAATTATCGATCCGGATTCACTGGCCGAGATAACGATTAATATTACTCCGGTGCAAAATCCCTCAGTTGACGCTTTCAGGGTGCGCATGGAGTCTGATGATATAACAGCCCAGGTCGTGATAGGCGGCGTGGCTGAGCAATTCGTCGATGTGGTGTTGCCTGATGGCGACGCGTTCGTTTTGGAGAGCTTGCCGATGGCGACCATGGCCGAGGATTTCCTGAGTTCAACGACGGTAAACCAAAATCCTTATTTGGCTTCCGAAGGCGATCTTATGATCGGCTATAATCTCGACAATGACGCAACTATTGATTTTACTATATATAATGTCACCGGCGATAAGGTCTGGGAATATCGGGCTGACGCCGTAAACGGCCGGGGTAACGCCGGGCAACATTTCGATGACACGGCCGTGATCTGGAATGGCCGAAATTCATCAGGTGATAGAGTACTAAGTGGTGTATATTATATTATTGTCAACAACACGACAAGCGGCCAGAACGTCAAATTGAAAGTGGCTGTAATATGGTAACAAGGCTGTCAACGATAATATTGCTAATCATCCTTTTGGCCGTCAACTCACTCGCGGCCGGGGAGGGTGGTTATCGTTCGCCTTTTGCTTTAGGAATGGGCGCTCGTCAACTGGGGATGGGTGGAGCTACAGCGGCCGGCATTAACGGTTCCGGTTCAATATACTGGAATCCCGCCGGTTTGGCCGAAGTCAAGCGCTCCGAACTTCAATTGTCTCATATGACTTTATTTATGGATACCCGTTATGAATTTATAGCGGCGGCCTATCCGACTTTATCGTTTGGCGCATTTGGCTTTGGTATCGGTGATCTCTCCAGCGGCGAATTCGAGAGGATCGATAATTGGGTTTCCAACAACACTACTTTTTCCAGTCGACAGGATATGCTCTTGCTGGGCTATGGCTTCTCGCTATTTAGAAGTTTAGATATTGGACTCGCAGTTAAGGGCATTTATTATGATATAGCCGGTTACAAAGACACCGGTTTCGGCTTTGATTTAGGGCTAATATACTCATTGGGTATTATGGACGGCATGTCTATAGGATTGAAAGCTTCCGACATCGCCGGCCCCAGAATTAAGCTTCACACGCTGGAGCAGCGTTACCCGTGGAGCCTTCGCGGCGGCCTGGCTTACAGTCGCGAATTGGGCGAGAAAAATAGCTTATTATTGAATGCCGATATTGAAAATACGGAAAAACTTGGCATCGATATATATGTCGGAGCCGAATTTGGCTTAAATGAGATGTTTTTTGCCCGTGCCGGTTATATGGCCGATAAACCTACCGTGGGAGCCGGCGTTGTTGTGGCCGGGATACGATTCGATTACGCGTTCGCCTCGTTGTCCGATCTGGAAACATCTCATCGTCTTTCGTTAAGCTATTCATTTGGCGTCTCCGTTGACGTGAAACGGGCGCGGAGAGATGAGATTCTGGTCCGGGCGCAAATCGATGAATATAGAAATAACGAGGAAATCGAGTATCAGAACAAACTTCAAGAGGAATTGGCTGAAGCCCACAGGTTAGAGCAAGATGGTCAAACTTATCAGGCTATTGAGGCGTATTACCGGGTCCTGGGCATCGATGTTCAAAACGAGGAGGCCATCGGCAAAGTTACACTTCTGATGGATCAGATAAAGCAGAATCTGGCTCGTGAAGCCAGCCAGGGCTATACCACTCAGCTCATTACCAGTCAGCTCGATTTGGGCGACAGCTATTTGAGCAACAAGCAGTATGACAATGCCGAAGGCCAATTCAAGCTGGCTTTAATTCTCGATCCTGATAATCAGCATGCCAGGGACCAGCTGGCGGCGATCGAAAACGCCAGGAAGCAAGACCTGAGCCTGATAAGAACTCGCGCCCAAACACATATGCGTAACGGCGACTATGAACTGGCCCTCGAATCGTTAAATAATATCCTGCAGGCAGAACCGAACGACAGACAGGCGCTTGACAGCCAGGCCAGGATATTTAAAATCGTTGAATCTTCCGAGTATCTGGATGAAGCGCTCAAATATTTCGATCAATCGGAATACAACCGGGCTATCGCCCTGGTCGATTCGGCCCTGGCTTTGAATCCTGATTCGGATGGAGCGCGTAGCTTGAAACGTCAGCTCAATCGATACACGGCTGAGGAGACAACGCTTGAGGATATAAAAACTAATGACGCGCATTGGCAAATATACTTGCGGGGAATGGAGAAATATCAAGCCGGTGAATATAACGAGGCTATCGGGTTATGGCAAACTCTCCTGGAATTCTACCCCAATAATCCAAATCTGAGCCGCAATATCGATCAGGCTACCGAACGAGTAATTAAAGAGTGATACCAGTCTATTACTTTTAGGCGTTATTTCTATCTAATTATCTTCTGGATTTCATATTATTAAATAGAAATATTTAGCTGACTGCCGATTAAGGTAAAGGATGTATTTCATCTTTACAATGCCGGTTATATGCATTATAATGCAGTTTGTCTAAAGTGAGGGATTTCGATGGCGTTTAAAAAGCCGAAAGAAATATTTATGAGTTTTGTCGCCGATGAGAGTATGTTGGCGGATATTCGCAGTTCTATCGATGAAACGATCGCCGATCTAAATCTATCTACCAAGGAAAAAAACGGTATTCTGCTGGCCATTGAGGAAGCCTGCACCAATGTTATCCGTCACGCGTATCTCTTCGGGCCGGGTACGATCCGGATTAAAATCAAAATTTTGCCGAATAAGGTTACTTTCTCGATCTATGATAAAGGTCGCCGCTTTGATTTTAAAGGGACAGAAACTCCCGATCTTGATCGCTATGTAAAAACCGGTCGCAAGGGTGGACTTGGCCTATATCTAATCCGTAAGATGATGGATTCGGTCGATTATTATGCTCGTGATGGCGAAAATGAATTGCGAATGGTTAAAAGTTTCCAGCCGAAAAGCCAGCAAGTATTCAAAGCCAAAGGCTTATCTATTCGGTTAAAATTCGCTATGTGGGCATCGCTGGTAGTATTCGTTATTGTGGGCGCGATTTCTTTATATTATGATCATCGAAATTCTTCGACTATTGAGCGGCAATACTTCGCGGAAGCTTACAGTTTCGGCCATACCACGGCTTTAAACGCGGCCGATAAAATAGTCGTTGAGAATGTTCTCGAACTGGCCGGATTGGCTAAATCGGCCATGGATGGTAATCCCAATCTCAAATATATTGCCATTACTGATAGCAATGGATTGGTTTGGGCGGATGTTTTAAATCCCCAGAATATTTTAACTTCATATACGCATCCCGGGGGTGTTGATCCGATGTTGGTTGGGGAATTTCAGCATTATCAAAATGATGAAAGCATTGATATTTATCATTTAATTTCCAGTATTAAACTCAATGATCAGCCAATAGGCGCGATTCATTTAGGCTTTTATCAGGTCGAATTAAGCAAACAGCTAAGCGCTTCGAGGAAGTCCATTATTTTGTTCGCTTTGCTGGGTTTGGTTGTCGGCCTGGGCGCGGTATATATGCTGTCCTATTTCTTTGTCAAACCGATTCAGAAGCTCACCGAGGGCGTATTAAAAATAGGCCAGGGTAATCTTGAGGAAGCGTTGCCGGTGGATGGCACCGATGAATTTTCCGAAATCGCCAAAGCTTTCAATGAAATAACCACCAAGTTCAAACAGGCTCAGGATAATGTGGTCGAGCAGGAACTTCTGCAAAAAGAGATGCAGGTGGCGCAAGAGATTCAGCACGCTTTGTTGCCTAATCGATTCCCCGAGATCGAAGGCTATGAACTGGCAGCCGTCTATCGCGCCGCCAAGGATGTCGGTGGTGATTATTTCGATTTCGTTTGGATCGATGAAAATACGCTCGGTATCGCGGTTGCCGATGTTTCCGGTAAAGGAGTTCCCGGCTCGCTGGTGATGACTATGATCAGGACTGCTATCAGGCTTGAATCGCGTAATAACTATCAGCCAAATGATATTCTGGCCAAGGTGAATGATTTCGTGTCGGAGGATGTTAAGAAAGGTATGTTTATCACTATCTTCTTCATAATCCTCGATTCCAAAAAACGCCAAATATCATTTGCATCGGCCGGCCACAACCCGATGATTCTGTTCCGCAAGGATACTAACAAATGCTATTTCCTGAATCCCAAAGGGATGCCACTGGGAATGACATTACCCGACAATATCTCTTTCGGCGGCGACCTTCAGACCGACAAACTGAAGCTTAAAAAAGATGATATGCTGGTGATTTATACCGATGGTATCACCGAGGCCATGAATAACCGGGCCGAACAGTATGGCAACGATCGTCTCATTGATTTTATTAAAGATAACGCCGAGCTTAAGCCTGAAGAGTTTGCCGATAAACTCGATCAGGACCTGGCTCAATTCACCGGTAACGCCGCCCAGAATGATGATATTACACTCGTGGTCGTAAAAGAGCAGATAATGGCCGATGAGTTAATCCTGGAGAAGAGAAAACGTCTGCTAAAAATGGTTGAAGAGGAAGGGATGCCAATTGAGAAAGCCTGTGAAGAGATGGGCGTTTCGGCTTCCACATTCTACAAGTATCGCCGACGCTGGCGTCGGGAAGGCGATTCCGGACTTCTCAATAAGCGGCTCCGAGCCGATGCCGGGATCAAACAATTACCTTACGGCGCCCGGAAAAACCTCCTTGATTTTATCCGCGCGAACCCGGAATTAGGCGCGGCCCGGCTTCAAAAAAGCATGCTCGAGCTGGGAGAGAATTTTTCGGTTAGGAATATTTACGATGAATTAGTTGCGATGCGCCTTAATACTAAAAAACTCCGATTAGCTTATGTGGAAAGAGTTGGCCAACTGAAACCCGAACAGAAAGAGATGCTGGAAAAGGAAATCCTTCGCGATGCCCAGAAAGAACTGGATCGAACTGAGTACGCCGAAGATCTTCAGAAGAACATTGAGAAGAGGCAAGTCGATCAAATCACTAAAGACACCGGTAAAGTTATTTCACAACTGAAGCAGCTTAAACCCGCCACTTCCGGGGATGATCTCTTTGATGAAATCGCCTCCGGTCTTGAAAAACTGGATGGTGGCAAAGAAATAGCCCAGATGTTTCAGACAATGATGTCAAAAGTAGGCCCGGAGCTTAAACCTTCCGAATCCGTCCCCGCCGACACTCCCGATAGCCAGATACCTGAAACAACCGAATCCGCCGTGGTTGATCAATCCCCGAGTCAGGAACTTGAACCTTCTGACTCTGTTTCCGCCGACACTCCCGATAGCCAGATACCTGAAACAACCGAGCCCGCCTTGGTTGATCAATCCCCGAGTCAGGAACTTGAACCTTCTGACTCTGTTTCCGCCGACGCTCCCGATAGTCAGATACCCAAAACAACCGAATCCGCCGTGGTTGATCAATCCCCGAATCAGGAACTTGAACCTTCTGACTCTGTTCCAGCCGACACTCCCGATAGTCAGATACCCAAAACAACCGAGCCCGCCGCGGCTGATCTGTCTGAGAGCCAAGAACTTAAACCGGTCGAACCGGGCTTGACCGATATTCCTGATCGGCGGGAAACGGAACCCTCTGTTCAAGATAAATCGCCTAAACCCGTTGAGGTTGCTCCTCAAAGTTCCGAGAAAATAGATATCGACGATAAAGCTATCAAACAGGAGGGCAAGTCAAGCGTCCTGGATGATATGGCCGAATACGAGAAGAAACTGATGAGGAAGTATAAGAAATAATGTATAAAATCGCGGTAACAGCCTCTAAAGGCGGCACCGGCAAAACCACGACTGCTATTAATTTCGCCCATGCGGCGGCCTTAATGGATATAAAGGTATTGCTGGTTGACTGTGATTCGCAAGGTTCGGCATCGCTGGCATTCGACTTAAACAGCGTTCAGGGGCTATCAGATTTGTTATTAGCCGGCCAGGTCGATATATATAATATTAGGCCTAATCTCTATCTTGTCGGGTCGGGACGTAGCGATATCTATATGGTAGAGCGTTACTTAGCCCAGCAGAATGAGTATGAATATCCATTAGCCCGGGCCCTTGGCAGATTTACCGGTATCGAAATGATAATTTTAGATTGCTCGCCGTCGATAAATATAATAAATTCTAACATCTTAAGCTATGTGGATTCAGTCCTGATTCCCGTATCGATGGACTATTTCGCACTGGAGGGAGCTGCACTTACGCTTAAGATTATAAAGGACGCGAACGCGAATAGAGATAATGATATTAATTTGCTCGGGATATTGCCGACATTTTTCGATGTTAGGACAAGAATCTCGAAGAAGATACTTGAAGATTTGAAGGAGAAATATAGCGACAAAGTCTTTGATACCGCAATTAGAGTCAATACGCAAATTAAAGAGTCGCAAATGAATCGAAAGACGATCTTTGAATACGCCCCTTATTCGCACGGGGCATATGATTATTATCGATTTGTTAAAGAAGCTTTAGACAGGTTGGGCAGGTAGAAAAATGAGTGACATAAAAATCTCAGTTGAGACTACTCAGGCTCCAGGGCTGGAAGCTGAGATAACTATAATTCGTGTCGATGGAGTAATTGACACGATGACCGCCACAGAATTGGAAAAGGTTACCAATTCTCTTCTCGGACAGAGGCGGTACAATATTATTGTCGATCTGGGTGGGGTAGACTATATATCATCCGCCGGTTGGGGGATATTTATCTCCAATATCAGGGAAATCAGACTTAATAATGGAGACATAAAGCTGGCCAGGATGATTCCAAATGTCTACGAGATATTTGAATTGTTGGAATTCGACAGTATTCTAAAAGCCTTTGACAACATTGAAAAAGCTAAAAACGATTTCGGCGGAAGCGAGACTATGGTTCAGCCGAAAATCGAGGTTGCCGAGCCAAAACCCGTACCTGTCGGTGAGAAGGCGATAGATCAGTCTCAAGCCGTCACGCCAATATCACGAAAGCCTTTCATGGCTACGGGCGATGTAAAAGATGGCGAAAATACCGAGATCAGGGATGAACCCGATCCGACATCCCAAGTCAATCTTGGACCTCCGACCTTATCATCGAGAACTACTGCCGTTGCCGATAAACCTAAAACCCTCGATGAAGCAATTATGGATGTTGTGGGAAAGGACCCTTTTCTCAGTATTGGCGAAATAAAGAGCGCGATACTGGCAGAGTTTCCTGGTACTGGATTTTTTAAAACCTGGTGGAGTTTAAGAGCATTAGGGCTCAATTCAAAGAAAAAGCGTTTTTATTTCGCCAGAACCAGAAGGTTCTCCAAGTAGCGAGGCCCGAACGGGTGGTGAAGTAGATGACTATTGTAAATCTAATATTGTCGGCTATTATTGTTTTTGCGGGGATCGTTGTCGGATTATTGATTCGTAAAAACAACGCCTATCGACGCAAAGCCCGCGAAGCGACCTCCGATTTGTATAAAATCAAGACAGATTCCTCACCAATATATAAAGTATTTAATCTTAATAAATCCGTTTTCGGAGCGCTGCATAAAACTCTTCGGAAAAGCCCGGTTTTGGCAGCGGCTGAGCAGTTTAAAAAGAAATTCGAACTTGGCCGATTCGTGATATTCTGCTCGGATCGCAATACACTACTACCGCTTATGGGGGTAGGATTCAAGCTGAGAATAATAGAAGGTCTAAAAATAGATTTTATTAAAAAGTTGTTGGCGGAACGCGAATCATCGGGTCAAACAGGAGAAGGTTTGCCGCTTGGAGTAGGCAGTTATGAATCAATTGCTCAAATAGCGAAACTGCCAAATCAACTCAGGCAGCCTTTCATATACTATTACAAATTTAATAATCAGATAATTCTGTTTGTAGGCGAGGACTCCAAGGGCGAACTGGCTCATTATTGCACGATTACCGATTTTGATAAAGCTATTTGGCCGTTACTTTATGATATCTGCCGCAGTAATTACAGTATCAAAAAGCACCAGGAGAAAGCCAGGGCGCTTCAAGTTGATCTCAATCAAGCCAAAAGCGAACTTATGGAAATGAATCGAAATATAAAGCATAAAGCAATCGATGTTCACGCTTTTTATGATATCTCGAATAAGATGTTCACTATTTATGACGGGCAGAGATTGATTGAATCATTCGTCGAGTCCATTCGCGGCATTCTAAACCCCGCTCGTACAATCGTGATGACCAGGCAAGCCGAAAATGGCGCGAATTTCAAAGTAGCCGCTTCGGCCGGAAAAGTTCCGCGCGGTATTAGGGCTATGGAACTTTCCGCGGAATCAGGTGTTATTAAGTTATTGGCTTCTCAAAAACGAGCGATGATGTTGCCGGTATTAAGTTCCGGTATGCCCGAGAATGATCCGTTCGTGGAGAAAGCTCTGGCCCACGGTTTTTCCTCCATGGAGAAGCTGATGGTTGGAGGAGATATGTGTGGTATAGTATTGGTAAGCAATAAGCGGGGCGAGAAACCGTATGACGATTCGGAAATGGAAATATTTTCTACATTGGCTAATATGGCCTCGCTGGCGCTGGATAATATACATCAATATTCACTTATTGAGAAAATGTCTTACACCGATTATGTAACCGAGCTATATAATTACAGATATTTCTATAAACGTCTAAAAGAGGAAATATATAGGGCTAAAAGATTTGACAGAATGCTCGCTTTGGTGATATTTGATATCGATAATTTCAAGGCTTTTAATGACACTTACGGTCATCAAGCCGGGGATGAGGTACTTAGAAATCTGTCAAGACTCGTTACTAAGAGCGTTCGGGCGATCGATATTGTCAGCCGTTATGGCGGCGAAGAATTCTGTATTATCATGCCCGATACGGGTTTTGCCAATTGCCTGATTTTTATAGAAAGGTTGCGTAAAAAGATCGAGGAGCATAAATTTACCAGTAAATTCGTCGATGAGGGATATAAGATAACCGTATCGATCGGCGGCGCAATATATGCTATCGATGCCCAGGCTCCCGACCGTCTGATTTATTCCGCCGATATGGCGCTTTTAAAAGCGAAAGGTGATGGTCGTAACCGATCGATAATGTTCAATAGCTTAATGCTTGAAGATGAGGAATTATTGAAAAGTTCCCAGCAACAATTAACAGATATGGGGATATATGAAGATTTATAAACTTATACCAATAACCATCCTGATACTGTGCGCGGCTGCTTTAGCCGATGATGATCAGGCGTATGTAATAGGAGTGGAAGATCTAATAAGTATCGGTTTCTGGCAGGAGCCCGACCTTAACTCCGAAGTCAGGGTTCGAAATGATGGTATGATTACGCTGCCGGTAATCGGGGATGTCCAGGCCGCGGGGCAGACTGCCAAGCAATTATCCGAATCAATCGTCGAGCAAATGGCGTTCTACAACCCCGGCATATCCCAATCGACTGTGATAGTCATCGAGTATAATAGTCAGAAAATCGTGCTGTCCGGCGCGGTAAATTTACCGGGACCGTATCGCTTTGAGAGAATACCTAATATACTGGATGTTATAAGGCAAGCAGGCGGCGCTTTGCCTGAAGCCGATCTAAGCAGCGTTACTATCCTTCGCCAAACCAATGGGACCGTGGATGTGATTGATGTGGATCTTATAGAAAATATTAAAGGTGGCGATTTGGCATCACTACCATCCTTAAAATCGAATGATATGATTAATGTGCCGCTATCGCCCTATGGAGTCGCCGCGGAAATCATGGCCGGTCGGACTTTTAAGGGTAAAAACATATATTTCATATATGGCGCGGTGAGTGAACCCGGAGTAAAGAGTCTCACTGAAGATATTGAATTAATTGACGCTATCGCCGCCGCCGGAGGTTCTATCGACGGGGCCGACCTGAAAAATATTAGGGTTATCATGAAGGATGTGCAATATTCATCGGTTTTAAAATTCAATTTTAAAGAATATTCTGAAACCGGCCGTCCGGCCCGATATCAGCTTAAGCCGGAGGATACAATATTTATCCCATTCAGACGAGAAAGTACATTCTGGAGCAGATTGCCTGATTTGCTTATTCCGGCGGTCGCCACAACGGTCGTAACGACTATATTAATTAACGCCCTTAATACCGGTGAATAGAGATAGGCTGGAGAAACAGTTTTATGGCAGATAATAACCAGACATCGCAACAAATTAATATCCGCGAATACGCGCAACTTCTCCTGAAACGGAAATGGTATCTAATAATGCCTACTATAATAGCTCCGTTAGTCGCTATCTTAACAACATTCTTCATGGCTCCCACATTCAAGGCTTCAACATCGATTTTAATAAAGGAATCCAATGTGTTGCCGCGTATCGTACAGCAGGAACTTGAGTCGACTCAGCGCGTGAGAAGGCAATCGTCCTCGGAAATACGCAACGCCTTATCCAGTCAGATTAAATCCACAAAATACATTAGAAGTTTGATTACAAAACTGGATTTTCAGGTAACCGATGAGATCAGGCAGATTGCCCGGGAGCAGGTAGGGGATATGCCGGATGTTTCGATAGCGGAATTGGCGGAAAATTTACTTATCGCTTCTATTCGAAAAAAGATCGACGTTCAGATATCGGGTTCCAGTATTGTGATGATCTCGGTGACTTCAGGAACCCCGATTATGGCTCGAAAGATGACGCAAACAATAGCTGAGATATTCCTCGAGGAGAGTCTGGCTCAGGAACTGGTAGGTATTCAGGGTAGTATATCATTTACCGAAGAACAACTGGCTGTCTATCGGGAGAAACTTTTTAACGCCCAGAATCGCCTCAAGAGTTTCAGACAGAGTATGATTGAAACATCGGTAGATGAAGACACAACCACAGTCAATTATAATTTGAATTCTATTTTTTCGGCGGTTGAAGCGCTGGATATCGAAATCGGCAATGCCGAACAGGAAAAGGATGAATTGAGAATAGCGCTTTTTCCATATCAGATTGATTTTTCAGCAGTCAGCTTGTCATCTAATCTAATCAGAGAGAAACAGGGATTAATGGGAACCATACCCCGGCTAGCCGAACTCCTTGGCCGATACAGTTGGCGTGATGGCAAAGTTGTGGCTTTGAATCAAGAAGCAAAAGATATTAGCTTATCTATTAAAAACGGTATTCAGGATTATGTCGATTTAGCCTTTCCATCCCTGCCTGACTATGGGAAAACTGATTTAACCAGATATTTGATGCTGGGTATCAATGTCGAATTTATGCAGACCAAGAGTTCGGCAATGGGCAAAAGTATCGGTAAAATAAAATCTCGTTTATCGAAGAATCCGGATGTCGAAGTCACCCTGGATCGATTACAATCGGAAGTGGATCGTTATCGGGAGTTGTATAATCTGTTTGTCCAGCATTCTCAGTACGCGGCGATCGATCAAAGCGCGAAGAAAATAGAAGCTGAATCTAAATTTATGATAGTTCAACCGGCCGAATTACCGCTTGAACCGGTAAGTCCGAGTCGGGTTAAAATGCTGGTTTTAGGAGTTATACTGGGGATTGTCATAGGCGGCAGCGTAATCATGATAATCGTGATGTTGGATGATACTTTCAAGAAGATCGATGAAATAGAAGGCTACCTTGGCTTGCCGGTATTGGCGACAATTCCGCGCCTGGCAACCCCATATTCTTCCAAAAAAAGAGAAAGAGGTTTGGTCTATATCGGGATGGTAATAAGCGTAATTTTAATGGCTGCGATATTGTTTATGAAATTTAAAAATGGTTGATGATTTATGGATCAATTGACGTTAACAAGTAAACTTCGGGGCATGGGCAAAGAGTTCTTTCTTCAGTCATCGGGCGATCCCAGTCTGGGCAAGGGCAGTTGCGTTCTTTTCGAGGGTGGCAATCCTGTTGATGTGATCGATTTTAAACTTCCGGAGAATCCCAAGAAAGCCGCCGGGGTGATCGAAGAATACCACAAAATCAGACTTGATCGATTTAATCGGCTCAGCGGAATATTTGCCGAGCTAACCGATGAGACCGATTCCTCGATATTGGAAAAATTGGCAATATCTCTAATCGAGCAGAAATTGTTTGATGAAGCAGCTCAAATCCTTGAAAGAGCCGTCAAGCAGACAGCTCATAATTCGCGATTGCTTAACTGTCTTGGCCTTACTTATATGGAAATAGAGGAGTTTGAAAAAGCCCAGAACTTCTTCCTCAAAGTTATCGAATTAAATCCCGAGTATCCGGATTATCATAATAATCTCGGGAAATCTTTGCTGAAACAGGGCAAATGTTTTCAAGCTTATCAAAGTTTCGAAAAAGCAATACAGCTAAATGTTTATTTCGCTGAAGCTTATTACAATATGGCGATGGCTGTAATTTTGAACGGAATCAAGAAAGAGGATTATAATCTTGCCCAGAACCTCGAGGATAATGCCACTAACTTATTAGCCAAATCAGTAGGTTTTGATCCATCTTTTAAAAACGAACACCTTCAAAAAGGATTGGATGCTCTGGAAAATAAGGATCTTGAAACCGCTTTCGTCGAGTTAAGTAAGGGCTTTAATGCAACCACTGATGGCAAATTTCCCAAAAAAACCTATAATTTCCATCTTGAATATCTATTCCAAAACGATTTATTGGGTGAGAAATCGGTAATCAGGCATATCAACAGGTTGAACAAGGATTTGGAAAATCATCCCAATTATCCTGATTTATATAATGAACTGGGAATGGCCTATACGGTTTTGGCCCAGTTTCACAGTGATCGGGCGATTGAAGCATTTCAGAAAGCATTGCAGCTCAATCCCGATTATAAAACGGCCATGAAGAATCTGAAATTGACGCAGAATGAAATAAAAGGACTAAAAACTTTGCTAAGGGCTATTTTAAAATGAGAATAGAATCTATAATTAATTACTTTGATAGGGAATCTGTCGGCGCGACAGAATTCAGACGCCTTTTTTCCAATATCCATAAGACCAATAAAGATGGTTTGAAATCAGTGATGGTCACTTCCTCGGGGGTTGAAGAGGGGAAATCGACGATATCATCTTTCCTGGCTATATCGATTGCCGAGAGCACCGATAACAAGGTTCTGCTTTTAGATACCGATCTGCGCCGGCCGATGATCAATGTTTTTTTCAAATTACCCCTTGAGCGGGGATTTTCGGATTTACTCGAAAAGAACTGCTCCACAAAAGAGACAATCAAGGAGACGGCTGTTCAGGGACTGTCAATAATCACCGCCGGGACGCTCACAACCGAACCGACTTTAATAATGAATCAGACCAGGCTGAAAGAGATCTTTGAGGAGCTAAAATTCTATTTTGATTTCATCGTAGTCGATGTACCACCGGTCATTCCGGTGTCCGACCCGGTGATTATTGCCAGCGAAGTTGAGGGCACTCTGATGGTTGTCAGAGCCGGTAAAACGCCAAAAGAAGTGGTAAAAAGAGCGATAAATTTCCTCAATAATTCGAAAATCAATGTTCTCGGCGTTGTCATGAATAACCTTGATGAGGTTTTACCTTATTATTATAGTCCAAAGTATTACTCCTATAAGTATTATGATAAAAGCAACGAACATGCTAAAATTTAATGCATATAATATGCAATCAACTGCATAGGTGCCCCGCAAATTCTTGCAGGGTTTTATATTTCTTCTTTGAATATTGATCTATTTTTCTTAACTTCTGCTACTGTTTCTGTAACTGCTTGTTATGCAACGGGTTAAAAATTGTCATATTCGTATAGTTTTTTTTAATACGCTATATTTAACACACAATATTTAAAATCATACTGGCAAGAAATTTGCACCTTAACGTTTTTCAAATGGAGAGGTTAAAATTAAAATACTTGGGGGCTTTATGAGATACCAGAGTCCGATAGTTAATCCACTAAGCCAGTATTGGGAAGAAGAACTTTTCATCGGTGGTACTTCCAGGTACTGGAAAGAGACATTAGCGAGGTTTAAATACTACTCCGCGGAGTACTTGCTTGCCAATTTTATTCTCATATATAGCATTCTTAAAAGAACTCTTTCGTTAAGGCCGTTAGTGGATACAGCTGTTCGATTTTATAGGATTTATGGTTTCACTTGGAGTACCAAACGGGCAATCGATATTGCAGGATCGGCGTTTGGTATTGTATGCGCGATTCCATTTTTCATCATTGTACCAATCTTGATTAAACTGGATTCGCCGGGACCGATTTTCTTCAAGCAGGAAAGAATCGGAAAGAATCGCCGCCGCAATAACCGTCGCGACGTCACTGTTTCCGGGCAAGTTGAAAGAAGAATAAGCGACAGGCGTAAGACCTCCGGCTACGGTAGGCCGTTCATGATCGCTAAATTCCGGACGATGCGTCAGGATGCCGAAAAACATACCGGGCCGGTCTGGGCCACCAAGAGAGATCCTCGGATTACCAGGTTGGGTGCCTTCTTAAGGGCGACCAGAATCGACGAGATTCCCCAATTGTTCAATATCCTAAAAGGCGATATGAGTCTGGTTGGGCCTCGTCCCGAAAGAGCTTTCTTTATCGACACGTTGAAAGAGACGATCACAGATTATGAGCAGCGGCTTCTGGTAAGACCTGGATTAACCGGGCTGGCTCAGGTTGAACATAAATATGACGAGAGCGAGGAAGATACGGTAATAAAAGTCGATTATGACCTGACTTACATTAATCGTTTGAATATCCTGAGAGATATCAAGATTATGCTGAAGACCATCTATGTGGTTTTGGCGGCTAAAGGCATGTAAGCGGCTGGAATCTCGTTTTCGATTGATAGATTTTTAGGAAGGCTTAGGCCTTCCTTTTTTATTTGTATCGGGAGGAGTTTGGCAGGATGTCGTATTTACAGGCAATATTCAATGAATACAGGCTGCCGGCGCTTGAGGACATGAAGATGTATGCTATAAACAACTTGCCTTTTTTGACGATATAATTTATACTGGCGTCATTAGCTGTGTTTATTTCAGAATCGATAAAAGTAACACGGGATAAGAAAGATAAATCACCCGTTGGATTCGTTTGGAGGGGCGAATCAAAAACCATAATCAGGATAATTTCAGAGTGGCAGGATTGGGGATTTGCTTCCGGTGTTCATAAAGGTGATTGGAAACAACGCCGGCACAGAAACTATTTTCGGGTCGAATGTGATGATGGTAAATTATATGAAATATATCTCGATCGCAAAACATCCGGCAAACCAACCTGGCATTTGTTTCGTATAATTAATGATAAATAATTGTTTTAGTCAGTCAATAAAATATGCCTTGTAGGCGATTTTGAGGAGGGTGCTCTGTTAGTTCAAAGAAAAAACGACGGCGGCATGAAATCATCAAGTAAAAACATTAGATACTCTATAATGGTTTTAATGTTCGCCATGTTCTGTTCGACGGCATATGCCCAAGAAATGGGAACAACAATCAATTCGGATCCGCCTGGAGCAACTATTACGCTCGACGGCGATTTTAAACTTTCCGCAACTACTCCATGCCGTTTGCCCGATCACATTAGCGGAAAATTTGAACTGGTAGCGGTGATGCCGGGTTATGAGTCGTGGAAAGGCGACATCACTATCCTGCCGGGCCAGAAAAATCATTATTCATTCGACTTATCGCCGAAGACGAGATCGAAAGCGGCTTTGCGTTCCTTATTTATGCCCGGTTGGGGGCAGCACTACTCGGGTCAGAAAGAGAAGGCATTCCTGCTTAATATCGGTACAGTTAGTTTCGCTATCGGTACGATTTTGGCGGATAGTGATTTCCGCAGAAAACGGGATGATTACAATCAAGCGGTCATCGATTTAGGTAACGCCGCCTCGTTCGAGGAAACGGAACTTTTGCGAAGTGATGTAATCGATAAAAACCGCAAAGCCTATGATTCGGAAACCCGACGTAACGCGTTAGTATTAATTACCGCCGGGCTGTGGGTTTATAATATTCTCGACGCCGTTGTATTTTTCCCCGATAGAAAACTATATTTTCACCAGGGTAGTATCCCAATCCAGGAAGCGCGAATCAATCCCGTGTTCGATGGCGAGACTATTGGGTTAAACTTAACCGCGTCCTTTTAGGTGAATGTTATGAAAAAATTACTGTTTAGTATAATTACTTTGGCTTTGCTGGCCGGCTGCGATCGCGAAATTCCCAGCCCGGTAACTAATCCTATAAATCCTGATTTACCTCCGACGCCGCTCAATCTCGATATTGAAGTGGGCGACAGACTGCTGCATTTAACCTGGACTATCAGCGATTCTTCAATGGTGTCCGCCTACAGGATATTCCAGGCCGATAGTCTTTTCGGTGACTACATACTGGTCGATAGTTCGACTGCAACCGAGGCCAATGTTATGAATTTGCAGAACGGGCGAAGATATTTCTATAAAGTGTCGGCCGTGGGTTTGAGCGGTTTGGAAGGCCAGAGAACCGCCGCGGCGTATGGAACACCCAATCTGTTTTCGATTATCATTAACGATGGTCAACAGCAAACAAGTACTCGAAATGTAGTTTTGACTATGGTCGCGCCCTCTAATACGGCTCTTATGATGATAGCCAATAGCGATGATTTCAGCCAGTCTTCGTGGGAACCGTATGTTGGTACCAAACCCTGGATATTAACCCAGAATCCGGGAGTCAAGACCGTTTACGCCGTGTTCCGCGATAACGATGCAAATACTTCGTGGAGCGACGTATCGGATGAAATAACTTATGAAATATTGGATTTCGAATATTCGATACTAATCAACGATGATGCTGAGCTGGCTTACTCGCGCGATGTAAGTCTGGATATTGTCGCCCCATCGGGCACATCATTTATGATAATATCTAATTCGCCTGATTTCACCGGGAGCCAATGGGAAGGGTTTGCCGGTACGAAGCAATGGCATATCTCGTCGGATATTGCCGCCAATCGCGACGTAGTCGGATTTTTCGTACTATTCCGTGATCAAAACGGTGACAGTGTTTTAACCCAGGCATCCGATTCGATAACACTGGCTTCGGCCGATCCGGTTGTGCTGTTTCCGGTATTTCAACAGCCGGATAATTATCAAGCTATCTCGCTGGAATGGACCAGAACTTTATCGGCGGATTTTCATTCCTACAGGCTGTTTCGTTCGCGTGGTTCCAATACAGCCGACAGCGTTATCACAAACATATTCGACGGCGCCCAGTCGGCTTACACCGACGTTATAAACATTACCGACCTTCCCGATGATACTCCGGATTCGGTTTATTATAAGGTCAGATTTTATAGCGTTTATAATGATTCGTCCGATTCGGAACCTATTCTGATAGTATTGCGGAATACTCAACCCGAGGCATTATCAGGCTTTATCAGAGATATCAGCTATGTGATCGATACTTTAACGGGGATTGATTTATTCGCGACACTCGGCTGGTCCATGGGAGATATTCCTGATTTCGAAAGTTATGTGATTTATGAAGGTACCGATCTCGATACAAATCAGGCCGCGCCTGTGTTTTTCGAGTATAACCAGGAAGTCTTGTCTTACCAGATCAACAAGAGCAATGTTGATACTCTTGAGGTGTACTATTACTGGTTAAAGATGTTTGATCTTGGCGGGCAATCCTCGGAATTTTCGATGCCCGATTCGATATATCGTTGATATCCGGAGGTATATTTGAGAGTCCTGAGCGGATTAAACCTCTTTATAGAAACATATGTCAGGATATTCAGGGGCTTGAAGTCATTAAGACTTTTAGCCCCGTTTTTAATCCTGGCTCTGCTGAAGGGTATAATTCTGCTTACCCTTGTTTCGTTTTACTTACCTCCGATTCATAAAATCCTGATCCCCATTTTGGGCTATTTCTACTCCGATCGAGTGCTGCATTTTCCTCACTATTATTTAATCCTGCCGCAAGTGTTCAAATACGCGTCATCTTTTATTCTGGAACTCGTATTTGGAATAGTCCTAAGCGCTTCGGCCGTATTTATTATCGGTGCCGATTATAAACATGAGAGGGGCGGATTTTATGAAGGTTTACGCACAGCTTCTAAACTGTTTTTAGCCCTGCTTGTTGTCTGGCTGCTAAAGACTGCGATAGTGACAGTCATATTCAGATATTCCGGCAATGTCATATTTCCGTTTCTCTATGGTATGCCGTTTGCCGATTTTGCGGGTTTCCTTATTATCCAGATGGCGGGTCTGATTGTTTCGGCATTTTTGATCTATGCGGTTCCGGCAATAATATTGCAGCGCCGCAATCTGATATCCGCTATAGCAACCAGCATAAAATTCACCGGTCGAAATTTCTTTTTCACTTTTTTCTTGTTGTTTATCCCCTGGTTGATTTATCTGCCGATAAGTTATTTTATTTTTAGTAAAGTTCATGTCATATTAAATAAATTCAATTATTCCGTACTGATATATCTTATGGCGTTTGATATTCTGATCGCTTTGATTACCGGCTTTTTCGTTCTGGCCGGTATAACCTATTTTTACTTAGACAAAACGGAGTAAGCGGTTATGCTTTGGGGAATCGGTTATTTACTCGTATCGTCTATCGCTTTTGCCTGCGGTGTACAGTTTATTACCAAGGTGGGTATAAAAAAGATTTCGGTCAGTTTTTCGATTGCTTTCTTTAACCTGGGATTATCATGTTTATCAATCGCCTTAGTATTCATTAATTTTCCCGGCGGCTCGGGTTTTAAAGATATCCTCTTTAAATCAGCGGGCTATATGTTACCTCTTTTAATCGCGGCAGCTCCATATCTTTTACTATTGGTATCGCGGCGCTATGGAAGGATTGAACTGCAGTCAAATAATCAGAGAATTAGTATTCTAAGCAAATTGACCGGCTTGGTTACGATTGTAATTCTATCCTATGTAGCCGGCAGCCAGGTGGTGGAATCCGTGGTTTTAGAAACCGGCGTATTTTGGGTTTTGAAGGGTTTTCTTGCCAAGGAAATCAGTCTGATTTTGGGCATCATATTGATCATCTCGTTGTTAAATTTTGAAAGTACCTGGCGGGCCGCTTCAGGAGTGGTTAAAAATCAGGTTCTTTGCATGATGATTATCGATCTTATTATTCTGGGCGGTTTGGTCAGGTTATTTTTTCTTGGCCAGGTTTCTACTACCTTCATTGGTTATGGAATGCCCTTGATTCTGTTAAACCTGGCATGGCTGTACTTTCTTTTACTTCGCAAGGATACTTACTCATCGAACGTCGTCGTCGACCGTCAGGCGTTTTTTTCCTCGGCGCTTATTCTATTTTTGGGCGTGTTCCTGGTATTTACCGGCATCGTAGCGTTAATTATAGATAAAGCCGGTGGTCGAACTGATATCTTCTTATCTGTGCTTGGCGCATTCCTGGTTATAGGTATATTTTTATTGGTACTGATTTCCGATTCGCTAAGGAATCGGTTTTCCAGGATCTTTCAGTCGAGGATTTATGCCGGAGAGTTCGACTATCGAACGGAGTGGCGGACGATAAGCGATGATTTTGCGGCCAGCGATACATTGGAAGGATTAATTGACAGTTTATCGAGCAGGATCAACAGCCTTTTCTATCCAAAATGTCTGGCTGTTTTTGAAGGCGATGATAATACCATGAATAGCGTTTATCCGCCCGAAAGCGATTATCCTTCTATCAGCGCGAGTGATCCTGCCGCTCGATGGGTATTTTTAAAAGCAAAACCGGCGCTGATTGGACAAATAGATGTGAAGGATGAAAGCAAACTGCTTGACATTGCCCGTGACTTCGAAATAATAGTACCATTGGTAGCTGCCAGGAAACTGGTCGGTATTTTACTTCTTGGCCCTAAGAACAACAATTCTGATTACAATAGCGAGGATTTCGCTATGTTGTCGGCGGTCAGCTATCAAGCGGCAGTGACCGTGCTGCATCTTCGTTCGCAAATGAAGCTTCTGGAAACAGAAAAGCTGGCTTCATTTCATAAGACCGCTTCGTTCGTCGTGCATGATCTCAAAAACGCCGTGAGCATGTTGTCGTTGATGCTTCAGAATGCCCCGCGAAAAATGTCCGATCCGATGTTTCAAAAGGAATCGATTAAGACTATTTCCCTGGCGGTAGGGCGAATGCAGAAAATCATTGAAAAACTGAAATCACCGACCAGGAAAGAGCATTTGCAGGTTTACAGGCTAGACCCTATGAAATCGTTTGATCGCGCTCTGGAAAAAAGCGGCATTGGCAGTAAACGAAATATCTCGGTAAAAATCGATTCCGATGAGAAACTTCAGGTAATATCCGATCCGGGTATTCTGGAGTCAGTTTTTGTCAACCTCCTGATAAATGCTGTTGAAGCCATGCCGGATGGCGGGACTATCACTATTGAACAACAGCAAGTCGATAGTAAAATACTAATCTCGGTAGCCGATACAGGAATTGGGATGAATAAATCATTTATAACAAATAAATTGTTTCGACCATTTGAGACAACTAAAGCCGCGGGACTCGGTATCGGCCTTTACCAATGCCGCGAGATGATGCGCGAAACCGGCGGCGATATTATTGCCAAAAGCAAACCCGGTAAGGGTTCTAGATTTACGGTTATTTTGCCATGCTGATTGAAAAAGCCAGGATTCTTATAGTCGATGATGATGAGGGGATTAGAAATCAACTCAAATGGGCTTTGGATGATGATTACATTATCGAGGTAGCGGCGGATGCCACCGAGACTATGCAAAGACTTAGAGAATTCCAGCCCGATTTGATAACCCTGGATATTTCACTTTCGCCCTTTGCCGGAGACCCGGATGGGATTGATCTTTTGGGCGAGATAGTCAAAATGGATTCAACGATCAAAGTATTAATGATTACGGGTCTGGAGGACAAGGCAAAGGCTCTGGATGCTGTTCGTCTGGGCGCTTACGATTTTTATCAGAAACCGATTGATATAAGCGAAGTTAAGTTTATCATCACGCGAGCCCTGGGAATGCAATATCTCGAACGAGAAAATCGCCGTCTGGCCGAGAGTGTTTTCGAATCCATCGGTTATCAAAATATCGTCGGTAATCATCCAAGTATGCTGGAGATATTTCGGACTATAGATTCTGTCGCGCCTATCGATATTACGGTCTTAATTACCGGCGAATCAGGGACGGGCAAAGAACTGGTGGCGCGGGCTATTCACGCTAAAAGCATGCGCAATAACAAGCCATTTATTCCAATTAACTGCGGCGCTATTCCGTCATCGCTACTAGAGTCCGAATTGTTTGGCCATGAGAAAGGTGCTTTTACGGGAGCTTATCAGAGAAAAATCGGACGCCTGGAAACGGCCAATGAGGGTACGATTTTCCTCGATGAGATTGGCGAACTGCCGATGGAGCTTCAGGTTAAAATGCTGCGGTTTTTGCAGGACCATACACTGGAGCGCATTGGCGGTAAATCTTCAATTGAACTCGATGTACGGGTGGTGGCCGCCACCAACAAAGATTTGCAGCGGGCGATGGCCGATAAATTGTTTCGGGATGATTTGTACTATCGCCTATCAGTGATTAATATCGAATTGCCGCCGTTACGTGATAGGGGCGACGATATCAAACTGTTGACGAAATATTTCCTGGATAAGTATTTACGTCAATTCTCAAAACCCGGGCTGACCCTGGCCAGGAAAACGATGAAGGCAATAGAAAATTATGGCTGGCCGGGAAATATCAGAGAATTGGAAAACAGACTGAAAAGAGGCGTAATAGTCGCCCAGAGTGATGAGATAATCCCGGATGATATTAATATTGATGAGGTTGAGTTATCCGAAAAGAGCGAAATGTCCCTTTATGATTTTAGAAATGTTTATGAGAAACGATTTATCCAGCAAAGGGTAGAGGCGAATAGATGGAATATCTCTAAGGTCGCCCGTGAACTCGATTTAAGCCGGACCACATTATATGATCTTCTGAACAAATACGGTATATCCAAAAAGAAATAAACCAACCCCGACCAACTATATAAATTGAATTTTATCTAGATCGACTGGTCGATCAAAATATGTATTACACGTTTCAGAGTGAATCAGCCGTAGCCGTGTTGCTATTAGCTAATATATTATTATTTCTCCCGAGTTAATAATGTTTCAAAAAGTAGCGACATAAATATTATCAAATTATATCCAGTCGGGTTAAAAAACGTGGATTGAGCAAAATTCTATCGTATGGCATGGATTTTGTATATTTATTTAACGGAAAACTGATAATGGGTAATCAAAATTGCTTGACGAGGGACAAATAGAGAGAGTTATTAACGGAAATAAACAGGAAATATGAAAGAAAGAAGTATAAATATTTGCCGATATATAGAGAAAGATTGAGGTGGTGGTTATGAAAAGATCCAACAAAGGCTTTACCCTGATTGAATTAATGATAGTTGTAGTTATCATTGGGATATTGTCAGCATTGGCCATACCGCGGTTTTTCAGGGCTGCCACTAAGGCGAAGCAATCGGAGGCGCGTGAGGTTCTTAAGCAGGTCTACACGATGCAGCGGGCTTATTTCGTTGAACATGAGACCTATATCCTTAATGGAGCTACCGCCGATGCCGGTAATACTACCGCTTTTGCCCTTATTGCGATAGAACTTATGCCAAGTGCCCGTTATTCATTTGCCATGGTTGCCGCGGCTAATACATTTTCCTGTACTGCTACGTCCAATCTTGATGACGATGCCGCTATAGATACCTGGACTATCGATCAAACCGGCGCCTTAACGAATACGATCGACGATTCGGTGCTATGATAGCCAAATATAACTAGTTAAATAGTAATCAGATAGCTTAAAAACCCGGCTAACGACCGGGTTTTTTTTATTTCCAAATACCAATAATGTTCAACATTAATCATTTATCGGGGGTGATTATCGCATTTTGCAAAATGCAATGGCGATTTCCGCCTGAACATACAATTGATTCATCGCGTTACTACGGTATGGCGCATGTTACTCTATTGAAACACAGTCACTTATAAGTAATATTGGGGTGATTGGTTAATTTTGGCACGCTGTTTGTTTAAGTAAAGGCTTGAAAGCAACGAAAAATGAAAATGAGATTAAAGAAAAAGACAAGGCAAACGATAAGAAACAAAGAAACAATAAACCCTTAAAAACGGCGAGGTGAACAATGTTAAGCAAGTTCCACAAAAGCAACAAAGGTTTTACACTGATTGAATTGATGATCGTTGTGGTCATCATCGGTATTTTGGCTGCTTTGGCTATCCCGAGATTTATGCGCTCGACAACCAAGGCAAAAATGTCTGAAGCCAGACAGCTGCTCAAACAGATCTATACGATGCAGCGCGCTTTCCGTCAGGAAAACAATACTTACACCCTTAACGGTGCCAGTGCCAGTGCTGCCGCGCAGAACGGTTTTGCCGCCATCGGTGTGGAAGTCGGCGCCAGCGCTCGCTACGCTTACGCGATGACCGCTGCCGCAAACACTTTCCTTTGCACCGCGACTGCTGACCTGGATGACGATGCTGCCGTCGATACCTGGACGATCGATCAGAACGGTACTCTGACTCATACTATTGACGACTCGGTACTATAAAGAAGATCGAAAAAAGTATCTCGGGGGACCGGAAGGTCCCCTTTTTTTATTTACTGTTAAGGATATTTAAGATAAGATAGGATCATGATGGAATACTACTTCGCGATTTTTGTTTTTTTTGTAGGGCTATGTATCGGCAGCTTCGCTAATGTATGTATCTACCGTTTACCCAAGAAGATGTCCATTGTCAAGCCCGGCTCGAGTTGTCCGGCTTGCCAGACATCGATAAAGCCCTGGCATAATATACCGCTTGTCAGCTTTATAATTCTAGGCGGAAAGTGCAAATATTGCGGCACCAGCATAAGCTGGAGATATCCGATAATCGAGTTTATTTGCGGGGTGATGTTTCTCTATGCATATTATGATTTATTTTATCTGAATAACAATCTTTTTTTATTCATAGTTAGTTTGTACTTATCATCAGTTTTTTTGATTATATTTTTTATCGATCTGGATCATAAAATTATTCCGGATTCACTTTCTCTATCGGGTATCATTATCGGATTCGCGATAAGTTTTCTTCCCGGTATGCCACTGGATTGGAAAGGTTCGCTTATCGGTATACTGGTCAGCGGCGGTTTATTTCTGGCAATTGCCGAAATCGGCGACAGGGTATTTAAAAAAGAAAGCATGGGCGGCGGTGATATAAAACTGGCTGCCATGATGGGCGGTTTTATCGGCTGGAAGGGAATTTTATTGGTTCTGGGAATAGGCTCTTTTCTGGGGGCTGTAATAGGCGGTTTGTCGCTGATGCTGGCTAAAGATAAAGAAGCCGCCCGGACTATTCCATTTGGTCCCTTTCTGGTGACCGCGGCAATTATCGTTTTCTATTGGGGCGACGATATCCTGAACGCTTATCTTAGGTTCGTCGGTTTATAATTAACATAAAACTCTACTCTCTTCTGCCGATAAATATTATGTGAAAAAACTATTGAAAAAAAGATCCATTACTGACAGTTACGAAACTGAGATAAAAATATCCTTAGCCTTATTGATTTGCTTTTTGCTTTCGCTGAATTTCCTTTCGGCGTATTCTCTCAGCAAAGCCCGTCGGGCGCAATATAAAGGCTTCATTGAGAAGCTGGAAATTACGCTTGAGAACATTCGCCTGGATATTCAATCAAACCGGGGGCGCCTGCCGGATATTTCCTATTTAAGCGATATAGCCGATCTATCGGGAATCGAAAAAATTGAAATCTTAGATAGTTTTGGCGGCCAGGTTATGTCAGTTAGCGACGCCAAAGATGATTATTTCGCCGAAGCGGCTATTACAACCGCGTCAATACGCGACAACAATGACAATATCGCTTATTATATTTCCGTCGGATCGGTTAATAGAGAGGGTAAAAACCTGCAGCGCCTGGCTTTATTCGATACTATTTTCAGGCTTTGCGGGCTTGTGGCGGGTTTAGTCGTGGCCTACCTGTTTATCAGGACCGTGATGAATCCTTATCGAAAAATTAAAAAGGAAGCGGCCAAATTAGACCTTCCTCAAATCAACCTCAATGATGCCGATGGCGTAGAATACGCGGTACGTACGTTTCAGGAAGTGATCCGTGAACTGAAGAAAAAAGAGCGGATACTGCAATCGTTGTATGACAGCTCGGAAAAACGCGCCGATTCTCTGGCTCGATATAACGAATATATTCTGGGCGGTATATCATCGGGCGTGATTATCTGTAATAACAAGGGTGTCATAACGCGATTCAATCCGGCCGCTGAGAAAATTATCGGTTTCAAGCAGAAAAATAGCCAGGACCGGCATTTCAAAGAAGTATTTGGCAGCGAACATCATATTTCGGTAATATTAAGCGAAGCCTTGAATAATGATCAGACATATTCCCGCACGGAATATAATACAACCCGTGAAAACGGTGAGACACAGTGGATAGGCTTATCCTCATCACTAATTTCCGATAATCAACAAAATAAGATAGGCGCGGCTGTACTGTTGACCGATTTAACCAGGATCAAGAGACTCCAGGATATATCAGATTTCACCGAGAAAATGGCCGCCCTGGGCGAGATGTCGGCCGGACTGGCCCATGAGTTTCGTAACTCCGTGGCCGCTATAATGGGTTTTGGATCATTAATAAAAAAATTGATACCCCAGGATAATAAGGCTCATTCTATCGCCGAGCTTATAATTAACGAATCCCGGGCGACTGAGGAGATGCTTAGACGTTTCCTGACTTTTGCCAAACCTCTGGAAGTGATACCGGACAATATTAATATTAAGCAATTTATTGATGATTGTTTGAAGGCGGCCGTTGATTTTATAGGCGTTGGGGGTATTGAGGTTGTTGTCGAGGATAATTCGAATAATCTGCGGATTCCCGCCGATCCAACTCTTTTAAAGAACGCCTTTAACAATCTGGTTATCAATGCCTGCCAGGCGATGGGGCAGACCGGCGTTTTAAGTATCGTGATCAATCATCCCGGCGAAAAGGACCATATCGAGATTAATATCACCGATACTGGTAAGGGTATCCCGCATGATATACTGCCGAAGATATTCAATCCGTTTTTCACTACCAAGGACGAAGGCACCGGATTGGGCTTAGCCCTGGTTCGCAAGATAATCACAGGGCATATGGGCACAATCGATGTGGAAAGCGGCGAGGGGCGTGGCACTACCTTTATTATCTCATTGCCAACAGCCGTCGATTTGGAGCATACGACCGAAGTGCAAAAAAAGCAAGATTCTAAAGCTAAAACGGTTTTAACTTAAACATGACCGGTTGACTGTTTCAGTATTAACAGTTAAAAATCGATTGCATTATTATAGTGATTTAACTACCCGCTACCGTCATCTCCGATATCTTGAAAGTAGGCGATGAGATAGGCCCCATCATCGTCAAATCATTGCCGATCATTTCAATATTCCGCATCATTTCAAGCATGTTGGAGGCGACAGTCAATCCTTCAACGGGTCCGGCCAGCTTGCCGTTTTCTATCCAAAGGCCCGAAGCTCCCTGGGAATAATCGCCGGTGACCATATCGGCGCCGAAACCCATCAGGTTGGTAATGTATAAACCGTTTTTAACCGAGCCGATAATATCATCGGGAGAATAGTCGCCGGCTTGCATATAGAAATTGAAACCGCCGATATCCGGGGTGGATGAATGACCTCTCTGGGCATTGGCCGTAGATATCGTTTTTGCTTTTCGGGCCGTATAAGTATCATACATGTAAGTAGCCAGTTTTCCATTATTGATTATTTCCTTATTGACAGTTGGCAATCCTTCGCCATCGACAGGGGAGGAGGCCAGGCCTTTTTTGAGCCTGCCATCATCCATGATTGTGACTTTTTCGGATGCTATTTGCTGATTCAACTTATCAACCAGATAAGTCGCCCGTTTGAACACTGCATCGCCATTGACCGCCGATAAGATACCGCCGACAAACGAGGCTGCGGTTAAAGGATCGAAAACGACCGGTACCCTGGCGGTTTTCGGGGTAGTGGCCCCCAACATCCTGACTACTCTCTCAGCCGCGATTTCAGCGACTTTTTCCGGGCCATCCAGATCATCGAAATGCCTTTTAAATGAAAACCAATGACCGGTTTGAAGTTTTCCGTCTTCAACGGCAACCGGCACGCAATAAAGATAGCTATAGGAGCTTTTAAAACTATGACTCAATCCACGCGAATTGGAAATGAAAATCGTGGCATCCCCGTCATAAAAAGCGGCCCCTTCGGAATTATTAATCCGTTTATCGTAATCGAACATCCTTTTTTCCATCCGCTTGCACGTGTCGATTTTCCATGTCGGTTCCAGTTCAGCTAGTTTCGGATCGAATAAATCGAGATCGATAGTTTCATCGATAACTAATTCCGGTAATCCGTTGAATTCATCCTCGGAAGCCTGCTCAGATAAATCAACTGCCGTTTGGGCCAGGTCTTCCAGATGGTTTTTCGTGAAATCCGAGGTAAACGCGAATCCCATTCGCCTGTTTTTAAATACCCTTATGCCCAGGCCCTGAGAGGTTGACTCTTTTAAAATTTCGACCTCGCCCATTCGAGTACTCACTTCTGATTCGCGAGCGGTCTCGATAAACACTTCGACCTCATCCGCGCTTTTTTTCAGCGCGAGTTTGATTATATCATTGCTCAAATCTATATATTCAGACATTGTATTATACTTCTCCTCCCGTCATGCTTGGGGCGGCAATCTCGGTACCGCCAACAGTAATTTCGGATATCTTGCATGTTGGCATACCCACACCAACCGGCACCGATTGACCGTTTTTGCCGCAAGTACCGATTCCCGAGTCTAATTCCTGGTCCGAACCTGTCATGACAACTTTTTCCAGGACTTTTGGTCCCAGCCCTATCAAATTAGCTCCCTTCACGGGGGCGGTGATTCTACCGTCCTCAATCAAGTAACCTTCCGTAACTTCGAAGACAAACTGGCCATTTGAGATATCTACCTGACCGCCGCCAAAAGATTTAGCGAAAAATCCCTTCTTCACCGATTTGATTATATCCTCAGGTGAATGGTCGCCGGCGGCCATGTATGTGTTTGTCATCCGGGGTAGAGGATAATGCTTGTAGGATTGGCGTCTCCCCGAACCGGTGGATTTGGTTTTCAGGAGACTTGCATTCAGGTAGTCGAACAGATAACCTTTCAATATTCCGTTTTCAATAAGTACATTTTTCGTCGTCTTCGTACCTTCATCGTCGATATTTAATGTTCCCCTCCGGTTAGGAATTGTCCCGTCGTCGATAACCGTAACCAGTTCGGAGGCTACTTTCTGGCCGATTCTATCTGAGTAAAGGGAAGTTTTCTTTCGATTGAAATCCGCTTCCAATCCATGTCCAACCGCTTCATGTAACAAGACCCCCGCCCAACCCTTGCCGAGGACGACTTCCTGGGGGCCTGCCGGGGCTTCACGGGCTTCCAGTTTAATGATTGCTACCCGAGCCGCTTCCCGGGCTATATCTTCGGGCGTGAAGCTATCGAAAAAAGAAAAATCCACCCGGCCGCCGCCGCCATGATAACCTGATTGGCGCTGATTATCCTTTTCCGCGACTACGCTGACGTTTATCCGGCAAAGTGATTCCTGGTTATCAACCAACAGGCCATTCGAATTGGCGATTCTGTAGAATTTAATTGAGTCGCCAAAGGAAGCGTTAACTTGCTTGATACGCTTATCGGCTCCATAGCCGGATTTGTTGGCGCGCCACAGCAGATCCGATTTTGCTTGGATCGCCATCTCGGCCGGATAAGATTTGACCGGGGATAAATCGGTTACGCCAACGGGGGAGACGTCCAGGCTCGCAACTTTCTCAGCCTGGCCGTTGTCGGCGATAAAAGAGGCGGTTCTGGCAGCCCGCTTCAGATGATCGAACTCAAATGAATCCGAGAAAGCATAGCCGGTTTTTTCACCACAGATTACCCTTATTCCAACACCCTGGATAATACCACATTGCGCCTGGCGGATTTTATTCTCCTCGAGAGCTACAGCATTTGTTATCGCGTATTCCGCGTAAATTTCAGCGAAGTCGCCGCCGCGTTGAAGGGCAATCGAAAACAAGCGCTTTTGAATATCCCTATCCAGCGCCTGATTGAATTGCCGGACTTTTATTTTAATGGTATCCGCGTACATATCACTAGTCAATTTGATTTACCTCATTTCAGTTCCATTATGCCAATTAAATGATTCCGCATACTGCTTGTAAATGTGCGTTCATTTGTTTAAAAAAACAACAATAATTAGTTCTAAATATTCCTCGATCAAAATAAAAATTGATTAAATTGACTAATAGGTAAAGTATTGATTTGGCTGACCGATTAATTGAATAATTATGATTAAAGATCAAATATTCGCAAAACTGGATAGCATTAAAGGAATCTCTTCGCCACCTACGATATTAAAAGAGATCCTTGGCCTTATCAACGATCAGGATGTATCGAATAAGGACCTGGCGGATATTATCCTTAAAGACCCGTCCATTACCGTTAGATTATTGAAAATTGCCAATTCATCATACTATGGTGTATCACGAGATATAACTTCAGTTAATCAAGCTATCATGGTTATCGGTTTAAAAGCGGTTAAATATTTTATTCTGTCGATTTCAGTGTTCAGTCAGGTATCCGCTAAAAAAGATAAAAGCAATCTGGATCAGAAGCAGCTCTGGACGCATTTTCTCGAGACCGCGGTAACCTCTCGGAAAATAGCTGAACATATTAATTACGAATTACCTGATGAGGTCTATGTAGCCGGACTTCTTCATGATATCGGTTTGATACTACTCGAAAGTAATTTCCCGGATGAATACGGGGAAGTTTTGAATTATGCCAAAGAAGGTGAAGATCTATGCCAGGCCGAAAAGAAAGTTTTTGGAGTCGATCATCAGGAAGTTGCCGAATATGTATCTCAGAAATGGAATATGCCGAAAAAATTGCACGAACCCTTATGCAAACATCATCTCAATAGCGAAGAAGACATTGAAAAAATGTCGACAATAACGAAAATTGTCTGCTTGGCGGATTCCATCGCGCAGGTTCCATTTGATGATGTGAACAATTTGTACAGTGCCGAGAAAAGATTGATTTCTCTTAATATGCTTTCTGAAACATTGAATATTGACGCGAAGACTTTAATAGAAATCCATATGCGCCTGGCAGGGGAGGTAGTAACTTCGGCTAATGATTTGGATCTGGATATGGGCGATGCTATTGATATTTTGACCCAGAGTAATACCAAACTATTCAATATTTATATCGAATTATCATCCCTGTTTAAGGAAAGGCAAGAGCTTTCCCGCAAGATGCTTGTCGAGGAGCGGACTGAGGGCGCGCTTGAGTCGCTGAAAATATCCCTGGCGACTCTATCACATTATTTAAACAATGCCACTATGAACATCCAGGGCAAATGCGATATCTTGAGGATGTTTTACGATAAGAAAGATGTTAAAACACTAATCAGAACTTTACCGACTTCGCTTTCATCAATGCAAAAGTCGACCCAGAAAATTTCTCTTATGCTGGAAGAGTTATCGAATATATCGTCGCTTGAGAACCTTAACTTCTTCAATAATTCTCGGGCAATCGATATAGAAAACGACCTAAAAGCCAAACTGGCGGAGAAATTCGAGACAGTCGAGGTGAATTGATTGCCCCGTTTTATTAGTTAGTCACATTCAGCTATTAAAAATTCATTAAGATCATATAAAAATACTTATAATGAAACTTATAGATAGATAACTCTGGTCGACACAACCGAGCTATTGCTTCAAAGCTGTTTCCTCGCCAATTGACGCCAGAATCGGAATTGTGATTCGCGAATTATCTTTCCCGTCCGCTTCGAATGTAACCGATGATAAATAAGGCCCAGGTTCCAAATCTTTTGCGATAGTAAATTCGATTTCAGCGGTTTCACCGGGCTTAATTTTATCTTTTTTAAGTTTGGTCTTAATAAATTCCTTGGCCGGCTTATCGATTAAAACCAGCCTGGATTCACTGCTATCGACATTAGTGATACTAATCGTAAAAGTCTTTGATGCTCCAACAGGAATCGTTTTGAAATCGGCCTGGAGAGGAGTGTACTCCAGCGTTAACAGCGGATTATTTATTAAGGCTTTGAATCTAATATCCATATAAGGATTAACCGAGTCATTACATTCTATTTTAATCGCCTTAGTCACTTTGCCGTTGAATTTACCGGAATTGAATATAATGTCGATATTTGACCGCTCACCGGGCGGGACAACAATACCGCCTGTCTTAGTAGACGTGCAACCGCAGGTGGGTTTAATTTTGGTAATTACCAGCGTGTCCGATCCATTATTGTCAAACCAGTATGAATGCGTCACGCTCGAACCTTTTGCGATAGATCCAAAATCAAAAGTTGTGTGTTCGAACTCGATTCGGGCATTGCATAAGGGAATTTTTCTGAATTCGGTTTCTTCATCATCGGGTTTTTCAATTTGGGCCAATATCGATGAAAACGGAATCATGCAAATAGTGGTAATAAGTATTAACACCTTAAAGTATTTCATTGGTTTTTCTCCTTTTTAAACAAAATAGCCAAATTGGCAAAAAAGTCAAGTTCATATTGGTAATGAAGTTGCGCTTATTTATAGCCTTTTTCCATAAGCCATTTATCGGAATAAAGTTTGGAAAGATAGCGATTACCGGAATCGGCGAAAATCGTGACAATTGTGCCGGAGAGTCTATGTTTTGTAATAGCCCTTAATACACCGGCATACGCGGCTCCGCTGGAGCCACCGCAAAAGATACCTTCAGTTTTAGCGATGCCGCGGGCAGTCAGGAAAGCCTCCCGGTCGGGTATTGTAATCATGTCATCGACTATGGAGAAATCTAAAGCTTTCACCAACCTGTCGCTACCGATACCTTCGACTTCGTAATGTTCCGCCCTGGCGATCTTACCGGTACGATAATAATGAGATAGAATCGAACCTTCGGAGTCGACAGCTATTATTTTAATGGCCGGGTTCTGTTCCTTCAAATAGCGACCCACGCCCGAAATCGTGCCGCCTGTCCCGGCTCCGATTACCGCGGCCTCGATATTGCCGCCGGTTTGCTCCCATATCTCCATGCCGGTTGATTGGTAATGGCATTCAATATTGGCAGGATTATCGTACTGATTGAGAAAGATACTATCGGGGATTTCCTCGGCCAGTTTTCGGGCGACACTGTAGTTTGATCGGGGATCATCAGCCTGAACAGTATGTGGCGTTAAAATTAGCTCCGCGCCATAGAGTTTCATCATACTTTGTTTCTCTTCGGAGTTCTTATCGCTCATTACCAGAAGCGCTTTATAACCCATTATCGCGCAAATCATGGCAACGGCGATTCCGGTGTTGCCGGACGTGACTTCGATAACGGTACCGCCGGGCTCGAGTTGTCCCGATCGCCGGGCATTCTCGATTAATCCCAGAGCTAGTCGATCCTTTATCGATCCCGAAGGATTATACATTTCCAGCTTCGCGAAAGCTTTCGCCGGCAGATCGGAGCCTATTTTATCCAAAGGAACCAGTGGCGTATTGCCGATTAGGTCCAAGGTATCGATTTTGATTTGAGTGTCGGTTTTTATCATTAATATATATTACTACTTACTTATTCAATAGTTCCATTATTTCCGGTAAGGTCATACATATCAAGAGGTTTTATGACACTATTTCGGACCGAGTGAATATCGCCGCGAGATGTATTTTGCCAAATAGATAAAAGGCGTGTCGGTTATCGCAACGATTAGTTTGAAAAGGTAAGTTGTTACGATAATCTCAATGAATACATATGTCGGAAATACACCCCAAAAAGCGATCAGACAAAATATGATCGTATCGATTAGTTGTGAGACCATAGTGCTGAGATTGTTACGGATCCATAGATTTCGACCTTGAAATTTGTCTTTAAGGATGTTAAACAGCCAGACATCATGATGCTGACTGACTATGTAAGCGATTATACTGGCGAGGGCTACTCGGGGCAGGAAGTCGAATATTTGTCTTAATGATGGATCAATGAAATCATCCCCGGCCGGCTTAAAAAGCAATGCTAATTGCATAATGACTGTCGTGAAAAGAAGCGCGTAAAAGCCGATCCAGACACCTTTACGAGCGCTCTTCTTACCATACAATTCATTCAGTATATCGGTGGCCAGAAAAATCGAACCGTAGAGGATATTCCCCAGCGTTGCAGTAAATCCGAATATTTCGACTATTTTGAGTACCTGGATATTGCATAGTATAATCGATATGGCTATACAAGCATAGAGCCCTTCTTTCCCGAACAGCCGGTAGGCCACAAGCAGCGCGGCGAAATCTAGGAGGGCCATCAGCGGCCATATAAGCTCATTAGGCATGTGGAAACCTGGTTTTAGATATCTTCATCCAGCTAATTATATGTCTCATCAGCCATTTGGTCAAATAGTTTTATAGCGTTTTTTAGGCTTCGTCGATGATAAAAAGCTTGCAATAACCAGCTCTGTACTATAATTAGTAGTTCTAAACAAAGAGGTTAACGATGAAAATTTTGGTTGTTGGCGGGGGTGGGCGAGAGCACGCAATTTGCTGGAAACTATCCAAATCACCAAGCGTGAAAAAAATATACGCGGCTCCGGGCAATGCCGGTATCGGTACGATAGCCGAATGCGTGGATCTCGCCATTGATGATCTGGCCGGTTTGGCGGATTGCGTGGAAAAGAACAAGATAGATTTAACCGTAGTCGGACCGGAACTACCGTTGACTCTAGGTATCGTCGACGAGTTCGAAAGCAGAGGCCTGAAGATATTCGGCCCTTCAAAGGAGGCCGCGCTTATCGAAGGCAGTAAAGCGTTCGCTAAAGAGTTTATGCAGAAGCACCACATTCCGACCGCAAGCTTCAGAATATTTTCCGAACACTTCGAGGCCCTGGATTTTATAAAGTCGGCGAGTTATCCATTGGTTTTAAAAGCCGATGGTCTGGCGGCCGGTAAAGGGGCAGTGATCTGTAAGAATGTCGAGGAAGCCGGTGAAACTGTCGAAAAGATAATGGTTCAGAAAGTTTTCGGCGCGGCCGGTTTGAAACTGGTAGTAGAGGAATTCATGGAGGGTGAAGAGGTAACCGTTATGGCTTTCACCGATGGGAAAAACATCGTGCCGATGGTTCCCTCTCAGGATCATAAGCAAATTTACGAAGGCGATAAAGGTCCCAATACCGGCGGTATGGGGGCATATGCTCCCGCGAATATTATCACCGCCCGGCTTTTAAAAACCGTCTGCGAGGAAATACTCGAACCGACTGTGAGAGGTCTGGCGTCGGAAAACCGTACTTATAAAGGAGTGTTATATTGCGGCCTGATGGTTACCGGTCGGGGAGTGAAGGTACTTGAATACAACTGCCGATTCGGCGATCCGGAAACGCAAGTAGTTCTGCCGCTTCTGGAAACCGATTTGGCGGAAGTATTTAACAATATCGCCGATGGCTATCTGAATATCGATGAGATTGATTGGTCCGAAAAATCGGCGGTAACCGTCGTTTTAGCCTCGGAAGGCTACCCTGGAGAATATGAGACTAATAAAGCGATAGAAGGTTTGGATTCGGTGAAGGCCGATACCGAACTGGTTTTTCATGCCGGAACCAGATTTGAGAAAGGTCGGTTTTTAACAGGCGGCGGCAGGGTTTTAAATGCTACCGCGTTTGGCGAAGGAATAAAAGCGGCCATCACGAATGTTTACCAATTAGTCGGCAAGATCAATTTCGATGGCATGTATTATCGTCAGGATATAGGCTGGCGAGCGCAGAACAGGATAGGGTTATATTGATGAACGCAAAATCCAAAGTATTAATTGTCCTTGGCAGCAAATCCGATGAAGAGGCGATGAAAGGTTGTCTACGGTTTTTAGATAAATTCGAAATCGCCTACTCATATGAAATCAGCTCTGCCCATCGAAATCCTGATAAAACAAGGCAGCTGGCCGAAACCGCCCGGGATAAAGGCATCATGGTGATTATCGCGGCTGCCGGTATGGCGGCGGCGCTTCCCGGCGTGATAGCCTCACATACAACGTTGCCGGTTATTGGTGTACCTTTATCCGGTTCGGCTCTAAATGGGGTTGACGCGCTTTATGCTATCGTTCAGATGCCCGCGGGAGTGCCGGTCGCGAGCATGGCAATCGGCAGTCATGGCGCTAAAAACGCCGCTCTACTTGCTGTTCGAATACTTAGTTTAAGCGACGAGGTTATCGAGAATAAACTAACGCGATATCAAGAGGAGTTGGCTGGAGGGTAATGTCATGGTGATTGTGTTTCTGTTTCTTTTTCTTCTTTTTATTGCGCCAATCATATTTATAGTATTTATCTACAATCGTTTGGTTAGCCAAAAGAACTCCGTTGATGAAAAATACAGCCAGATAGATGTGCTTCTAACCAAGCGCGCCGATTTAATCCCGAATCTCGTCGAAACCGTTAAGGGCTACGCCAAGCATGAAAAGAACGTTCTGGAAAACGTGACCGCGCACAGGGCTTCAATGATAGGAGCCAAAGACGCCGGCGACAAGTTTAAGGCATCTGAGGGATTATCCGGCGCTTTAAAATCGTTATTCGCGGTTGTTGAGAATTATCCTGATCTGAAAGCGGATAGCAGTTTCCGGGATTTACAGGCGCAATTAGCTCAGGTTGAAAGCGAGATCGTTCAGACCAGAATGGTTTATAATCAGCAGGTGAAATCATATAATACATTACAGGAAACATTCCCCGCTAATATGTTCGCCTCATCATTCGGACATGATAGGCGGCCATTCTACGAGGCGGTGGAAGAGAAAAAAGAACCACCAAAAGTATCTTTTTAAACATCCGTTAATAAATAATCCTCGAGCGGGTGTGCTATAACAGGAGGACAAGGACTTGAAATTAATCGTATTTGAGGATACCAACGCCGATAATTTTTATCCGCTTTCGGTATCTCATCCGGTTTTCGACCTTTGGTACGGTTGTTCAAGGGTACTAAAACGTTTAAAGTACTACTTTAAACAAAATGGTGTAATATTAAGCTGCCGACCGCATTTGGCCGCCGTTACGCGCGAACGATATAAGCTTCCGGTCAATGAGTTCGATAATTTTCGGGATGAGTGCCTTTTAGTTAACGCGGCAATGATTCCAAAGCCCGAGATTCTCAATAAGCTTGCGACGGCCAATAGCGATACCGCGTTTATCGATGAGGATATTTTAATTGGGGCCAGGCTGTCTTCGGAATTTCTGGAAAAATGTAATCTGATTGATTTAATCGATAAACCATCGGTGTTTTATTCTAAATTTAAGGCCGTCGAGTCTGAAGGTTCGGTATTTAGATACCTCTGGGAAATAATTGATAAGAATGAAGAGATGATAGAAAACGATGTCGAGTTACTACCCGAAATAAAATCATGGGAGAGATCAGACGAATATTCAAAACCAGATCATCCGATATTTATTCACCCTTCCATTGAAACACTATCCGGCGTTTATATAGAGAGTAAGAAAGGCCCGGTTATTATCGATGAAAATGCCGTCATCGAGCCGCGATCATTGATTCAGGGTCCGGCATATATAGGCAAAGACAGCGTGATAATGGCGGGACTTATCAGGGAGGGCTGCAGCCTGGGTCCGGTATGTAAGGTGGGCGGCGAGTTGGAAGAGTCGATTATACTCGGTTACTCGAATAAAAGTCATGAAGGATTTATTGGTCACGCTTACTTAGGCGAATGGGTTAATCTTGGTGCCCTGACAACGAATTCGGATCTGAAAAATAATTATGGCGAAATCTCAGTTCAATTGATGGGCAAGGTTATTAAAACGGGCTTGAATAAAGTCGGTTGCTTTATAGGCGATCATACTAAAACCGGCATCGGGACCACTTTTAATACAGGTATCGTAATTGGATTTAGCAATAATCTTTATGGCGGTTCTCTTTTTCTTGAAAAGGAGATAGGACATTTGAAATGGGGAACGCCCGGAGCCCTGGTTGATTTTAAGTTAGACAAAGCGATAGGTTTAGCGCGAAAAGCTATGCCTCGGCGCCACCGCGAACTTAGCCAGGCATCTGAAGAGCTATTTAGACATATAAAAAGTTAAAAACTAAATGATTTCATTAATTTTAGCGCTTCTAAGGGATTTCGGCATTCAATTGACCGCTAATATTGACGATATGTAAAATACTATGATAAAGCAACTTCTGACTAATAGACGGCCAAGTGGAGGAGGATATATTGCCTGAATTACGGAAAGATCCGATTATAGGCAGATGGGTAATCATATCGACCGAGCGAGGTAAACGCCCAACCGATTTTCCCAGTATGGCCAAAACGCGCGAACCGCGCCTCTGTCCATTTTGTCCCTCCAATGAGGCATCCACACCGCCGGAGGTTGCCGCGGTTCGAAGTGATGGCTCCGATTCCAATGAATCGGGTTGGACTTTAAGGGTAGTACCCAATAAATTTCCCGCATTGAAAATCGAAGGCGATTTAAACCGCGAGGGCGTAGGTATTTTCGATAAGATGAATGGTGTCGGCGCTCATGAGGTGATAATTGAAACCCCTGATCATATGAAGGACCTGGTCGATTTAGAGTTTGAGGATTTTAAAAATGTCATTAGGGCATATCGGGATCGGATCCTGGACCTTAATAAAGATCCGCGATTTAAATATATCCTTGTCTTTAAAAACCAGGGTGAAGCTGCCGGGGCGTCACTGGAGCATTCTCATTCTCAGCTTATTGCCACTCCCATTTTGCCCAAGCGGGTGATGGAGGAATTGAGCGGAGCCAAGCAGTATTACGATTTTAAGGAGCGATGCGTCTATTGCGATATAATCCGACAGGAACTCAACGAAGATGTCAGGGTTATCGCCTATAATGATTCATTCGTGGCGGTGCAGCCGTTTGCCTCGCGTTTCCCGTTCGAAACCTGGCTAATGCCCCGTTTTCATGAATCGGCATTCGAAAAAATAAGGGGCGAAACTATCGAGCAGATGGTACCCGTATTCAAGGAAACTTTAAAGCGGTTGTCGGTAGCGTTAAACAATCCACCCTATAATTTCATGATACATACCGCCCCCTCGGATAATCATTTCAGTAGCGAGTATCATTGGCATATCGAGATCATACCTAAACTGGTCAAAGTCGCCGGCTTCGAATGGGGAACCGGATTTTATATCAACCCGACCACTCCCGAGGACGCGGCTAATTTCCTTAAACAAGTCGAGATTTAACGTATTCGATTCAATTAAATATTCAAGGAGTAACTAATGAATGTTTATCAGATAGCCTATGTCTCACCTGAGGTTGTACCGTTTGCCAAGACCGGCGGGTTGGCCGATGTGGCCGGCGCTCTACCGCCCGCGTTAGCGAAATTGGGTAATGCGGTAAAAGTATTTATGCCTTTGTATGGCGCGGTTGATACGGATACGCATGACATCAAATCCTTAAAAACCGGTATTGCTTTCGATATCGCCGGGAAGACTCAGCATTTCGATCTCTATTATCATCGCGATGATAGCTCCGGGTGTGATTATTATTTTATTAAAATTGATGAATATTTTGACCGGGTCGGTTTATATGTGTCGCCTGAAACCGGCAGGGATTGGGAAGATAACGATGAAAGGTTTATCGCGTTTTCCAACGCTATATTGAAAGCCATAAAAGAGCTGGAATTCAAGCCGGATATAATCCATTGCAACGATTGGCAAAGCGGTCTGATTCCGGCTTTTCTAAAAAATTCGAATGACAACTCAGGATATTTCGAGCAGGCAAAGACGGTTTTAACGATTCACAATATAGCGTATCAGGGATTATTCCCTGAAGAGTCTTTTGCCAAACTTGGTCTGGATAGTAAGTTATTCTTTCCAACAAGTGATTTTGAGTATTATGGCAAAGTTAATTTCTTGAAAGCGGGTATTCAATTCGCCGATATGATTACGACTGTTTCGGAAAAATACGCTAAGGAAATTCAGGCTTTGGAAGAGTACGGTTGCGGCCTGGAAGGTATACTTCGCGACCGCGCCGAAAATCTGTTTGGCGTCGTAAATGGTATCGATTATGAAATCTGGAATCCGGCTACGGATACTTTGATAAAGGCGAATTATAAACCCGAAAAGCCGGCGAATAAAAAGAAGAACAAGAATACTCTACGACGGGTAAACAAATTGCCCATGGTTAGAAAAGATATTCCGCTTATCGGGATTATATCCAGATTATGCGATCAGAAAGGATTCGATTTGATTGCCGAAGCGGCCGAACAGATATTCGAGCTTGATCTTCAAGTAGTCGTTCTTGGTACCGGCGATGAAAAATACGAAACGATGCTTAAGGATTTAACCGATAAGTATCCCAAGAAACTGGCGGTCAATTTGAAATTCGATAACGAATTGGCTCATTTAATCGAAGCCGGTTCGGATATGTTTTTGATGCCGTCGAGATATGAACCCTGCGGTCTAAACCAGCTTTTTAGCCTCAAATACGGCACCGTACCGATAGTTCGCGAAACTGGCGGTTTAGCTGATACGATCGAGAATTGCAATCCAGCCAGAGGGACGGGCACAGGCTTTATATTCAAGAATTACGATTCGAATGAGCTTCTAAACACGATTAGATTCGCGATTGAGGTGTATAAAAACAAAAGTGTCTGGGAATCCCTGATGCAAAACGGCATGAGTCAGGATTTCTCCTGGGATAAATCCGCCGCCAGATACCTGGAAATTTATCATAAAGCGATCGTTAAGGAAACTGTGTCCACTTAAGCTTCCTACTTTATAAAAATCAGTTTTTGCCGTCGATAAGGTTATCGACGGCTTTTTAAATTGGGCAATGAGTCAATACTCTTTATCTTAGAGATATATACCTTATATTAGGATGACCATATTCCGGCTAATCAATATGAATATATACGTAACTATTTCGGTTTACGGGCTTAATTATCGCGGATGTTACATTGACCCCGGATTGTTGCATCTTATACGATGTAATTTAACTGTCCGCGAATTTACAGTCGATATTTATGAATATATAATTAAATAGGGATTCTTGAATGGTTCAAGGTGTTAAATCAAATAGTACGCTGGAAAAAATTCTTTCAACTGTTGATGAACTGCCCGCTTCGCCGGCAATTGTAAATTCTGTAATGGGTCTTACTTCGGATCTCGATTCGACAATTGAGGAAGTTTCAAGGGTATTATCTTCCGATCAATCGCTTACCGCCAAAGTGTTAAGACTTTCCAATTCCCCTTATTATGGTCGTACCCAGGAAGTGACAAATCTGGAGGAGGCTGTTCTGTTGCTGGGATTTTCAACGGTTCGTTCGATGGTCGTGGCCACATCCGCCAGAGGTTTATTCAACATGGAAAATAAAGATGGTTGGGAAGCCAAACTCTACCGCCACTCCATATCGACGGCAATTGCATCGCGCCAGATAGCCGGACATATTAAACATCCGGCCAAGGATCAAATTTTCATCGCGGCCCTGTTGCATGATATCGGCAAACTGGTATTAATGCAAAAAATCGCCAGTAGATACAGAGAAGTAGTTGAACAGGTTGAAAGTAGAAGCGCTTCTTTTTTCGATACTGAAAACGGTATTTTAGGTTTCACCCATTGCGATGTAGCATCGATTCTTTTAAAAAAATGGCTTTTTCCTTCGAGTTTAATCGAGGCTATAAATGAACATCATTGCCCGCCTGCTCCCGAAAACGGGAAACCGGCGCCATTAGCCCATGTCATTAACGTTGGAAACTATATGGCGAAGAAACTGGAAGCGGGTTTCAATGATTGTAAAATAGAGAATCTTGAGGAACTTGAATCCGCGAAGATATTAGAGTTAGATGACGAAGCTTTGGAAGAGATTTATGAGAAATTCAAAGAATATTATCAAATAGAAATAAAAATATTGGAATAAAATATGGCCCAGATACAACAAAAAGATATTAAGCAGAAGTTTGAGATGTATTCCCAACTGCCTTCGATTCCGCAAAGTATTGTTCGGATTAAGAAAATTTCGAAAAATCCCAAAGCCTCGGCCGCCGATTTGGCTAATTGTATATTGAGCGATCATCATTTGACTAGCCGGGTACTGCATATGGCTAATTCGGCATTCTATGGAACTTACGCGGGGAAAGTCAGTACAGTTACCCATGCGATAATGGTAATGGGTTTCAGGGCTGTCCAGAATATAGCTATTTCGATGGCGATTTACGGCGTCGTGAACAAGTTGGCCAAGAATTCTAAATTCGATATTAACTCTTTCTGGATTCGTTCATTATCCAGCGGTGTGGCCGCGAAACATCTTGCCCATCTAATTAAGCAACCTAAAATCGCGGAAACCGCTTTTATAGCCGGTTTCATGCATGATATAGGTCAGCCCATACTGGCGGGAATATTCCCTGACAAGTATGGTGAAATCACCAGGCTTAATCCGATGTCATCGGAGATTTATAAAACCGAACAGATATTATTAGGTATTAATCATATGACCGCTGGCGAATATATCGCCGGTAAATGGAATTTGCCCGATAACCTGACGAAGGCTATCGCCAAACATCACAGAATCAACATGCCTGCCAAAGAAAAATCAGAAAACATACTAATCGATATTGTCTATCTGGCGGACATGTTGGCTTATTTCATCATCAATGATACAGCCCCGGATTCACCTGAATACCTAAAGGCTATAGATAAAACGCAAACCTTGGTTGATGTTTCTAACGAAAGTATGATTGATTTACTACTAACATGTCGGACCCATGTTACGGAAATAGCGGAGGACTTGAAAGTAAGCATCAAAGAAGAGGTTGATAAAGTTAAACAACATAAAAGCGATTCTCTTGCTATACGACAGGAACTGGATTCTAAGGAAATCCAGTTAGCCTTCCTGCAGAATACTACCAGCGCTTTGATGGAAGCGCAAACAAACGATGAAACACTTCAAATAATCTGTGAGGCATTATTCCAGGGATTGCAGATGGGCAGGGTAATTCTTTTTGAATATCAAGTAAGCCGTCAAACTTTCAACGGCAAAGTGGGTTTCGGATTCGATTCACAGGATATTGTACAAGGAATGAGTTTCTCAATAAAAGACGGGATGTTTGAGCATATTCTAAAAACGGGTTCGGCGATTTCAGTTGTTGGTGAAGATTTTAAAATGTATGGTTTTAAGCATACCCAGGATGAAATCGATTTATTGGCGCCCCGGGCATTCGCGATAATTCCGATTAAGATCATTAATGAAGTTAAATATGTGCTTTTTATAGACGCTCCCGATAACGAGAAACCTATAGATGATAATATCTTTCGATCGGTTGTAGCTTTAACCAACCAGGGGGCAATGACAATAGAGCGGAATTTGTTCAGGGAAAAGCTGAAGAGTTAACTTCCAGTAAAATATCACCAAACTTTATAGGTCAACAAATATTATTAGCGCGGTTCTCTGGTCATTATCATATGAATTCACAAATTACAGGATTAAGGATTGCGGGCAAGTCTAAATCCAATAGATGAAAACCGGCCTGACGGGTAATACAGGGATCGAAGGTTGGGCAGGCATTGCCGGCCGCCATGGTACCAGGACCCACCGCGAAGGATACGCTGAGTGCCCGGGGGATCTACCCAGGCGCTGCCATCTGAAGGAGCGTCATCGTAGCCCCAATGGTACCAATCCTCACACCATTCCCATACATTGCCGCCCATATCCCAAATTCCCCATGGGTTTGGTATCTCGCCTTCGGTCGTACCGACATCGTGTGTTCGACTACCACTGTTGGTGTTAATCCAGGCATAGTTGCCCGCCGCCTGGTAATAAAGGTCATCGCCCCACCAGAAGCGCGTATCGTAATAACCGGCTCGGCTGCAGTACTCCCATTCGGCTTCAGTCGGCATACGCCAGTGGGCATCGATTTCAGATTCGTTGGCCATCTCAATAAAAGCCTGGCAGTCGTTCCATGATACGTTCTCGGCCGGCCGATTGGGGTGGCCCGGCCAGTAGAAACCCCATTCTCCCATCACTGCCTGCCATTGAGTCTGGGTTACTTCATATTTGCCGATCCAGAATCCATTTGCCAGCGTTACTTCATGGCTGGGAGCTTCATCGTCTCCCGCCCCGGGCGTCCCTGGAGCGCCCATCCAGAAAATACCAGGCTCTACCCAAACCATGGCAACAATCACGCCCGAATTGCCTAATTCAAATTCCTTTTCACCAGTCGTCGTGAAAGACCATACGGGACCTGTTACCGAGTTGCCATGCTGATCTCTGGCTGCAATCTGCCAGCTATATGTCCGATTAGGTGTTAGTGTTCCGGTATCATAAAAATTCAGAATTTGGTCATCGCTTACTAAGGCCGGGGGAGATGATTCCCCGAAGTAGACATCATAGAAAATGGAATCGCTTTCGGGATCACTGCAATCCCAAGTGAGAATCATATCTATGGACTGATCAAACGCTTCATCGGGCGGATCAGGATTTAAAGGCAAGCCAGGCGGCCCATTAACCGAAATAGCCACCGAGTCCAAATCCGATAATTCACTATCGCTTACTTCGATTCTGATATAGTAAATACCGCCACTGTCCGGGGCTTGCCATTGAACACTTAATCCGATATTGCCGTCAGGGAAAACTCCTGCCGGAGCTGCCCAGATGTAGGTCAGGTTGTCCTGATCCTCATCAACTGCCAGACACTGCAAAGCCGTTGCTTCTTCGATATTGATAGAATCCGGTTCGGCCAATACGCTTTGAATTTGAGGAGCCTGGTTATCCGGAATGGTTACTGTAATTTCGATAGAATCGCCAATGCTATATTGGCCATCATTGAGGGTCACCTTTACATAAAAGCTGCCTGCAATGAGGGGGGCTTGCCAAATAACGCTTTCGCTTGAGTTGCCATCCGTAAAGCTGCCGTAAATCGATGACCAGAAGTAGGTCAGGCTACCGCCATCCTCATCGGATGCCGAACACTGGATGTTTGTTGATTGGCCGATATAAAGCGTGTCAGATTCCGCCAGGATATTCTGGATAACCGGTGCGTGATTGATAGGTTCGGTGCTGTTGTTTTTGCATCCGAATAAGTTGGAAATCAATATCGATATTATAAGTAATTTTATCTTTTTCATTTTACCTCATTTATCGTAGCCTGCTTATAATCTGGGCAGTCAATTGCGGCTCTATTAATATATATACATCTAAATATACGCAAAATTCCTTTAATTGGCGCGGAAAATTATTTTAAGCTAATTGTGTTAATAATAAAGCTTATAGTAGTAGCAAACATTTAATATCGCGGGATTTTTTAAATGGACAGCAGTGTTTTGTTTTCTATTGACAAATCTGAAAATAACCCTATATTATTCAAAGACTTAATTGAAATCCAATCATCCGCCTGGAGGTTTTAATGAGAATTAATTTAAACATATGGACTTTGATCATTCTGGTTGTATTCGTTTTTATAGGCAATGCCCAGGGGCTGGATTTATCCAAGCAGCCGCTTTCGCTTATTCCGTACACCGGCCCGGAAAAGATCGGCCAGAGCCCGCGGGAGCTAATAACTTTTTTAGACAATGTGCAAATCAACACGGATAATACCAGCCATCTGCAAAATGAGGAGATGGTTTGTATCAATCCGACTAATACCGATAACGCGGTAGCGGTCTGGCGCGATTTTCGGCTCGGCTATCGACGTATCGGCATCGGCTATACTTTCGATGGCGGACAGACCTGGGTCGATACGCTGCTCGTGCCATATTCGCCATATGAACGTCAAAGCGACCCGATTTTATGGGTAGATCGGGATGGCGTATTTTATATCAGCGGTCTTGATTTATATTGGGGGGAAGGCCCCTCGGGCATATCCGTTTATACATCAAGCGATGGTGGAGTTACCTGGTCGGAGCCAACCTGGGTTATTCAGGAACAGTATGATTATTTCGAGGATAAGCAATGGTTCACGATCGATCAATCCGGCGGTCCGGCAGACGGCAATATCTATTGTGTTTGGGACAGGTTTGCCGCGGATTATTCAGGAACCGGCATTGTCGGCGCCACATCCACCGATGGCGGCTTGACGTTCTCCGAACCGATTGCCATTTCGATTTTTGGGCCGGACTACACCCAGTGGCCAACCGTGACCGTTGGCCCTTTAAGCGAGGTATATGTTGCCTGGTATGACCATCGCCGTCCTCGTCGCATTTCGATGGCCATTTCGTCCGATTATGGCGTTTCATACGGTCCCGAATTCGGTTTTGTCACGCTCGATTCGGCCTACTCCGAGTTGAATGGCGAGTTGACCAGTTTTCCGTTTCCGGCGATGGCCTGTGATGTTTATCCCGAAAGCGATAATTACGGCCGGTTATATGTAGTTTACGCCGATGGCCCATTCGACTGGGATATGTGGGTTGTTTGGTCCGACGATGGCGGAGATACCTGGTCGAACAAGGTCCGGATAAATGATGACCAACAGTATAATGGCAGCGATCAGTTTCATCCCTGGATATCGATTGATAATGATGGCGTAATTCATGTCTGTTTCTTCGACCGCCGCGATGATCCTGATAACAATCTGCTATATAATTTGTATTATACTCGCTCTGTCGATGGCGGCCAAACATGGGAGGAAAACCATCGCGTAAGCACGGTTTCATCGAATCCCGCCCATGCCGCCCTGGCCGGCCTTATCGGTGAGTATATCGGCATATCCGCCTGGAATGGGAATGTACAGATGGTTTGGACCGATATTCGAAATTTCAATCAGGACGTATTTTCAGCTCGAATTGATGCCTCATTTACTCCGGGGGATGTCAACAATAACCAAGAGGTGTTGAGCTCGGATGTCGATTATCTCGTTGCCTATTTGCGCGGAGACAGAATGCCGCCTGATCCTCCTATGTGGCGGGCGGATGCCAATGGCGATTGCCTGATCGACGCGGCGGATATTATCTACCTGACTCTCTATCTGCAGGGAAACGGGCCGTCGCCGATTAATGGGAATTGTCGGTAGGGTAGAGCCATTAGTTAAAATTTTGCGCTATAATCCTATTCGAATTCCGAATCCGCCTAATAATTAACATGGATTATAAAAGGCGCGTATAATAGCACCGGCTTCTCGGCCGAATCGATTATTTTACTTATAAAACGCAATCGAAATCTCAGTTCATTTATAAAAATCACTTGCCCGGTTAGATATTTCCGGCTATTATAACTCGTCTATGAAAGTATTGATACTTACAGCTTGCACTGTTTTGCTTCTCTGTTCAATCGGTATTGCCGAGATCGATTCGGATATGGATATCTTTTCCGAATCCGTCGCGACGGTATCAAATGTCGCGGCCGGTTTGGTCAATCCCGCCGGTTTGGGATATGGCATTGTAATGTCGTTTCGTTATATGCATTCATATTCTGATTCGTCATTTAGTGGCGATAACGGCTTTCTCCTTGCAACTCGCGGCAATATGATCTCTATACAGTGGATGAAGCATACCAACGGTGTTTTTCGTCGTAAATATCTGGCTTCCGCGGGCAAACGATTATTTCCAAATTTCTATTGGGGAATATCTTATGCCTGGTTTAGCGCCGCGGATCCGATCTATAAAGATACCAAGATCTGGAAAATCGGATTTCTCTATCATCCTCAAAAAATGACATCGCTAGGTTTAGTTGTCGATGATTTAAACGCGCCCAGCTTAGGCGATACAACGCTTCACAGGCTATACACGTTGGCAGGCGCTATTAAATTGGCGAGGGGAAAGGCTATATTATCAATCGACTCGCAAATGCGCGAAAACGAAGATTTCGAGGATATTGAATCGGTTTTCCGGTTGGAAGTTAACGCATCGTCTTTAATAAGGTTAGTGGCAGATTACCAGACGGGCGGCTTTTTCCATGTGGGTTTGGCCTTGAAATTTGACCATATTGGGTTTGGCTCGGGCTCAAGATTCAGCAAAGATAGTTTTCTTGGTGGAAATTTATTTTATAACCAGGAACCAGTCACCAATTCTCGTTAATATACTCGCATAACCATTAATTAGGGCCTCTTGAATCTGATGATCCATGGAAGTTCATAGACTTTCATCAGTATATAAGCAATATTCAAGAAGTTACAATTTGCATTAACCTTTGCAATAATTAACTATAAACCGCTTTCTTCTGAAAATAATTTTAACCAAACCCTTCCATTTGCCGATTATTGATACGAAGGATTGATTGTTACGGATAAACTTTTAGTAAAGGACGTGGGTTAATGTCTTTGCCCAATACTCAAAAACTGCAAATCGATCTTAATCAGACTCTTGCGCCAAATTGGTATGAGGCGATATTACTGGGGCATATTGAAAAAATAAGTCAAGGTGCCACTAACAGTCATCTCGAATTCGATATCATTAATGAGGAAAGGCATATTTGGGCGGTCTTATCACACCAAAACGAAACTCTGGATAAGATTAAGCGGTTAAAACAAGCCCTGGGAATGACCGATGACGAGGTTGATTTAAAACCTTATTATAATAATAAAATTACCGTTTTTATAAATAGAGTCATAATCAATGGGAAGTATCAAAATGAAGTAAGTGATTTCACGGCTTTCATTGATACGAAACCTGAACCTCAACCTCAATCTCAATCTCAATCCAAAGGGAGTATTGCGGTCCCCCAACAAGTATTAATCGTTGATGATCAACCGGAAGTAGCAAATTTAATTGGCAACTATGTTCAAAAAGTTGGATTTACCCCGGTTATAGTGGGTAATGTCGATGAGGCTTTGCAGATAATCGATCCGGAAGAATATTTAGTAGTAATATCCGATGTTATTATGCCCGGAAAAAACGGTTTTGATCTTGTTCGATTTATGCATAATAAATACCCCCAAATGTCAGTGGCGCTCATTTCCGGATATTTCGATAGCGAGATGGAGAACTTACAGCGAGTTTTCGGTATCGATAAAATTTATCGGAAGCCCGTATTTTTCCAGGCAGTGAAGGAGATGATCGCCAATGCTCTTAAAAAAATCAAAGCATCAAATACATGAATCGGTTGCTTGCCTTTAAATCGATCAGTTCTTCAATAACTCGATTTAGGTAGTACTAATGATGGGATAATTGAATATGAAGGATTCACTAGAAAACATCTTCCAGATTGGCGAAGCTTTAGAGGAGCGTCTCGGGCAGCTTGAGGATAATCTTGAAGAGCAAATAAATAAAGTCGTGGATATTTCTCGAATCGGCAGCGTTTTCACATCATATTTGAATATGGATGTGGTTTTACCAATGGTTATCGAAACCGGTTTAAGAATTGTTAAAGGGGAAGTCGGGGAAGTTACTATTTTTAGTCTCGAGGGAGAACCAAAGTCTGTCAGCTGGGGACTATCTTCGAAAATGGTAAAACAAATCAAGGCGGACGGCGATGAAAATGTGATCGAGTATATTAGGCGCACCGGCGAATCACTGGTAAAGAATGATCTTGATTTCCAGACTGAGGTCCCGGGTGGTGGTAGTGTAGTTACTATCAATTCCCTGATAATCTCACCCCTAAAAGCGCAAGATAAAGTCGTCGGCGTAATTTCAATAGCCAATAAAGAGGACCATGATGATTTCAGCGACGAGGATAAATTTTCGCTGGAAATGCTGGGGAGCTTCGCCGCGGTAGCCGTGCGGAACGCTGAACTTCACAGAGAAGCCCTGGCAAATCAAAAGATCGAACATGAGCTTCAAATTGCCGAAAACGTTCAAAAAACTTTAATGCCCAAGAAGAAGATTTGCCATGAAGAGTTGGAGGTTAATACATATCATGATCAGGCCGGCCAGGTGGGTGGAGATTTTTATGATATCATTCAGATAGCCAGGGGCAAATATCTTATTGTAGTGGCCGATGTCTCAAACAAAGGGATCCCGGCCGCCTTAATTATGACCTCAGCCCGGTCATATGTGCGCGCGGGCGCTGAAAACATGACCTCTTTGGCCGAACTTGTGACTAAAGTAAATAAGCATTTATGCCGCGATATAGAACCTTTGGGCAGTATGTTCGTAACCATGTTTTTTGGTTTGATCGATGTGAATCAACATAAACTTTGCTCGGTTAATGCCGGCCATCCACCGGGTTTTTTGCTGCATGGCGATAATGTGGCTGAGTTGAAAACCGGGGGCAGCTTCATCGGCCAGTTTGATGATATGGAATTCATTGAAGATGAAATTGATATTTTCCCGGGTGATAAGCTGATAGTGTATACCGATGGTATATTCGAATGCGTTAATGCTCAGGGCGAAATGCTCGGGTTATCAAAAACAAAGGATTTTGTAATTAAAAACAGGAACGCGGATTGGTCTGAGTTTTCCGAGAAGCTTCAAACTCTGTTAGAAGAATATTCATATGACGAGGGCTGGGTAGACGACACGACTTTATTAACTGTTGAGATAATAAAATGAACGATATGCTGAGATTAATATTCCCCGTATCTTTGAATTCAGTCAGGCTGGCTGATGATTTACTGGCGGCCATTGCCAATAATATAACTTCCGATCAACACCTGAGTTATAATATAAGAACCGTCCTGTCAGAGTCATTTAACAATGCTTTCCTGTATGGCGATAAAAGCAAATTCGATGCCGTTATAGAAGTTAGAACTTGTTTCAAACAAAACAAGTTTTGCGTGTCTGTTATAAATGAGGGTAGTGGATTTGCCGATATAAAGGAAAATTGGGATAATTTCCCTTCGGCTCAGGATGAGTCAGGTAGAGGGCTTAAAATAATTAAGCGGCTGAGTGACATTGTTAAATTCAATAAACTCGGCGATAATAAATTCGAGGTTTATGTTGAATTTAATTTGGATAAAAAAAGAGAAAAAACTAAATGAGAACATATTACATGGAGGAAGCAATGGATATACAGAAGCGTATTGACGGCGATATAGCTATATTAAGCCTTGCCGGACGCCTTGATTTGACAAGCGCTTCATCATTGAAAGAGGCTTCAAAGAATGTTTTGAGCAGTGATTCCAAGAAGATGGTTTTAAACCTGAGCGATGTTGATTTCATTAACAGTTCGGGACTTGGCGCCCTGGTCTCGATTCTTAAGGAAGTGCGTAAGTCACAAGGGTCTATGAAATTAACAAACCTGGCGCCTTATGTGAAAGAGATTTTCGATATTACTCAGCTTAGCAACATTTTCGATATATTTCCTGACGAGAATCAGGCATTATCAAGCTTTTAACTAATAGACCGGGGAGATTATATCAGTCATGTCCACGACTATCGATAAATTGGACCGGAAGGGGATCACTAAACTTTCCGGGTTGGTTGCCAAGTTAAAAGATGCAGACCGGATGGAGCGTGAGGATGCGGCTTATGAACTCACCTCGAATCCTGATCCCAAATATGCCGGCGAGTTATGCAAGCTGCTGGCCGATCCCGATATTTCTGTCCGCAATTTGGTCGCCGAAGTTCTGATTAAAATGGGAAAAACAGCCGCCGGCGCTTTAATCGAAGAGGCGTCATCTTCCGATCATGATGTCAGGAAATTCGTAGCCGATATTATGGCTTCAATAAAAGATATCTCTTTTATTCCTGTCTTAATAGAGTTCCTGAAAGATCCCAATGAAAATGTAGTTGGCTCGGCCGCTGAAGCTTTGGGGCACATACAATCCGATGATGCCATTGAGCAGTTGATTGAATGTATCAATTCTCATCCCGATTCCAGTCTTCAGGCAATCGAGGCTTTGGGCAACCTGGGCTCAACCGGGGCGCTGCCGGTTCTAGTTGATTTGCTCGATTCGGAAAACGTGGTTTCAGCTTACGCGGCAGTTGAAGCGATCGGAAAAATGGAGTCTCCTCAGGCAATCAATTCATTAATGAAGCATTTGCAGGCAGGCAATCCCGAGTTGAGGAATGTCGTATTGACAACGGTTTTAAAAATCGCCGGTAGTGGCAGCCGTGATGATATTTTCAACGCCACCGGAGGGAAATTTGTCGATTATTTGATTGAAGCCACCGCCAGCGACGATCTCGAAGTAAAGAAAGCGGTTCTTAACGAGATGGCTTTCTGGACAGGCGCGGAAGTCGTATCGGCCCTGATTAAGGCGCTTGATTATCCCAACGAGGAAGTAATCGAACTGGCCCAGGGAGCTTTGAGGATTGCAGGAAATACCGGTTTGGGAGAAGTAATCAATGGTGTTAGAAACGGTACCGATTCGACCAAAATACTTTTAATCGAAATATCATCTTTTTTGAAATCACCGGAATTACTTCAGGTGATTTTATCCCAAGCGGATTCGGAAAATCCCGATATCCGGATGGCCGTGGCCGGAACCCTCACCAAGTATAGCAATCAGGAAGCGATCGAAATACTGTTGAAGCTGGCCGATGATGAAGTCGGTCATGTCCGTGTGGAAGCGCTGCGTTCCCTGGCTATGGTCGCGGGTGAATCGGAGGTGGAGCAAATCGGCAGGGCGCTGGGTGATGAATTTTCCGATGTTCGCGAAGCTTGCCTTGGAACACTTATTTTAATCGCCGGCAATAAAACGATAAGGCTTTTCGAACAGGAGATAAAAAGCCCCGATATCCAGAGGAAGATCATGGCCGTTCGCGGTTTGGGTTGGATTGGCGACGAGCACGCCGCCGAAATATTGTTTGAGGCGCTGAATAATGAAGAAGCTGAAGTTCGTCGTTACGCGGTTATCGGATTATCAAAAATGAAATATAATGGGCTTGAAGACAGGCTTGATATTTTACTAAGTGATGAAAGCGCCGAGGTCCGTAAAGCGGTCGTGGACGCTTATCTTAACATTTCCGGCTTGAATGCCGGTGAAAAAATAGCGGTTCTACTGGATGACCATGATATGTGGGTGCGTTTTTACGCGATAAACGCCCTGGCTTCTATAGAAAGCAAAACCAACCTGGATAAATTGATAGCTATACAAAGCGATCAACCGCCGTTCGTACAAATGGCGATTATTAATTTGATCGCGAAACACGACGACACCAAAGCCACGGCTGAACTGGAAAAGCTGTCTCAGAGTGAAAATGAGGATATTAGTAATGCCGCTAGAGAAGCGCTCGAAAGAAGATAAGCAGCTTAAAAGCCAGGAGTTATTAATCGTTGATGATGAACTTCTGATACGTGATCTTCTTTTCGATTATTTTAATGCCAAGGGCTACAAAGTTCATCTGGCGAAAAACGGCAAAAAGGCGCTGGAAATAATCGGCCAAATAGAATTTCAGGTTGCCTTAATCGATTTGAAGATGCCGCGAATTGACGGCGTTGAGCTAGCCACATTACTAAATAAAAAGAAACCGGATGTCGCGGTGGTAATAATGACCGCCTACCCGACCGCTGAGAGCGCGATGGAGTCGATGCGATGTGGAGTTTACGATTATATTGCCAAACCGTTCAATATGGAAGAACTCTATATGACTATTAAAAGGGCTTTTGATGAGCATCAGTTTAGTCTTAAAAGCAGATCTAAAACTCAATCTCTGGCCTTAAATGAGATATTAAAAAAACTGAAAGTATGATGCGAAGAGAACTTTTTCGTGAAGACAATAAACCCGTCAGGGAAACATGTCAACCAGTAAAATTTAATTTTTACTCGAAAAAGCGGGGGGTTGATACTAACATGGAATTAAATAGAATGCGAGTGGAATATGGCTGTCCTTGATACGATGCCTAAACGAAAACAGGCTAGTATGACCAAACCGGTCAGTATGACCTCGGTATCAGCGGTTTCCACCAGCGATCCTGAATTGAATCGGGATGATTTTATAGTGTTTCGAGATTTTATACATGAGAAATCCGGGATGTACTTTCCCGAAACCAAGATGTATCTAATCAAGAACCGTCTGGCCAACCGAATCAAGGAACTTGGGATAAAGAATTACAAAGACTACTTTTATATGGTTAAATACGATTCGGGTATGAAAGAGTTCAATGTTCTAATGAACCTTCTTACGACAAACGAAACATCGTTTTTCCGAAATGTCCCCCAACTTCAAGCGTTTTCCGATGAAGTATTGCACATGGTTATTGCCGAAAAGAAGAAAGTAGCGAATAGAAACCTTCGTATCTGGAGCGCCGGCTGTTCGACCGGCGAAGAGCCATATACTTTATCGATGCTACTAATGGAAAAAATTCCTGACTATGCCAGCTATAATATCGAAATTGTAGCCAATGATATCTCTGAAAATGTTCTTCAGGCCGCCCGCAAAGGAATTTATCATGAATTGTCTCTGCGGACGACGCCTAAGTTTTATAAAGAGAAGTATTTCACTAAAACCGGAAGTGTTTACAAGATTAACGATATCGTTAAGAAAAAAATCAGGTTTTCACAGATCAATATGACCGATTCACTAAAGATGTCGTTAATTAAGAATGTCGATATAATTTTCTGTAGAAATGTGACGATCTACTTCTCAGATGAAGTAAAAAGGAAAATTACCAAGTTTTTCTATAACGGTCTGGTTAAGGGAGGATATTATTTCATCGGGCATTCTGAATCGCTTCACGGGATTAGTAAAGCATTTAAGTTACTGTATCTGAAAAACGGATTAGTTTACAAAAAGGAATAAAATAGAGGTGAGATATGGCTGAAAATGTAATTATGGTTGTTGATGACTCACCGACGGTGGTAAAATTCGTTTCCTTCGCACTTAGATCTACCGGCATGAAAGTCGTAACCGCGTGTGACGGGATGGATGCCCTGGAGAAATTATCATCCATGTCTGATGGAGTCGATCTGATAATAACCGATTTGAATATGCCGAATGTGGATGGTTATGAATTTATCGCGACAGTCAGGCAAAATCAACAATATCAAAGCGTACCAATAATAATACTTTCTTCTGAGGAAGAGGAGAAGGACAAAGCCAAGGGAATCGAAGCGGGCGCTTCATCTTACCTGGTTAAACCCTTTAAGCCTAACGTTCTATTGGCAGAGGTCTCAAAATATTTGCGGATAAAGCAACCTACATAAAGGAGGCGGAAAATTGACTTCCAATTTGAAAATATTAGCGGTTGATGATTCTCCAACGATGAGAAGAATAATTGTCAATACGCTGAAGAGGGCGGGATTCGAAAACGTCGCCGAGGCTACTGACGGCAAAGATGCCCTGGCTAAATTGAAAACCGACCAGTTTGGTTTTGTGATAACCGATTGGAACATGCCCGAAATGGACGGTTTAACTTTCGTTAATACTGTGCGAGGAGATCCTGATTTTAAAAGCTTACCGATATTGATGGTCACTACCAGATCAGTCAAGGAAGATATTATCGAAGCTATGAAAGCCGGGGTTAATAACTATATAGTCAAGCCATTTACTCCGGAGACGCTTGCGGAGAAAATCAACCAAGTGTTGGCTTCGGTTTAATTAGGAGGAATAATGTCGGAAAGTAAAGCCACAATGTCCGAGAAGGTCCGCCAGGAGCTAAAAGAGCTGACATCCGCGATAGGTACTATGATGGAAGCGTTTCGCAAAATTCGTCAGCCAATTCAGGAATCGTCGGAAAAAGTACCCACTACGGCCCATCATCTCGAAAAAGTTACCGAACAAACCGAGCAAGCGACCCATCAAGTCCTGGATATAATAGAAGCGATAGCTAATCGCGAATCTGAAATAGGCATAGGAATAGACAAAGTTAGTAAGTTAATACCGGAAGATACAATAACTTCAACGGAAGGCCTGGGATCGCTTATAGCCGATATCAAACAAAATTCTGAAAAAAACCTCAATGATTCGTATAGTATTATGGATGCCCTGCAATTTCAGGATATCACTACTCAGCAGATCGATCATGCCATATCATTGCTTGACGATGTCGAGGGCAAATTGATGACGATGCTGCAAACCGTGGGACTTCGCAAAGATATTAAAGTGATAAGACCGCCCAAGAAGAAAAGGGCGTTTGACCCCAATGCCAGTTTCGATACTAATGGTAAAAACCAGCAGCAAGAAATTGATAAAATAATCTCGAAAATGGATTAATAATAACAGTCGTAATCATGATACTTTGGAGTGATGATGGGCAATACTGACTTCGAACTTGATGAGATGAAATCTATAATCGATGAATTCATGGTCGAGACCGATGAGATCGTGGATGCATTGGATTCAAATCTGGTCAAACTCGAAAATGAACCGGATAATTTAGATCTGCTGAACGAAATTTTCAGGGGCGCTCATACGATGAAGGGCACTTCCGGTTTTCTTGGCTTTGACGAGTTGACACGACTCACACACCGCATGGAAGATGTATTAAACAAGCTGCGCAAAAACGAACTTAAAGTTACTCCGGAGATAATGGATGTTCTGCTGGAGGCGGTCGACTATGTGAAGCTGGTTCTCCAGGATATAGTCGAAGATAAACAGGGCGAAACGAACCTCGATCAGATTATTCAGAGTTTGTCCGCGATATACGAGGGTGAACCGGTAAGCGAAAGTGAGATAACTGCGAGTTTGCTCCAGGCCGAAAAGGAAAAAACAGCCGAAATCGCTGATTCCAGGGCCGATGAGAAACTCTCGATAAGTCCTCAAGACCCTGCCGAACAGGCCGTTGACGGTAATAATCGATTGGGCGTTAAAAAGGACTTGATGAAAAAAGTCGATTCCACGATAAGGGTTGGAGTCGATCGTCTTGACAGCCTCGTTAATATGGTCGGCGAGTTGGTTTTGGGAAGAAACGCGCTGATTCAATCATCCAATATGCTGCAAGCAACACATGAGGGCGAAAAAGGTTTCGAAAATCTTCAGCAAGCGTCTTCCCAGGTCAATTTTATTACGACTGAATTGCATATGGCAATCATGAAGATGAGGATGCTTCAGGTTGGCAATGTCTTCAATAAATTCCCCCGGGTGGTTCGAGATCTTTCTCGTGATATGAAAAAGAAAATCGACTTGAAGATTACCGGCGAAGAGACTGAATTGGATAAATCCGTAATCGAAGAAATTAATGATCCCCTGGTTCATCTAATTCGGAATTCGGTCGATCACGGAATCGAAACGCCCGAGGATAGGATCAAAGCGGGCAAGCCCGAACGCGGCACCTTAAATCTCTCGGCATATCAGGAAGGCAACAATATCATTATCGAAGTCAGAGATGACGGTAAAGGCATGAATATCGAAGTAATAAAACAAAAAGCTATCGATCGTGAATTGGTTACTGCCGAAGGAGCGGAGAAGCTTAGCCAAAAAGAGATCCTGGACTTTATTTTCCAGCCGGGTTTTTCGACTGCCGTCAAAACTACCAATATTTCAGGGCGCGGGGTTGGTATGGATGTAGTCCGGACCAACATAGAAAAGCTGAAGGGGATGATAGAGTTATCTTCCGAAGAAGGCCAGGGCTCACTGGTGACTATCAAACTGCCGCTGACCCTGGCTATCGTTCAGGGGTTGCTGGTGAGTTGCGGTAAGGATATTTTTGCCATACCTCTTACGTCGGTGAAAGAAACGGTCATAATATCTCCTGATCAAATAAAATATGTGAATCAGAGACCCGTCATTCGCTTACGCGATTCGATTTTGCCACTGGTCGAATTAACCGATGTCCTTTTCAATAATCGAAAAGAATATGATAGCCAATTGCGAGTGGTAGTAGTTGGGCTGGCTGATAAACAGTTAGGATTAATAGTCGATTCGCTTATCGGTCAGGAGGAAGTAGTAATAAAAGCGATGGGAGATTACCTGGGGAATATCCCGGGAGTCGCCGGTGCGACAATAATGGGAGACGGCAGAGTTAGATTAATAGTTGACCTGGCCGGCCTATTCAATCTGGTATTAAATAAATAATTATGAGCCAAGTAAAAGTTTTAGTCGTAGATGATTCCGCGTTCATGCGAAAAGCTATTTCTATGATGTTGGAATCCGATCCGGACATTAAAGTGGTCGGGATGGGTCATGATGGCAATGAGGGGATCGAGCTGGTTAAAAAGCTGAAACCCGATATTGTTACACTCGATATTGAAATGCCTCGTATGGATGGTTTAACCGCCCTGAAGCATATTATGGCCGATAATCCAACGCCGGTTATGATGATCAGTTCGCTAACTACCGACGGCGCATCGGCTACCCTGGACGCCCTTCAATTGGGCGCGGTGGATTTTATTCCCAAACAACTGTCGTTTGTTGCCCTGGATATCGTTAAAATCAAGGAGCAATTAATTCAGAAAATTAAGCACATTGCCCAAAATAAAAATAGATTACTTAGGCAAATTAGATCGAGAACGATACCGAAATCACCCTCATCGATGAACAAGAGATCGTCCCGAACAACCGGACCTACCAGTATACTTGATTGTACCGGGCGGAAAGAGGCTAATATAGTGGCAATTGGTGCTTCTACTGGTGGGCCGCCCGCGCTTCAAGCTATAATTCCCCGACTGCCAAGGAATTTGCCGGTACCGGTCGTGATCGTTCAGCATATGCCCCCGACTTTCACGAAATCACTCGCCGATAGATTAAATTCCCTATCAAAAGTGGCCGTGAAGGAGGCGGAACAAAGCGAGCCGCTAAAGGCCGGAGTTGTTTATATCTCTCCCGGTAGTCAACACTTAACCGTGAAGGATTCTTCGTCTTTAAAGCAGGTACGCCTGTCAGATGAACCATCCGATACGCTGCACAAGCCGGCTGTGGATGTAATGATGCGATCAGTAGCCAACGCCTATGGTTCCAAGACCCTGGGAGTGATATTAACCGGCATGGGCAGCGATGGCCTGGAGGGTTTGAAGGTTGTCAAGCAAAAGGGCGGCAAAATCTTAGCCCAAAATGAGGATTCCTGCGTAGTATATGGTATGCCCCGATCAGTAGTTGAAAATAAACTCGCTAATAAAGTTGTACATATTGACCGAATGGCCAATGAAATTATGGCTTGTTTTTAGTAGTATTCAGATAATTTTTAATAAAAAAGAGATTGAATTTTCCCGGCTTTTTGCTACATTAAGCTTATGGCAATTGATGATAAGCATATTAAAGAGCTGAAAAGAGTTACTGACTCTTATGTCTCCGTATCCGAATTGGCCGAAAAGCTTCAGGCCGACTATCAGGAATTACTTCAAAAATTCGATAAGCAAAGCAATCAACTCGAGGAGATGAATATCCAACTCGCGGATACGCTGGCGGTGAACAATCAGCTTTCGGTGTATTTGAACAATATCCTTGAATGCCTGGATGCCGGCGTGGTTGTATTTGATACCACCGGCCAGATATATTTATTTAATCAAGCCGCCGAGAAGCTTACCGGTATTCAACGAGAACAAGCAATTGCCAAAAAATATAATGAAGTATTTACTGGCGATGAGCATTCATCGACCCTGGGACTTTTACAGGATAATGAAATTAAAGTACGCGGAGAGAAATGGTTTGGTCCTCAGCCGGTAGGTTATTCCTCCAATCGGATTTTCGATGAGCATGGTCAATGCTGCGGTGTAGTTGAGATACTTTACGATATTTCCTCCGAGAAACAGCTCAGGGAAACTATACGCCATGTATCGGCTTTAGCGGCAATTGGCGAGATGGCCGCCACAGTCGCTCATCAAGTTCGAAATCCTTTGGCTGGAATCGTAGGATTTAGCGATCTTTTAAGGCGAGATCTGGGTGATAACCATAAGTCCGCCCCATTGGCTGAGAAAATTTCTAACGGTGCCAAGGAACTTAATCGAATTATAACCTGCCTGCTTGATTACACGAAGAAAACCAAACCGGACTTCCGCGAACTGGATATCATAAGTTTTTCTAAAGAAACCTTGGCTTCGGTCTCCTCCGAGAATTATGCCCGGAAAATTAAAACCGAATTCTCCACTGAAATAGACAACCTCAATTATCGATTTGACCCGATTCTCTTTCAACAAGCTTTTTTTAATATCGCTCAAAATGCTTGCCAGGCTATGGGAACCGAGGGGGGAGTGCTGAGGTTGAAAATTAAAAAAAGCGATAGTCGTAATCTTGCGATTATCTTTACCGATACCGGAAGCGGATTTCCCGAGGAAGATGTCGATAAGCTATTTAAGCCTTTCTACACGACTCGAAATAACGGTATCGGACTGGGACTCTCGATGGTGAAAAAAGTAGTAGATTTTCACAATGGAAAAATAATCGCCGCCAGCCCCGGCAATCGCGGCGCGAGATTTATTATAGAATTACCTCTTTAAAAAGCAGGGGTCAGTTATGAAGTCAAGAATACTGGTAGTTGATGACGATGCCTATGTCCGCGAATTTATTATCGAGGCATTGAAAAGATTAGGTTATCAACTCGAGCAAGCCGATTCGGGCGAAACAGCTCTCGAAATTATTGCCAGGCAGGAATTCGATCTTATTCTGACCGATTTAAAGATGAAAAAGGTCAGCGGTCTTGATGTGCTCAAAGCGGCACTGTCGATCCAGCCCGATTGCCGGGTAATGGTGATAACAGCTTTCGGTACGATAGATAATGCTGTAGAAGCCATGAAATTGGGAGCCTGCGATTATTTCACCAAACCTATCACGCCTGATGAGCTTGAAATACTCGTTAAAAACGCGCTTGATTATAAGCGGCTGGTAACCGAAAATAAACTACTGAAAAAGGAACTGGCGGACAGTTATTCGTACGAAAACCTGGTGGGCCGCTCACCGGCCATGACGAAGGTTTTCGAGCTGATTAGTAATATCGCCAACTCGCCGTCCACTGTACTTATTAGCGGTGAAACCGGTACGGGGAAGGAAATAGTCGCCAGGGCCATACATTTCAATTCCGATAGGGCGGATAAGCCGTTTATTAAAATGAATTGCGCGGCTTTACCGGAGGGACTTATCGAATCCGAATTATTCGGTCATGAAAAAGGCGCCTTCACCGGCGCGGTTAAATCATCGGTAGGCCGGTTCGAGCAGGCTGACGGCGGGACATTGCTGTTAGATGAGATATCGGAAATTCCACCGGCAATTCAGGCCAAATTACTGAGGGTAATTCAAGAGCGTGAGTTAGAACGTCTTGGCTCGGGTCAAACGATTCCCGTGAACGTACGGATCATTGCCACTTCTAACCGCGATTTGAAGAAAGAAGTAAGCGAGAGAAGATTCCGTGATGATCTGTATTTTAGATTGCAGGTCATACCGATAGACATGCCCCCACTTCGGAAGCGACTTGAAGATGTGCCGCTTCTTTCAGAACATTTTCTGCAAAAGTATTGCCATCGAGAAGGTGTTCCGAGCAAAACGTTATCGGAGAAAGTGATTAAATATTTCATGAGTTACGCCTGGCCGGGGAATGTCAGGGAATTGGAAAACTACATTGAGCGGTCCGTCGTCGTATCTAATTCGCAGGAATTGAAAATTTCGGATTTCCCTATGGAGATCGCGATAGGAACGGGTGGTTTCGATGATTCCGAGGATGAATCCGGTACGACAATCGCCGAAATGGAACGACGTTTAATCTATAAGACACTTGAGGCTAATGATTTCAACAAAGCCCAAACCGCGGAAATATTAGGTATCACTCCAAGAACCTTAAGAAACAAGCTCAACGATTATCGCCGTCAGGAGTAAGTCGTCGAATGTAGCTTTCGCGGTTGCTATTTACCGAATTTCCAGTCCAGAATTTTGACTGCTCCTATATCGAAACTAATTGTAACAAAATAACTTCCTGAAAATCGTTTCAAATTGAAACAATTAGTATATAATCGTCTATTTTTAAGTTACGAATATTGCTATAAGTAAAACCGGGATTTTGTAAGAGGGTAGAAAATCGACTGAAATATAAAGATATCCACCTATTAGATTCATAGAGTTATATTCATTTTTTATCAGTTTTTTTCCAGTCTGAGCTTAAAATATGAACGGTTAATCCGATATATAATAAGTAAGATTAATTTACAACGGGTAGAGAGGTTTTATGGTTTTGGTACATCAGAAACTAATCTGGTTAACGGCGCTCGTAGCCGTATTTTTGGCGTTTTATAAAGTAAAATCCGGTTATCATCTTTACCGATCACGGGCTTTGAATTTAATGACGGTTGGTCTTAGCCTTATGATTTTCGGCGCGATGTTGGGTTTGGCCGGCAGCATGGGAATTTTTGGTCCCGGATACAGCAAATCCATTGTTTTATTCGCGATTGAATCAATTATCGGCTATGTTGGCGGATGGGCATTATTGATCTGGGGTATGGCCATATGGCTTCCATACCTTTTTTCGGTCTCAAGTCGGCTAAGGAAAAAATCTAAAAGCGTAAATCTTTATGATTCGATTTCAAGAGTTTCCGCTTATGGCGACGCCTCGCCCGCTACATTTGGCAAAATAGGCAAAGCAGTAATGGACAATTATGGTTTTCAGGCCGCCTCTTTTCATGTAATGACGCGAACTAAGCAACTATCGCTTTTTGCATCAATCGGTTTGAATGAGAAATCCAATCAATTGCTGGCCGTTGTCAAAAACAGCCTATACAATAAAGTTTATGACGCCGGCGAAGTACTGTTAGCCGATGAAAATTACCGCCCGCATAATGATATTATTATCGAGACGGATTCCGGACCGATTGTTGAAGCCCTGGCTTTACCGGTCGATTTCGGCGCCAATCGAATTGGAGTTATGACGGTCTATACGGATCATCCCCGTGTATTCGGCCAGGATGAATTAGGTATACTGGATTCAATCTGCGGTAATCTGGGATTGATTTTCTATAAAGACGGTCTGCAAAGATCGATCAAAACGCAAAAAGCATTTAGAGATTTTGTTGCCGTCATATTGAAAACCGTCCGCTCCGAAGGCGATCTTCATACGCGAGTAATCCGATTGGCCAAGCTTCTTGAA
>JAAEQD010000112.1 GCA_024231855.1 Candidatus Zixiibacteriota bacterium
CCTCGAAATTGATACAAGAAGGAATTCAAACATCCACACCAAAAAGGAAGTAAAGTATTATCTGACGGTGAAAGAACTTGAGTCGATTGGAATCAGCTCAAGCGGTGATGTTATCGCTCCTGATATTAAGACAGATAATTTCTCTGTTTCAATCAGCAGTTCAGGCGATCTTGAAATGGGTGACCTTGAAACCAAAGAATTTGAGGTCAGCATAAGCAGTTCAGGTGATATAGAGATGGGAAACTTGATTGCGGAAAATATCGATGTCAGTATTAGCAGCTCCGGCGACCTTATCATCAAGGGCGGAGAAGTTAAAAGCCAACGAATTTCTATCAGCAGTTCCGGCGATTATGAAGCAAAGAAATTAAAATCCGATGACGCCAGAGTAAGATTATCCAGCAGCGGTGATGTAATCATCAGAGTGGCGAACAGCCTGAATGCAAGCCTTAGCAGCAGCGGAGATGTCTACTACATCGGTAATCCGAAAGTTAAAAAGAGCGAAAGCTCCTCCGGTGAAGTACAGCATATAGGGGATTAAACGATACATCTAATAATTTAATAGCGTCGCGGGGTCGCCGTACCCCGCGAAAGGCTGCCGGGTACGGCGGCCGGGCAGCACATTAATAAAGTATTGCTAATCAGATAATATTATTGATATGATGTAGGGACAGGTCGAGGCCTGTCCTTATCTTATATATGGTATTTAGCACGGAGTCATAGTAACCTGTTAAAGGCTGCAGGGTGCAGTGACCCCGCAGCACGTCCTAACATATGTGGCGCAGGGTCGCGGTACCATGCGCCGAATAAAATAAATTTCTAAAGGATCATTATGAAAAGTTATCGCAAGGAATTATGGTTTAATGTCAAGCAAAGACGGGAGTTGATTAATATCACACCGCTTGTCGAAGAATGTCTGAATGAAAGCGGTATCAAAGAGGGATTGCTGCTTTGTAACGCCATGCATATAACCGCTTCGGTTTTTATCAATGATGACGAATCCGGTTTGCATAACGATTACGAGAAATGGCTGGAGAAACTCGCTCCGGAAAAACCGTACTCGCAATATGCGCACAATGGCTACGAAGACAACGCCGACGCTCATCTAAAGCGCACTATCATGGGACGTGAAGTAGTAGTTGCTGTCACAGACAGCAAGCTCGATTTCGGAACATGGGAGAGGATATTCTACGGCGAATTCGACGGCAAACGAAAGAAACGAGTATTGGTGAAGATTATAGGGGAGTAAAAAAGAGTATCAATTATACTCCCTCCCCTTCCAGTTCACGGATCGTTTTCCGGTTAAGTAGAGTATTCCGTAGTATAAGCTGTTTACCATAAAGAAAAACTGGTGGGGGAAGAACCATTTTATGATGTTATCCCTGTCGATAAGATGTTTGTTGGTTAGCATCACCGAAAGGTTGGAACCGAAGAACATCGCTAAGGCCAAGATCGCATAGCCGCTCACGCCAACAAACGGTATTAACAGGATTGTACCCGCCGAGAAAATAATCTCCAAAAAGGTTAACACCAAACTAACTATCACGACGCTTCCGGCATCGAAACCGCCCACCAGCCATCGCATTCTTTGGTTTGTCAGCTCTGTCAATGAAGACGCCGGTCGAGTTTTGACAAGCGATTCAATTTCACGGTTGAATATAACTTTGTAGGATGTGTTATTCGCTATCGCTTTTAACAATCCGACATCTTCGGTTACGGTACGGCCTATTCCTTGGTATCCCCCGATATCATCATAGACGCTTCTTCGGAAAGCGATATTGTTTCCGATACAGCTTTGCGGAAGTCCTACTCCGGCAAAACCCGAGGCTATTCCTATCAGGAAAAGATGGTCCATCGCCTGCAATGTAGAGAATGTGCTATCAAGCGGCGGTGCGGAATATCCGGCTACAAGCCCGATATCATCATTGAAGTACGATGCCATCGAAGATACCCACCCATAACTGACTTCGCAATCGGCATCGGTGGAGATAATTATATCGCCAGTTGATTGCTCTATCCCGGTCTGCATGGCGTACTGTTTACCGGTTAGTTCTTCGTCTGTTTCGGTGATGTTGACTAATTTGAAGTTGGGATGTTCTTTGATAAAATTTTCGCTTATCTCTCCGGTTTTATCTTCAGAGCGATCGTTGACAATTATTATTTCCATCTCTCCGTGATAATCTTGTTTGGTAAGTGAAGTTAGACATTTCTCAATGTTAGCTTCTTCATTGCGGGCGGCAACAATCACTGAAACTGAAGGGAGATAATGATTGATAGAGTATTTCCTGCGTATCCCCGAAAGAAGAAAAACGGTCGCTGCTAAATATAAAAAGCTGATAACAAAATATATCTCAGGTAGATACATGATATCTCCTAACAATGGACTCTTTAAGAACTCTGAAGGATAAACCTTAAGCGCTTATAAATCAAAAACTTTTTAATATTTCAAGAAACCTTCTTACTTAAAAATCCGTAAATAATAACTAAGAGATTGCGAGGAGGTTATCTAATGAATTTACTAAAACATTCAATGGGGCTAATTTTATCAATCCTGATTGTTTTTACATTTTACGGATGTGATACGCGCTCAACCAAATATCTTGATCCCTCATCTCAAGGTTCCTTCAGCCCTTACCCCGACGATAATTCGACAAACAATCCAGTACGTCAAACATTGACATGGGAATATAAATCAATCGCTGATAGTTATAATTATAGATATAGCATCTGTTTCGGTAAAGACTCTTCTCCTGAACTTGTCAGCATTAATCAAGAAGAAATATATTTCCTCCCACCGGATATGTTGGATTACGAAACAACGTATTATTGGAAAATAGTAGCACATGATTCGGGAAGCGATCCTGCCGAAAGCCCCGTCTGGAGTTTTAAAACGGCCGGGATTGAGGAGATGTTTCTTGTACGAAGTTATGAAACAGGAGCTGTCGCAATTGATGTTCATGTGGAGGGAGATTACGCATACATTGCTGCAGATAGAGACGGATTTTTGATTCTTGATTTGAATCTGCCAACAGAGTCCGCTATCATCGGCAGTCTTACTACACACGATGGTATGTCAGTGGAACATGTGGCTTATTCGAATAATTATGCTTACGCTTATTGTTTTATGGGATCAGGAGGACCGGATCAATGGGGTAAAATTAATATTATTGATGTTTCCGATCCATTCCATCCGGAATTTATCGATTCTTTATGGCCCCTTATAGATACATACAATATTGTCGTTTATAAGGATTACTTACTCGTTACTCAATCGCTGGAAGATAAGGTTTTCGATATTTCGGATCCGACAAACATCATGGCAATACCGAACGATTTCATACCATCGAGGGGCATTCTGGCCGTAAAAGAAGATAACCTTTATATCTACTTCAATGATGAAATCCGCAGTTATGATATATCAGACTTCGACAATCCAATACCGTTGGCGAATTACGCCATGTCGACCAAGATATGGGATTACGATGTTGCTAATGGGTACGTTTATAGTGTAAATGCCGAAGGGATTAATGTAATTAGTATCGGGAACTGTACGAATGTACATGCAACGACCAGCTTTGAACTCCCGTATCGATCTGGCCATAGCATGTTTGTCGTTCCCGGACATGCGATATATGCGGCAAACGGGTGGGACGGCATATCGCTGTTTCAGGTAAAGCCTTAAGAAATTTTAAGTAGATAACTCGACTCAAATTGGTCTTTAATTACGAGGTATGTGTTGCTAAAAATGAAAGAAGTTCTTAAAAGAGTTTTTAGTGTTTCCATACTGGTGAGCGTTCTTTTTTTATCCGGATGTGATTTGCGCTCAACTAAATATATTGACACCCCGTATCAAGGTTCTATCAGCCCTTATCCGGACGATAATTCGACAAACAGTTCAGTACGTCAAACATTGACATGGGATTTCAATTCCTTAAGCAGGAGCGGATCGGTTACCTATGATGTCTATCTCGGCAAAGATAATGATCCGCCACTGGTCAGCAATAATCAAAGCGAGATATATTTTCAACCGCAGGATATGCTGGACTACGAGACGAATTATTATTGGAAGATAATGGTTCATGGCTCTGGGAACGAAGCCGTGGAAAGCCCGGTGTGGAGTTTTAAGACGGAAACGCTTAAAAATATTAGACCGTTACTTACCTATGATACTCCCGGTAATGCATGCGATCTCTATGTGGACAGGGGTATTGCTTATGTGGCCGACGACCGGGCAGGATTGCAGATTATGGATTTAACCCTGTCTTGCGATGAGGCAATAGTCGGCAACTACAATCCGGGAGGCAGCGGTGTTAGCAGCCTGACAGTTAGCTGGGACTATCTGTTTTTATGGTGGGAATCGTCCGGTGTAGATTCCGGTTTCATAGAAGTACTTGATATTTCGGATCCTATTAATCCTATACTCATAGATACTGTTGATTTTGTTGGCTATGTCGAGAACCTTTTTGCCTACAATCAATATTTATTCGCTTCCGACTTTAATACCACTTATATCTACGATTTCTCTGATATAAACAATATCGTAGAATTGCCTAACAATTTACCTGTTTCACGCGGCAATTTTATACAGGAATTAATCGGTAATGTGATGTATATTGGAGACTTTTATGGCTGTACCGCCTACGATATAACGAATTTTCCTAATATTCAATTTATTGAGGACTATCCGTTTGGGTACGAAATGCATAATTATTCCTTCGCGTATGGTTATATTTACGGATCGTGCTATTACTGAATGTACATGATAAGTATCGGTGATACTTCTGATATACATATGGCATCTATAAGCATTCTGCCGGTAAATATTTCCCGGATTTTTATAATTCCCGGATACGCCATCTACGCATCATGTTACGATAAGGGGATAATGCTGCTGCAGGTAGAGCCTTAGCTAATTATATAAAGTACAATTTCTATTAGGGGAACAACGTATATATTTCAACGGTATTAAACCAACGATCGATCGCTTGAGTCTAATACTAATTGACTATAATGAGGAATATCTCTATCTTCCATTACAGGAGGATTAAAAAGTGAAAAAATTAATCTGGATAATAGTAATAATCGTCATTATCGCCGGGGTTGCCTATGTGGTTTATCCCAGTGCAGACGAGGAACAAAACAGCTTTAATCCGTTAGAGAGGACTGAAAAGGTTAAGCGAGGTGATCTTGTAGTTACTGTCTCCGCCGTTGGGACGATAGAACCTCAGCAGGCGGTTGAGGTCAAATCGAAGGCTTCGGGACAGATAATAAAACTCTATGTCGATGAAGGGGACAAGGTTATTCAAGGCGACCTGATTTGTGTGCTTGATAAAACAGCGGCGCAGAATGATTACCGTCAGGCCGAAGCCGACTTAACTGTTGCTCAGGTAACATTGAAACAAGCTA
>JAAEQD010000113.1 GCA_024231855.1 Candidatus Zixiibacteriota bacterium
CTATTGACATAATCCTCAAATAACGTTAAATTCTGCCCGAAATATGCAGCCGTAGCTCAGTTGGTTAGAGCGCCTGACTGTGGATCAGGAGGCCGATGGTTCAAATCCCTCCGGCTGTATTTTACTTTTTTCCCAGGGATAGAAAATGGCAAAACGCGCAAAAGCCCGATTGCCCCGCGGTTTTCGGGATATTTTTTCAGAAGATTACAAACTTCGCCGGGAAATGCTCGACAAAATCCAGGCGGTTTATGAAAGTTACGGATTCGAGCCGCTGGAGACGCCGGCGGTCGAGTTCGTGGAGACATTAGGCAAGTTCCTGCCCGAATCCGATCAGCCGGATGCCGGTATATTTGCCTTCCAGGTCGACGAAATGTGGCACGCTCTACGCTACGATCTGACCGCCTCGTTGTCGCGGATCATGGCTATGAACAAGGATATTCCCAAGCCGTACCGACGTTACCAGGTCGGCCCGGTCTGGCGTCTGGAGAAACCCGGACCCGGCCGTTACCGCGAGTTCACCCAGTTCGATATCGACACGGTCGGCAGCGGCCTTATGGCCTGCGATGCCGAAATCTGCATGGTCCTATCCGACTCACTGGAGGCGCTGGGATTTAACCGCGGCGAGTATGTGATCAAGGTCAACAACCGGAAAATCCTCGATGGTTTAATCGATATCGCGATGGCCAACGGCGATGACCAAAGCCGCCAGAATCAGATCGCCGAATGGTTTAAGGCTCGTCATAATAATGTCAAGGATAACAAGATAGAGATAACGCCTGAACTCGAACATGAACACAAACTCGATATCATGCGCTCGATAGACAAGCTTGACAGGATCGGTATCGAGGGCGTGATTCAGATTCTGCAAAAAGGCCGACGGGATGACACCGGCGATTTTAAATCCGGCTGCTTTCTCACCGAAAATCAGATCGCCCCGATTGTCGATTTCCTCAAACTCGATTGCTCGAGCCGGGCCAAATATCTTGATGGCGTCGGTAAGATCGAATTAAGCGAAATCGGCCAGGAGGGCTTGAAAGAACTGCGCGAAATCGATGAGTTCCTGACAGGCGCGGGCTATGATGATACCCGGATCGCTTTCGACGCCCAGATCGTTCGCGGGCTGTCGTACTACACCGGCCCTGTCTATGAGGTGGTGTTGACAATCGAGACCACCGACGACAAAGGCAAGCCGACACAGTTCGGCTCGGTTGGCGGCGGCGGGCGTTATGATACCCTCGTGATGCGATTCACCGGCCAGAAAATGGCCGCTACAGGCGCCTCGATTGGTGTCGACCGTCTCCTGCACGCTTACAAAAGCAAGGTCACCGATTCGCCGAAAACCGCCACACAGGTGCTGGTCACGGTGATGGACCGTCCCCGGCTGGCCGATTATCAGCAGATGGCGGCGGAGCTTCGGGCGGCCAGTATCGTAACCGAGCTATATCTTGGCAAGAAACCTATAGGTAAACAGACCAAATATGCCAACGACCGCGGCATCCCGATAGCGGTGATTGTCGGCGAGGATGAGTTCAACGCCGGCGAGGTGACGTTGAAGGACCTCAAGCTCGGCGCCGAATTAGCTTCCGGTATAACCGACCGCGACGAATGGAGCAAAGGCCAACCCGCCCAGATGCAGGTAAAGCGCACGGAGCTGGTGGAAGCGGTGAAGGGGATTTTGGCGCGGGCGTAATATAGTGTTTATTTAACTATATCAACATTATTAATAGATGAAATAGATATTATGATTTATAGCTTTGCTATTAATTATCTTTGAATAGATTTATTAAGAATGAATGTTTTTTCTCAACAGGCCAATTACCGGTTTGTACCGATAGATTATATATGAACCCATTTTTCAGACCGAAGATAAATGTAGAATTAAATTTTTCATTATTCATATTGAATAATATATAGCAATTAATTTCATCCATTCTTATTTCGCTTATTTGAAAATCCTGTTCATTGCTAAAAAAATCGGTATCCCATTTATAAAACGCATACGCATTTTCATAATCTGTATACGATTTTAGATATGAAGGCGCTTTCGTTTGAGGAAATTTGCCAACTGCAATTATAGTTGAATCCACATTTTTAAAAAAGTGTTGGCCGCTTGAAGCAACATAGTTTGTTTTCATCCATTGTCCTGGTATGTCAATATTTCCATATGGCAAAACCGTAAGAGTGGTTAGGTCTTTCTTTGCGCTGTAGGAATCGGCAATTAAAAGGCTCTGACTTGCTGGCATACAGCTAATAAGAACCAATAATATTAGATAGCCTGATAAAAATAGCAATTTCTTATTCAGAACTTACTCCGCTAAATTTTTATTTATCGTCAAATATAAACAAATTCGCGACCTTGCATAACATACAAAATCCACGCCCAACATAGCCCACCATCTCCCCGAATGTCAAGATATTTCTTGGAGTCGCTTTACCGTGACGACGGCGGCGTGGCGCAATATTCGTAGGAGCCCAAATGGGTCCAACAATGGGCTGATCTTAGATCGACACCCTACAGGCGCTATTTGTGGGCGGCAGACGTCCTCGTCTGGCCCAAATCAGGCTGGGTAGTTTTACTTCTTCTCTTTCCTGAACCGCCGTTTCTCTTCCTTGGTCATCTTTTCGGTGGCGTATTGGAAAATTACTCTTTGGGCGTCGTTTTTCCATTTCAGTAAAAACGTCTCGGTTTCTTCGGGTTTGATTTTCCGGGCCTCTCGCAAGAACCAGCCCAATCCCTGCCCGACTACTCGTTCGGGATCCATCATCAGGGGATCGATAAATTTATAGAGGGGGCCGAAATTGTCGGCCGATTTCAGTATCTCAATCATCGCGACCGGGACTGCCCGCCGCTGATACTTGTTTTTAGCTTTTCGCCAATCGGCCAGAGCCTTGTAGGTTATTATCTTTCGTTCGAAAAATATTTTGATCAGATAACTACAGATTACATCGCAATGCGCCCAGTTGCTTATACCGATTTCAAACCATAGTCCGATTTGAGTAAAAGTCGTTTTATCGAATTTCTCGGCGAACTCCTTCAGTAGAATAACCGCGAAGCCTGTTTCCTCATATTTGCCGCTTTTAATCAGGCTTTTACTGGCGCCGAGAACGGTTTTCATATTTACTTTATTATCACTTAATAGCGAATCTCTCTTATCATGCATCAGTTGTTGAGTTAATCCGTAAGCATCATAGCCCTCTTTGAAATAGCGGGAATACTTTTTTATGTTGGCCTCATTGATGTTAGCCCGGCAAAAATTACGGATATCTTCATAAAGCTCTTTCGCGTTCATGGTTATTCCCTTCTAATAATCGTATTCATATGAAAGTTGCTCGTCCCATATAACCTGTCACATCCAGGCGGCTGGATAACAGTTCAAATATGAACGTAAAAAAGCGCGTGATTTCATTAATTGTCAAGGTTTTTTCGAGGTTGTTGAACTGATTGATTTGCTCAATTCGCCTGTCTTTATTATATTTAGTCGATTGAGCGATTAAGTAATTTTGGAGTATAGTTGTGAAAACAGCATTTAAATCTATTCTGACTGAGGAACTACTGAAAATCATTCATAATGAATTCGCTCTCGAGTGGTATGGCTGCCATGGGATTTTACATTGGCTGAGAGTCAGAAGGAATGGCCTGGCTTTATGCGAAAAAATGAATGGCAATAGTAAAATAGCCGAACTGTTTTCCGTAATTCATGATTGCAAACGGATGGATAATGGCGAAGACATCCTTCATGGTAAAAGGGCGTCCTCATTTATCGGAAATACATCCGGAATGATTGATAGTATTTTATCACCGAATGAAATTCAAATACTCAAGTACGCGTGCGAGTATCACACCACGGAAGATAAAAGCGATAATCCTGACATTCAGATTTGCTGGGACGCCGACCGTTTGGACCTTGGCAGAGTGGGCAAAAAAATAGATAAAATATACATCAATACTTCCTGGGCGAAAGACGAATTGTTTGTCGAGAAATTAAAAAGTCGACCAATAAACAATGGCTTACCCTCGTTTTTTACGAATTATATAGAGTTATGATTTATAGAATAACGGTTTTATGCAATGCTTACCCGACCCGCGGTAAATCAGGCTACAGTTTGCCATCCCATTCCTCATAAAAACGATCTAGGTATAGTTTCATGAATCGATGTCTTTCAATCGCGATTTGTTTGCCGTAGTTAGTATTCATCAAATCTTTTAGCAGCAATAATTTTTCATAAAAATGATTAATCGAAGGGCCTTGATTAGTTAAATATGATCTCGCGCTGTCATGCAGAATCGGCTCTATATCAGGATCATAAATAATCCGACCGGCGTTGCCGCCATATGAAAAAGCACGAGCGATACCTATCGCGCCCATGGCATCTAGCCTATCGGCATCCTGAACAACTTTGCCCTCAAGAGTTAACGGCGGGGGCTCTTCATTTGCCCCACGAAATGAGATATCCCTGATTATACGGCTAACCGAATCTTTAACCTCATTATTCAAATCATACTGATCCAGCCACTCTTTCGCTTTTTCAGGACCAATCGAGATATCGCCATCATGAAATTTCCAATCGGCGATATCGTGCAACAACGCCGCCAGTTCGACGATTAAAAGATCAGCATCCTCTTTAATGGAGATTTTTCTCGCCATGTTCCAAACCCTATAAACATGCCACCAATCATGACCCGATTTATCCTCAGTAAGTAACTTGCGGACATATTCGGCGGTTGAAAGTATTATGCTATTTTGGCTCATAAAAAATTCATTCTCCATCTATCCCGAATTTAACAAAACCAATCTCGTTTATTGAACATGTATATAAGATAGACCAATTTGACCTCGGATTCAACTAAAGTTTCTAATGACGGCAAAACCGAAGAGATTTCAGGCTAACAAAACATCATAAGCCTATATCCGCCCGGTAATCAGGATATTCGACGGCGCCAAAGGTGTCGGTTGAATTGTGATATCGCCAAAACCGGCTTGCTTGAGCCACTCGATATAATCATCAGCCCGGTAACATCGGGCGTTTGATGTTAGCCTGAAAAACAGCGATAGGCCATTACCAATAATATCGGCGGAAGAGCCGGGATCGGGATACTTGAACTCCCAGATCGCCACCGTTCCTCCTTTTGTCATTGATGTTTTCAGCCGGATTAAAAGCTGCCGAATTATATCAGGCTGGAAATGATGAATTATATTTCCCAGGAATACCAAATCATTGCCGTCACCGAGATCATCCGTCAACGCGTCGCCCGATCGATGCTTCACAACGTCATCGATCCCCTCCTGAACGGCCAGTTTCCGGGCATGCTCGACAGCCTCCGGCAACTCCAGTACTTCAGAATGGAGAGGCGGGTGCAAACGGCAAATCATAGCGCCATACAAGCCATGCGAACCGCCGATATCCAGCATTTTTAATGCCCCTTCTTTGACAGGCACAAGCGCGGCGATATCCCTGGCCGCCGGCCTGGCGGTCTCCAGCATCGCTTGCTGACAGACCGCCCATTCAGCGGGGCTTCTCAGCATGAAATTGGGATCGATACCTTTGCCTGATTTGATGACATCTTCAAGTTTGTCAATCACGCGCCAATGAATATAGTTGTATTCCATCCAGCCTGTTAGCCGGATTGGACTACTTTGAAGGAGAGTAGATTTTGAGCGTTCGGTAAGCGAATAAACATCTTTATCACGTGAGATATAGCCCGCACATACCAAAACTTCAAGTAGTAATCTCAGGCACTCGCTATCCAGCGAAAGTTTTTGAGCCAGGCATTCGGCTGTTCGACCCTCTTGATCGAATGCTTCAAATATTCCCAGGCGAACGCCTGCCATCAACGACCGGGCCTGTATCACCGGCAGAAATGGATCGAATAGCGGCCTGGCCGCAATATTGAATTTTAATGCTTTTTCCTCCAGCGCGTTTTCCGGAATTAATTGATATTTCATTGAAGTCCTCCTTAAATTAAGAAAATTGAAAAATTCTAATTAATTATCCATCCAGGGATTTATTAGAACGATTTATAAGGTTTTTACTATAACAGTTTGTGTAAAACAAATCATAATAAAGGAAAAGAAATTTTGAGGATAAACGGGCGGGAGATATTTTGCCCTTCCGCTAAGCTACCATTAATATAAATATATTAAAGTTCTGTTAAAATGTCAAAGGATTTAAGGTGAATAGAAATCATTATCGTTTGACAGGTTTTCAAAACTCGGGATTAACGAAGATTCCATCAAACACGTATAATGATGATAACATAAAACTGCCGGGATTGAGAAACCCGGCAGTACGCAAAAGTCATACCGGTAACTACCGGTGGGATTTTTTATGCGTCCCTCAGTAAAGCGACTTTCCCGAAGCCCACCTCTTACAGCGTTTGCTTTCTTTAGTTTTTGCCTTGCATCGCGATTTACGCGGCATATCATCCTCCAGGTTTATAGCTATATAATACTATTCGGCTTAATCCTGAATAAATTTGCCCCGGATAACGGTTTATAAACATTTTGATTATCTTAAGATGCAAGTATCATCTAACCGGAATACGGCCCTGTAAAGTGAATCAGGGGATTGTCAGCATAAAAAGGCCGCCCCTTCCGGGCGGCCTCTGTTAAATCAATCCGACATTATAAGATTATGAACCCGATTTCGCGGGTTTGACAATTTCTCTGGTCGGACTTTTTTCAGCAGTCGAATTCAGGCGTTGAGAGTTTTTTGATGGCTGAGTTTTCAGACTGCTCTTACTGCCCGTACTATTAGTGGGACAGCAGTTTGCCGGTTGAACACCACCGGGACAACAATCGGCGGATTTGGTTTCGACTTTACAGTCTTTCGCCGATTGACCTTGCGGGCAGCAATCCTTAGCTTGTTGCGGACTACATTCCACTATAACACAGCGTTTCGCGGTTTGCGCCATCAGAGCGTTTCCGCCGCTTAGCAGCACGAACACTATTACCAATACCCCAACGCTAAGAATACGATATTTATTCATATCAATTCATCCTTATCTTTATGAAAATTTAAAACAATCTTGATTCACTTCGGTGGCCACGCGAATTCATGACCATTGCTTGACTTTAAAGCCGAAGAACCGTCGTCGCAATAATCGAATGTACGCCCTGAGATCGGGCGAATTCCGGAATTGAATGAGCGGATGTTTTTACGAATAGATCACCGGGCGACAGCAAATCAGTCGCCGGTATTGGCGGCCCTTTATAACGGTAATCTCCAAGTACGGCTGTCAGGCTAGGGTCTGTACGCACGCAATAACAAGCGTGAGTTAGCATCCAAAGAGACTGGCAGGATTTATTTACCGGTTGTTCTTCGGGTTCAATTGGTTCACAGGCGCTGCCCGCGCATGAGCTCTCCCAGTCGCGGCAGGGGCTGCACTTATCCGGCATTGATTTGGGCGCCGGAGCGGCCGCAACTACAACAACTTCACAGCCCATCAGAGCGCATAGAAATAAAATACTGTTTCCCATTATAGAAACTGTCAGAAAACATACGATTGTAATAGCCGTAGCGAGGCGTTTCACCAGAACTCTCCAGGTTATACTATAATGTACGTATCAAATAAGCCATAGTTCCACCTGAAAATTATTCACTCCTTATTCTATCCGGTTGTCATACGGCAACAATACTATATAATGTTAGTTTTTATATTCAAAATAGTCGGCCAAAATCCCCATTCTGGATTTATGTGGGCGGCAGACGTCCTCGTCTGCCCCGGAATTTCATTAATTGAAAGCCTATTATGGATGTCTGACACATATCTAAGCTAAAAAACCTCAAAAAAACTCACAAATTTGAAACCGAACAGTGGCCAATGTGCGTATATAAATCAGTTGGCAGGTATTATCGTCTGCTAATGTGACGGTGAAAGATGGTGTACGCCGGCACATAAGGGCTTTAAAAATGAGGAAGTAATGGATAAACGTCTTCAGACATTAGGCATACTGTTCATAGTCTACGGGGCGATGGGCCTGACGGCGGCATCGATAGTTTTTCTGGTATTCGCCGGCGCGGGCGTGATTAGCGGATTGTTCTCCGATATTTTCGCGATGACTTTCATAACCAGCAGAGTCGGCCTGATCTGGACCGCGGTAGTCGCTATCAGCGCGATCCCCGCCTTACTATCCGGCTGGGCCATACTCAAGCACAATTCATGGGGCCGGACGACAGGCCTGATTTTCGGCGCGCTGCTTCTATTTGAAGCGCCTTTCGGCACAGCGCTGGGTATATACGCGCTTCGGACGTTGCGAAACGAGGACGCGGTTAAGCTGTTCAAATCGGCGAAGCTGCAAACGGCGTAGAACACTCGTCAGAAGCACTGGGTTTCTGGCCAACCTCCCTAAAAATAACCTAACCAGATTTTAATCTACGTAGGAGCCCAGATGGGCCCGCTAGCGGATCGATCTTAGATCGACAGCCTACGGAGGTAATTTTAAAACTCAGGATGGAATTCCAAGTTTAAACTTGAAAATTAAAAATGTATCACCTAAATTAAAGCTGAAAATGTCCCGATTGCTCTAACGACGTACTGAACAAATAAAAGGAGAAAAAATGGCACAGAAAAAGAAGATAATCGGAGTATATATAATAGCCAGCGCTATTATTTGGGGAGCGGCCATGATCGGCTGTTCTTTAATGTTGAAAGGCACCGAATGTTTTAGTAAAATCGCTACTATTTTAGGCACGGCGGCGGGTATTCACCTGATATTTATCTGGGGACCTCTGGCCGCTCAATTAAAAAAGCTGAACGTGGAAGAATAATTCTGTACCTCAGGCAACGGGTGAGCAGTACGAAATTTAGACGCTCGTTTGGAATATTCCCACCCGATGGGTGGGTTACCTTCCACTCGTTCCCAAGCGCCGCTTGGGAATGGGTGTGGGTGCCCCATCCCCGCTACCGCGGGGTGGGATAGCCGGCATTAATCGATTAGTTGGAGCTAAATTGGAAATTAAGGAAATAGTCGATAACATCGGCTACTGCGGCTTGTTATGCAATTTATGCCACCTGGCCAAAGATTGCAGCGGCTGTAAATCTGATAACAATACTTGCGCGAGATATTTATCCGATACAGGATGTTATCAATATAACTGTTGTGTAGAACGAAATTTAAATGGTTGTTGGGAATGTGACGACTTCAATTGTGGCAAAGACATGTTCTCGGATTCTCATGATTTGAGGTTAAGAGCGTTTGTTCGTTTCATTAAGGATGAAGGTCTGGAAAAATTCGCTGAATATATCATAAAAAATGATAAAAATGGCATAAAATACGGCCATCAAAAAGATTATGATGGCTTAGCAACGGAAGAAGATGTAATAAAGCTTTTAAAGACCGGTCGTAGGTCAAGTCCACTTGGGACTTGACGCGCCCGATTAGCTGCAATAGCTCGTCAGGCCCCAAGTAGGCCTGAACTGCTTCCTGCGCCATGAGACTGAAAGGCACGGAATGTTATGATGAGATCGCTACTATCCTCGGTGGCGCGGCGGGTTTTCATCTGATATTCATCTGGGGCCCCCTGGCCGCGCAGATTAGGAAGATGAAAGGGGGGGAATAGCGGGGTATTTTTGCGGTGAAGTTAGATTCACTTCTAGAAACATTTTTGAAATGCAGTTCAAAATCATTTACCATGCAATACTCTTTTTAAAAGCTTTCGCTTATCTAAATCAATAAGCGTTGCTTTTAGCGCATCATATAGTTCCTTTTTAGACCTTGATTTAAGAAATGCTAAGCCTTCTGTTATATTATCATCTTTTCTTAATTTGTTGAGAAACTTTTGAGGATCATTCTTGCGGAGAAGCTCTACAATATATTGTGATGGATAATAATCCTCAAGAATAGTAGGGATTGGCGCTTTAGTTAAATATTTAATCTTGTACGACTGATAGCCAAATTTGCTTTCTATAATTTCAATTATTTCGGCCAAATCGCCATAGGCTAAGACAATATCGCCAGTATTAAGATTTTTATTTTCCTTGATTAGTATTTTATCTGCATGTTTTCGTAATGCTTTGCTTTCAATACTATCTTGTTCAGATATTTTTATTCCAGCTAGCATCATTGACCTGTTAATAATGGCGTCACATAACAGGGAAATCATGATATAAAAAGTTTGTACAGATTTAGATGAGTATTCCAATGGGTAAGCAGATATAGAACTATGAATGGAGATACTTGGTAGAGAAAAGAATTTTTCATAAGAACTCCCTAGCAATATTTTTTCATTATTATTAGCTAATAGCATTGCTGTTTGATACCTTAAAAAAATACTCTTAAATACTGAAAATCGTTTGTTTTTTAGATTTTTGCTATCAATAAACCACAAATCTCCGTCAATTTTTTTTATATCTTCTATTATACACTTATAATACCCCTCAATCGATGATTTAACATTAAGGTTTTTTATACTATAAAAAGCATTAAAATCATTTTGCTTCCTTAAAAATAAATCCATGTTTTCGGAATTCAAATAAATCATGTATGCTATTTCATTATTACTTTTCGAAAAACATATAACATTTACTAACGTTTCAACTAGTTTTCTAACTAGAAAATTAATATCATCCATCATAGACTCAGTGATCTCATCTTGAATAGTATCTTCATCAGGGGCAATTTGTTGTTTTCTTTTACCTTTAGTTAAGCTGCCAACATATTCTTCTTTGTGAAGTAGCGAAAAACAAGTTTTCTTGATTGTTCTCATCACGCTATAAAGAAAATAATCTTTTGAATCCACTAATTGTGCGAATTTTACCATTTTATAGTAATCAAGATCAACATGCAAAGTCTTTGCGAAATCCCTTGCTTTATTGTATGGCATTAAAGCAAAGTACTTATATAATTCAAATTCTTTTTTATTTTTCTCTTTCCAGAGAAATAGATGAACAAATTTTCTTAATAATTTCATAATAAGCCAGATATAATCTTACATATTTAATATTGTAATTGGCTACGTATTACCTCTTTGTGAAAAATGTAATTCCAGTTCCTAAGAGTATCCAGCCTGAAATTCAAGATGCGATACTATCTAATTGCTTTCATATTCATCTTATGAAATATCCCCACTATTATAAACACATTCAGATTCTTTTCTTAATATTTTAATATCTTGTTGAACAAAACCATAAAGGCTGTCATCTATATTGTTATTATTAAAAATAAACAGTGGGACTGCCTGTCTGGTTCTCGGGATACTATATAGAGTAATTATAGCTTTTGTTGAACCAAAAAAAACGCTATGAGTAGGGTAATTAGGTATATAGTATATTTTTAGTATTCCTTTTTTACCCCTTGCAACATACTCTTCAATAATTCTCTTTTTAGTTTCGATAATTTTATTTATTTGTTCCTTTTCGGTGTAATTAGTTTTTTTAGCTAAGATCCTGATAAAATCACCCTCAGGATTTGGTAAAAAAAACTCAGTAATTTTATCTTTCTGATTAAACCTATAACTTAAATCATATAGCCGAGACGAAATCCAAGTTCTTCCATCATTCATTACTATACTCAAAGACTTACTTTCCTTAATAAAATCAGAAAATGGGTAGTCTTGTGCATTACGTGATATCTCCTTCAAGCCTAGATCTGTGGCACTTTCATGAATTTTAAATAAAGTTCTTGTTTTGTTTAAAAAGTCATTAAACAATAGTGACTTATCAATAATTCCCAATCCTCCACCTATAACCAATATTGCAGCAAGTTGAAGTATCCAAGGATGCGTCCAATGATCAGAAGAAATAGCATTACTTACTAATGATAATATTAATCCTATTACAATTATTGACACTAAAATCGCATATGTTTTCATTTTACCCCTTTCGACTAAATTGTTAATATTCAAATTACAAAATACCATAATGAAAATCAAATACTATTTTATCTCCCTTCATTTAGAAATCCTTTTTCGCAGGTTTTATAAGCTTGCGCCTGTCCCCCGCCCCCCGCAATCAATCTTGTTGACCCGTGGCGATAAAATCATATATTATCCCCAATATTGAAACAGTCCGGCATCACAGGTGCCACAGCCCGTGTTGTCGGGTGCCCCCACCCGACAACATACCGCAGGGTCAGGCGACCCTGCAGCACGCAGATAGATGGAGGAACGCCAAATGGCAATAATAATGGATGGCAATAGCCTTACTATAGAAAAAGTCGAACAGGTAGCCCGCTATAACGAGAAAGTCGAAATCGCGCCCGAGGCGCTCGAACGTATCAAAAAATGCCGGGCCATGCTCAATAAGAAAATCGAGGCCAAAGAGATCATGTATGGCGTCAATACCGGTATCGGCGAGTTCTCCGAGATCGTGTTGTCCGATGAGCAGGTCAGGGATTTCCAGAAATACCTGATCTACAACCATTCGGCGGGAATCGGCAAGCCGGCCCCGATCGAGCATGTGCGGGCGGCTATGACCACCCGGATAAATGTCCACTGCCACGGCAATTCCGGCTGCCGGCCGGAGATTACCCAAACGCTGGTGGCGCTTCTCAACAAGGGCGTCACGCCGGTTGTCTGCGAAAAAGGCAGCGTGGGCGCCTGCGGCGACCTAGCCCCGATGAGCCAAGTGGCGCTGATGATGATGGGCGAAGGCGAGGCTTTCTATAATGGCGAGCGTCTGCCCTCGGCCGAGGCGATGAAACGCGCCGGTATCGAAGTACCGGGGCTTCACGCCCGTGACGGGCTGGCGGTAATCAACGGCTCCAACCTGATCGCCGGAATCGGCTGCCTGGAGATTCTGGACGCCGAACGGGTAATCAAGCAGGCCGAGATCGCCTGCGCCATGACGCTCGAATCGCTGATGGCCAATATGAAGCCTTACGATGAGCGACTGCACAAAATCCGCGGATTCAAGGGAGCCGTAACCAGCTCGGGCAATATCCGCCGGATGACCGAGGGATCGGACCTGGTGACCGGTAAACTCAAGGTCAAGGTCCAGGACGCCTACTCAATGAGATCGACGCCGCAAGTGATAGGCGCGGCGCGGGATCATCTCGCTTATGCCAGAAAGCAGTTTGAAATCGAGATAAATGGAGTCGGCGATAACCCGATTTTCCTGCCCGATGAAGACACCGTTCTAAGCGGCGCCAATTTCCAGGGCACGCCAATAAGTCTGCCTCTGGATATGGTGGGCGCCTCTATTGCCATGATAAGCGTGCTTTCGGAACGGCGATTGAACAGAATGCTGAACCCGGCCCTGAGTATCGGCCTGCCGGCGTTTCTGACCAAGGGCGCGGGGATGTTCTCCGGCCATATGCTATCGCAATACACGGCTGATATGCTGATCGTGGAGCAACGTATTTTATCGGCGCCATCCTGCGTCCAATCGATACCGGCGGCGGCCGACCAGGAGGATTTTGTCAGTATGGGCATGAACGGCGCGCTGAAAACCCGTCAGATTCTGGATAACTCATACGGCGTGCTGGGAATCGAATTTATAGCCGGGGCGCAGGCGCTGGATTTCAGAGATTTCGATTTTGGCAAGGGCACGAAGGCGGCCAAAGCGGCGATCCGCAAGGTTGTCGAACATCTCGATATCGACCGTCCCCTGTTCACCGATCACAACAACATGGCCGAGACAGTCAAGAACAACGATATTCTCAAAGCAGTCGAGGATGAGATCGGGCCGCTGGGGAGTTCGTGGTAAAACGCGGCTAAGGTATCAAAGCGGCGCTTTGATACCAACCAAATTTTCTAAAATAAACCAAACCGTAGGTCGGGTTCATCGTGAGCAAAGCGAACGTTAAACCCGACAATCTCTCGCGTATCATACAACATTGTCGGGTTTCACCCTTCGCTATCGCTTGGGCGGAACTCCGACCTACAGCCGTCTTAAAATATTACTTCTATTATATTTGCAATTATAATCTATATATATTAATATAGTTAAAACTGAAACATTTTAGCGGAAAAGGTGATTTTAGTAATACTATGATTGAGAGATACTTAGTAGAACTCTGGAACATTCTTCAGGAACTGGGTTTCCCACTTCTGTTGGGAATTACGATAGCCGCGCTGTTGCATGTGATTCTGCCTCCGGGTTTTGTCCATCGCAATTTCGGCGGCCGCGGGCTTGGTAGTATATTTAAAGCCTCGCTTATAGGAGTGCCGATGCCTCTATGTTCCTGCGGGGTTATCCCCACCGCTATCGGTTTGAAGCAAGACGGCGCCTCCGATGGGGCATCGACCGGTTTTCTAATCAGTACTCCGCAGACCGGCGTTGATTCGATACTGGTCAGCGCTTCTTTTCTGGGCTGGCCGTTCGCTATTTTCAAGCTTATCGTCGCCTTTATAACCGGGATAATCGGTGGGTCAATTGTCGATATATTCGACGGTAATCATCAGGTGAAAAAAGAAACAATATCAAACAGCAAGGAATTTGTTGGTTTTAAAGCCAAGCTCAAGGAAGCCATAGATTTCGGAGTATACGAGCTCCTGGGGATGATATATTTCTGGATTATTATTGGCGTACTGGCCGCCGCCTTGATTACGACCCTGGTTCCTCCCGGTTATCTCTCGGATATCGGCTGGATTACGGGTATCGGCGGCATGTTTTTGATGTTGGCGATTTCGCTGCCTTTATATGTCTGCGCGACAGCCTCGGTGCCGATTGCCGCTTCGCTGATAGCCGCCGGTATGCCGGCAGGGACGGCGATCGTTTTCCTGATGGCCGGACCGGCATCCAATATCGCCACGGTCGGAGCGTTATATCGGGCGTTTGGCGGCAGAGTATTGGCGATCTATCTGGCAACGGTGGCGGTTTTCAGTATTATCTTCGGCTGGCTATTTGGCTTCGTAATAGGCCCGGGTCAATCCGCCCTGGCACATCAACATCACGACAAAAACTGGTTTGAACTCACTTGCACAGCTATACTTTTAAGCCTAATGGCTTATTTGATTATCTATAATCTTAAAAATAAATTCAGCGGTAAATCCAAGATCAAAATTAAGGATAGTATGCTAAAACTAAAAGTCCAGGGTATGACCTGCCAACATTGCGCGGCTAATGTCACCAAGGCGCTGGAAAACGTCCCGGGGGTGACTTCGGTGAAAGTATCTATCGATGACGCGGCCGCGTTTATCGATGGCAGCGTTGATACCGAGAAGCTTATAGAGTCGGTGAAAAACGCCGGCTATGAAGCTTCAGCGTAGCCTAACCTATTACTCTATTCGCTGATATAATCGTTCTCGAAGTTTGAGTTGTATATTCCCGAACGCCTGATTTGAATATTACATCTCTGAACATAATTTTATACCGGCCGTTAAATATGACTATTGACAGTCGGCTCGTTACAAACGATATTGTAACCGGATACGAATTCGGCAAAAAGTAGTGAAAGTTTGAATTTGAAAAAAAGAGACATCTTAGAGCTTCAAATAGAGGATCTAGCCTTTGGGGGCAAAGGGGTAGCCAAGCATGAAGGCAAAGTCGTATTTGCCGATGGCGGTTTGCCCGGTGATACGGCCAGGGTATTTATTAAAAAGGTCAAACCCAATTACTGCGATGGCGTGGCCGATGAAATCGTTAGCCCCTCGCCTCATCGAATAAGCCCGGTTTGTAAGCATTTCGATATCTGCGGTGGCTGCAAATGGCAGAACTACGAATATGACATGCAGCTTAAATACAAGGCCGGACAACTCGAACAAAACCTGATTCATATCGGAGGTATAGATAATCCGCCGGTTGAACCGATAATCGCCGCCAGGAAAACATATTTTTATCGTAACAAGATGGAATTCTCCTTTCATCAGGATAAAAACGGCGAATTACTTCTGGGAATGCATCATGCCGGCTATTTCGACCGGGTTTTCAATATCGAAAAATGCCATCTTCAGTCCGAACTATCCAACGAGATCGTTAAATTCGTTCGTGATGAATGCTACCGGCTGGAACTACCGGCCTATCATATCAGAAATCATGAGGGTTTGATGAGATTCCTAGTGGTACGCGAGGGTAAATTCACCGACGAGGTGTTAGTCAATATTGTAACCGGTGGGCAATTTGAAGGATATGAGGATAGAATAATCGAAATTGGCAGAAATTTGGCTAATAAATTTACCGGGATAAATAGCTTGCTCTGGACTATTAACAGCCGCAAGGCCAATATCGCTCAAACAGATCAATTGCCGCTGATGCTTAAAAACGGCGTGATACATGGTCGGGATCATATTTACGAAAAACTCGATAATTATCGTTTTCGTATATCGGCCGACAGTTTTTTCCAGACCAACTCCTACCAGGCTCAGGTCCTTTATGATACGGTAATCGAATTCGCCGAATTTAGCCGAAGTGATAATATTTGTGATCTCTACTGCGGCACCGGCACTATCGGTATCTACGTTTCGGGCCTGGTGAAATCCGTGACCGGTATCGAGTTGGTTGAAGCGGCTGTTGAAGATGCTAAAAACAACGCGCGAATTAACGGCGTTAAAAACATTAAGTTTATCGCCGACAAAGTAGAAAATGTAGTAAGTGAACTGGGAGCATTCGACAAGCTGATTATCGATCCCCCCCGCGCGGGACTCCATCCCAAGGGACTGAAGGGGATTATGGCCATGGCGCCAAAGGTAATAGTATACGTCTCCTGCAATCCCTCTACCCTGGCGCGAGATATTGCCGAGCTTTGCCGGGAGGGCTATCGTCTGGAGAGGGCTACGGCAATCGATATGTTCCCCCACACATACCATATTGAATCAGTGGTTAAGCTGATACGAGACTGAACGGGAGGTTCCGTGTTTAAGAGTTTGATTTTGTTACTGGTGTTCGTTTCGATCGCGGTTTCCGGCCCCGTTGAACGGCTTGATGAATTAACCCGGGAATATACTGATCTCAGAGCCAAATTTTATCCGGTCTGGGCAACCGGTGTCGGTATCCATGATTATGATTCACAGCTCACCGATTATTCAGCGGAGACTATTTTTACTTATCGAAATGATATCTCAATTATTCTTCAGGAACTCCTTCAGATGAACGCCGATAAATTTAAAGGCGATAATTCAATTAACTTCAAGCTTCTAAAATCCAGTATCGAATATGATGAGTTCAATCTCGCCAAGTTTCCTCTTCATGAGTTATCGATGGCTTTATATATCGACGAACCTCTGGACGGCATCTATTCTTTATTAATAGATAATTCCCGAACGATGGAAGAAAAGGCTCCGTTTATTCTGGCCAGGATGAAAGCAATCGGAGATTTTATCGAATCGAGATGGGAGTATCAGGCGTTCGCGGCTCCCATATTCTACGACAGCGCGATTGAAACGGTCGATGGCGGTAAAAAGTTGATAGAGGAAGCGGCTCAGGTTCTTTATGAGGCGTTACCGGATAGTACGCGTCGAACCGCATTATACAGGAACAACGCGCTTGGTGATCTTAAAAGCTTCAAAATATTTTGCGGCGTGGAGAAGGATGATGCCACCGGAACACACGTAATAGGCAAACGTAATCTCGATTATTTACTGAAAAACATTCATTTTCTGGATATCGACTCCGATTCACTGAAAAAAATCGGTTGGCAGTGGTATAATAAATGTTCAGCCGCCATGGATTCTCTGGGACTGATAATCCAGGCTAAAGATCCGTCCGGAAGTACTCAATCGGCCTATAATGATTCGCTTACCAGGGATGACATACTTAATTATTATCAATGGGAGATTGACCAGACCGCCAAATTCTTTAAGGAAAATGATATAGTAACCATACCTGATAATATCGGCGCCTGCATACCTGTCGAGATGCCGGTATTTATGCGGGCGATTAGAAAAGGCATCGCTTATCAGCCGCCACCGGCTTTTTCGACCGATCAGACCGGCTATTTTTATGTCAGACCACTGGAAGACCTCGATTCGCTGGCAAAAGTTAAATACGGCAATTTGATCGAAAAACGCGGCTTTAAGGGATCGATTGTGCATGAAGCTTTCCCGGGACACCACCTTCAACTAGGTATAGCCAATACTCATCCTTCGCCGCTGAGGCGTATTCAACATAATACGCTTTTTCTTGAGGGTTGGGCGCTTTACTGCGAACAGATGGCCACCGAACAGGGATTATTCGCCGATGATGACCTTGATTCGCGCTGGCATGGCGTTTACGGCGGAATTCGTTACCGGGCAGTCAGAATAATCGTGGATTGTTCGCTGGCTGATGGGTCTATGACTCCCGATTCGGCGCTCGTGTTTATGAATAATTTGCTAGGCGAAAGCACTGAATATTTCACCGCCGAAATCAGGCGGTACTGTGCCAACCCGACACAAGCGTTAAGTTATTTAACAGGCAAGCTTATTATTCTCGATATGCTGGAAAAAGCTCGAAAAAAAGAGGGTAACTCATTTTCCCTGAAACAATTCCATGATTTAATTTTGGCCGAAGGTTCTATTCCGCCGAGCCTGATTGCCGAAAAATTGGGCTATAATAAATAAATATAAGCATTTCTCTGCCGATACTATATCAATGGGTAAAGATATGAAGATAGTTCATACTTCAGATATTAATTCGGGCAAAAAATGCACCGGTTTGAAGCTGGCGGGTGATAAACTCAGGGCCGGCCTCAAGACCGTTTTATCGAGGATTGTCGATTATACAATCAATGAAAAAGCCGATATGCTTGTCATTGCCGGCAATCTATTCGACAACCTAGAAATATCCAACAACCTGCAAAACTATATAATCGGTGAGTTTGGTCGCCTGGAGTCGATTCCGGTTGTTATCGTGCCTGGCGATAACGATAAGTGTGCAGACAGTTTATTCTGGAATGGTTGGGAAAACCATAACCGTCATAAAAATATATTCGTAATCGAGAATCCAAAGAATCCGTATAGAACTTTCGAAGAGCTTAACTGCACCGTCTATGGCATGTTTCCCGGTTTTATGGATTCCCAGGATGGCGAATCTTTAAAAATGACCCGGCAGGATTCCGAGTACCATATCGCAATTGCGCCCCTGCAATTTGATGCCGTCAAATCACTGATAGAAAATTCCGGCCAGGAGTTTGATTATATCGCTCTGGGAGGTAAAGTCGGTTTTGAAGATATATCCGAGACGGGCCGTAGTTTAGCCTACAGTGGTTCGCCCGAACAGACGGATTTCGATCAGGACGAAGCCGGATATTTAACCACTATCGAAATCGATTCCCAGAAAAATGTTAGTATCTCGAAAAGCCAAATCGGCCAATACAAATGGCAAACCGAAGAAATTAAGGCTAACGAGATATTAAGCAATGATGATTTGGTCGAGCGCATAGAGCGGATTGCCGATGAAAATACAGCTTTGCGCCTCAAGCTATCAGGACTGGCCCTTTTTGAAACTGACCTGGCCCCGGCGCGAATTGAGGAAAAGATGCAGGATGATTTCCTGTGGTTCGAAATCATTGATGATATGAAAGTATTGCCGGAGAATGTCTCGGAAGTTAAAGTTTCGGAGAAAACTCTTTTAGGCCAGTATATCAAGGTAATGGCGGGTGATCTTGGCGAAGCTGAAGCGGAATTGAAGCCCCGGCTCGAGAAATCATTGAAAATCGGCTATGCCCTGCTTCAGGGACGGGAGATATGGTAAAATGAATCTGGCCAACCTGATACTGGAAAATTTCGGCAAATTCAAGAATTTCGAATGCAGTTTTTCGCCCGGCTTAAACGTTATTAAGGGCGCCAACGAAACCGGAAAATCGACTCTGGTCGAAGCTATATGCAAACTCTTATACGATGATCCCGTAGTCGCCGGTGAAGATAGCCACATCATGGGTAAAACCTGGGGTACCGAAGGATCGCAAGTTATAAAAGCTAATATTAATAGCGATAATTTCACCGGCATACTCGAGAAGGATTTCGATACGGGCAAGTCGAAACTGGCCAACCAGGAACTGAATATCACGCTTGATGATAATGACAGAATAAACGAGGTACTAACCGGCGCTATCGGTTTCTCATCGGCCGAACTATTCGAGGCAACTTCTTGTATCAAGCAAGGTGATATTTCCCAAATAGATCGCTCGATTAAGGCGATTAAAGATAAACTCGAATCAATGGTGACTGGTGGCAAAGAGGACCTGGCGGCATCGCAAATAATCGCTAAAATCGATCAGAGAATTGAAGATATATCCCGCCGCGATGATGCGAATCCCGGGTTAATTTTTAAACTGGATAAGGTTCAGGTCAATCTTGATTATAATATCGAAAAAATCGGCCGCGAAACAAAAAATATCAAATCATGGCGTAACTCGCTGGGACAGGTCGAGATGGCTTATTCCAACGGCACCGAAGATTATCGGATTAATAAAGAAAAGCTCGATAAGGCATTGAAAGCCGAGCAAGCAAGTATCGACCTGGAAAAACTAACGAAAGAAAAAGATGAAATTGATTCCCAGTTGGAAGAAGTTAAAGCCGAGGCTTTGAAAATCCGGGATTTATCAACTCAACTTAGAAATATTATAGACATCAAAAAAGACGACCTTAAACAGATCGATGACATGGAATCGACTTTGAAATATCTCAAGCCCAAGCATCGGGATCTTGAAAAGGAAGTCGGATCACAGCAAAAAGCCTGCGATGAAATTAAAACCGGCGGCGCGCCTATTGTCTTGATGTTAATCTCAATAGGAGGCGTCGGATTTGGCATAGCCGATTACATCATGCGTTTTACTGAATTCTTCTATCAGATCAGTTTCGGTGGTCTGGCTTTGCTCATTGTATCGCTGGTTTTGCTGATGAAAAATAATCAGAAGAAAGCTTTCCTGAAAGAGCAACTAAAATCAGAACAGAAGAAAATGGCAGAGGCCGCTGAGGAAATCGAAAAAATAACCGGTGAGTTGAAAGAGTTATTCGACAAATACGAGATTAATTCCGCCGATGAGGTTCACCAGGCTTCCTGGAAGCGATCTGAAATGGAAAACCAACTTAAATCATTTGAGAACAGCTTTGTTCAGCTTTTGGACGGCCTGACTGAAGAGGAAATCGAGATAAAGGCTCAGGAACTTGAGAAAAAGGTTTTTGACACTAAAATAATTCTGGAAAACTACGAGGTCCAGGATCGGGGAGATTTAGAAAGACTGAAGTTAATTGTCGGCCAGCTTGAAGAACAGAAAAACAACCTTGAAAATGAATTGATGACCTTAAACCGTCAGATAGGTACGGCCGAGGGCGGCTCTGAACTTCTGGCCAGCTACCTCGAACGCAAAGAGGCGCTCAGCGCCGACAAGATTAAACTGGTAGAGGAATTGGCCGTGTTGGGCTTGACAAAGGAATGTATCGAAAAAGCCCGTCAGAATGTGATGATATCCACGTTGGAATTCCTGGAGAAAAGGACCTCGGAGATTCTCGAAGTGATCACCAATTTCAAGTATAAGAAAGTTCGTTTCGATGAGACATCGCTGAAATTCAAAGTCTTCTCGGATGAGAAAGACGATTGGGTCGATCCTCATCACGAGCTTTCACAGGCTACGATCGAACAAATTTATTTAACCGCCCGGCTGGCGTTGACTGAAATTCTGGGCGATAAAGCCAAACCGCCTATAATCCTCGATGACACTTTCGACAGGTTCGATCCGGAGAGGCATGATGGTACGATGAAGCTTCTAAAACAGATGGCCGAAGATCGTCAGATACTGCTTCTAACCTCGGATGACAACTACGATAAATGGGCGGATAAAACTATCCAACTCTAAGTAAATCTTCAATTACCACTTATAATTTAATGCGAAATTGATCTTTACTATTCCCGGATTTCATATCGCGGATTAATCGTTTTGATTTGATGATTGCCTCAATGCTGCCAGGGCTTCCTTAGAAAACGATAATGTTCTGGATGGAAAAGGAAGTTCAATCCTTTCGGCATCGAAGCGATTTTTGATTCGGCGGCGATATTCACGACCAACCGACCACTGGGATGACGGCCTGGTTTTAATCAGTAATTTAATCGTGATCGAGGATTCATTGAATGAATCAACTCCGGCAATCGATGGCGGCTCCGTAATAATATCCTTCCACTCTTCCTCATTGGCCATCTTCAAGGCTTCATCCAGAATCACCTCCATGGCCCGATCGACATTTTCTTTGTAGGCGATCCCGATATTCAGCACCGCCCGCGACCAACCAATAGTAAGATTGGATATCGTTCCGACATCGCCATTAGGGATAACATGCATTACCCCTTCCAGGTCTCTAAGCACGATTGTTCTGAGCGTTATTTTTTCGACCACCCCGGCATGCCCGGCGGCTTTGATAACATCGCCGATGCGCAATTGATCTTCCATCAGGATGAAAAAGCCTGTCACCACATCTTTAACCAGAGCCTGCGAGCCAAACCCGATTGCCAGGCCGATAATACCAGCTCCGGCTAAAAGCGGCCCGATATCGATACCGACTTCTTTGATAATCATTATCACACCTATTGAAAGGATAATAATTTTAGTGGCGGTATTTAAAATTTGAGAAAGCGTGGCGGCCCGCTTCTCCCGATCTGATTCACGACTGGGGTCATCATCCGAGGCAATAACCCTAAGCCTGCGGCTGATGACTTGCACCGATTTTACAGCCAGCCACATACCTATAATAATAATGACAATTCTGGGGAAATGAACGATCAGCCATTGCTGGATGTTACTTAAAATGTTAATATCGATATTTTCCATACTTCCTCCTATGAATTTTTATCCATAATAGACCAAATCTCTTGTCTCCGTCAAACTCAATTTCAGAAAAGCCTTCAGGTTTGACATTGACAGCTATGTAAACTACGCTTATATTCTAGGCGATGTTATCCAGAGTATTTTCATCAGCATTGCTGGGAATTGAAGCTTACATTGTTGAGGTAGAGACCGACGTCTCGCCGCAGTTACCATCGTTTAACACGGTTGGCTTGCCGGAAGGGGCCGTAAAAGAGTCCAAGGAGCGAGTTTCCGCGGCGGTTAGAAATGCCGGCTTCATGTTTCCGGCCAAGCGAATAACCGTGAACCTTGCCCCGGCTGATGTTAAAAAATCCGGATCGGCATTCGATCTGCCGATGTCAATCGGTATTTTAGCCGCTACGGGGCAACTGGATTGTCCGGAACTTGATAGCTATTTATTTCTGGGCGAATTGGCGCTTGACGGTAAGTTAAGGCCGGTGCCGGGAGTTATGTCGATCGCTCTGGAGGCCGGCCGTAAAGGATTCAAAGGATTGATATTACCGATGGAAAACGCCGATGAGGGAGCTATTACAGACAGCCTTGAAATAATCCCGGTGGAGAGCCTTAACCAGGCAGTGGATTTCCTCGAAGGTGAATTGGCAATCAATCCCAGGACGGTCGATCTGGGCGATATTTTTTCCGCCAGTCGCAAATATATCGTTGATTTTTCGGATGTTAAAGGTCAGGAACATGCCAAGCGGGCGATCGAAGTGGCAGCCGCCGGAGGCCACAATATTATCATGATCGGACCGCCCGGTTCGGGCAAAACGATGCTCGCGAAACGCCTGCCGACTGTTCTGCCCGATATGACACTGGCTGAATCGCTGGAGACAACCAAGGTTTATTCAGCCGGCGGCCACCTCATGCCCGATCAGGCGTTGGTAGCCGCCAGACCTTTTCGATCGCCACATCACACTATCTCGGATGTCGGATTAACAGGCGGCACCAACCATCTGATACCGGGCGAAGTGAGCCTGTCACATAACGGAGTTTTATTTTTGGATGAGTTGCCGGAATTCAACAAGAACTCGCTTGAGGCGCTCCGCCAACCTCTTGAAAACGGTTATGTGACAATCACTCGAGCAGCCGGTTCGGTAACCTACCCGGCGTCCTTCATTCTGGCCTCGGCTTTGAACCCCTGCCCGTGCGGATATTTTGGCGATCCCAATCACAATTGCAGTTGCGCCGGCGCCCAGATTCAGAAATATATCGCGAAAATATCGGGACCGCTTCTCGATCGTATTGATATCCATATCGAGGTACCGTCAGTAAAATTCAAAGAGCTATCGAGTATCGCCGATAGTGAACCGTCCGAGGAGATACGCAAACGCGTCAATAAAGCCCGATCTATTCAAACCAAACGCTTCGCCGACAATGATGGAGTTTTCAGTAACGCCCGGATGGAAACTCGATTGGCCAGGGAAATATGCGTTATCGATGAGCAATCGATGTCGCTTCTAAAAACCGCCATAACCAGGCTGGGCTTATCGGCGCGGGCTTACGACAGGATATTAAAAGTTAGCCGCACCATAGCCGATCTCGAAGGATCGGAGAATATCGAATCACAACACATCTCCGAGGCTATCGGCTATCGTAATCTTGATAGAAATTATTGGTCAACATAGAAATTATTTCAAACCAGTATTGGAAACAACAATGGTAAAAAACCAACGCACAATAAAAAAACGAATATCCATATCGGGCACCGGTTTGCACACAGGCGTTCAAACCACCGTGACTTTTGTGCCCGCCCCTATAAATCATGGTATAACTTTTATCCGCACCGACCTGGAAAACAGCCCATCAATACCGGCCGATATCGATCACGTGGTTGATATTACGCGTGGGACGACACTGGGTATTAAAAATGTCAAAGTCTATACGGTCGAACATGTATTGGCCGCCGTCGCCGGGCTTCAAATCGACAACCTCATAGTTGAACTATCCAATTCCGAGCCACCTGTGCATGATGGTTCGGCCAGGATGTTCGTGGATTCCCTTCTGGAGGCCGGTCTCGCCGATCAGGATGCCCCGAAAAATTATCTGGAAATTGATACGCCTCTCTCCTATTCGGAAAAAGACCGCGGCGTAGATATAGTGGTTACACCCTCGGATGATTTGCGGATAACGTTTTTAGTCGATTATAAAAATCCGGCTCTGGGCACTCAATATACCTCGTTAGTTAATCTGGATGAAGAGTTCGTCGATGAATTCGCGCCGGCCAGAACATTCTGTTTTCTAAGTGAAGTCGAAGCGCTTTATGAAGCGGGTTTGATCAAGGGCGGCGGACTCGATACCGCGGTGGTCATTGTGGATGTCGATCTGACCGATGAAAAAATCGAGCAAATCAGAACAGCGTCCGGTAGTAAAGAGAAAATATTCGTTGGCAAAAACGGCATATTAAACGACATTCCTTTACGTTTTTACAACGAACCGGTACGGCATAAGGCAGTTGATTTGATCGGGGATTTATCGCTGATAGGTGTACCGATAAAGGGCCATATTCTGGCCGCCCGTTCCGGTCATGCCGCCAATGTCGCCTTGGCCAAGAAGATTCGTGGTATCTATGAGAAAAAATTACTTACCGCTAAGTACGGTAAAGCCAAAGGTGATTATCTTCTGGATATCAACGCCATTCTCAAGGCGATGCCGCATCGCTACCCTTTACTTTTAATCGACCGTATATTAGATATCGAACCCAAAAAGAGAGTCGTGGCCATTAAAAATGTCACCTTTAACGAACCGCATTTCATGGGGCATTTCCCCGAGAATCCGGTGATGCCGGGTGTCCTTATCGTAGAGGCGATGGCGCAGGCCGGCGGATTTATGCTTCTAAACGCGATTGAAGATATGGAAAATAAGCTGGTCATGTTCATGGGTATCGATGGTGTAAGATTCCGTAAGCCGGTAGTCCCGGGCGATCAACTGCGGTTCGAAATCGAGATGATTCAATATCGTCCCAGCGCCTGCAAAATAGGCGGCAAGGCGTTGGTGGACGGCAAAGTGGTCGCGGAGGGTACATTTCTGGCCGTGGTGGTCGATAAATAGGAGACATCGCCAGTCATCATTATGTATTGATAATTGGATGTATCGTTTTCGGTAATTCATAAAATATATATGTATGTGGCCGATAAAACTATACAGGATTATTCGGCTTGATTTAGAAAGGCAAAGCTGGTAGAATAAGTTTGTTATGAGAAAGATTTCCGCGACTGTCATAATTAAAAACGCTAAACAGCTCGTTACGCTAAATAATCCCCAATTAATCGGCCCGCTGGGAGGCGAAGCCATGTCGGAATTGGGAATTATTAAAAATGGCGCGATTGCTTTTTCTGATACGCGGATCGCGGCGGTGGGAACTACGCGCAAAATTCAAAACCAGATCCAGATCTCACGGCAAACCAGAATAATCGATGCTCGCGGCCAACTCGTGACTCCCGGTTTAGTCGATTGCCATAGCCATCCGGTCTTCGCCGGCAGTCGGGCGAATGAGTTCGAAATGCGTCTTCAGGGCAAAAGCTATATGGAAATCGCCCAGGCCGGTGGAGGAATCAAGTCGACGGTTAAAGCTGTGCGCAAAGCCTCGCCAAAGAAGTTGTTCGATAACGGTTATAAGGTTTTGGATGAGATGCTAGGCTGGGGAGTCACTACTGTAGAAGGCAAATCCGGCTACGGCCTGACCCTTAAAGATGAAATAAAGATGCTCAAGGTGCTCAACAAGTTAAACGCCCAGCATAAAATAGATGTAATCCCAACATTTTTGGGAGCACATGATATACCTGAAGAGTATAAAAAGAAACCCGACAAGTACGTTGGCATCATCTGCGATGAGATGATTCCGGCTGTAGCGGCAGGCAAGCTGGCTAAATTTTGTGATGTATTTTGTGAAAAAGGGGTATTTACCCCCAAACAAACGCGGGCGATACTGCAAACCGCCCAGGCCTTTGGCATGAAACTGAAACTTCACGCCGACCAGTTTTACTCTACCGGCGGAACGGAATTGGGCACTGAATTCAGGGCAACTTCGGTTGACCATCTGGACTTGATTAGTGATGAGGGAATCCATTTATTGAGGAAAACCGCTGTTATTCCGGTGCTCATCCCCGGCTGTGTGTTCTGGCTTCAGATGGAGGAGCCGGCGCCCGCTCGAAAAATGATTGATTATGGTTTGCCGGTGGCTATCGGAACGGACCTGAACCCGGGCAGTTCGCCGATTCATTCATTACCAATGGCAATGAGTCTGGCTTGTGTAGAATTAAAAATGACACCTGCCGAAACCTGGTGCGCCACAACGATCAATTCGGCTCACGCTGTTGATTGCGGCGATAAAATCGGCAGTTTGTCACCGGGGAAAAAGGCAGATGTAGTAATCTGGGATACTGATGATTATCGCGAAATCCCCTATTGGTTCGGCAAGAACCTCGTTCAGAGAGTATTTAAAGACGGTTATGAAGTATAAAAAACCAATAATTTTACTGTTTTTTATTTCATTGAATCTACTGGTTTATTCATGCGGAGTATACACATTTTCGCCATCCGCCCTGGGCGGGGCCAATTCAATCGCTATTCCCGTCTTTGAAAATAAAACAACCGAATATGGGCTTGAGGACTTGATAACGGAGGGCCTAAGCCAGGAATTTCTGACTGATAATACTCTCAAGGTCGTTCCAGAGGGGAGGGCTGACCTAATCGCAACCGGAGCCGTAACCTCTTATGCGCATGAGCCTTACACATACGATGCATCGGAAACCGTCCAGGAGTATATCTGTCGCATAAGCCTGGCGGTGAAAATCCAATATGTCAATTCGGAAAAGATACTATGGGAGGATAACAATCTCTCCGATTTCGGTGTTTATTCGGTAGTAGATGGACAGACTCGCGATGAGGGAAATCAAGCCGCGATGGACAAGCTTATCGAGGAAATTTTGAACAGAACGGTTAAAGGTTGGTAAAATAAATAAATATATTGCTAAATAGTAATCGCTTACTTATCGTATTGGGAGAAATAAAAAATCAGGACTGATTAAACGGTCGATGTAGAGTAGAAGACTTTGGAGAAATCATGAGAAATATAATCACAGCAATCTTAATAGCGCTGGCTTTGAGCGCCACGGTTATGGCCAGTAGCTCAAATACGGGCAGAAGCGCCTATTCATTTTTAAAAGTAGGAGTGAGCGCTAAATCGCAGGCATTGGCGGGAGCTTATGTGGGGCTGGCCGATGATATAAGCTGTCTTTATAGCAATCCGGGCGGTTTGACCGCGGCTATCTATGATTTAAACCAACCCACCGATTATTATTATGAAGAGGATATCGATATTGGCCCAAAGAAGATAGTGCCAAAAACTAACAGGTTTCTGGCAACATATACTAATTACCTTCTCGATTTCCAGACGGGCTATCTTGCCTATGTCAGAACTCTAAGCGACAAATCATCTCTTGGAGTTTCGATCCAATATCAAGATTATGGCTCCTTCGACAGGCTGGATTCGACCGGCCAAAACCTTGGAACCTTCGGTGCGATTGATATGGCCCTCGGCTTAACATACTCCGAGAGGTTGACGGAGAGCTTTTCCGTCGGAATCACGGGGAAATTCATATTCGAAAAAATCGACTCATCATCATCCGACGCCATGGCTGTGGACCTGGGCTGGTTATTACGATTCGACGAGGGACGCACGAGTTTGGGCTGGGCTTTGAGAAATCTCGGAAGCCAGTTAAAAGGTCATACTAAATCGCATAAAGATCCCTTACCTCTTTTATTCGATTTTGGAATCTCTCACAGTTTAAGGGGTATGCCGCTTACCGTTAATGCCGACATTACCACGCCGATCGATAACAATATTTACTTCTCAATCGGCGGTCAATTTGAAGCATTCCAACCGTTTTTTATTCGTCTTGGCTGGTCATCCCAGGGACTTGATTATAAAACGGGCTCGGATAAAGATAGATTGGGCGGCTTTGCCGGTGGTTTTGGATATCATCTCCAGGATTACAATATCGACTATTCCTATTCTTCATTTGCCGATATCGGCAACGTTCACCGTATCTCCTTAGGGTATGATTTCTAGTTCAGTTAGTTCTCGCCAAACTCAAAGCAACTATTCAGGTAGTTCAATAAATATCGCAATTTCGCGCTGGCAGGAAGCCTTTCCTGACGACGCGCGCGAATACCGCAATGTACTGAAAGCCTATTAGTTATCGCTATTGCTTAATCAATAAATTTAAATGCAGCTATGAATGGTTTATTGCTTGGGCTTGCCGCCTGTTTTTTTCTGTGCTATCAGTGTTTTAATTTTATGGCCATCCTTTTCATAGACCTCAAGGCTGAACTTATTAAAATCGATGAGTTCGTTTTTAGCCGGAATCCTTCCGAGTTTGGCGATAACCATCCCGGCGACAGTCTCATAATCACCCTCTTCGATTTTAACATCGAATTCGTTCGCGAATTCGTCAACAGGCATTGATGCTTTTAAACGAGCCTTATTCTGGTCAAGGAAAACGATCTTTGATGTTTCATGATCATACTCATCCTGAATATCGCCAACTATTTCCTCAATCACATCTTCCATGGTAATTATACCATCCGTGCCGCCGAACTCATCAAGCACAATTGCCATATGATATTTACTCTTCTGCATTTCGCGCAAAAGTTCAGAGATAGGCTTCGAATCGGGAACGAAAATGGCCGGTTTTATGATGTCTTTCATTACGAAAAGCTCTTTTTGTGTGTAGACAAACAGTAAATCGCGGGAATGAATAATACCTTTAATGTTATCGATGTTTTCCTCGTAGACAGGAAATCTGCTAAATCTTTCCTCGGTGGCGGCTCGAAGAATTTTGTCGGTCGGGTTATTTACATCGAATGCAACGATATCCGTGCGAGGCGTCATCGCTCGTTTTACGGTTGTATCCGTAAATTCGAAAACAGATTGAATTAACTGCTGCTCCTCTTGATCGAATACTCCCTTTTCAAATCCTTCCCTGACTATTAGTTTTACTTCGGTTTCGCTAACAGTGGTATCGGGTTGTTGCTTGGCGGAAAATCCTAAAAGCTTCAAGCATAGATTAGTCGACGCGGTTAAAATCCTGATGAAAAAGATCATGGATCTCAATGAATACCAGGTTGGAGCGCCTGCCCAGAGAGCGATCGATTCACTCTGTCTTATAGCGATGGCTTTAGGTACCAATTCGGCGACCACCAAAAACAGGTAGGAAATAATCATAATCACCAGAGTTACAGATATCGGTTCGGCCGCGGTTTGTATGGCCGCAATTGGGATAGTCTTAACCAACGGACCAATAACCGTAATTGCCGCGGCGCCGCCTATTGCCGAAGCGGCTGAGGCCGTGACGGTCATACCAACCTGAACAACGGCAAAGAAATCATCAGGGTTGGATTTTAGTTTTTTAACCATTTCGGCCCGTTTGCTGCCGGCGGAGACCAGTTCTTTTAACCGGCTGGTACGGATGGCCACAATCGCTATTTCAGAAGCGGAGAAAAACCCTGATAAAATTACCAGTACTATTATAAGCGCTAATTGAAGTAATAACGTTAGTGCCATTTAAACCGGAACACCCCTGTTTTGCGATTCGAGGCGGGCTATCCTCTCCTCCATCAGTAGAATTATCGTCCTTAAGTTACTCATATAATCCTTCGACTAAACTGTCGGGTCACCAATAACATAGAATCAACACCCGGCAACGTCAAGCTTTTCTGATTATACTATGACCGGGTTACATTGGTTTCGTTTTAAGAATATGCTTCTTCATCACTTTGACAAAAAGACCAAACGCGTGAAATTTACGATAACCGACAGTGGCGAAAATGATCTCCAACACAATCCAGGCAACATAAACGAACAGAATTTCCTCACGTATTGTCGGTTTGACAAATTGGGCGGCAAACAATATAAAAAGGGCCGCCGCCTCGTAAGCCCTGAACCTCATATTTGCCAGTAGTAAAAATCCCAGAAGCGATTGTACGGCCGTCAGTAATATTTCTATTCTATGCGCGAAATCGAATTCGATACCATATATGCCACCTCGCGATATACAGTAGACTATTGGAATAAGGCCAACCAGTAGGGTCAATTCGGCAATACCGGATGAGACCATATTCATCAGAGACATCGGTGATTTCTTCACGGTTTTGGCCCAATAAAATGCCGATACTTTTTCCGGGAACTCCGATAAAAAAGGAGCTACCCATTGAATAAACACAAATGTCGGTACCCCGACTACTATGGAAAGTCCCAGCATACTCTCCAAAAACGGGCCCGCGACAACGTAAATACCTATCGCGCCGGTTAAGAAAAGCGACCAGATTATCGAATTCCTAATCCATCGCCTCTGCCCCAGCACGTATCTGGGTATCGGTTCGGTTTCCTCTACTTTTTCTGCTTCCTTCGGCGGAAGGCGTAGCAATATCGATACGTAAACCAGATAGAGACATATCAAGATGGCACTATCAATTAGATTCAAAGAGGCTTTCAGAACGATCACGAACATGTATAGTGTCGGGATAAATAAGCCGATAAGCTCTACTGAATGCTCGTTATCGAGGACGATTTGCTTGAGCGGTTTTCCGCTTCTTCGACTGAAAATAGCAGCTACAGTATAAATGAGCGGCCAACCTAAACCTACCAGAAGCCTTAAAGCGCCGGTAAAATTAGCGGTAGCCAGACCGATATTTTCGGGTGTCGGGACCTGTCCGGCCCGCCAGGCGATGACGCCCTCCACAGCGAACTCAGGCAAGGTCTGGATCAGAGCCAGCATGGTGAGAGCGAAACCCTGGGAAACCAAAAATTGAGCCGATTCAGCGCCCCAGGCGATAACTAGCGCAGAACCTATAATAGATGGAAATGTCCATATAGCATTCCAAGCGGATGATTTCGCGGCTTCGGCGGTAAGTTCCTTTATCTCACCAAGCAAATCAGCCCCGGACGATTTTCGAAACTATGTCTGTTTTGGTAATGACGCCAACCAGTTTACCGTCATCAATTACTGATACCATCTCGGCCTTTTTAAATAACATCATTGCTGCTGCCTCTATAACCGGGGCATCCCTCTGAACGATTACCGGATTGGTTTTCATGAAATTCGATACCCGAGCGGCATGTTCTTTATGCAGAAGTTCCTCGAAAGATTCTATTTCAGGGATATTGGCGATATTGGCGATAAAGCTTTTATAATTCGGCAGAGCGAATTTTAAAAGTTCTATCCCGGTTATCTCTCCCACCAATTTGTTATTGCTATCAACGACCGGTAAACACCTGACTTTTTTCTCGAAAAGGATGTTTGCTACATCTTTAAGGGTTTTATCCGGAGCAACGGTAACGGGATCAGGAGTCATAACATCGCCAACAGTTAATATTTTCTTAACCTCAATATCAGTTTTATCCACTATTTCGATGACTTCATCGGCAGATTCAGCTTTCAGCAGCGAAGGCAAAGTTTCCGGCCGGCGTGCAAAAGAGGCCAGACCCGATAAAGTTTGCAAATAGTTTTTAGAGATGTTTCTGGGCGTTAGAAGCAGTACAATCAAACGGATCGGTTTATTGTCCGGTGTTTCGGCCTCTATCCCCTCGGGAATGATGCCAATAGTCGCGTGAAGCCCGGTAACAATATCGGTTCGGGCGTGCGGGAAGGCTACTCCCCGCCCCATCGAGGTGTTGCCCAATTTCTCCCTCTCCACGACAGCGTCTAATATCGCGTCTCTGCTCTTATCAGGATACTGTCGGCAAAAGAGATCGATTAACTGACTAATCGCCTCATCTTTAGAGGCGGCTGTCATTTTAATTTTTATAAGCCCAGCGTCGAATATTTTGCTCAGGTTCATCGACCCATCTCGCTTTAATTACTCTTCTCTTTCGCTATCTCCAATTTTCTTTTCCCGCCGACAGATTTGGTCGCCAGGATTGAAGGAGATATAATACTTCCCGAAACAAAGAACTTTACACCTTCCTCTATGGTCATGTCAAGAAATTCCACATCTTTTTCAGGAAATAATATTACAACTCCGGAGATTGGCGTAGGAGTTGAAGGTATAAACACGTTGAGAAACCTCTGTTGTCGTTCCGGTTTAGCCAGGATCGTCTCATTGACCAGAAATCCCAAAGCGTATACTCCCAGCCGGGGGTATTCAACCATAACCACGGATTTGAAGCTTTTACTTTGAGGAACAGTAAGGGCTCGAACCAGTTGCTTGGCCGATCCGTAAACGAAGTTTATAACCGGAATTTTGAGTATTTGCCGTTCCCAGAGTTTAACCAGTCTATGGCCTATTATATTGGCGGTAAATATGCCTGACAAGATAATTATCATTGCCGTAGCTATCACTCCGACAAATGGGAAATCGTAACTATGGCCGAGAATTTTGATAATCGCGGGTCCCAGAAGGCTGTCGATGGCTTCAACCAGCGCCCGGAGAAGGACAAAGGTGAGAATTACAGGAACAACTACCAGCAGCCCCGAAATAAATCTCGTACGAAGTATGTTTTTAGATTCGTTCGCAAATCCCATAAAGATTTCAATTAACTTTATAAATCCTAGTCTCGACCATAAATTGCCCGGTATCCAATTATCCCGGTCAATTTTCTATATATAATATTTTCGGAAATATTTTTATTTACCCCAGCAAATTATCAGAATATTTCAATTAATTGATACTAATTAAACAGTTTTCAATTCTAAAACGTAAATATAGTTGACGCGGACATGGCCCAGTCATAAAAAGCGCCAGGCAGGCAACAAATAATCAACACCATGGCAACACTGATTATCAGGCTGGCTTTTACCATACCCGGAATAGTAATGGATGAATCATCGTCGGCGGAACGAAACATCATTAGCCTAACCACATTCATGTAATAAAACAGCGATATTACCGATGTCAGAACGGCGACTACTACCAGGCCATATAAGCCCTCCTTGACCGCGGCGCCAAACATCCAATATTTAGCCAGAAAACCGGCAGTCGGCGGGATTCCCACCAATGAGACCATAAATATCGTCATGATCAAAGCCATAAGAGGCGACCGTTTCATGAGTCCGGCGTAATCCGCGATATTATCCGATCCGGTAGCGTTAGAGAAAGCAATTACTACGATAAACGCACCTATATTGGCAAATAGATAAGCCAGTAAAAATATCATCATAGAACCAACTGAAAGGTCTATACCGGCCGATAAGGCGACTAAAACATAACCAACCTGGGCAATTGACGAGTACGCCAGCATACGTTTGATATTCGTTTGCAGAAGAGCCACGACGTTACCTATAACCATTGCCAGGATAGCCACCACTTCGAGAATCACAATCCAATCCGATTTGGCGACAAAAAGCGCTTCGAAAAACAGCCTTACAAAAGCCACCAGCCCGGCCGCTTTAGAGGCAACCGACAGGAAAGCCGTGACCGGAGTCGGCGCGCCTTCATAAACATCCGGCGCCCACATATGAAATGGCGCGGCCGCCAACTTGAAGCCAAAACCGGCTATGAACATAACTATGGCGAAATAGGCGGCAATCCTGGTATCGGGACCGATAAAAAGCCTGATACCGATTTCGCTCATGACCGTCGTACCGGTCAGTCCGTAAATCAACGACAGTCCGTACAGCAGAATACCCGAAGAGGCGGCGCCTAGAATCAGGTACTTCAGCCCGGCTTCGGTAGATTTGAAATCTCTTTTCATAAATGTCGCCAGCACATACAGGGCGATTGTCGATAGTTCAAGCGCGACGTACATAGAGATAAGCTCACCGGCCGAGGCTAAAAACATCATGCCTGTCGTACACAACATTATCAGGGCATAAAACTCGCCGCGATGGATTAGCTTTTTGCACGTAAATTCAATCGAACCGAACAACGTCATGAACGCCGTACCGATAAATATCAGCTTGAACGCTCGGGCATAAGAATCCATAAGGAATGTTTCGCCGAATAGCTTACCATCGGGGGTTTGCCAGGTAAGAACCAATGCAATAAAAAGGCCTATAAGCGATAATATGCCGCTGACACGCGGTTTGGTATCTTTATTATTCACACTTATGAAAAGAACAATCAGCGACCATAAAAACAAGAACACCTCGGGGGCGATCAATCGATAATCTAAATTGCTAAAATCCATATCTGCAACCTACCTTAATATTATCCAGCTTCAGCTTTATCTAAAATTTCATCGTAAATTTCAAGTTGTTGATTAATTATGGTCTCGACTGAAAATCGTTCATGAGCGTCCTTGTAAGCGGTTTCGATAAGCCTGTCCCTGTACTCCTGATCAGTTAAAATTTTCCTTATAGCCGCAGTCAATCCGTCGACATCTTTTTCCGGCAAAAGAACACCGCTATAATCATCGATTACTATTTCCGTGGTACCGCCGTTTTCAAAAGCGATTACGGGAAGCTTAAAATGTATCGCCTCTAGAAGCACCAAACCCAGACCTTCTTTCTCGCCTTGCTTATCGGTGATAGATGGCAGCACGAAAATATCGGCGCTTTTGTACTCCTGTTCAAGTTGCTTATCCGTGATTATCAACTCCAAGCGAAAATTAAGGTTTTCCGCTTGTATTTTTAAATTTTCCTCTTCGGGGCCGATTCCGATAATAACAAGTTTCAGATCCATGCCCTCGGCAACCAGCCTTTTTACAGCCTCAATTAGATATTTCTGTCCTTTACGCGGCACCAGCCGCCCAACAGTTAAAACAGTCGATTGCATGGATAAACTACCTTGGCATCAGGGTAAACTAACTTAACACTATCGGCTATCGATTCTGAAATACCTATCACGGATTTTGCCCGGTTAAAGATAACCATAGCTATCCGACGTAAAAACGCATTAGTCTCAATCAAGAATCCGTCGCTGTAAACCGACACGACATGCGGCGTTCCAGTTATAATTGAAGTGATATGGCCGACTAATCCCGCCGGTACGAACCAGTGGCTGTGTATGATATCAGGTTTTATCCTTCTGACAATGATCAGGCTTTTTATGATAAATCCCAAAAAATAAAAAACCGCTAATATATGATATAGAATATTGAATCCTCTAACTTTCGCGAACAGGCTGGATGTGTACGAGAATTTTTCCATCGACTTAAAAAAATACCCGAAATGTTCCAGAATAACGCCATCTCTTTCAGGAGGAGCGTTTTTAAAACGGGGAGCAAGAACAACGATATTAAGATGTTTAGCCAGGTTTCTCGACCAGGGTCCAAGAAAAGGAGCCATCGTGCAACCTTCAAACCGTGGGTAAAGATGAGTGATTACCAATATGGTTCGCTTCCTCTGCTGGGTCATAACTGCCCATTTACCCGGTAATCAGCTTAACCAGATTCTCAACGGTCGCCTGGAGGTACATATTCAGACTTGTCGGATAGACACCAACTAAAATCGTAAATATCGCCAGTGGCACAACGCAGAATATCTCACGAGCATTGATCTCGGTGAGATCTTCCCAGCGAGTATTAAGCGGGCCGAGGAACACATTCTGAACCATTCTTAAAATATAAGCGGCGCCCAGAATAACTCCTAAAACCGAGACTATGACAATCCAGAGAGGAATATAGGTTGATTTGAACGAACCGACGAAAACCATAAATTCGGATACAAAACCGGACATGCTCGGTAAGCCCAGCGAGGCCATGCCGAACAGAACGAATATCCCGGTATACACCGGCAGCTTGGCGCCTAATCCTCCAAACGCGGCTATTTCACGGGTGTGGGCTCTATCGTAAATTACGCCAACCAGTAAAAACAGCGCGCCTGTGATAACACCGTGTGAGAACATCTGGAACAGACAGCCGGAAATACCGACGGTATTAATCGCCGCCATACCCAGCATGCAGAATCCCATATGCGAAACCGATGAGTAAGCCACCAGCTTCTTCAAATCTTTCTGGGCCATCGAAACCAGAGCGCCGTAAACAATACCGATCAGCCCGAGAATGGCTATGTAGATGGCATAGAACTTGGTAGCTTCGGGGAACATGGGATAGCTGATACGCAGGATGCCATAGGTGCCCATCTTTAGCAGAATAGCGGCAAGGATTACAGAGACCGCCGTAGGCGCCTCAACGTGGGCGTCGGGTAACCAGGTGTGGAACGGCCAGACCGGAACCTTGATCGCGAATCCGATAAAGAAGGCCGCGAAAACCCAGAGCTGGAACGCGTGACCATACAGCTCGTTTTTGGCTATCAGCTCCATCATGTTCAGGGTGCCGGTAGTGAAATAAAGGGCCAGGATACCGATCAACATGAAAACCGAGCCGAACAAAGTATACAGGAAGAACTTAATCGCCGCGTATTCTTTTCTGGGGCCGCCCCAGACACCGATCAAGAAATACATCGGCACCAGCATGATCTCCCAGAAAATGTAGAACAGGAAGAAGTCAAGCGCGGAAAACACGCCCATCATACCGACTTCCAGAAGTAAAAACCAGGCGAAATATTCTTTAACCCGCACCTTGATATTGAAAGAGGCGATAATCGAAATAAACGACATAAGGCCGGTTAAGAACAGCATCGGCACCGATAAACCATCCGCGCCCATGAAATAGTTGACATTAACCTGGGGGAACCACTCATACATCTCTATAAACTGCATGGCTGATGTAGTGTAATCATAAAAATATACCAGGAAACATCCAGCGACCATAGGCACGAATGAGAAAAAGGCCGCTGTCCACCTTATGAGTTTGAAGTTGTCCTTCTTCAAAAACAGCACTACTATAACGCCGAGTAGCGGGAAAAACGTTAAAAAGCTCAATATAGGAAAACCGTTCACTTATTCCTCCTCTATCAAAATCAAATAATTTTCCAAAAGATCAAAATTACCGCCCCCAGGAAAATCACCAGGGCATAAGTCTGCAGTTGGCCGGTCTGGGTTTTCCTGAACAGCTTGCCGATGGCCAGCGACAAATAGCCGACGCCATTGACCGCGCCGTCGACTACGTATATGTCGAATTGCTGTTTGGCCCATGACCACCAGAGCGTAAGTTTGCCGGCGCCATTCACGGCGCCATCGACAACGACCTGGTCGAAGCGGAAGAATTTTTCCATGAGATAGTAAACAGGATTAACGATGGTGGCAAAGTACAGCTCATCGAAATAGTATTTATTAAGAAGCAAGGTGTAAATGCCCTTGAATCGGGCACCCATCGCTTCGGCTGAAATCGTTTTTTTGAAATAAACCAGATAAGCCAGATAAATCCCGCTGCTCGCCACAATTAATGACCCGAGCATTAACAAATAATTTATATGCACTTCGTGGACATGTTCGAAGAATACGAAATTGCCGTAGTAGAAAAACGATCCTGAATCGGCAAAAAACGGTATCCCCCACCATCCGGCACAGACCGAAAGAACGGCCAGAATCATCAACGGTACGGTCATACTGTATGGCGACTCGTGCGCGTGATCGTAAGCGTGCTGATCGCGGGGCTTGCCGGAGAACGTGAGGAACCACAGTCTGAACATATAAAACGCGGTCATGAAAGCCGCCATCACGCCTACTATCAAGAAGCCGTAATGTCCGCCCTCGAATGCTACCGCGAATATTTCATCTTTGGACCAGAAGCCAGCCAACGGGAATATTCCCGATATCGAAAGCGAAGCAATCAGGAATGTCCAGGAGGTTATCGGCATTTTCTTATGAAGTCCCCCCATTTCCTGAATATCGTTAGTATGCACGGCATGGATCACCGAACCGGCTCCTAAAAACAGGAGGGCTTTGAAAAACGCGTGAGTAAACAAATGGAAAGTACCGGCCGCGTAACCGCCCAGGCCCAAAATCATCATCATATAACCAAGCTGCGAAACCGTGGAGAACGCCAGCACTCGTTTGATATCGTTCTGTACTAAACCTATCGATGCGGCCATGAAAGCGGTAATAGCGCCGATCACGGCGACTACCATCGCCATCTGATCAGACACGATTATGATACCCATCAATCGAGCCGTGAGATATAC
>JAAEQD010000114.1 GCA_024231855.1 Candidatus Zixiibacteriota bacterium
ATTTTTTGATATTCAAATCATTTAACATGATACAACCGGTATCCGGGTCATAAAATCTTATTATGAGATTGATAAGTGATGTTTTTCCGGCACCTCCATGGGCTACCAGGGCGATATTTCTCAACTGATCTGATGCTGCGCTCATCTGTGCTCCTCTTTTCTTACGATCCGAAACGCTAAATTAGGATTAAAAATGATGATTACCCATATATGCAAAGGATTAAAAAATCAAGCCTAACCAAATATAATCGTGCAAATAAGTGGATCATCTCCCGATTTGTTGTAGTAATGCTGTTGGTGGAAGCCTTGTCGAAATCGGGATCGCTATCGGGATCGGGATCGAGATGGTATTAGGCCATGAAAAATTAGACGTTTACCGCCTTTCAATCGGCTATGTCGCATGGGTTTATGAAAAGTGTGCCAGGCTGAGGGGAGTCCATCGGTCAGCAAGAGACCAGTGGCTTCGAGCCAGCCAGTCGATAGCGCTTAATATCGCAGAAGGCAACGGTAAGACAGCGACGGCTGATCGGCGGCGATATTTCGAAATAGCGCGTGGGTCGGCATTGGAGTGTGCCGCAATCCAAGATGTCTTGGTAGTCGGCTTAGGTTTGGATAAAACAGAAAGCCGGCAGCGCAAAGGTGAATTGGACCGCATTGCTGCAATGCTTAGTCGATTGGGCGGCAGGGGTTATAGCGTAAAGGAAGGGTTCGGGGAATACGGCTATACTGAATTCGATCCCGATCCCGATCCCGATAGCGATTTCGATAAGATATAGCCCGAGCTGTATTTCCCTTGACCCGAATTTTGGAGCCCTTTCCGCCAACTAAATTGGAGAAGAACCTAAAATAAATTATGGTACGAATTTGTGTCGAGATCATCATTGAAATCATATAATAAGGTCTATCCAAATCAGCACTTCAAATTTTAGGCAAGGATATGATATGTTGTGTAAGTAGAATCTGAAGTCCTCAGGCTTTCCCGAAGGGTAAACAACATGGCAAGATAGACAACATCCTTCGTGTTCACCTGAGGATATATCCGGGATATCGGGCTGCCGCTATGATATTCAGCATATTGCTCCGGCGGTTAAATACCCTACAGTTGTCGTTCCCGCGGAGGCGGGAATCCAGA
>JAAEQD010000115.1 GCA_024231855.1 Candidatus Zixiibacteriota bacterium
AAGAGACGTCGTCACCTGATTAGATCGCAGGACGACTTCGAGGAGCATTTCCTCCATTCAGAGGTATTCGGAGTTTCCGGTATTAAATTAACGGATTCTAATCGCCGCTCGATGAGTATCAATGGGCGAATTGACCGCCGCCCGAGTAGGACCTTTTTGCGAAAAAAACTGATGATGTTGGTTATCGAAAATTCTCTATACGATGAGGGGGATTTAACAACGATTCATAATTCGAATCGGTAAGCGCTTTAGGGTTTGGATAAAGGAATCACTGCAAGCCGCCACAATAAATCTCAATGCGCCATTTCAGATATACATTCTGAGCGATTTGGGGGTGTTGGCGAAAGGGCGAAAGAGGGGAGAAGAGTGGAAGCACGATCTGACCCCCGTTTGCGTAGAATACGTGCCCAGAGTAGGTAGAGTAGTAATTAGTCGTTATAGCTTCGCAAAGATTTACATGAAACATAGCTTGCGCATATTTAACCCTAGAGTAGAAGGCGCCCCGTCCCTATTCACTCCCGAGCTTAGTCCTCAGTCGGTTTTGTTTTTGATTAGAGTAGCTGTTCATTACGGTGCATACATTAGTGTAGACAGTTTCACGACTG
>JAAEQD010000116.1 GCA_024231855.1 Candidatus Zixiibacteriota bacterium
ATAACGGACGATCTAAAAAGCACATTACGAAGACTTTCTCAATTGAATTGTAAGGTTTCTCCGGTATCTCAATTCCTTTTAAGGTTAGGTTAGGTATTAATTCATGGAGGATTTATGGCAAGGTTAAGTATCGATATAGATAAAATTGCGGTTTTAAGAAAGCTTGGCAACGGGAAAACGCCGGATCCGTTTCATACTGCGGCAATCGCTGAAATTGCGGGCGTTGATGGCATAACAGTTCGATTGAAGGAAACAAACTCCGCTATTACCAATCGCGATCTTCACCTTCTGAAAAATGCGGTTCATACCAGTCTAAACATTGAGATGCCCTGCAATGATGCTATGTTAGAAACCGCATTAAAAATCTCGCCGGATATGATTACATTTGTTGCGGTGGACGATCAAGGGGATTCTTCCGACAATACGATTGATCTTAATATTGAGTATGATAAAATCGCAGAGGCGATTCCTCGTTTACAGATGCAGGATATACTTATTTCTCTGCATATTGAGCCGGAAGTTGAGATGGTAAAAGCTGCCGCCAAACTGAAGG
>JAAEQD010000117.1 GCA_024231855.1 Candidatus Zixiibacteriota bacterium
ATCATCGGGATCGGTAGCGGAAACGGTGAATTGAATAGAAGCTCCCGCATTGACTGAGCGATTGCCTATGGAATCTAGTACTGGTGCTTGATTATTTGGAACGGCATCTACTGTGCTTGCGGTATCAATGGTTAGGTATCTAGTTTCAGTTTGAACCGAGTTGCCGGCAGTGTCGGTGGTGTAGGAGTAATATTGATAAGTTCCGTCCGTCAAATCGGTGAACTGACGGGATAGTATGCTTGTCGTTGAATTGTACGAGGTTTTTATCTCATCGGAGGATAAAGCTCTGTTCCAGATTCTGACTTCATCGATTTTGCCGTTGAAGGGGGTTTCTTCATGAGCGGTATCTCCAATTGTAACCGGGCTTGCTTCCGAGTTATCAAAGATGCCCCACTCGGCCCACGACTTAACGCTTTCACCATTTAGATGGAGTTCTGTTTCTTCGGCTTCACTAGAATCATAGGTAAGGACCAAATGATACCAAACATTGTTCTGGATACCCGCATCGAAATCCAGAGTACCATCAAGAGAAACGGTATCCAAATAAATCTCGATTTTAGTGCCGTCGGTACCAAGCTCTATATTGTCGTTATATGCGTCGCTTGCTTTTGCGAACATTATATTACTTGTACCGTGATTTGAATTACTTTCGATATCCGAGTCACGATTGAACCAGAATTCTATGGTAAAAGCATTCGGAGCATCCAAAACGTCTATATCTCCACAATCAACATAGTCGTCTTCACCGTCAAAGTACAGAGCGGACCCGAACTTACCTGGGGTCCACTGCGGATCATTCACTAGATTTGCGATGTTGGAATAGGTGGAGTTATCACTTGCGGTTGAGCCTGAATCATCATCGAGGTTCCAATAACCAACCAGGCTTCTATTCCAATCGATGAAACTGCTGGTTTCGATGGGGCTGGTTGAAGCTGTATTCACTTCAGTCCAATTTCTGG
>JAAEQD010000118.1 GCA_024231855.1 Candidatus Zixiibacteriota bacterium
CGCGAGCCTTAGTACCGCCATAGTCGACCCAATTTTGAAATTGCCCGACCATCTTCCTCGTATCGGCTGGCTGGCCGGTCCAGATCAAATTCATCGGTATCTGAGGCGAGGTTTGGCTGATCTCAATAACATCCAATCTAAAATCGTTTCCGGTTGTCCGAAAACTGATCGGCCTGCCATAGGCGCAGGCGGCCACATCGGCGCCACTTCCCAGTCCCGACTGGGCCTGACTATGCGCCTGAAGAGCATGGCCGAGAATAGCATCCCTGTACCCGGCGATCCGCTTGCCTGCCCGATCGAATCTCAATGAGATTACTCCCACGGCTTCCGCGGCGGAACATCCCAGCCCAAGCTTGATATTGCGATCATTTTCTCCCTGGTAAAAGAACTGGCTGCTATCAACTTCGATATGCGGTAGCCCATTTGCCTGTTCGTAATCGAGAATCTCCCGGATAGGATGGTGTATCGCGGTTTTTACAACCGGAGTATAGGCTTCCCCAAGCGGAGTATTGATTTCAGTAAGTTCAATACATCTTGTTACAGGGGCTAAAACCGAAACAGCCCCATACAAAACCGCGTATTCACCGGAAAGCATGACTTTGCCGGGGACACTTAATTTAGTTAGCTGCATTTGATTATTTTGGCTCCACCGGCGGGCATGCTTTTCATTACCGATTTGACCCCTTTCAGCCTTCGGGCACGACCGGCCACTTTTTCCAGATCAACCTGCCTGGCCAATATTACGACATGCGGACCGGCATCGATAGTAGCATAACTTTCGAGACCCTGGTTTCGCCACCTTTTTACCGCCTGAAGTATTGCTACCGTGGCCGAGGTCCAATACAACAAAGAAGGTCGAGTCGCTATCATACAGGCGTGCATGGCCAGGGCATTGTTCTCGGTAATCTCGCCAACTCGCGTAAAATCCATGACTTGTATTGCCTTCAACATCCGCCTGTAATCCCGCTCGGCACAACCGACCCAGGCATCATAGTATGGGCTGAATTTACGGCTTAACTCCATCCCCCGCCTCGAACCGATCTCTTTCTCGGCCTTGTCGACTTCCACAACAACCATGCCCCAGGGGATTTCATCGAAAGGAATTAGCAATCTGGCCGACGGATTAGCTGTATTCGGCAAAGAGGCTAGTCCGCCAACTATAGATCGGGCTGCCGAGCCGCTGCCTATGCGAGCTAGTTTAGATAGCTTCGCGGAACTGATTTTGCGCCTTGAGAACGCGCTAAGGCCAATCGACAAGGCCGCTAGGCCGGACGCGCTGGAGGCCAAGCCTGATTTTGTGGGGAAGCGATTAGTCGACTTTATAGAATATTTACCATCAATTAATTTATTGGTGCGCCATACATTAAGATAATCAGTTAATCTTTTAGTTGATATACGGTCGGTTGATTTATCGTTTATAATAAAAATATCATCGCCGCCTGGTTTGCGCTCGATGATAGTCTCAGTTCTTAAAGCTTTTAAAGTTAATGAGATTGAAGGCGTGGCCGGGACATTTTGAAAGCCCGGCTGTTTCCCCCAATATTTGACTAAGGCGATATTTGCGTATGCACGGGCAACTACCCGTTTAATCATGCCGATGCCCCCAGAGCGAATGGCGAGACCATCGCGAACTCTTCGGAAAGTTTCTCCATTAATTCGTACTGAAGATGTGGTTCTACCAGCGCGATTACCGCTCCGCCGCCGCCTGAACCGGTTAGTTTCGCGCCCAATACGCCGTAGTCAAGAAGGCATTCGACAGCCTCATCAAGAGCAGGAGTAGAAACTCCCAGTCTGGCCAATAACTCATGGTTTTTAAACATCAATCGCCCGAGTTCTTTGCTGTCTCCCGTTCCCAGGGCGATACCGGCATCGACAGTTAGACTACCTATCTCCTGCAGTATTTCATCGATTCTCTCCGGATTTCTGCGACGCCTGTTTTTGACTTTCTGGACAACCTCTAAAGTTGAGGCGCCGGGTTCAACCAGGCAAACGATACCGGTCATATAATGCGACATCCTGATAGGCAATATCTCCCGCGGCGGACCTTTCCGAAACCAGATAACCGTATTCGACAATACTGTGGCCGCGTCCATGCCGCTGGGATGGCCATGGAATATCGATTCGAGCTCCTGAACTCTCTCGAACAGTTCGATATCGAATCGCTCGGGCGGCTCCTCCCCTTTATATTTGCTCAAGGCTTTGCACAAAGCCGCGGAGAACGTTGCCGACGAGCCTAATCCCATCCCTGGCACGAGATCTGATTCAACTTCGATCGCGATAGGTTCTTGCTGAAGGTCATGGGAAGCCAGCGCGACATCAACTGCCTTGGTGAACCGACGGACATCGAGATCTGAACCCTCAACGGCAAATACCTGCTTGTAATGAGGCTTCAGGAAACGCGGGCCGTCGGGATCATGGCTGATCCGCACTTTCATGCCGATATTAAGCGCCGCCGTAATACCGGGGTAATTATAAACAGTGGCATGTTCACCGAACAGCACAACTTTGCCGGGAGCAAACACTTCAACCGGCAACTGCTCTTTTTTCCGTCTGGGTTTCGGTGAACTCTGCATTTTCTGATATATCTCCTCTGCCGCCGCGACTTTTATTTCGCCCTGGCGGATCATTTCATAGGCGACATCTTCAACCTCATCGGCCGGCACACCAACGCTCAAGGCAACGCTTCGGGCATGAAGCGCCATATGTCCTCTCTGGATACCATCGGTACACAAGGCATGCAAGGCCGCGAAGTTCTGACCCAATCCAACCGCAGCCAATACCCCGGCCAACTGATTAGCATTTTCTATGCCGCTGATTTTCTGCAGAGTTCTAACACCGGGATGTGATTTGATTGCGCCGCCGACCCAGCCGACCTGAAGCGGCAATTCTATCTGTCCTTTAAGGCGATCACCGTCTATTGAATAAGTTGTCAAGCCGCGATATTTACCTTCTCGCGAAGCATACGCGTGGCCGCCGGCTTCAATCGCCCGCCAATCCTGACCTAACGCCAGGGCCGCCGCGCATAGGCCATTGAATATCCCTTTATTGTGGGTAGCCGCGCGGTAAGGATCGTTTTTAGCCAGACAATCGGCTTCTATGATGAACTGGGCAACCTTTTCGCCTTTTACCTTCTTTGTAGTCAATTTATCGAAAGGCAATGAAAACTCGGCCCGGGCGAGCCGCTTATCAGCCAGGTTTGAAAGGATTCGAAGATTCGTCCGGCCGCCTGTAAGTTTCTCGATAAATGGAGCGGCGGATTCACATGCCCCGCTAACGGCATTAGCGCCCATAGCCTCTTTAACATCAAATAGCAAATGGATCAATAGCATTTCACCGATACTCTCGCCACCATCGATAATTCGAGTTTCCAGGTCGAATACGCCGCCGCCACGGATTATCATTCGGGGATGAGAAATGTTAGCCTGGTCTATAATCTCTTTTTTGCTTTCAAAAACAAGCTTTGCGGCCTGTCGAGGATCATCCAGATCGAGAACCTGTATCTGACCAATCATCACCGGTGGATCAACCTTAGTGTGGAAGCCGCCGCCCGATCGAATTATGAGCGCGGCTCGCGATGCAGCCGCTATAATGGATGCTTCCTCAATTGCCATTGGGATAATATGCTCCCGGCCATCGATAAAAAAGTTTAGACCCAGGCCCAATGGAAGACCAAAAACGCCAACCGCGTTTTCCACCAGATTAACTGCATGTTCAACACGAAGAGCGTCGCCGTTGCGTAAATCCGACACTTCTCTTTCCGAAAGATTAAAGCTTCGAGCTAAAAAAGCCAAACGCTGTTCAACAGGTAATCGATAGAAACCCGGTACTCGCGACGTAATCTGATGCTTGGTAATCAGGTCTTGCTGTTCACCCGGAGATCTCTTTTCAGTCTTCAATCTCTTCCCCTCCAGACCAATTATAAGTACTCAGCCAATCACGCAATTCGCCTGTATATATTCTGGGCGCATTCTTCAGCGCCGAGATTTTCCCGCTTCCGGTTAATAACATTGCTGTTTTTAACTCCTTTGTAAAACTCTCAATGAGCGCGATTACTCCATCTGTTCCGCTTTGCAGAAAAGCCAGCAAGGCAGGACGGGCAAATCCCGCTATATCAGCGCCGGCAATAATACTTCGGGCAGCATCCAGGCCTGATAGAATACCACCGGAACCTATCAGAAACGCTTTGTCTTTTAATATTTGCCTGGCCGCGATTATACAAAACGCTGTAGGAACACCCCAATCCGAAAAAGCTTCACCCAGACGGCGTAAGCTCGGATCGGTTGCCCGGTAAGCTTCCACTTTAGTCCAGGATGTACCTCCGGCGCCCGAAACATCTATATAAGAAACGCCAATCGATTTGAGTTGCTTGAGGGTTTCAGGTGACAGGCCGGCGCCGGTTTCTTTGACTACTACCCGCCCATCCAGACTTTCAACCAACTGGGCGATTTTTTCAGTCAAACCCTTGAAATCACGATGACCTTCATCCTGCATTAGTTCCTGGGCCGCGTTCAGATGAACACATATGCCGTCGGCTTCTATGGCATCCACCAATCCCGCAATTGTATTGGATGAATATTCCTGAAGTTGAACCGCGCCGATATTACCAAGCAAAACTCCATCCGGAATCTTTGAGCGAACCGTGAAATCAGCGGTTACTTCGGGATGACGAAGCATTATTCGCTGACTGCCGACCGCAAAGGCTATGCCCTGATCCTGGGCAACCTCCGCCAATGAATGATTAAGTTTGCCGGCGAATTCAGCGCCTCCTGTCATACTGGTAATCATTAATGGAGCTTTTAAACTCTTACCGAAAAACTTAACCGACATATCGATATCATCGATACTCAATTCGGGCAATGCCTGGTGAGGGATTTGAATATTATTTAAAAGTGTCCCCCTGGTATAGGCGACATCCTGATCTGCCACGATTTGCAGATGCTCACTTTTGCGCCTGGAGAGTAATGTGTCAGGCAAACTATTCTTCCTCATATTATACTTATTCTACTACTTTCATCTTAAAATGTTGCCCCGTAAATTATTTACTCCTCCCCGGATGACAAAGTATAATCGACAATTTATAATTATTTCTGACGATTTCAACCTAAAAATAAACAAAATCATACCTTTTAGTTAACTGAATCATGCTTAAGAATATGGAGATTTCCTACAATTGTCAAGATTTAATAACCTCCTAAGAACTTTGGCTTTTATAAATAGCGACAATATTCACCAAATAAGACTAACGCCGAAAACCCTATAATGGTTTCATATATCTTTCGTGCATCAGCTTCAGTTTAAAAGCCCGCAATTCCTTAAGCTTGCGGGCTTTTGAATGTACTCTGCAAATCGGATTATTTCTTTTTAACCAGGCCGATACTTCTCTCGATACCAGCCTTCAAGGCGGCATCTATACGCGCTTTGGACTCTTCCAGATGTGCTTTAGTAACCAGATCGAGAGCGGGATTACCCAGGGCCTTAGGAATCGCTCCCTGCAGCACTTTCAAATCGTTGCGAGCCAGGGTTCGGGCGTCCTCCGGGATACCGGGGAGATTATTAAGAACCATAGCAATATCTTTGTCGAGATGATATCTTTGTAGTCTGCGCCGGAAACTGTTAATCTTTTGTTTGGTCACGATTTCCCGCCAGATAGCCCGGCGCAAATCCGTGAACATATCGGTCATCGTATACTTCTCTTGATCCGGCTCATAGCGAAGTTCGATATCCTGGATTCGCTGAAGAGTCGTCGGATTGAATAGGCGGTCGATGGGTTCTTTCTGATACGAGAATATCTTATCATGTATCGGGAAGTCGACGCGTTTGACTTTGCCCGCCGACCAGCCAAAATCCTCGTGCCTTTCCAGCTGTAACTTATTTAACAAAGCCGCCGGAAATCCGAAAGCATCCGGAGCGAATATATTATCCTTAAGAAATTGCATGGCTTCCCTCTGACGGGCAGCCGATACCGGCTCGAAAGGCAGCTTGCCGTCTGCATCTCCAATATGGTAATTATTGCGATAAATACCGCCGATAAATTTCGGTATAATACGAGCCGCGTAATAGTACGACCGCCAACCTCGATTGAAAGCTGTCAGCATTTTTTGATAGCGATTGCCGGGTTTTTCGAACGTTGCCTCGATCTTGCTCCAGAACTCCTTTGAAAGCGCTATCTCATCTCTATAAAATGCTATGGGATCATCGCTTAAGTCACGTTGATTGCATAACGGGTCAATCCCTCTCATCGAGTTGCCAAACACATCCTCATCGGTACCATAAGCCAGAAATGGTTCACCGCTGCGAGAGGCGATTTTTTCCAATTCAACAAGTTCATCTTCCGGCGTTTCAGCCCCGAAAGGCTTATAGCCATATTCGATAGCCCAAAAATCATAGGTACCCGGTATGGTATGCCAAAAATCACCTTGCTCGATACCCTCGGGGGCGATATTGGCCGGGTTATAATCCATTACCGAACCGGTTATACCCAAAGTGCCGGTGATAGATTTATCGTGACGCTGATCGTTTTTGTGAATTATCGAAGCTTTGAAATTATGCCGCAGCCCCAGGGTATGACCAACCTCATGCGTAACCAGATCGATTATATAAGACTTCACGAACTCTTCGGTCACCTCGCTGGCACCATCGAAATCGTTACGGGCCGAAAGAATATTTATGGCAAATGCCGCATCCTTAGCGGCTTCCTCGGCATAATTGCAATAGCCAAATCTGTTTGATAAACCTTCGTCGGATAAATTCATATCATCCGATTCGGCGGCCAGAGGATCGACATAGTAATCGGAGTATGTGTACATCCAACGGATGAAATCGACGCAAATTCTGATGTCGGCGTCGTAAATCTGACCGGTGAGAGGGTTAGTATGCGATGGGCCAACCGCGTAAGATCGGCCCGGATATACCACCCAGCGAATAGTGCTGTAACGAGCGTCGGCGGGATCCCAACTGGCGGTATCCGACATCTGCTTGACTTCGATAGCGTCCTTGATACCTGCTTTCTCGAACACCTGATTCCAAAGAAGAACTCCCTCTCTGACCACTGGCCGGTATTCTTCCGGAATCGTATTTTCCAGCCAGTAAACAATCGGTTCTTTAGGCGGCGATACCGTTGATTCCGGAAATGCTTTTTCCAGATGCCAGCGGTTGACATAGCGAACATAAGGCGTTTCGGTATCAAGCCTAGAATAATCCTGATACAATGTCTGGAAAAAACCGACACGGTCATCGGCAAAGCGAGGTTTATAACCTGTATCGAGCAAGGCCGAGATCGAGAAATGATAGGTATGCATCATGCTGTAAGGATTGGGAATGCTGGTAGCGTCATTGGGCTTCTTGGTTTTGAAATGATAAATAGCATCGATTTCGGCATTTAGCGGGAACGATTTGATAGTCCCGAAATAGCTATTGTCTTTATCGAATGAATATTCCAGCTTACGGTTCTTGCCAAGATAGTAGCCCGTATTATTAACATCCTGAATGAAAAATCCCGAAGGATCTACCAGGATAGCCTTGGTATCTTTTTGAGGTTCGCATTCAATCTTGGCTACGCCAAAAATCGAATTGCTCACTCCCCTGTCAATCGCCTTAGCAAGTGCCGCCGAACTGTCAGCCCGGTAGCGCAGGTTTTTTTCTACCATCTGGATTTTCTTGCCGATTTGTTTGAATTCGAACGGGAATTCCCCTTGATCGGCGCCATTATCGTAGTATGAACCGTCACCGGCCGAACGGGTGATATTACAGGCATAAAGAACGCCCAGTTGATCGGGCTTAATCTCCATATAGACCTTGCCCTCATCGGCTTTAATATAGAAATTAAACAAGCCTTCGATCTTCTCATAATCCTTGATGACCGTCTCGAATGGCTTGCCGTTGGTTTTTTCCTTATCCTTGTCTTTTTTCTTTTTGGCGTGAATCTGATCAGTTGGCGCCAGAACCGCCAGAAAGGCGAACATAATGATTAACAGCTTGAAAATCCTACTCATGAAACCTCCATGTATTTGATTATTTGATTATTTGCAATGAAGGAAAAATCTAAAAGCTCTAGCATGACAGAATATACAATAACAATTTCGTCATTAAATGGCAATTGAATTATCCCCGTAATATCTACATTCATATCGTTATATACGATAATTGCCCCATGTGGGGTTTCTAAAATTTTGAAAATCTTTGACAACTTGAGTTTCAAGCTATTCGCTACTTTTTAGTAGATTAAATATTGACTTTCATATAAAAATTGCATATAATGTCTATGTAACTTATGGGGATGAGTCTCAATAATAACATAGTAACACAAGCACTATATATGGATGAATCTAGGTAAGCATAAGAGAATTGAGGCTACGATGAAAAGATTCAGCATTATAATATTATTTGTGAGTGCACTAGTACTAGCTGGAGACACCTATGCCCAATTCGCTTTTAATAATAAAAGCCAGGAACAAATGGCTATGAGAAATCTTTCATCGATGCCATTAACCTTCACCGAAAATCGCGGCCAGTGGCATGAAAAAGCTCTGTTCAAAGCCACTGCCGGCGGGGCCACTTTCTGGTTTTGCAATGATGAGATAGCTTATGTCTTCACACGCGATACCGATGAACTCCTCGAAGATGATAGGCTGATGTTGCCAGATATGCCCGACATGCCGGATAAATTTGATAAGCCCCGCTATAAGAAGGAATCTATAGTAATAAGTGCTCGGCTCATCGGCGCTAATCCAGACGCTGAGATCATCGGCGAGAATCGCCTCTCCCACAACAATAACTATTACTACGGCAATGATCAGTCGAAATGGCGTACAGATGTGCCGAATTATTCATCGATAACCTACAAAGATATTTATCCTGGCATAGATCTGAAATATCATGGCAATGGGCAAGGTATGAAATACGATTTCATAGTCCATCCCGGGGCGGATTTCTCCCAGATACGTATTCGATATGAAGGCGCGGACGATCTGGCCATCACTCCCAATGGCGACCTTGAAGCGGCAACCTCATTCGGTCCTATCCACGAAAATATACCATTAGTGTACCAACAAATCGGAAACAGCAAACGAGAGGTAACGGGCAGGTATACCATACTGGCGCCGGGTGTTTTCGGCTTTGCGGTAGATGATTATGATCCCTCTCAAAGTTTGGTTATTGATCCGGAAATTGTCTATAGCACTTACCTAGGAGGGAGTTTAGAGGATCGCGCCAACGCCATCGCGGTAGACGACAGCGGCAATGCCTATATCACCGGCAGAACACTCTCCACCGATTTCCCCATCGAAAATCCGTATCAGACAGATCCGGTTGGCTGGGATGTTTTCATAACCAAGCTTTCTCCAGACGGCAATTCTATCGTCTACAGTACTTTCCTGGGCGGGAGAGTTCACGATGAAGGCTATGCCATCGGGGTGGACAGAAGCGGTAATGCCTATGTCACCGGATATACCAAGTCCACTAACTTTCCTACTTTTAATCCCTATCAAATGTATCAATCCTATAAGGATGTCTTTGTAACCAAGCTTTCTTCAGGCGGCAATTCCCTTGTATATAGTACCTATCTAGGGGGGAACCATGATGAGGTCGGCCGAGATATTGCGGTAGATGCCGGCGGTTGCGCCTATATCATCGGGGATACAGGCTCCAATGACTTCCCAACCGAGAATCCGTATCAAACGAATCAAAGCTTCTCGGATGCTTTCATCACCAAGCTATCTCCGGATGGTATCTCCCTAATCTACAGCACTTATCTCGGGGGGAGTTACATTGAGTATGGTATGGGTATAGCGGTAGATAGCAGTGGTTACGCGTATATAACCGGAACGACAAAGTCCACTGATTTTCCCACATTATATCCCTATGATGGAAGTTATAATGGTGGAGATTGGGATGTCTTCGTAACCAAGCTAAATACAGCAGGTAACTCCCTGGTATACAGTACATACCTGGGGGGAGGTAGCCATGACGCTAGCAGTGACATTACGGTAGATGGCAGTGGTTTTGCCTATGTCACGGGATATACAGAGTCAATCGACTTTCCCACCTTGAATCCCATTCAGTTTTATCAGTATAATTACGATGTTTTCGTTACCAGGTTCTCCGTAAGCGGCATCTATCTGGTTTACAGCACCTACCTGGGCGGGGATGGATATGAATATGGAACGGGCATAACGACAGATGCCGGCGGCTGCGCTTATGTTACAGGTGTAACGCATTCCACCGACTTCCCTACGGCTAATCCTATCTCAGGCGGTGATACTATACATGGCACTAGTGATGGTTTCCTGTCCAAATTATCTCCCGAAGGCAATTCTCTTTTCTTCGGCAGCTATCTGGGAGGAGGTAATTCGGATTATGGTTCAGGAATAGTGGCTGACAGCAATGGCGCCGTCTATGTTACCGGCGGCACGGCTTCCTCCGACTTCCCAATTGTTAATGCATGTGACAGTACTTATAACGGCGGTGAGTTTGATGTCTACGTGATCAGGATTGACGCGGTCACGGGAATCAATGAAAACATTTCTGTTTTGCCTCGGACATATCAGCTTGTACAAAACTACCCCAACCCATTCAACGCCTCAACCACAATAAAATACGATTTGCCCCTAACCTCAGAAGTGACAATCGATATATACGACATCCTGGGCCGCAAGATTGGAACTCTTGTTAATGATACTCAGCAAGCAGGCTATCATCAAGCAACCTGGAATGCCGGCGATGTTTCATCGGGGATATATTTCTACAGAATTCAGGCAGGTGATTTTACTGAATCAAAGAGTATGCTGTTGTTAAAGTAGCAGCCAGGTCACGCTTCGCTACGACCTGACTGAACATAACTGCTTTAAGTGTGTGACCTGAAACTTTCGACAATCAGGTTACGATGAGCCACGGCCTGCGCGGAAAGTGGATTGTTATGAAATAAGCGATCTTTCTTTCAAATACTCCATTGATTGAATTAGTCCCGTAGCCGTTTTTGTCTCTATAACAACCCTTTCTACACTATCCCTTACCTCAGAGAGAATATCCAATATATTCAATTCTCCCTCACCTAATTCCAAATGATCCTTATTTCCTATAGCATCATGTAAATGTAAATGTTTGACCTTGTCAAAATGCTCTTTAATATATACGGTATCTTTATAACCACTTGAGTAATCATGCCCTGTATCCCAGGTTAATTTAAAACAATCAAACGCTAATAATTGCTGTAATGCTTCGAAAATAAAGTCGTTATCATAAATGCCTGTATTTTCAATACATATTGTAATCTCCGTCTCGCTCAGTTTCTTTGAAATCCTATCAGCAAATACTCTATTGTTCTCTAAATATCCATGCCTATACTTGCTGAAAAGAAATACTTTCTCATTTGGCAGAGTTACGTAAATACCAGAATTCATATGCATATTGAGAATCTTTATATTTTTCTCCACAGCTATTTCGATACTGTTTTCCAGTAATTTTAAATAGGCTTCTCTTATACCGTCGTTGAAATCCCAGACATTAAGTTTTTCCGGTAAATGAAGAGTTAATTCTATATCGGAAAAGGGCCGCATGGCTTTCAAATCCGAGATTTGAAATAGAGGTAAATCCATATTTATTTCAATGAATGATAAGCCCAACTTGCGGCATAAAGCTACGTTTTGTTCTAAAGAGTCAAGCTCTAGTAATGATGGCATTCCGAATTTCATATATTTGTTCATTATTCCCATGCTCTATTGTAAATAACTTGCTATTCTAAACTGCTTATCCCACACACCGGGGAAATATATACTGTCTCATAATCAATGTCAAAATACTTTTACTTTTTTAAGAAACATCACTATTTGGACAATATATCGTCAGATTTTTGTATTTTCAACCAGACGCAACAATTGACATCCACGATAAGTAATGTTAAATTCAGGGGATTGAAAATGCAAACGTTTGATAATTGACAATAGAACAAGGAGTGATTATGGCAGATTCTAATTATAAAAATTCATTTGGGGCCCGGGCCGAGATCGATACCGGCTCCGGCAAGGCTTTCTATTTCAGATTGGAGAAGCTGGCCGAGGACGGTGTAGCCGATATTTCTCGGCTTCCTTACTCTATTAAAGTCCTGCTGGAGGCGGTGCTGAGAACCGAAAACGGTTTGTCGATTACCAAAGACGATGTTATGAAATTGGCCGGCTATGATCCGAAAAATCCCGCCAAAAGCGAGATACCATTCAAGCCCGCCAGGGTGCTGCTTCAGGATTTCACCGGTGTCCCGGCGGTGGTCGATTTGGCGGCCCTGCGCAGCTCTATGGCGCGTCTGGGCGGCGATCCGCAACAGATCAACCCTCGGATACCGGTTGACCTCGTTATCGATCACAGCGTCCAGGTGGATGTCTACAACTCCCCCTCGGCTATCGAGGATAACGCTAAAATCGAATTCGAAAGAAATCGCGAAAGATATGAATTTTTGCGCTGGGGCCAGCAGGCATTTCAGAATTTCCGGGTAGTACCGCCGGCCAGCGGCATCTGCCATCAGGTTAATCTCGAATATTTAGCCAATGTGGTTCAGCGTCGCCAAATCGGCAATGGCGAATATATATTCCCCGATTCATTGGTCGGTACCGATTCGCACACGACTATGATAAACGGCCTGGGCGTTTTAGGCTGGGGAGTCGGCGGTATCGAGGCTGAGGCGGTCATGCTCGATCAGCCTACTTATATGCTGATGCCGGAGGTAATCGGCTTCAAACTCACCGGCGAACTTCCCGAGGGCACAACCGCCACCGACCTGGTATTAACGATAACCCAGATGCTCCGTCAGAAAGGCGTTGTCGGTAAATTCGTCGAATTCTACGGCCCCGGACTGTCCTCGATGACCGTCTCCGACCGGGCGACTTTGGCCAATATGGGACCCGAGTACGGCGCGACAATGGGCTTCTTCCCTGTCGATAACAATACGCTTCTCTACCTTAAGCAGACCGGCCGTTCGCCTGAGCAGGTCGAATTGGTAGAACGCTATTGCAAGGCTCAGGGTATGTTCCGCGGCGATGATTCACCTGAACCCGAATTCAAAGAAACACTCGAATTCGATCTCTCGACAACACAATCGAGTCTGGCCGGCCCAAAACGGCCGCAGGATCGGATTGAACTCAAACAAATGCAAAAGCAGTGGCATGGATCATTAACCGCGCCACCGCAGGAATTCGGCTTTAACCTAAAAGAAGAAGATCTTAACGCGAAAAGCGAATTCGAATTCAACGGTCAAAAGGGCGAGCTTAAACATGGATCTGTCGTCATAGCCGCGATAACCAGTTGCACCAACACCAGCAACCCATCGGTATTGATTGGCGCCGGCGTTTTAGCCAAAAAGGCGGTCGAGGCCGGATTGAGCGTAGAGCCTTATGTTAAGACAAGCCTGGCTCCGGGATCTAAAGTCGTCACCGAATATCTCGAAAAATCCGGACTCATCCCCCATCTCGAGAAATTGGGTTTCTATAATGTCGGCTATGGCTGCACCACTTGTATCGGCAACAGCGGCCCGCTACCCGAACCGATTGTCGAAGCTACCAACAAGAGCAATCTGGTAATCACCAGCGTCCTTTCGGGCAATCGTAATTTCGAGGGCCGGGTTAGCCCTCACACAAAGGGCAACTATCTAACCTCTCCTCCATTGGTCGTGGCCTACGCGATCGCCGGTACGGTCGATATCGATCTTCTGAACGATCCAATCGGCAAAGGCGCGGGCGGCAATGAGATTTATCTCAAAGATATCTGGCCGACTCAAGCCGAGGTCGCCGAACATCTCGACAAAGCTCTTAATCCGGATACATTCCATACGGCTTATGATGGTATCGAACAATCGAATCAGATCTGGAATGATATTCCTGTCAGCGGCGGAGCGGTTTACCAGTGGAAGGACGATAGCACCTATATACAGGAGCCGCCGTTTTTCGTTGAAATGGGCGCCGAACCCAAGCCAATCGGTCCGATTGCGCATGCCAAAGCGCTGATAATGGTAGGCGCCAGCACGACTACGGATCATATCAGTCCGGCCGGCGTTATTGCTCATGACAGCCCGGCGGGCAAATTCCTAATCGAGAAAGGTGTCGAACCGAAAAACTTCAATTCGTATGGCAGCCGCCGGGGCAATGATCGGGTAATGACTCGCGGAACATTCGCCAATATCCGGTTGAAAAACTTATTGGCGCCCGGCACCGAAGGTGGCTGGACAACCCATATTCCCTCCGGCGAGGTCATGTCGGTATATGAGGCTTCCCTGAAATATAAGACAGCCGGCATAACGAACATAGCGCTGGGCGGCATCGATTATGGCATGGGTTCGAGCCGCGATTGGGCGGCCAAGGGAACCTACCTGTTAGGTATTAAAGCGGTTATCGCCGAATCTTTTGAACGCATTCACAGAAGTAACCTCGTTGGCATGGGCGTTCTGCCGCTTCAATTCGAAGACGGACAGAATGTTACAAACCTGGGCTTAACCGGCAGAGAGACATTCACGATCAATATCGATGATAATCTGCGGCCGCTTCAGAAAGTGCAGGTTGACGCGGTCCGTGAGGACGGCACCAAGATGAACTTCGAAGTGGTTTGCCGAATCGATACGCCTATTGAGGTGGTATACTACAGAAACGGCGGAATCCTCCACACGGTCTTGAGGAATTTTCTGAAAGAGACTTCCTAAGCTGAGTAATGATCGAAAATCAAGCAGGTTGCCTGTATTGGTAACCTGCTTTTTACATTTTGTGGACTTTTTCTACAATCAGACAATATCATTCAAAGCCATCGTGAAAAATATGCGGGCTTTTATATATCAGACGAACTTTATACTGGCGATTTTAGTTGAAATTATTAATATTACATCTTCAAAAGTATCGATGTGAAATTGAAAAATTGAAAGCCAATGCTTAAAATGTCCTGCAATGATTTAACGGAAATACTCAAAATCAGCCTCGATAACGACGGCCGTTTAATCGATTACTCATTGAAGAAACTGACCTGTGACCGGGCTGTCGCCGATAGCGCGCTTTTATTAGATATATTGAAAGGCCGAACTGCTGATGAAATACTCGCAGTTTCGATTGAATCACTCAGCCCTGAGGAGCCGCCGAAGGATAATACCGATGAATATCTTCAGGTAAAGCATCTACAGGCCGTGCAAAGCGGCCTGGAAGTTTTAATGGGCCATCGGGAAGGCAGATCGGATAATCATTGTTTGATCGATACTATCAGCCACGGCCTTGAGGGCACGGAACTGACTGCCCGGATTAAGTTCGATTTTCAGACCGAAAATATCAAGAGCTGTAGTGAGATAGCGAAAGAAAAAATAGATTCACAGAAATAACTTTGAATAATAATCACCATTTACTATATTATTAATATAGATAATTGTAGAAAGCTTCAAACCTTAAGCGGATTTGAATACTTGCAGGTTGCACTGGAGAATTTGATTAGAATGAAGCGGGCACATAACTTATTAAGGGCAGCCCTAGTTTTAATAGCCTTAATTTTTAGTAGCTTTCCGGCATTATCACAGGATTTCTGGCGGCCGGTAAATGGACCATATACCGCGACAATACGCATTGCAGAAGTGGATTCTGAAGGTAACATATTTGCCGGACCATTTAGATCTTTGGATAATGGGATGACCTGGGAGCAATTCACTATTGAAAATGTTTCCTCTATAGAAGTAGATTCCGAAAACAATGTATATTTAGGAAGCCATTCTGCGGGATTGCTTAAATCAACCGATCATGGTCAAACTTGGCAATCAACAAATCATCCTTATAACTTACCAATTCATATTATTTTTGTTCCGCCAAATAAGCTATATACCGTGAGTGGCGGCGGTATTTTTTACTCAGAGGATAGCGCAGATACATGGATTTCATTAATGGAACCGCCCTCGTTAGTCGCTTCACTTATTATTCGACCGCCGGATACTCTGATTGCCGGGGGAAGTAACTATATTTATCGAACATTCGATCATGGGCAATCATGGGATTCTACGGCCGTCTCGGGAGTGCATCGTTATATGTCTATTGATCTAGACCGAAATCTATTTTCTTGTACGCACAGCTCTAACGGAGGTCCAGGTGACATCTATAGATCGCAGGATTTCGGCGAAAGCTGGGAACAAATAGCTGAAGGTTATGACTATTCAACAATGGCAATTGATGATTCGGGTTATGTTTATGCTGGTACATATTTAAACGGTTTATTCCGCTCAACTGATTTTGGTGAAACATGGGATGCTAATTTCCAGGAATTTCATGATATCTTTCATATTCTTCCAACAGGCAACGGGGAATTATATATCGGTACCAGATGTGATGGAGTCAGGTATTCATCTGACAATGGAAACAGCTGGACAGGTATCGGGCCGAAACGACCACAACTCATGAAAATCGCTGCCAGCGTAGATGGATATGTTTATGCTGGGAATGAGCCCGAAGGCGTTTACAGAACGGACGATGGTGGCAAAACCTGGACGATTACCAGATTGAAAGCTTTCAATTTTAAAGATATGGCGATTAACAGCATGGGAAATGTGTATGTTGCTGGCAGAGCATCTGGTATTTTTCTTAGTTTGGATCATGGGGCAAATTGGGAAATGATAGTCGAACATTATTACCTTAGAGCAATCGATATAAATATTAATGACGATATTTATCTCGGCACTGATCGCGGCGGCGTATTTAGATCAACAGACAATGGAAATACCTGGATACATCAGGGGATTAGCTCCTCAGATCAATTCGCATTCAGCCCTAATGGTTATATTTACGCCTTCTGGGAAATGCACTTATATAGATCTGTTGAAAACACAAACACCTTTGAACTCGTTCATGATTTCGATTACGTTCTGAGATGCATCGCGACCGATTCAACCGGCCTGGTCTACGCTCACACGAGCATTGATAACGATCTTCTCATTTCCTATGACGACGGGGAATCATGGACATCTTTAGGGTTGGGGTATAAATATATATATGAAATTACTGTTGATCAAAACGACTTCCTGTATTTAAGCACCGGCGATGATGGAGTTCTGGTTTCGGCGGACAAGGGGAACAACTGGATAAGCGTATCATCCGGACTGCCGCCTAGTCTTAAAGTAAGGTCATTAACATTCGATACATTGGGTTATCCAATTGCCGAAGTCTGGACATCAAACGATCAAGGCAATATCTATAAAAGCAATTTCATAATCAATGGTTCTACAAGCTTTTGGCCGGGCGATCTTGACAATAATGGCCTGGTTGAAGCGGCCGATATTCTGCCTTTAATCGATAACTGGTATGCTGAGGTCCCGGAGAGAATAAACGCCGACTACAGTTGGCAGAGTAAAACGATACCTACCTGGGGCGAGAATCTTCCTTATAGTTCCGATGCTGACGGCAGCGGTCGCGTCGATATTCAGGATTTGCATGTCATATGCTTTAACTGGGGTAGAAGCCATGAGATCATAAATTCTCCAAACTATCTCGACAATTTTGATGTCGAAGCTAACCGAGCAACACTCGAATTTATTTACGATCAGGTTAAGGATTCTCAATCGGGTCCGCAATATGAAATAGGTCAATTCATCGCAAGCCTGATTTTCGAACCGATTCCACTGAATTTCAGCTTGCATCCGAACTATCCCAATCCTTTCAATTCGAATACGAATATCCGGTATGATATCCCTGTGAAATCACAGGTCACGATTACGATTTATGATGTTCTGGGCCGGGAGGTAAAATCGCTGGTTTCAGGGATTCATGAGGCCGGTAAGTACGAAATCGTTTGGAATGGCGATAATAATGATGACGAGGTGGTTTCATCCGGCTTGTATTATTACATAATGGAAACAGACGAACTTAATGAAACCAGATCAATGATTTTACTTAAATAGGTAAGAATTATGCGAACGCTGTTGGTTCATACATTTTTAATAATGGCATTAATAATTTCGGGCTGTAATGAGAAAGCAACCAATGAAGAACCCCAGCCGTCTCCAATTGATTCGATTCCGCCGGTTATCACAAATTTGACTCATAGCCCCGAATTTCCGACACGTTTTGATACGATTATTCTAAGCGCTCATGTCGAAGATAACTGGTCAGGTGTAGATTCGGTGGAGTTTCGTTATTATTTAACGAATCGTTACTTCTATTTAACTACCCAAAACGAGGCCGATTCATTCTACGCGATAAGATACCCCCTTCCCAGTGGTTCCAATATGAAGTATTATATAAAAGCCACCGACTACGCCGGTAATATAGCCTATACGGATACCTTTTTATGCAACGTTCAAAGATTCGAACTGAATTTCCTACCGAACACCGACACTCTTTCAGTCAACGAGGCCTGCACTTTAACGGTTTGGCTCGATGGCGCGGAAGGTGTTTTCAGTATCGGCACGGACATTCTATTTGATACGACGCTTGTCGCTGTAGAAACCGCCTACCTGGCAGAGCAAAACCTTCTCGATGGCGAGCTGCTGTTTCTGTACAACCATATTCCCGGCGGAATCAGCGCCGGTATCGGTAAAGCACAAACCGCAGAGGACGACAACGTTTCGGGCCGGGGGCCGCTTTTCCATGTGGTGTTTACCGGACGGGCGCCGGGGACCGCTAATATAGAAATTGCCAACAGCGTGATAAGAACCGATGATGGCGAACTGGCTGAGCATATTGATGGGTTTTATCTTTCGGGGGCTACGTTTTACATATTCTGAGAAATATTGCTGATTATATTGGTCGATATTTGTATCCACAAATCAACGCCCTACTTCAAGCATCCGTTCGAGGGCGATTTTGGCGTTTTCGGATATGTCCTCAGGTACCCGCACGAGTTCGGCTTTATCGAAATTTTCCAGCGTGAAACATAAATCCTGAAGGGATGTTCTGAACATATTGGAACAGACAACACACATATTACCGGCCAGACTCATGATTTTTTTATCCGGATGATTAACGGACAAACGATGAATGAGGTTTAATTCCGTGCCGATAGCGATAGTCGATCCAATCGGCGCTTGCTCGACAAAGTTCACTATATGCGAGGTTGAACCCACGGAGTCAGCCAGATCGACAACCTCCTCGGCGCACTCCGGATGAACAACGATTTTCAGATCGGCGAATTCTTTGCGCTGCGCGGCAATCTGTTCGGTATTAAAATTAACATGCACATGGCAATATCCCGACCAGAGAATCACATCGGCGCGCTCGATATCCGCCGCGGTTAAGCCACCGTTTTCCTTATTAATATCATATAGCGCAATCTTATCTTTGGGTATTCCCTTTTTCTTTGCAGTGTTTCGGCCGAGGTGTTGATCGGGAAAGAAAAACAGTTTCCTGTTTTGCTTGAAACAATAATCAAACGCGGCATCGGCATTGGAGGAGGTACAAATCAAACCACCGTTTTTACCGCAAAACGCCTTTAGTTCAGCGCTTGAATTCATATAAGACAGAGGTAGTACCTTATCGGGACCCAGAACCGATTCGATAAAGTCCCAGGATTGATAAACAAGTCCAGTGGGAGCCATATCAGCCATCGGGCACCCGGCCGTAGGATTGGCCAGATAAACTTTTTTATCATCATCGCTTAAGATATCGGCGGCCTCAGCCATGAACCGAACACCGCAAAATACGATATGTTCGGCGTCTTTCTGCTGCGAGGCCGATTTGGCCAGAGCGTATGAGTCTCCTAAAAAATCATTAAATTCGACTATTTCCAAACGCTGGTAATGATGCGTCAATATTACCAGCTTATCGCCTAACTCTGCCTTTTTGACTTTTATACGCCTTCTCAATTCAACTTCATCGGCGATCCGATATTCATCGGGAAGGTTGGCTACAATATAATTCAATGGAATGCTCCTGCTAATACCTACGAATTAATTTATCGTCCGGGTAAACTAACTATTTCTTGTCTCCGTTTTCCTTCTTCTCCCAATCCTCAAGGGCCGATTTTAAAGCCTCCTCGGCCATTACAGAGCAGTGAATCTTCACCGGCGGCAATCCGCCCAAAGCTTCCGCGACTGCATCATTGGATATCTTCAAAGCATCCTTGATTTTCTTGCCTTTGAGAAGTTCGGTCAACATCGAGGATGACGCTATTGCCGCTCCGCAACCGAAAGTTTTGAATTTGGCGTCAGATATCGTATCACCGTCGATTTTCAAATACAGTCTCATGACATCACCGCAGGTGGGATTGCCGACATTACCCACTGCCGAAGGGTCATCCATTTCGCCCATATTGCGGGGATTCATGAAATGATCCATCACTTTATCTGAGTAAGGAAATTTACCGTCCATGTTTCTCTCTTTGCTTCATATAATCCTCATACACCGGAGACATCGCCTCGAGACGATGGACGATTTCCGGCAATATATCTATAACGTAATTCACTTCATCTTCGCTATTATAATAATCAAGGCTGAATGTAATCGATCCTGAACAGTACTCTTCCGGCACACCGACTGCCGTTAAGACATGCGAAGCCCGCAAATCATGTTCATCGCTGCCTTTCAAATTCGATGAACAAGCCGATCCGGAGGCGGCTATCACGCCTTTCATATTCAGATGTAAAAGCAGCGATTCGCCCTCAACGAAACGATGCCAGAAACTGACATGACCGGGCAATCGACTCTCCCTATGGCCGGTGAATTCGATATGCTCGATATTTTCCTCGATGCCCCGCCAGAGCTTTCTGCCGAGTTCTGTAAGCCGGCTGGATTTGTCGGCCATCATCGGGCTTATTGCCTGACAGGCCGCGCCAAAACCGACTATACCAGGAAGATTCTCAGTTCCCGGACGGAATCCCATCTCCTGGTTACCTCCATCGAATAATGGATTAAGAGATATGGTACTATTGACATACAATGCTCCAACACCCATAGGGCCGCCCAGAGTTTGCGAGGAAAAGGTCATCATATCCAGGCCCAGGCCTTTAACATCGATAGGGATATAACCTACAGCCGAGGTCGCGTCGGAATGAAAAGTCACGCCATGCTTTCGACAAATCCGCGCTATTTCTTTTATTGGTTGTACCGCACCGATTTCAGGACTGGCCATAATCACAGAAACCAATACCGTTTCATCCGTAATAATTTCCTCAAGCTTCTCTGGTATCACCAGGCCATTCCGATCGACTTTCAATGTTTTAATATCGAATCGGTCCAGGGCCGGATTATTAATTTGATCGAGGATGGAATAATGTTCTATTTCGGATATTATTATCTCGCCACTGTTTTTTTCCGATAAAAAGCCTTTCAGGGCGAGGTTATTCGATTCGGTCGCGCCAGAGGTAAAGAATATTTCATTTACTCCGGCATTAATCAGGCCTGCCACCGATGTCCTGGATTTATCAACATAAGTACCCGCGGCAATGCCGGCAGAATGAATATGGGCCGATGGATTTCCAACGCTATCATTCATAAAATTAGCGACTGCTTTCTTAGCCTCCGGGGCTAACAAGGCTGTCGCTACTCGATCAAAATAAACCATTTTCGCCATTCAATTTATCCGATTTCATCCATTCCTAATTCGGGTTCTACCCGTTAACCGTTATTAACTGCTTCATACTATAAACGAAAGAATTCAGTCAGCAGGTTTCAGGAATCTTCCCTTCTTTTAAACTCATCTTACAGCGATCCATTTTTCTCAAGTTATATCTTTTTTGCTGTTCGTCAAGTGGAATCTTCTATAAGAATAACGTCAAATAGATTTAATAATCTACTAAAAGGATAAGTTTTAAAATATGATATTCGCATAATAAAGTAATAACACCCGGAATTGACTGGGAATTTTCGAAACTAGATGGTCTTAACAAGAAAACCTATTCCTGCTTATCGAGAATTTCCTCTGCCAACGACAACGCCACGCCTGAAAGCATTACCTCAACGCCCAATTTGGTAAAATCATCTGATAATAGGTCCTTATCGGCATTAGCATATAAAGAACACGCGGCTTCCCGTTCGATTACCAGACCACTGAGTTTACCCTCGGCATCACTAATAAAAGTGACTTCGCCAAGTTCATCGGAAATCATGTAGCCACGGCATTCATGAAGCTGAATGTGGCTGTTCGCGGCATAAACAGCCACCAGGGCGCCCTCCTTTTTTTCAGACAGACTGGCTCTTGGATAAATATCGATTGAGAGATGCCGACGCTCCTCGGGATTATCGACTTTAATTCGCCAATGATCCTGAAGGCTTGAGATTTCCGCGTTATTCAATATGCGGGCTATCGCTTTAATATCGGTTTCGGAGAATATCGGCGGTCGGGTATCTTTTCTATCGAAATCAGCCATTTTTTTCGTCTTCTGTTTTATCGGTTTTTGCTTTGGCCTCTTTTTTGTCCTTAACGAGTTTAGGCTCCGGGGTATCTATTTCATCCTTAATTTCATGCACCGATTTTTTAAATTCCCTGATCCCCTTACCCAATCCCTGGGCAATTTCGGGAATTCTTTTAGCGCCAAATAGAATCAGTACCAAAACCAGAATAATAATGAGTTCAGTTGGGCCGGGAGTACCGATTAGTATATAATCAATCATAATCACCTCTCATCCTTTTAAATATACCACCATCTGAAATATACTATAACAAAGATAATCAGCAAGACAGAAACGAAATTAATTTTAACCATAAAACCCAGAGTGAAACTTAAAGCGTAAAATTCGGCGGAGAAGTTTTTAAATCCGATATCGATAGATTGGGTAAAAAGAGTTTTCACGGCCCCATCAGGCAAGAACGAACCGATCAGTTCGCCCAGAAGACCACCGACAACCGCCCCTAGAATCAGAGCTACGGTTAAAAATATGACTTCACGTTTTTTCATTTTATATACTCCCTGCCAATCGATTCGAACACGACTCGCCCATCATCGGAGCCCAGCAGCATTTCACAGGCTCTCTCGGGGTGAGGCATCATGCCCAACACGTTGCCTTCGTGATTAACGATTCCCGCGATATTGTCCAGCGCGCCATTCGGATTCGCATCGGCAGTGATATCCCCATCCTTGTCACAATACTGAAAAATCACCCGATTTGTTTCGTATAGCTCTCTTAAAGTCTCATCATCAGCATAATAGTTGCCCTCGGCATGCGCAATCGGTATTTTCAAAATTTTATCTTTCGGGCAACCATTGGTAAATCTTGAATCGGCGTTTCTAACCTTCAAGTACACATTCTTGCAGACGAACCTCATACCCAGGTTTTTCCTCATCGCCCCCGGCAACAACTCGGCCTCCAGCAATATCTGGAAACCATTGCATATACCGATCACGATGCCGCCTGAATGGGCGAAATCGATGACCGCTTTCATGATTGGCGAGAATCGGGCAATAGCGCCTGACCTGAGGTAATCGCCGTAGGAAAAACCACCGGGCAAGATTACCACATCGCAACCGTTAACAGATATATCACCGTGCCAGAGATAGATTACTTCACCCAGGCCAGTAGTCTTAATCGCCTGATAGGAATCAAAATCGCAATTGGCTCCCGGAAAAACAACTACTCCGAATTTCATTTCTCGATCTCCACCTCAAAATCCTCGATTACCGTATTCGCCAGCAGCTTATCGGCCAATTCCCTGGCGGTCTGTAACGCGTTTTCGGCGGATTCAGCATCAAGGCCAACTCTGAATAGCTTACCCGTTTTCACCGATTCGATCCCGGGATAATCGAGGTTTTGAAGAGCATGTTTGATTGTTTCCCCCTGTGGATCCAAAACGCCGGATTTGAATTTGACTTCAATCCTAATATTGAAATTAGCCATTCTTATTATCTTTCTCCGCTTCATTTTTCAATTGACCATCTCCATTGAGAACGGTTTTTTGAATCAGTCCAAAAATCAGTTTATACACTCCCGATAACGCGTATAAAGACACTAACGGAAACATCACCAGCCGTGTTTTTACCATAAGCAATATCGCGGCGCCGAATATTACCAGTACTTTTATTCTGTTCCTTTTCACCGAAAAGTCGAATTTCGGCATAGTCTCATATTCGATAGTCGAAACCATCAAAGCCGAAAATAAAAATACCATAATAATCAAAAATCGGTCAAGCCTGATTTCGCCCCAGAGATGCTCCGAGAAAATTACAAACGAGGCGATGGCTACGGCCGGAACCGGAACCGGAAGGCCGAGGAAATTACCTTTCTCCTCAATTTTAGCCGTTAAATTGTACCTGGCCAGACGATAAGTACCGGCCATGATAAATGTAAAACCGATTATCCAGCCCCAATTACCGAATTCGACCAGCTTATATGAGTAAAGTAAAACGGCAGGCGCCACGCAAAATGAGACGACATCCGCCAACGAATCGAGTTGGACTCCAAAACTGGAAGCGCTTTTGGATAGCCTGGCAACAATGCCGTCGAGAAAATCGAAAAAGGCGGCGAAAATAATCAGCCAGGCTGCCTCATTTGGATTACCGCCTTTGATACAGGATAAAATCGCGGCGAATCCGCAAAACATATTGCCCATCGTAAACAAGCCGGGGAATATTTGACGATAAGCTGTCAAGCCAATCTCCCTATTACGGTTAACGCGCCCTTGATATGCTGTCCCTTCTTAACATCGATTTGAGCCGACAACGGCAAAAAAAGATCGACTCGGCTGCCAAATCGGATCAAGCCGAAGCGATCGCCTTTTGACACCGATTGACCCTCATTAAGACGGCAAACCACTCGACGGGCAATTAAACCCGCTATCTGATGAACTGTCACATTACCTTTATCGGTACTTATCTCGATTTCGAAACGTTCATTTAGACTTGAAGCCTCACTGTTGAAAGCGGCTTTGAATTTGCCTCTTCTGTATTTCAGCCGTTTAACAATCCCGCTAACCGGAACACGATTGATATGAACATTAAACACAGACAGGAAGATCGTTATAACATTCGAGTCGCCGCTTTTTTCTATGCCCACTATTTTACCGTCGGCCGGCGATACAATAAGATCATCGCCTTCGGGTATTTCACGATCGGGATCGCGAAAGAAAAGCATCAACATGCAGCCTAACGTGAAACTGCCGATTCCGAGATATATCCAGCTCATATTGCGTGAATCATCGAACAGATAGAAGAAAACAAGCGCAATAATCAGAAATGGAATTAAAAAGAATATGCCTTCTTTAGCCATTATTTTAAAGCCCTCTTGATAATAACATCAGCCATTTTCGTAAAAAATGTAACATCGAAACATTCCTCGATTTCATCATCCGACATATATCGCTTTACTTCGGGCGAGCTTTTTACCAGTTCCTTGAAGCTTTCATTATTATCCCTCGCCCGCATAGCCAGCGTCTGCACGGTTTTATAAGCCTGCTCCCGGCTGGTCATTTTAGCGGTTAATGTTAGAAGAATCCGTTGGGAAAACACTAACCCGCCGCCGAGATAGACATTTTCCTTCATCTTCTTAACGTTGACTACCAAACCCTTCAGAACGCTCTCGAACAGACTCAGGACATAATCCATAATAATACATGAATCGGGGATAATAACACGTTCAACCGACGAGTGTGTGATATCACGTTCATGCCACAAAGCCTGGTTTTCCATACCGGCCAGAGCGTTGCCCCGCAATACTCTCGACAAACCGGCGATTTTCTCGACAGTGATCGGATTTTTCTTATGCGGCATCGCCGATGAGCCTTTTTGCTTCTTGGCGAATCCCTCTTCCACTTCGCCGATTTCCGTGCGCTGAAGGTTTCTCACCTCAGTCGCGAATTTTTCGAGCGACCCGCCGATTAGCGCCAATACGTTGAGAAAATCCGCGTGACGATCACGCTGAATTATTTGTGTCGATACTTTGGCCGGCCTTAATTTGAATGATTTGCAGACATATCTCTCGACCCGGGGATCGACATGGGCGAAATTACCCACCGCCCCGGAAACTTTCCCCACGGCCAGGCCTTTAACAGCATTATCGAAGCGCTCGATATTCCTCTTCATTTCCCGATACCACAAGGCCATTTTCAATCCGAATACCGTCGGCTCGGCATGGACTCCATGAGTTCGGCCGATACAAATCGTTTTCGCGTAGCGTCTGGTCAAAGTTTTCAGTATAGGGATTACCTTAACCAGGCGTTTCCTGATTAACACCGCCGCTTTCTGAATGGTGATCGATAACGAAATATCGAGGATATCCGAGGAAGTCATACCATAATGGATATACTTTGATTTCGGCCCGACATATTCGGCAACGTTCGTCAGGAAAGCGATAACATCGTGCTTGGTTTCTTCCTCGATTTCCAGAATTCTCTCAACATCAAAATCGGCTTTCCGCTTAATTTCCACCACGGCGGATTTGGGAATTTTGCCCAATCCGGCCCAGGCTTCGCAGGCGGCTATCTCAACATCCAGCCAGGTCCGAAACTTGTTTTCATCACTCCAGAGTTGCCCCATTTCGGGCAATGTATAACGCGGAATCATCTAATCTTTTTTCACTTTCTTCCAGTCGGCCAAAAATTTCTCCAGGCCGATATCGGTTAGAGGATGTTTGGCCATTTGCTCGATTACCTTAAATGGCATCGTTATAACATCCGCTCCCATCAAAGCCGATTCGACCACATGAAGCGGATTCCTGACCGAGGCAACCAGTACTTCAGTCGAAAACACATAGTTCTCGTAAATCTGAATTATTTGTTCAATCAAATCCATCCCGACATGGCTGATATCATCCAGCCTGCCCACAAACGGCGATATAAACGCCGCTCCCGCTTTAGCCGCCAGAAGCGCCTGCAAGGGCGAGAAGCAGAGAGTCATATTAACCATTATCCCTTTATCGCTTAAGCGCTTGGTAGCAATAAAGCCATCCCGGGTACAAGGCACCTTTACCGCGATATTCTTGTGTATTTTACACAATTCGCTAGCTTCGGAAACCATGTTATCAGCTTCAAGCGCAGTCACTTCCGCCGAGATAGGACCATCCACAAGCTCACAAATACGCTTTAGAATGTCCTTGTAATTGCCATCTTCTTTGGCCAATAATGACGGATTTGTCGTCACGCCATCCAGAACGCCAAGTTCGGCGGCTTTTTTAATCTCCTCGATATTCGCTGTGTCGATGAAAAATTTCATCCGTAATCCCTTCTATAACTCACTTTGGTCAATACCAGGCCATTTGCCGGTACGCAATAACGAACACTTCCTTTATTATTCAAAAAAGATTTAATCCGTGTCAAGTTTAATTTTGATCTCTCGACCGCCAGCATCGCCCCTATCAAACGGCGTACCATATTGTGTAAAAACCGATTTGCCCTAACCTCGTAAATTAATGACCCTCCGTAGCGAAACCAGCGCGAAAGGTAAACCTCACAATGATTATCCTGTTTCAACGATTTCTTTCGACAGAAAGATGTAAAATCATGCTTACCAAGAAATAAGCGGGCGGTTTTATTTAATGATTGAATATCGAGTCGGCGGTTATAATGATATCGGGTATTACGAAACAGAGGCTGGGGCGATTCGGCAATTGAATATCTGTAGGTACGGCTGAAAGCATTGCGCCGGGGATCGAATCCATATTTCGCCGGAACTACTTTTTTAACAGCCACATCATCGGGGAGTATTCGATTGAGGCGGTAGCATATATCATTCGGTTCGAAGTACTTATCAGTGGAAAACGATGCCACCTGGCCCAGGGCGTGGACTCCGGTATCTGTGCGCCCGGCTCCCTGAAGTTTGATTTTCTCGCGGGTGAACGTGCGGATAGCATTTTGTAATATATCCTGAACGGTACGCTTCCGGGGTTGAATCTGCCAGCCGCAAAATTCCGTGCCGTCATATTCGATTATCATTTTATAGCAGTAATTATTCAAAATATATTATCCCTACCGTCAGGGCTAGACCTGTAAGTATAAGCAGAATATCGGACCCTTTCGATTTTGCTTTCTCTCCCGCGAAATAAACACCGTTATTACCCTTCAAGGCCAATGTTGATGCCACATCATCGGTTTGACCGATGATCCTGGAAAATATTGGCAAAAGTAAACTCAAATTCATTCTAACTTTATTAACAAATCCTCCACCGAAATTAGCACCGCGAGCTTTCATAGCCATCTTTACTATTTCTCGCTCTTTTACGAGAACAGGCATAAAACGCATGGCAATAAAAAATACCAAAGCCATATCCTGGAAAAACTTCCGTCCCATACGGCCGATGCCCCTGGCGAATTGCCTGGATATATCCAGAGGCGAAGCCCAGCTGAAGAAACATATGGCTACAAGCAAGAAATTCATAAACCGAAGAAGATTAAAAATACCGGCAAACAATCCGCTATACGTTGCATTCAATAACCAAATTCTAAAAATTATTTCGCCGTCATGATAGAAAAGATGTAATACGAATACTATCGAAAAAACCGGCCAGAACAATCCGAGATACTTAAATAAATGATTAGCCTTGAGACCGCCATAGAAAGCCAGACATAGTAACAATCCCACTAAGGTCAGTTGAGTGGGGATCGAATTCGTAAAGAGGATTACTATCGATAAGCAGATCGCCCAAAAAAATTTCACATTTATAGCCAGGGCGGCTAACCTGTAATTGGGATCATATTTAAACATAATCATTAGCTAAATATATAGTAGTCTTTCTCATGGGTCAAACTATTCCTTGACTTGATAGACCTTATTAACAAAATTGCAAAGTGCACAATAATCGATTCTTAAACCGCAACCTGGCCCTTGGGATAATCAATGGTATATTTTTCAATCTGTCATTGGCTTTCTTAAGCGGTACGACAATCTTACCGCTATTTATTTCGGGCCTAACTGATTCGCGTGTTATAATCGGGTTTTTCTCCACTCTGCAGGGCTTCGGCTGGTATTTACCTCAACTTTTCATGGGCGCTTATATCGCCGGCAGACCCCTTGTTCTTGGCTATTACAACAAAATCTCTTTTCTAAGAATAGTGCTGTTCGCAAGTTGCCTGGTTTTGATATTCACTATAAAAAACAGCAATCATAGTCTGCTATTGATCGGTTTTGGACTGATAATAGGGCTTTACGCGATAGCTTCGGGGATGGCTGGAATCTCATTCATGGAGATAGTCGGTAAGATGATCCCAACCAACAAGCGGGGCACGCTTTTTGGAAGCAGAATGTTTTTTGGAGGTTTACTGGCGGTGCTGGCTGGGCCGGTAATAAAGGTTATGCTGGATCGATGGGACTTTCCGCTCAATTTCGGCTATATGTACTGTATTTCGATGGTAGCTATTATAATGGGATTATCTTCATTCGCGTTTGTCCGCGAATTACCGTCGTCATCTTCAATCACTAAACCGGGATTTAGCCGAAATTTAAGAAAAAGCCTGGGTCTGTTAAAGGGAGATTCCAATATTCGCCGCCTGATAATATCCAGATACTTAACTAACGCGGCTCTTCTGGCAATCCCATTTTATATTATTATGGCAACCGATAACCTGGGTATTTCCCGGCCGATGGCAGCAACTTACCTATCCTTTGAAAGAATCGGCTTTCTGGGACTAAATATACTCTGGGCCTGGCTTTCCAACAGAATCTCCAACAAGGTGGTCCTGAAAGCTTCGACCATTTCGGCAATTATAGCCCCGGCCCTGGCTTTATTTTCGATTTATCACAATCCCGGATATTTCGTCTACGGCCTGGTGTTCTTTTTTAACGGCGCCGCCCTCAGCGGAACTAATATGGGTTATATCAACTATCTACTCGAGATAGCCAATGATGATAATCGGGCAATGGCCATGGGCCTGGTTCACACTTTGATTGCCCCGACAATATTTTTATCCGTGTTGGGCGGAATTATAATTGAAATATTCAATTTAAAAGTGCTATTTATCGTGACATTAGTCTGTTTAATAATATCCTACTTTTATTTAACTCACCTGAATGAACCGGTTAGATCAACCGGAAGCGAGAAATAAATTATAGTTTCTGTTCTCTCAGAGGAAAATCCGGCATCATGAAACCAGGATTGATTATTTGGTTGGCTATTGGCAGCGATTGCACAGGCCATAGATCTCAAATCTGAAGCCTTGCGGTTTATATTTATGCTCGCCAACGATCTGTTTTTGTACTTTGTCAACGGCCGCGGAAGTGAATTCCTTGGTCTTGCCGCACTTGCTGCATATAAGATGGCCATGATTTACCCGTCGAAATGACTTTTCGAAACGTGCCCTGCCATCCCCAAAATTAACCTCATTAGCCAGGCCGCACTCGGTGAATAATTTCAATGTTCTATAGACGGTTGAAAAGCCGATATTAGGGTATTGTTTCCTGATTAATGTGTGGAGTTCATAGGCGGATATATGGCCGGCGGTTCTCAGGAAAATATCAAGTATGCCAAATCTTTGATCGGTCTTCTTAAGATTATTAGCTTTTAGATGCTCGTCTAATACATCAGTTTCTTTGCTCATGAGTTATCTCCACGCAATCGGTACATAAGCCGACGATTTGAAAACAGTAATCCTGCATCCGAAAATTATATCTTTGGCAAAGGTTATTTTGAATACCTTGCAGTTCGGGAAGGTGGAACTCATAACGCTTACCGCAGTTTCGGCATATCATATGATCATGACGGGGCTGATCGTTGGTTTTTTCAAAATGGACCGCCTCCCCGTTGAGACAGACTTTTCTCAGGATTTCAGCTTGCACTAAAATTTCCAGTGTCCGGTAAATAGTAGCGCGAGAAGTCTTCTTCCCCTTCTGCTTCAAAATAACCAATAGATCATCGGCTTCAAAATGCCCTTCGGTAGCTAAAGCTTCATTGAAAATTATCAATCTTTCGGAGGTTAGCTTTAAACCGCCGCTTTGCAGGAATAAACTGAATTTCTCCCGCTCAGTATTTTGATCGCTTCCTGACATTGATATTCATTACCATATACACAATTCTACATGGATGAGTCAAGCATTTTTTAAATATTGCTTGACAGTTGACAGGGGAATCTTTTATTAAAGTTTGATGATAATTATTACTTAACATACCTGGAGGTAAAATTGAAAAAGACATTAATCCTGATCGTTGTTTTTGCGTCGGCGGCGGCTTTTATAGCTGGTTGTGACCAACAAAAAGCGCTCGACCAGATTCTGGAAAAACCGGAAATGAAAAGCTATTTGATGAGCAAGATGATGGAGGATGATGCCATTAAAACCGAAATCACAAATCAACTTTTAGCTGATAGTGCTTGGGTTACAGAAGCAGTTGGTCGCCTGACCGGGCAAATTTCCAATCGCGCATTGATGTTCGAAGAACTCATGAAGCATGATGGCATGGCCGACATGATGCTGGAGAAAATGGCGGAAGATAACGATTTAAAAGCTAAAATGAAAGAGATAGGCAGACGAAGATAGTCTTTCTTATAGAATAATTTAGGGGATGCTGATTTAGGCATCCCCTTTTCTATTGAAGAATATTGCTTTGCTAACTAACCATTTCCTTGAACTCACGCCATAGATAAGTCGATATCCCGACAACCGAAACAAGTACAATCATTACAATATAGCTATAGTATGAGGATGATTCCACCTCATTGGCATATTTTTCGACATCCGTAGCGCTTGCAATTTTCAGGGCCGGCATCGCGGCAATTAAGCCATTGTAGCCGAATTGCAGCCATTCGATAATGGACGGAAGGTTAATTGCAATCACCATAGCGGCGACTAAGGAAGTGGCAATCCAAACCCATTTCTGAATTAAGCTCAGACGCGACAGACGCCTGTGGGGTTGATAGATCGTGGCTTTCAAATCGTCGGTGATATCTACTGTTCCGGGTTCAAGCGCGAGTTGGCGCAAAGCCAATTCCATCTCTAAATCTGCGCTATATCGTTCGGCGCATGACGGGCAATTATCGAGATGGTTTACCACGCTCTCCAGGTCACCTGTATCGCTGAATAAAACCTTTTCTATATTATCGCAATTCATTTTGAACCTACCCCCGCCAAATTTTTAAGTTCAGCCTTAGCCCGGTGCAACCTTATTTTTACCGTACTTAACGGGATATCCAATAACCGGGCAATCTGATCATATTTTAAATCCTGATAATATCTTAAAATAATAATCTCCCTGTATTCTTCGCTCAAATTAGCTATCATTTTTTTCAGCCCTAATTTCATCGGTAAATCAGATTCAGTATTGTTAGGACGGTCCAATTCTAATTCGCTTTCACGCTTTTGACGTCTGAGCAGATTGAGACAGTGGTTTTTGCATATTCTGTAAAGCCAGGTCGTGAATTGCGAATCGCTTTGAAAATAAGGCAAACCCTGGTAAGCCTTGATAAACACATCCTGAGTGGCATCTTTGGCAGCCTCTTTTTCATTAAGATAGCCCCAGGCCAATTTATAGATAAAATTCTGATGACGGCAGACAAGTTCATTAAATGCCGTATCATCGCCATCTTTGGCCCGATTTAAAAGCTGCGAATCGGAGATCGCTATTTTCGCCTGGAAATTCCTGGCTATACTTTTCACGCCTGTGCCAACCAGGTCCGCCAATTGATAAACTATTACCATCTATTACTTAAGACACCCATTACGTACATTTTGTTACATGAAAAGTCAAAATATTTTTTGTAACAAAACTGGTTTCTGATGTGTCTTATAGCCAAATGCTTAATTAAACAGTAAGGAGAAATTATGTCACCTGTAATGGATGGATTGGTACCAATCACGATAGTCGCAATAGTATTCACTACTTGCGCGGCGGTCGCTATCGCGCTTATTTTTGCCGTTCTAAAGAAGCGTAGAATAGAAATTGACGCTTATAAGGCCGCTGTTGAGAAGGGTTTACCAGTGCCGGAATTTAAAATTAAAACCAGAGAAAGATCTCCGATCAGTACACTAAAGGCAGCCCTGGTTTGGATCGCGGTAGGCGCCGGACTCATTATTCCAACGTTTTTAGCCGCCTTTGAGGATGGAGATTACGGGGTTTTGGCGTTCAGCACAATACCAATATTTATCGGCATAGCGCTGGTTATTTCTTATGTAGTTGAGAAAAAAGAACGGGAAAAGGAAAAGTCCGAATCATTATAATAATATTAAAGCGTGGGCTATTATTAATGGGGATTTCTCAGGAAATCCCCATATTTATTTCTAGATCTGTTTAAGCTTCCATCGGCCCAGTTTAAACCAGATAGCAATAGTAACCCCCTTCAAAACGGTACTGATAGTCAAAGCCCAATAGATGCCGGGATAACCCATACCCATGGGGCCGACCAGGAATATCGCCAGGGGTATACGTATGGCGGTGCCGACAATCGATACCAGCATGGGCGGCAAAGTGTCGCCGGCACCCGAGAACGCGCCTTCCAGTACGATTTCAAAACCCATAAACACCTGCGATAGCGCGATTATTTTCAAATAGAAAACCGCCGCGGTCATAGTTGGAATATCGTTGGTAAACAGCCGGGTTATCGGTTGGGCGAAGAAAAACAGGATAAAGGAAATAACCAACGTGAAAATCGTAATTATTCCCTGGGCAGTCCAGGCGGACTTCTCGGCTCGATCCGGCAGCCTGGCTCCCAGGTTCTGGCCAATCATACTCGCGGTGGCCTGGCCGAAGCCAAAACAGACCATGAATGATATCGATTCGATGAGCTGGCCGACCCTGAAAGAAGCCACAACGAAATCGCCGAATGGCGCGGCGACTCTGGCCAAGACCAGGTAAACCACCGAAAACACGACTCCGGAAATCGCCAATGGTATACCGACTTTAGCCACGCGCCAGTATAGGGATAAATCAATTGCCAGAATTTTTTTGGGAAATATTTTATAAGGCAGCTTACCTTTTCGTATCTCGATAACCGCCCAGATTAAAGCTATATAATAAGCTATCACGGTAGCCAAAGCGGCCCCGGCAATTCCCATTTCCGGGAATGGTCCGATACCGAATATCAATAGCGGATCGAAAATCAAATTACATACAATAGCGGCGAGTGTAATTTTCATCGGGGTGGTTGTATCGCCGACAGCCCTGAAAATACTGAAAATAACTTCGCCTATAAACAGAGCCGGGAACTTAAAAGCTATAATCTCCAGGTATATAGTGCCCAGACGGACTACCTCTTCGGATACCCCGACCATCTCGATGGCATATCGAGAAAAGAACACTCCCAGGGCCAGGAAAATAAAAGAAACGAGAATTATAAACTGGTTAATCTTCTGCGATACATCCTCGGCTTTATCTATTCTCTTTTCACCGTAATAACGGGATATAATCGCGACCAGGCCGATCGGCATGATATCAACCAGGGAAAAAATAATCCAGATTATAAACGCGGCCGGGGCAATCGCCGCCAATGCCTGAGGGCCAATCTTGCCAACCCATATCCCATCTATAAAATGATTGACCGTTATCCCCAGAAGCGATAACACTCCGGGCAAGGCCAGCCTTAATGTCAGTTTGGGTATAGAACCTCGGGTTAAATCCTGCGCCATTCAGATGTCTCTCTTAATAGTAGCCTTCTCAAGCACCGATTCATTAAAAAACGATTATACTACATTACGGCGACAGGAACAATATCAGATTTTAATTGTTGGCGATAAAGGGATAGATACTTTAACAAACCGGCTTAACCCGGAATAACTATGCCGCGAATTCAATTCTCGGTCCAAAGCGCCATCTGCGAGACGGGCCGGAAGCTTCGTCGATGAATTTCGCAGGGTCCGAGCCGTTTGATGATTTCGATATGTTCCTTAGTTGGATAACCCTTATGACGTTCGAATCCATATTCGGGATATTTATTGGCCAGTTCGGTCATGAAAGCATCCCTGGCCACTTTGGCTAATATCGAGGCCGCCGAAATTTGAGGGATTAGTTTATCGCCATCGACGATGGCTTTTTGTGATATATTTAGATCCGGTATTTCGAAATTGCCGTCCACATACACTTTATCCGGCCGAACCGGCAATTTTTCGATGGCTCGTTTCATGGCCAGAAACGACGCCTGGAGAATATTGATCTTATCGATTATAGAACGGGAAACGCCGGCTATGGCGAAGCCGGCGGATTTTTCCATGATTTCGGAAAAGATGCGATATCTTTGGGCGGGACTTAATAGCTTGGAATCAGCTAAACCCTCTATGGTGATTTTCGAATCTAAAACAACCGCGGCTGCTACAACCGGTCCGGCCAGCGGACCCCTGCCGACCTCATCGACTCCGCAGACTATTTTGGGCTTTAGATTCCCCCTCCTCATCTGCCTCTATTTTTTCTCTCTGGCTTTAGTCGGGATGCGGGCGGACTTGCCGGTACGTTCACGGAGATAATAAAGCTTCGATCGTCTGACGGCGCCCCTGCGCAAAACCTGGATTTTCTGTACGTTCGGTGAATGAAGCGGGAAAATTCTTTCCACGCCGATTCCGGCGGAAATTTTCCTGACCGTGAATGTACCGGTAATACCTTTACCCTTCTTGGCAATAACATCACCCTGGAAAACCTGGACGCGTTCTTTATCGCCCTCTTTTATTCGGACATGCACTCGAACATTATCGCCCGATTTGAATTCAGGCAGTTTTTCTTTGAGATATTTGCTTTCAATTACTTTTAACATCATTATCCTCCAAAGCTAGAAGCATCTTTTCCTCATCATCAAGTTCTCTATAATCAAGAAGATCGGGCCGTCTGGCAAGTGTTTTTTTCAAAGATTTTTCCAATCGCCATTGCCTGATTCTTTCATGATTGCCACTGGTCAGGGGCTCCGGCACGCTAAGTCCCTTAAAATCACGGGGTTGCGTGTATTCAGGGCAACCCAAAAGCCCTTCAAAAAACGAATCGGTCTCCGCTGATGATATCTCTTTAATCGCCCCGGGGACCAATCTAACCACCGAATCAATTATAGCCAGCGCCGGAATTTCGCCGCCTGTTAAAACATAATCACCAATTGATAATTCGGTAATATCAAACAGTTCCTTAATTCTCTCATCAACTCCCTTATAATGGCCGCAAATAACAAGCAGCCAGTCTTCCAGCATAAGTTTCTTGGCGGTAGTTTGGTTGAAAGATTCGCCGGAAGCGTCGGTTATAATTTTCTTCGCTTTATTGTCCGGGTCGATAGCCTTGATCGCCCGGTATAATGGTTCAACCATCATCACCATGCCGCTGCCGCCGCCGAAAGGAGTGTCATCAACGACATGATGTTTATCCGTGGTGTAATCACGAATATTGTGAATGTGAAGATCAATTACCCCTTTGCTGACGGCTCTACCGACAATGCTTTGATCAAGCGGATTTTGAACCATCTCCGGGAATAATGTCAGAATATCTATTCTCATAACAGATAATCTCTGATTGTGCTAATCTTCACTTCCTGCCGTTCAACAGACACCGATTCTATCACATTACCGGTAAATGGCACTAACACCTCGCCCGCCGGACTATCGATAACCAACACATCATTTCCCGGCATGTTTAACACTTCTCTTATTTTGCCAAAGATCTCATTTTGCTCGTCTATCACATTCAGGCCGAGCAGTTCAAAAACGTAAAATTCGCCGTTTTCCTTTTTAGGCAAATCGCTGTAGAGGCAATACACCTCGCGTTCGCGCCAGTTTTCCGCCTCGGTCCGGTCGCCAATGCCTTCAAACTTAACCCCAAAACGATGGCCAAGTTGTTTAGCATATTCGATTTTACTCTGGTGAGAAAAATTCATTGATTTGATTACAACCGGCAATCCCTGGCGAAAGCTAATGCTTCTATCCCTGTAAGGCTTGACCACTACTTCTCCCATTAAGCCTCGGGGTTTTTGAATTAACCCCAAGGCTATCAGGGTATTATTATCTGGGCTCACACTATTCTAATATCTCCAGTAAAGCCCTTTTACCTTTCTTGGCTGAAACGGCGGCTATCAGAGTTCTGATAGCTTTCGCGGTCTGACCTTTGCGTCCAATTACCTTGCCCAGGTCCTCGGGCGCAACTCTCAACTCGTAGACAGTTGTCTTTTCGCCCTCAACTTCCGAAACTTCGACATTATCGGGGGAGTCAACCAGCGCACGAGCGATGAATTCGATGAAATTCTTCATAATTCGCCTCCTTCTACTGATAGTGGTTCAGCGTGAGCTTCTTCACTCAGCCGTTGCGGTTTTCTTCTTTTTCTTTTTGCTTTTCTCTTTGATAGTCTCGGACAACTCGATATCAGAGACATCCTCACCCTTTTTTGTCTTTTGATATTTATCGATCAAACCAGTCTGTTTAAAGAGGCTGGAAACCGTATCGGAAACCTGAGCCCCGTTATCGAGGTGCTGATAGATCTTCTCTTCATGTAATTTAACCTTAGCCGGTATTTCAATCGGATTATACCAGCCCAGGATCTCGACGAATCTGCCGTCACGAGCTTTTCGAGAATCGATCGCGACAATTCGGTAGAAAGGCCGTTTCTTGGCTCCCATTCTCCGTAGTCTGATTTTAAGTGACACTTATCCTCCTGTCAGTATTTATACTATCGTATTTTATATCGGAAATCCTTGTGGAAAACCTTTGAAACTAAATTTCGCCATTTTCTTGACCATTTTCTGCATCTGCGTGAACTGCTTTAATAGAACATTGATATCATGCACTGAAGTTCCGCTTCCCCGGGCGATTCTTTTACGCCTTGAGCCGTTAATTATATGCGGGTTACGCCGTTCCTCACTGGTCATAGAACAGATTATCGCCTCCATCCGGGGCAGCGCCTTATCATCTATGGTAAGGCCTTTTAATTTACCACCCATCCCGGGAACCATTTCCAGAAGCGATTCCAAAGGTCCCATCTTCTTCACTTGTTTTAGTTGATCGAGGAAATCCTCAAACGTGAACTCCTCCTTGCGAAGCTTTTGTTCAAGTTTTTGGGCTTGTTCCAGATCAACAGTTTGCTGGGCTTTTTCGACCAGCGTGACAACATCCCCCATACCGAGTATGCGCGAGGCCATTCGGTCGGGGAAAAATTCCTCGATAGCATCGAGCTTTTCGCCAACTCCAATGAATTTGACCGGTACGTCAAGCACCGCTTTAATCGATAAGGCCGCGCCGCCACGGGCGTCGCCATCCATCTTGGTTAGGGCGACTCCGGTTATACCGATCTTATCATTAAAAGATGAGGCCACATTAACGGCCTCCTGACCGGTCATCGAATCGGCAACGAACAACACCTCGTTCGGGTTGGTTTTAGATTTTATACTCTCGAGTTCAGCCATAAGTTCATCATCGATTTGCAGGCGCCCAGCGGTATCGAGTATTACCAGGTCGTACAATTTTTCCCTGGCATGCTTGATCGATTCGGTGCAAATATCGATGGCATTCGAATCGCTGGTATAGAACGGCATATTGATTGCCTTGGCCAGAATTTCAAGCTGCTTCTTGGCCGCCGGCCTATGGATATCGGCTGCTACCAGAAGCGGGTGTTTACCGCGAGATTTATACAATTTAGCCAGTTTACCAGAGAGGGTGGTTTTACCGCCTCCGTGAAGTCCGACTATCATGACAACAGTCGGCGGCTGAGATGATTCATTCAGAGGCGATTGTTTCTGGCCGAGAAGTTTCGTTAATTCATCATTGACAATCTTTATCACCTGATGGCCGGGTCTGATCGATTTTGTTACTTCCTGGCCAACCGCGCGTTCCTTCACGTCGGTGATAAATTTCTTGGCGACTTTATAATTAACATCGGCCTCAAGAAGGGCCACCCGGACTTCTTTCATGGCGGCTTTAACATCGCTTTCATTGAGAAGGCCGCGCCCGGTAAGTTTCTTGAAAACCGAGTCTAATCTTTCAGTTAACTGTTCAAACATAGCAATACCTCACCGTTATCCCGTAAAACGGTAAGAAATTAAAATAACACAATAATATCCAATTGCAAGATAAATATAAACAAAAAACAGCCAATTTGGGTTAAAAAATACTTAATAAAGCTGCGTCCCAGCGAAAGTTATCGAGCTTTCGCCATACTTACCACGAAGGTCATCGATTATTTTATCTATTTTAATTTTCTTCTCATCGGGATTGGCTAAAAGATCGGCTTGAATTTCCTGCCGGGCCTTTTCCAGTTTCGAGACTGAAACCCCGATTAGTCTAATCGGGATTTTCAAAAAGCCGTGAATTTCCAGAAGCTTCCTGGCCTGTTGATATATAGTGATCGCGCAATCTGTCGAGCTATGGATTGTTCTGGCCCGCGTTTTGAGTTTGGCATCGGATAGTTTGACTTTTAAGGTCACCGTTCGTCCTTTATATCCCCCCTGTCTGAGGCGACGGGAGACTTTATCGGCCAGGTGAAGCAGCATGCCCTGAATCTTATCGATGTCGGTTACATCCTCCCCGAACGTATGCTCATGGCCCATCGACTTATCATCATGATCGGTATCGGTGAAACTGATTGCATCCTCGCCTATACCGTTAGCCATGTCGCGAAGCGAATCGCCGACTATTCCGAAATACTTTTTTAGCCGATGTTTGGGGAATTTCGATAAATCCTCGATGGTCCTGATACCTATTTTCCTGAACGCTTCCTCGGATTTTGGCCCTACACCCCATAGATTTCCGATAGGCTGGGGCCAGAGAAATTCTTTTTCTTTGCCGCGTGGAATCACGGTCAGGCCATCGGGCTTGTTCGCGCCCGAGGCCATCTTGGCGACAAACCTGACCGCCGCGATTCCTATCGAGGCGGTCATTTGCTGGCTCTGCCAGATTCTGCGCTTGGCCTCCATTGCCAGTTGCTCCGGGCCACCCCACCTGCCGGCTGTCTCGGTGATATCCAGAAACGCCTCATCGACGGAAAACGGTTCGACCTGCGGCGAGAAATCGGTGAGTATCTTCATTATCTCCATCGAGACATAACTGTACTTGGTCGTGGCATTGTTGATAAATATGCCGTGAGGGCAGCGTTTGAGCGCCTCGGCCGATGACATCCCCGAATGCACGCCATACTTGCGCGCCTCATACGAGCAGGTGGTGACCACGCCCCGATAATGCGGGTCGCCGCCGATAATCACGGCTTTGCCCTCCAGGCTGGGCATATGCGCCATCTCGACTGCCGCGAAAAACGCGTCCATGTCGATATGCATTATCGTCCGCTGGTTGTTGGTATGTCGTCTGTCCTTGTTACCCCGGTCGTTGGTGCAGAATTTGCGATTAGGATTCATCTTCACTCCACCCAGATTTTATTTAACACCCAGAGCGTATTGCGCTCATCATAAGCCAACTGGAAAAAATTGGAGGCGCTATCCAGCACGGCGAAATAGCGGATTTTTGTCTGGCCGGCATCGGCTTTCCAGGTGCCGGTTATCCGCTTGATCTTAATCGCCCGTCCGTTCCAGCGAAACCTTAAAGGTTTCATGGTGCCGTTTTCGAATACGGCGATTACATCTATTTCTTCTTCGATATCCTGATACATGACACAGTCCCCGTAAGGGCCGGCGCACCACCGTCGGATTCAACGTGCGGTCCCTACAGGTTACCCGTAGGGGCGTATTTATCCAATTCCCATTTCAGGGGGTTATCATTTATATATTTTCTAATATCGTGCAGATCCTGATCATTGCGAATTATGTGTTCGTAATAGTTTCGCTGCCAAACACATAAACCCGATTTACCAAGTATTCTCCTGATTTTTCCGGTAGAGGCCGCCTTAAACCCTCTAATTATAGCCCCCAATGTTTGTGACGTCGATTTAAGCGCACGCTTTTCAGATCGGTGTTGTAGGGGCGTATCGCATACGCCCGGGGGTTGGGTGGTTCCGGACCGCATACGTACGGTTCTATCACCAACATACGCCCCCGGGTGTGGCCACGGATTGGTAAACACAATAATCCCATGCAAATGATTCGGCATCACCACGTATTCATCGATAATCACATTACCCCGCCGCTTGGTGGTAGCCAACCATTCATCTTCAACAATTCGCTTTATACGTGAATCATCAAATAACATTTGTATATCACGCGTGCAAATAGTCACGAAATAGGCACCGTTTAGACCATAGTCGTATTCCGGTAACCGTCTCGACCGCCGTTGAGGCGGCCGGGAATCGTATTGTCTATTATTTCGAATATCATTCATCACCGCGCCAAATTCCACTCGTAGGGGCGTATTGATATACGCCCGTGGGGCGGGGGCACCCCGGTTCGCGATCGTCTGGGCGTATGCAATATCGAAGATCCATTAGGACGCCCCTACGGGTGGTTGGTAACATTTCATTAAATTGAATAAATACATAAATACATCGCATCATCATCAATACAATTTTCATTTTTATTATAACAACGGCTAACGTTCGATTTTTATTATCAAGACCCACGCGTAAATAAAATCGGACGGCTCTCCCCCACACAACCCTACATCTTGCGCATCAGGCCAATCACTTTGCCGGCTATGGCGAAACCGGGAGTGCCCTTCTCGATAATGATCGGGCCGAAATCGGCGTTCTCCGGTTCGAGGCGGATCCGTTTCTTGTCGAGATAAAACCGCTTGACCGTGGCCTCATCATCAATTTGCGCCACCACGATCTCGCCTTTCTGGGCTGTTTGCTGACGGCGAACCAGGACGTAGTCGCCATCGAGAATACCGGCATCCTTCATCGAATCGCCGGCCACTTTCAGGGCGAAAATGTGCTCGCCGGGCACGAAGGTCTTGTCGATATAGAAATTGCCCTCGATATTCTGTTCGGCCCACAACGGCTGACCGGCGGCTACCCGGCCTACCCACGGCACCTTGCGAAGTTGATCCTCATCGAGGTGCTCCGGGCTTTCCTTGAGAATCTCGATTCCGCGCGACAGGTAGCGGTTACGTCGGATATAACCTTTGCGTTCCAACGCCTCCAGCACCGAGCGCACGCCGTTGGTGGAATTGATCTTGAATCTCTCGCCAATCTCCCTAAGCGATGGCGGCCGACCCATCTCTACTACCGACTCCTTAATGTACTCGAAAATCTCTCGTTGACGCGGCGTTAGTTCTTTCATATTCCCCTCCTTTCAGAGTACCAATATACTACACATATTATATCTGCCAATAAATATACTGCCCATATGTTCATTCGTCAAGAAAAAAATAATCTTGAGGGAAAAATATTTATGTTAATGATTATAGATCTTTTCCGGGTTTAAGCGACAGGTTCTTTCTCATTGACAGACAACACCTTATATGATTCAGCCGGGACAAATATGTCGAATATTGTACCCTTTTCACCGGTATCGTATTCGATTCTGCCTTCAAGGGCCTCCACAATCCGGGACACAATTGCCAACCCCAGACCGGTGCCGTTGGATTTGGTCGAGAAAAACGGATCGAATATTTTTTCACGAAAATTGGGCGGGATACCTGATCCACTGTCGGCCACGGACAGCCTCGTTAAAACCTTACCGTTGGGCTCAATGTGACTGGCGCATGAGATAGTTATTATTCCCCTGGTATCACCGATAGCCTGAAAACCGTTAAGAATTAAATTCCATAGAAGCTGCTTATAGAGATCTGGACCGCCGGCACCCCAGATATCCTCACCGGCAGATTCGTACTCTATCTCAATAGTTTTATTGAAATCAGGATGAGATTTAGCCAGGACTATTACCTCCTCGATAATTGGCGGGATATTGGTTTTAAGCCCATGATTGCTCTTAATCCGGGCAAAGCTTAGAAACTCGGTGAGTATTTCATCGAGGCGCGAAGTCTCCTTAATAATAAGTTCGAGAAGCGTTTTATCCTGATCGTCGGTTAACTCAAGCGAGCTTTTCAAGACTTCTACCGAACCGGAGATCGATGCCAGTGGATTCCTGATCTCATGGGCGATACCGGCGGACAATTGACCAACAGTCGCCATCCGATCCGCGTCGCGAAGGCGTTTTTCCATCAGCTTAACCCGGGTCAGGTTCTGGAATACCGCTATCACTCCCCTGATTTCATTGTTTTCGCCTTTTAATACCGAGATCGATATGCCCAAGGGAATCATCGTGCCGTCGACATTGATTGTAATCTCGCCGCGATTTTCGGTATAACCGGTTGTCATAGCCAGTTCGATCTTGTAATACAATTCGGGAAATTTCTTCATCAATATCAAACTATAGGAGGCACTCTTGGCCAATGCTGGATTTACGCCCAGAATTTCACCGGCGATTTTATTGAAATATATCATTTTGCCGGCACTATCGATTGTGACCATGCCGGAACTCATATTCTCCAGAATTTCATCGGTTTCGAGTTTAATCTTGCGTAATTCCCGGGAAGCGAAAATCTGTTTTTCAGCCATATAACCTGAAATAAAAGCTATCAGGTAAAACATGCAGAGATGTAGAAATATCGTGTAGAACGCTTCATCCGAGGAGATACCCATGCCGGTCAATTGCGTGGCTTTGAGAATACCCGGCATTATCATCGAGAAATCGAAAATAATCGGAGCGGCATAGAATAGCCCGGCGGCCGTGGCGGCGATCAGAGTTCCAAGTAAGCCGTAAACCAGAGTGGCTGATATAATCGACAATATGAATAGGACGATTAACGGTGAAAAATTCCCTCCGACATGATTGACCAGGATTGATTCGATAGCAAATTCGAATACAAGTTGTATACCGATCATATATTTCAAAAGTACATCATCAAGTTTGAAATTAAATGAATACAGATATACCAAAAACGCGATAGCCAGAAGCCCGTAAATAATCATTACCTGATAAAGCGTATCATTGGCTTGAAGGAAAACGCCGGAGGCGGTAAAAAGCAGTCCATAGGTAACAAGCCTGGACAAAACTATCCAGGCCATCCGGCCCGATAGACCGGTGAAGATTCTCGTGTTTTTAAGATTGAATTCCATAATAAAAAAGCCCCCACCTGTTCGGCGGGGGCACAAAAAGTTTAACCTTAATCAATCTTACCGATAATCTCGAACATCGGTAGATACATCGCGATAAGTATACCACCGATTACGGCGCCCATGACAACGATGATGACGGGCTCAATAATAGAAGTTAAAGCAGCCACCGCGGCGTCAACTTCATCATCATAGAAATCCGCGATTTTAGCCAGCATCTCATCCAGACCGCCGGTTTTCTCACCGACCGATATCATCTGGGTTACCATCGGGGGAAACACGCCTGATTCTTTTAGAGGCGCCGTAATGGTTTCACCCTCGGCGATCGAAAACATCGATTTGCGGATAGCGTTCTGAAGCACCAGGTTTCCGGCAGTTTTAGCCGTTATATCCAGCGCGTCAAGAATAGATACACCGGATGACATCAGGGTGCTGAGTGTACGCGTAAAACGCGAAATCGCGCTCTTCCTGATCAGGTCGCCCAGCAATGGCATCTTGAGTTTGAACTTATCGAACATTAATTTCATATCAGGCGACCTTAAGGCAATCTTGGCCCCCACTAAAAGCGCGGCCACCGCGATTATGATTGTAAGTAAATTGCCTCTGAGAAAATTCGAGAGATTTAGAATCATCAATGTCGGTCCCGGCAATTCGGCGCCCAATCCGCCAAACATCTTGGCAAATACCGGTACGATAAAAGCCAGCATGGCGAATGTCACACCACCGGCAACCACCGCTACGACAATTGGATAAACCAACGCGCCTTTGACTTTTCTGGCCAGTTTATCGGCTTTTTCCCGGTAACCCGCCAAACGAACAAGAATCGTATCGAGAGCGCCGCCGATTTCACCGGCCTCAACCATATTTACATAGAGAGCGTCGAAAACTTTCTTGTGCTTGCTCAAGGCTTCAGATAGCGTTGAACCGGATTGAACATCCTCTTTGATCCTCTCCGCGATTTTCCTGAATTCTGGCGATTCGAGCTGGTTGGACAAGATTTCGAGACATTGTACCATCGGCAAACCCGCTCCTATCATGGTGGCGAATTGACGGGTAAATCTCGATATATCGATTTTCTTAATGCCGCTACCAAACTTGATATTTATCTCAGACGGCTTCTTGGATATCTGTGTTGCCAGGATTTTATTCCGTCTTAGAAACCGTTCGAGTTCGGCTTTATTTTTGGCCTTGCGCTCGCCCTGGACGGCGCGGCCGCCAACCGTTTTTCCTTTATATTCAAAAATCGCCACTTTAACCTCCAGGTTTTATCAGGCAAGTTTTGCAGTTTGCGAAATAGTCGGTGCTTTCCTGTTGATCATCTCTTCGAGCTCCGCCGGCGACGCCGAATGACTGATGGCGTCATTGAGAGCGACCTTGCGGGATGAATAAATATCGTATAAAGATTGATTCATTGTCCGCATTCCGAATTTTTGGCCGGCTTGAATTAAACTATATATTTGATGTATTTTATCATCTCTGATTACCGCCCGGATAGCGGGAGTCGCGAACAATATCTCCAACGCCAGAACCCTGCCGCCGCCGATCTTGGGGATTAATTGCTGAGTAACAATCGCTTGAAGCACAAACGAGAGCTGGACTCTAACCTGTTCCTGCTGGGTAGTGGGAAACACATCGATAATACGGTTTATCGCTTCGGCGGCCGAGTTAGTATGCAATGTAGCGAAGGCGAGGTGGCCGGTCTCTGATATCGTCAAGGCGGCTTCCATTGTCTCCAAATCGCGCATCTCACCGATCAATATGACATCCGGATCCTGCCTTAACGCGTACTTTAGTGATGAAGCGAACGACTGAGTATCACCGTGAACTTCACGCTGGTTAATGATACAGCTTTGATGGCTATGCAAATATTCGATTGGATCTTCAACTGTAAGGATATGCTTATGCTGCTCGCGATTGATCTTGTCTAATAGTGCCGCCAGAGTAGTGGATTTCCCCGAACCGGTCGGACCGGTTACCAGAACGAGACCTCGGGGCATCTTCGAAAGCTCAACGACTTGTTTAGGTATTAAAAGCTCTTCAAAAGTAGGCACACGATGCGGAATTTGACGTAAGGCCATGGCCACATTTCCGCGCTGCATAAATATATTACAGCGAAACCGCGACAGATTTTTTATCCCAAAAGACAAATCAAGTTCCGAGTTCTCCTCGAATTTCAGCCGCTGTTTTTCGTTCATAACGCTATATGCAATCTTCTTGGTATCCTCAGGCGTCAACACATCCAGATCAGTCCTGACCAATTTACCATCGACTCTGACCTGAGGTGGAGTGCCAACGGTTATATGGAGATCGGAAGCGTTCTGCTTGACCATCATGTCAAGTAATTCTCTAAGCGTTAACATATTTATCCTCTTTTTATTTATTATCGGCCAATTTGCCTAGCATTTAATCATCAGCTATAGATTGTGCGATAACTTGATCGAGCGGAATATCGCCTTCTATCAATTTATCCATGGCCGCTGACCGCAAGGTTAACATACCTTCCTCAATAGCCTTAGCCCTAATTTCGGCCGTGGCCACGTTATTAATAATCATTTTCTCGATAACCGGCGATACCGGCATAACTTCGAAAATACCCGTTCGGCCTTTATAGCCGGTATTATTGCAAACAGTACAACCGACGCCTTTGTAAACTTTCAAACCATTGGCTTTAGCCTGGTCCAATCCCAAAGTCTCCAATATCTGAGGCGTAACTTCCTGCTCCTTCTTGCATGATGAGCAGATTCTTTTAACCATTCTCTGAGCCATAATAAGGCGTGTCGATGCGGCTACTAAAAATGGCGGCGTGCCCATATCAATCAGACGGTTAATAGTAGATGGCGCGTCATTAGTGTGAAGCGTGGAAAACACCAGGTGGCCGGTTAAGGCGGCCTTAATCGCGATGTCGGCAGTTTCCTTGTCTCGAATCTCGCCTACCATTATAATATCCGGGTCCTGCCGAAGGAATGATCGCAGCGCGGCGGCGAAAGATAATCCAATATCACTTCTCACAAGAACCTGGTTGATGCCATCGAAATTGAACTCAACCGGATCCTCTGCGGTCATAATATTGACATCCGTTTTATTCAGAGTTTTTAAACCCGAATATAAGGTCGTAGTTTTGCCTGATCCTGTCGGTCCGGTTACCAGAATCATACCGTAGGGTGATTGAATAGCCTTGCTGAAATTATTCAAAGCCAGTTTCGGAAAGCCCAGCTTGGTCATATCGACCATCAGCGATTTGGGGTCCAATATTCGCATTACGACTTTTTCGCCGAAAATAGTCGGCAAAACCGAAACACGCAAATCTACCGTTCTTTCCTGTATTTTAATTTTTATACGACCATCCTGAGGCAGCCGTCTTTCTGAAATATCTAGATCGGCCATAATTTTCATGCGGGATATAATTGCGGGCCTATATTTAAAGGGGATAGGGGCTCTTTCCTGAAGCGTGCCGTCGATTCGGTATCGCACCCTGATCCTTCTTTCATAACATTCAAAATGAATATCCGAAGCGTCCTGACGAATTGCATCGGCGATAATTGAATCTACCAATTTGACGAGGGGCTTATCCTGAACCTGGGCTTGAAGATCTGATTCCTCGATTTCCTCTTCAGAGGTATCAACAACCTCTAACTCGTCATCTATCTCTTTGATTATTGAATCTAATCCGCTGGAGTCCTCATAGTATTGATCTATGGATTTCGTAATTGTCGATTCGGGCGAAATAACCGGCTGAATATTGCAGCCCGTAATAAACTTGATAGCATCAAGAACATATATGTTGTTGGGATCGGAGATGGCCACTATGAGAGCTTTGCCGATCTTCGACACGGCGATAACATTAAATTTCCTGGCAATATCCTGAGGTATAAGCTTAACGATATCCGGATTCAATTCAACGTCGGTAATCCTGAGGGCGCCGATATTCAGCTGTTTGCCTACAAATTCACTGATAACATCTTCACCCTCAACCGCACCGAGTTTGATCAGTATATCTCCAAGCTTCCCCTTGGAATTTTTCTGAACTTCTAATGCTTTTTTTAGCTGTTCCTCGGAAATCTTTCCGGCCCGGACCAGCATTTTGCCGATTTCAACGCCCATATGATAATTCTAACTCCTTTAATCCTGGAAAATGTCGTCGAGTTTATCCTCCGCTGAAGATGAGAACTCTTCGTCCAGAGTCAAACCTTCACCTTTTGAGCTTTTGCCGGCGTTGTTTAAAATTTCTCGCAGGCTTTCGCCAATCTCCTTGGCATACAATCTGACCATGCCGATGGTGGTACGGTCATCGAAAATAACTACCAGGATGGTTCTTTCCCCGATAAGCGAAATATGGATATGATCGCGCTTGCCCTGGTGGAACAGAACCGAGAACTCCGGTTCGCCAACGAGTCTGGCGATTTCTTTGGTTGAGGCGAAACTGCCGGCCAATAACGCTGCCAAAGCTGTCGTGTCGAGCGTATGGGTGAAACCCTGCCGGGTGATCAGATGGCCATCTTTATCGACGAGCAAAGCGCACTTGGCCTCGGCTTCCTTAATCAGGCGCGTGAGCACCTTATCGATCTGTTCGATCTCTTCCTCATATAGGACTTGATTTTCCTGAGTCACTTAGTCCTCCTTAAATATTCGATTATTTCCTTTTTCTCTTAAGCCAGCCGAAAAGGCCCGATTTTTTCTTGCCTTTGACTTTTACGCTTTCGGCCATTTGCGGCTTATTAAATGATGCGACTGTTTGCTTGGGATCAGTCACAACCGTGGCTTCTTCATCGAAAACAGTGCCCGTATCCTCTTCTACCTCGACAACGGGCTCAGACGTATAATTATCAAGTCTATCGGCATCTAATATATCCGGATGACTGACTGAATTCGAAACTTCGGTTTCGATCTCATTCGTCTCATTTGTTTCATTGGTATCGTCCAATAGAACTGAATGTTCGGTAGTTTCTTCAATATCCTCCGCAGGTTTCGTTTCCTGTTCTTTTTCGGTCTCTTCCGGTCCGGATGAAACGACGACATTGGTCATGGTCTCCGATTCTCTGACAATGGCCGGTCTCTCCGCCGGAGCTTCAGAAGACATTGGCTTGGCGGCCGTATCAACGCCTATTTCGCTTGTTGATGATGTGTCGAGTTGATCTTCCGAGAGTTCGCCATAAGTGGGTTCTCTATATTCCTCGGGCGCTTTGGATTCGGGTACCGGTTGAGCCACTGTAATAGGCGTTTGCACTTCGGGAACCGGCGCCACATCGACCGGTTGGGGCACGGGCTCGATATCCGGTTCATCAGACGCACTGACAACAGCCGTCTTGGAAGTGGCCGGTTTTTGAGCACTGCTTTTCTGCGCCTTATCGATAACCAGCTTGCTGATCGCTTTCAAAGTGCCGAATACACCCTCACCGGTAGTAGCTACGGCTTCATAGTATGGTACCGCCGATGGATTCAGCAGTTGTTCAAGTTGGTCGATTGTCGCGATATTAGGTAAGTCACGCTTATTGTACTGGATTACAAAGGGCATTTCATTCAGGTTATAGCCATACTCGATCAGGTTTTCCTGGAGATTATTCAACGATTCGATGTTTTCATCCATCTTATCATTTTGCGAATCCGCCACGAAGACCAGACCATCGACACCTCGCAATACAAGTTTCCTGGTGGCATTATAATAAACTTGTCCGGGTACGGTGTATAATTGGAATTTAACCGAAAAGCCTTTAATATTGCCGACATTTACGGGCAGGAAGTCAAAATATAATGTCCTATCAGCATCCGTAGCCAGGCTGATAAGTTCGCCCCTGGTATTCTGCGGCACCTTCTTAAAAACATATTGAAGATTCGTGGTTTTACCGGAAAGACCAGGGCCGTAATATACTACCTTGGAGATCATCTCCTTGAAGGCATAATTTATCGATACCATCGCGCCACCCTATTGTCCGATTATTCTTGATATCGCGTTTTTCATTTCCAGTCTGACTAAACCAATATTAACTTCCGCATCGGCGATCACGGTCAAGATACCGACACCTGCATCCGCCAGGAACAACTTGCCTTGTTCGGCTTCGACTGTTATCTGGCCCGGAATGGAGCTTTTCAAGCGCTCCATGGCTTTGCCCACGCTGGAAACTATCGAGGCCGACATCGCCCCAACGGTTTCGTCTTCAAGTTGAGTATCGAGATCAGCGGCAATGATAATGCCATCCGATCCAACCAGCATAGAACCTTTAATGCCGGATGTTTTATTCAAGTCACTTAATACATTGTACATAAACCCTCCAGATTACCTGGTCACTTGAGGATAGTTTTTTTTCAAACAATCTTTAATCATATCGATCGATCGGCCAATCCTGACCTTTAACAGCTCGTCGGTTTCCTTGCCGGCTCTAACTGCCAAAATCAGGTTCTCGACCCGCTCGATTATTATCCAGCTACTATCATTCTTCAGCATCATCGATTTTACCGGAGCTTCATCCAACCTGACTAGTAAGGAACTTATTTGATCGAGTATTAAGAGCGCGAATGGCGATAATAGCTCGGCATCTAAGCCATCCCGGTCAAGATAGCCTACTACCAGGCCATTGCTATCGAATATCACCGCGTTTTGAACGCCATGATATTCGCCGAGATATTCCAGGGTCGCCTGGAATTTGTTTTCCTTTTTTACTTCTGTAGTTGCCAGCATAGATATCCTTTTATGAAAATTCGGTATACTTAAATATTTCGCTTACTTTCAATCGCAAGGAACCAAGATTGACATCGTCGCGCATCGAGATAATGATAAGCATTTCTTCCCGATTATATAGCCATAATTTAATTTGTTCGGATTCAATCAGTATTTCATATGGGTGACCGAAATTAATTTTGTCAATCCCCTGCTTAATAGCGTCAAAAGCGCCGGAAGCCAACGCGCCCAATTCATCTCTTGAAAGCATGCCGTCGAAATGGCCCTCAATTACGATTCCATCCCGACTCACCGCCACAACGCCCAGAACCCTGGGTAAAACCTTGATAATGCTTAAGGCATTTGATAAAGTGTAGCTCCTTTTTAAGGTCTGCGGCGTTGACGGTTTAGGTAGTTCCGATCCGGGCGCGGGTTCGGGGGCGGCATTAGGCTCGGGCGTTTTCAGGGAAGGATTATCGACCGACAGTAATAGATTTTTAACCGATTCATTATGCGGATCGGATTTTAGGAGTTTCTCCAGTATATTTCGGGCTTTTTTACTCTGGCCCAGCTTAACATAGATATCTGATTGCAGTAAATCAACCGATCTGGTTCGGCCGCCCACTTCTATCGCTTTTTGGAGTTGATGGTCGGCTTCAATGTATTGTTTTTGATCGATATAGATTTTGGTCATAACGATATAAGCCGAGGCATAATCCGGGTGTATCGCGATACCTCGGGCGCAAATTTCCAGCGCTTTATTAATATCGAGCTTTTTGCGATACGCCTCGGCTAAAGCGGCGAAAATTTGGCTGTTGGGATCAGCATCAAGAATCTTCTGACACTTGGCGATCCGATCATCTAATTCTGCAATATTAACATTCATTTCCTTACCTATCAATAATTATCGTCATAAATTCGACGGTATCTACCATTAATCCTCAATTCAACCCAACTTTATACAGAATAAGACCTATCAGAAGCAAAATAAAAAACAAAATATCAAGTCCGGCAAAAGCAATAGCCTGGAAAAATTGTACATCGAAAATCGTCAAAATACTAAAAACCGTCCTGATAAATATTACAAATAGAGCAATCAAAATTATAACCCAGGGCACGCTCAACTGGCCACCCTTTAAATTCCTATAAATCGAGTAACTAACGCCCAGGGACGTCGCTATAAGCCCTAGCGATAAAAGATGATATGAATACTCGAGCCATTGCGGATAGAGCTTATAGAATTCGCCGGCCATAGCCGCTTTATCGGCCAGTAAAACGGCGGAAACGCACATAAATAGTCTCATTGCTTTCATATTTCCTATAAACTCCTTAATGCCCTCGAGAATTCTTCTTCCAATCCCCATTTCAGCGCTAATTGCTTCTTGCTGTTGATGTTGTTCTGGGTCTGAATTTTCAATTGAGATACCGTTCGTTTGTATAATTTTTTACCTAAGTATTTTTGAATGATATTAAGGTAATCAGATAGCAAATCATTGAAATTCGCGATAATGCGATGGATTTTAGCGTCATCGGGCAAGGATTTGGCAATTTTAAATAGGAGTTCAAATCCAAGCTCTCCATCCCGGCCGGTTAGATGATCGGATAAAAGAGGATATTCCGACTTACGGCTCTGGAATGTTTCGGTATAGATTTTTTCACCTTTTGTACCCATTTTGTCTTTCAAGCTTGCTAAAATTACACCAAAGTTATGCTTATATATATTAGCCAGCAGCTTGATCAGTTCCTCGGTTTCATCAATATTGGGCTTTTTATCTTCAAATCTGGGTTTGCCGATTTTTATCAAGCCGGCTTGCATTATATTAACCAAAGATTTGCAGGTAAGGAATTGATCAAGCAGCGACTCCCTAAGAATGTCTTCCATCTTTTTGCCGGAGCCGATTAGAGCCATAATCAGTATTTCGTTCCGTTCCAATCGGATTTGTTCGGTTTTTAGTATGGGATTACGCTCGAGTTCGACAATAGCCTCATCGGGCGGTAAAATCTTTTTCAGTTCTTCCCATTCATCTATTCGACGGGTGCCTTCCATGATTATATTCATGGGATTAAGCTCGGTCTGGATGGTTTCAGGAGGAGGAGTTTTACCTTCTATAAATTTGAAATCGCCGTTTTTCCAGCCGAATAGACCATATATAATTTCCTCGATCTGCATCCGTAGACAATCGAGAATTTCATCGCGGGTGAATAATCCTTTTTCAACAAGGGCGGCGCCTATTTTTTTACCGTCTCTTTTTTCCTTTAAGACTTTGGTCAATTCGGGCTTGGATATCCGGCCCATTTTCAGCAATATGTTTCCAAACAGATCCTGCTCGGCCGATGAAGTAGCGTAAATAGTAAAACCACCCCGGAAATAGATTTCTTTTTTGCTTTCCCCTTTTGCAACATACAGCACGCCTGTTTTTTTTGTCGAAAATATCAACTGAAAAATATCCGGTAATGAAACTGTTTTTAAATTTCCGGTAAAACTCATCTGGATAATTCGCCTTTGCTGTTTAATTTTATCATATAATCCGCGAAGATCTGACGACCTTCGAATCTAAATCTAAAACTGCCGGTAATACTGGTAGCCCAAGTTCTTTCATTCAGATATGTTAAAGCGCGCCAATTTCTCACCGTGGCTATTTTTCCTTTATTTGGACTAAAAACCAACAAAACCGGAGGGTGCTTTCTAATACTTTCGAATACCGGTCCAAATGGCTGTACGGTCCAGGGCAACTCCAGTATTCGCGACGATTGGCCAATTCTATTCGCAAAATGGGGCGCTATGCCTCCGGCCAGTACGCACTCCCCTCCAGATGTTGACAATTTGTAAAACTGCCCATCTGTTAATGTTTCGATATTATTATCGGATTTAATCGCAACATATTTAACTCTCTTATTCAAAATAGATTCCGTAAAGAAATATGGGGGATTCTCCACAGTTTCCGAAGAATCAATTATTAATATCTCATTTGGCTGTAAAATGTCACCGATTCTTAACTCTTCAGCTAAATTACTTATCTTTTCCTCATTATTCGTAAAAACTGTATCGATATGTCTGACACCGGCTTTGAACAAATATGGCAACAGACTTAGTTCCATTTGACGGCATTGGCCTACCTCATGACAATCATACCAGAGATAAACGCCGGTTTTAGGATCGCTGTATAATGCCACGCGATCCGGTCCACAATCGATAAATGCCAACCAGTCCGATTCAGGATTCTTGAGATATGATGTTACGGTTAAAGCGATTAGGGATAAACTCAATAGAGTAAATCCTTTGACGCTGAACCGCCGGGCAAAAAGGAGTTCGAATGAAACATAAAGAAAACTGAATAATAAACATATTTTTAAAGCACCCGGCGGGCTTATATTGATTACAGCCATAGGCAGGCTCATAAAAAAATCTAGCATCGGTAAAATAATAGACATAACCTGAGATAATGGCCAGGCGAATAAAACAGCCAGAGAATCGCCAATTAATATAAATGGCAAAAAGCAAATACCGGCTATTGTCAAGATATTGGCCAGAACAACCATCGGCAAATTGGCCAGAATGCCAACCAGGGGCAAGCGGTTGAAATATTCGGCGGTTAAAGGCAGAACCGCGATTTGGGCGGCCACCGTAGTAAAAAATATAAACAACACCCAGCGAATAAATTTAGTAATGAAGGTTGAACCGCATCCAATAATAGTAAATTTTGGTAGAAAATAGAGAATACCGGCACAAGCGGCAAATGACAATTGGAAGCCAACATTGAACAGCCAGAGTGGATTTAGAACTAAAAGAAGCAAACCGGCAAATCCCAGAAGACCGATATAATCAGCGTTTTTCTGACGATAATAACCTATAAGTCCAACAGCAGCCATCACTGAAGCCCTAACCACTGATGGTTCGTTACGGGTGAGAAAGCTGAAAAAGATAACCGCGACCAGAGTGATTATAATTCTTAATCGACGATCGAGCCGGGACAGAATCGTCATGAAAAATATAACAACAATAGCGACATTGGAGCCCGATACTGCCATCAAATGAAGTGTACCTGTATCGGTAAACAAGCGGGCGATCTCATCCGGGATATCTCGCTTCTCCCCCAGCACAAAACCGGCCAGAAGCGACGCCTGATCGGGTGGCAGATATTCGTGATATCCATTGAGAAGGACCTTTCTCACGGGCGCTACCATATTATTGATAAAAAGACCATCCAGATGCCAAGCATTTATCTTTTGCCACCATGATAATATTGGTTTTTCAACTATTTTAATATCATTACTCCCGGCCAGAACGACCATACCGAAAATTTCCTTGATGCTGAGGTAACGGGCGAAATCGAAACCGCCGGGATTGCGGGGACCACCGGGAGCGAATAGATAGCCTTTAAATATAATCCGGTCTTTATATGAAAACGCCGAGGTAAATTGATTTATTTTGACCAGAATTTTTCCAGATGAATTCAGGTCGCGCTTACGCCAGCGAAGCGAATCGACATCCACGACCAGGTATACCTTCTCGGTGCGAATATCGGGCTCCTGAACGATCTCACCGACAATAGTTACCCTGCTTCCCGATTCCGCAATATTTTTTATATGCGTTGGCGGAAAACCCGAAGTCGCGAAATCGTATTGCGCGATGCCACAAACAAATAAAGCTGAAAATAAAAATAACGCCGATATCGTCGCCTTCTGTCGATAATGAAAAACCAACGCGGTCAAAGCCAATCCGATAGCAAACGCCATGAAAACCGATGGCAAAACAAGAACATACTGGCCAATAATAATTCCCCCGGCATAGGCAGTCAGGGCTTTCAATGCCGGTCTGCCGTAGAACAATCCTTGATTTTGATTATCTACCATACTCCAAATCAATTCTCGTTATATGTTTTTTTTAGAGCCGTTGTCGCGGTGTCAGCCAAATGTGCTGTTAATTTTATGACTTTTACCTGGTCTTTTTCAGACCGTAATCCTCCGGGAATGTTGTCTTCCATCGCCTGTGCGCCCAGAACCATTGTTCGGGATAGCGCGTGATGTATTTGGCGAGAACATCAGAGTAAATTTGTGTCAGATTTTTAACATCCTCCTCTTTATCGCCGCTTTTATCTATAGTGAAAGGACCTTCAATATACAAAGTATGCCTGGTTAATTTGTCTCTGACAATCATCGGCACGAAAATCGCGCAATTCGTTTTCAACGCGAAAGCAGCCGCGCCCTTGGGTGTTGATGCCGGCCGACCGAGAAAATCGACAATAACACCATCCCGGCGGGCGTCCTGATCGGAGAGCATGACAACCCAGCGGCCTTTTTTTAAAGCCGAGAACACACCTCGAGCCGATAAGCCGATTTCTATAATGCCCACACCGAAAAGTTCCCGGTGACGGTTCATCATATCGTTGACCAGGCGGTTATGTTGCTTACCGACAAGAAAATCAATCGGCCAGGGGTTGATCGTCAGGGCGGTTCCAACCATCTCGAGATTACCGAAATGCCCCGATACGAAGACCGCGCCTTTGCCGGTTTTCAGATACTCGTCGCAAAGCTCCTTGCCTTTAACCGTGACATATTTTTCGAGGCCGATTCGGGCGAGCTTGGGATACATCCCGAATTCAAGCATACTTCGGGCGAAACTTATATACGACCTTAAACCGATTCGACGGTATTGCTTATCAGTATACTTATCGCCAAAAGAATTTTTCAGATTGGTCAGGGTGACTTTGCGCCTGATTTTCAGTATCGAAAATGCCAACACGCCGATAATATCGCCGAATCGCAAGGCAATGGCCAAAGGTAGCGGATTTAATATGATAATTATCAGCTTAACGAAGAAATACTCGATTTTATGTTGAAAGGCCTTGCTCATCGGATTTGTATCTTTCCTCTAACTCCCACTTCTTCTTCTTCTTCCTCATGTAATAGATTTTAATTAGATATAATAAGAGAAATAGTATAGCTATCAAAGGAAATAAAATACTCGGATCGAAAATATAAAGCACGAGTCGATACCTATCGACTGTCTTTTTCTGCCACAGGTTGATCCATTCCATATAGCGATAGCCGGTCGATTCAAAGAACGCCTCATATAGATTACCGCTGGCACGATAATTCGTTAAAAAATCGGGTATAAGCTCCAGACCGAATTCCTGAACCAGCGATGATACAGCCAGGTACGATTGGGCATAGGCCAACGAGGCTTTTGCGCCGCCGAAATGATTGACACGGTCCAGAGCGGCCAGATGAATTAAACCGCTGCCCCAGACAGCCAGGGTTACCCTTAGATCGGAATCTATCCGCCATTCACCGGAGATAAGCTGGCAGAATCCTTCCTCGAACCAGCGCGGAAGCTGCCGTCCATCCGAGGCGGCATCCAGCATCAAATGACCGAGTTCATGCCCCAGAAGCTCCTCCAGGCTTTTACCGACATTAAACGAGGACGGTGATTTTATGACAATAAGCTTGCGATCAGCAATCGCGGCGGCAGCTCCCCAATCGGGAAACGCCCCACCCAGGGCCGCGTTGAACGAGGGCATATCCGAAGCGATTACCACCCTGACCGTGTCGGTATATTCAATATCAAGAATTTCCTCGATTTTGGTCTCGAACCGCTCCAGGGTCGGCATAGCCCTGAGGCTATCATTCGAATGAGCCTCTATTTGATAAACCGCCGCCACTGAAAACGGCGTAAAAACGGCTACTAACAGCACAGTCAAAAAAGCCCGAACGATGTCGGGCTTTTTAAATATGAATCTCGGCCTATTCAAGACCGTAGGAGTGCCCCGGTTGAAGTATCACGCATTCGGCTCCGTGGCTTTTGACTTTCTCGGCATAAATCTTGGGATCGGCTTTGATCGGATCGAAAGTGTCGTAATGCATCGGGATCGTCTTCTTCGGCTTGAGAAATTCAACCGCCTTGGCCGCGTCATCCACATCCATGGTAAAATAGCCGCCGATCGGCAACAGGGCCATATCGATATTATCGAGTTCGCCGATTAGTTTCATATCCATAAACAAGCCGGTATCTCCAGCGTGATAGACTACCTTATCAGCCATGCGCACGATAAAACCTACCGGATTGCCGCCGTAAGCCAGTTCGCCGCCCAGCGTTGAGCCGTGATGAGCGATTGTTAGCTTAAGCGACCCGAATGGGAAATCGGCGCCGCCGCCGATATGCAGGCCGGCCGTTTTTTCAACCCCCTTGCCGGCACAATAAGTCGCCAGTTCGAAATTCGAAATAACCGTCGCGCTGTTTTTCTTGGCCACTTCGAGAGTATCGCCCAGATGATCGCCGTGGCCATGAGATAACAGGATAAAATCGGGTTTCAACTCATCGGCCGTGATTTTCGCGGCAGGATTGCCGGTGATAAACGGATCGATAACGACCCGGTAGTTGCCGTCATCGAGTAAAAAACATGAGTGTCCTAAAAATGTCAAATTAAGCATAGTTCCTCCAGAATTTTCCACAAAATCTACTTTATAATTTCGATCATGTCAACCCGGTTTTTAGTTGGCGAAAGGTTACATATATATTGTTATTTGTAGTGACAGGGCATTGCCCTGTCTTAGGAGGGGATTTAGGGGCACAAGGAAAGCCCATTGGCCTGCCACTACGATAAGCGGCGTTAAGGGCACTGCCCTGTACGGGTGCCGGGTTCCCCCCCTGCGCCGTCAGGAATCCTTTCCTGATGGCATTCAGCCATCGTTGTCGGGTTACTCCCTTCACTACCGCTTGGTAGGGGCGTGACCTTGCGTCCGCCCGTGTGGGAATGGGGGATTGGTAAAGCCCATTCGACCCTTCCCCGGGTCGAGGCAAGCTACGACCCCTACGGTGATGACAGCCAAAATGTAAATTCCACTTGCCAAATCGCCATTGTTAACTATATTGCTTATATAGGGATTGTGTGAAGGATTTCCCGTAGGTCGGGTTCCGACCGTTGGGAGAAATCCGACACCGTACCCCACTCAAAGCCAAAGCCCATTACACGTCCAGTAATTTGGTTATACTATACGTCTTGGGCGAAGTTTTATAATATTATACAGGGCCGGATAGTCCGCACACTCGTAGATCAGTACTAACCAGCCGGCACCTACCGGGCAATCTGGGACGGCACCAACGACTCCGGCGAATCGGTTTCATCCGGCACCTACATCGCCAAGGTATACCAATGGGGCCAATCCGCCGGCGATTACCCGATGAAGATCACGCTGATTAAATAACCACCGCACCCATCCCCTGGATACTCTAACTTCACAAACGAAGTGCAACACCTTATAAAGGTGTTGTTATGGGAAAAGAATATTTTCAAATTGGAATTGAGGAGTGGTTCCCCCCCAAGGCCGGCAAGTCCATTTGGATACTGGCGACTGGCCACCTACGCCCACTATCCCGGTAATCCACCCATCGGGTAGGAAAGTCAAAAGAGTTCTCCCCTATTAATCCTACTCACCCGATGGGTGAGGTACCCTATCCACTCCCCTGGATAAATAAAGGACTCCGTCCGCCCGCCTGTGCGGGAATGACATGGAATTTAAGTGTAGGGGTCGTTCTAAGATCGACCCGTTAACGGGTCCATGTGGGTCCCTACAAGTATATGTATAAAATGTAGGGATATTAACTTACCGAATCAACTACGCCGCCGCCGAGAAGCGTCTTGCCATCGTAAAACACCGCCGACTGGCCGGGGGTGATGGCACGTTGAGGTTTGGCGAAACTGACCTCTACCCTGTCGTCTTTAAGTATCCTGACCACACAGGGCGCGGGTTCGTGGCGATACCTGATTTTGGCCAGGCAATCGATCTTATCGCCTGCGGCCGTATCGATAAACCAGTTGGTTTTGATAGCCTCGAATTTGGATTTAAACAGGTAATCATCGGTGCCGACTACCAGCCTGTTATTATCCAGATCGATATTGAGAACGTATAACGGTTCGGGGCTGGAGATACCCAGACCGCGCCGCTGGCCTATAGTGTAATGATCGAGGCCTTTATGTTTGCCGAGTATCAGTCCTTTGCTATCGACGATTTCGCCGGGCGACGAATCGTCCATCATATCGGTGTATTTGCCCTCGGGTACGAAACATATATCCTGGCTTTCGGCAGTCTCGGCGGAGGCGAAACTATGCTTGGCGGCAATGTCCCTGACCTCTTTTTTCGAATATTCACCCAGCGGCAGCAGAGTTCTCTGCAGATATTCCGGGCTTATACCCCAGAGCGCGTACGATTGATCCTTGGCCGGGTTTTTCGCGCGTTTGATCATCGATCGGCCGCCATCATCGTTAATACGGGCGTAATGGCCGGTCGCGACATAGTAGTAGCCCAGATCATCGGCGAGATGAATCAATTCGGGCCAACGCACCAGGCTGTTACATCGTATGCAGGGATTGGGAGTCAGCCCCTGGCTATACGAATTGCGGAAATCGGCGATTACTTCCTTTTCAAACAGCTCTACCCTGTTAATCACATAGTGCGGTATATCGAGTGAATCGCATACGAGGCGAGCGTTATTCAAAAGTTCGACAGAGCAGCAGCTCTTAGGCGAGGCATCAAGGCCCAGATCGTTCTGATCGAAATTCTTGAACGTGATACCGACGACATCATAACCTTTGTCTTTCAATAGCGCGGCTGCCACCGATGAGTCGACGCCGCCGGATATGGCAAGTAGAACTGTTTTCAATTGATTTACTTAGCGCTATATAAAGGTGAAATGCTTCTCAGCCTGGCCACTTCTTTTTCGAGCACATCCAGGATATAATCCAGGTCGGCCTCATCGCTATGACGGCCAAATGAGAACCGTATGGAACCCTGTGCCAGCGCCCCGGGTATGCCAAGGGCCAGAACCACATGGGATGGTTCCACCGCTCCCGATGAGCAGGCTGAACCAGATGAGACGGCGATACCTTTCATATCCAGGCTCAAAACGATTGATTCGCCCTCAATAGCCTCAAACGCAATATTGACCGTATTGGGGACGCGGTTTTCCTGATCGCCGATAATGGTGATATCGTCGATCCGATTTTTAACGCCATTTACAAAGGCACTGGTCAATCGGTTCAGACGGGTTGTTTCGGATTCCATATCGCGCCAGCCGATCTCGAGAGCTTTAGCCAAACCTACCGCGCCGGCTACGTTTTCCGTACCGGCCCGACGTTTGAATTCATGCGAACCGCCGTGGCTTAATGTCCGAATATTGGTTTTCTTCTTGATATAGAGCAATCCAACGCCTTTTGGTCCGTAAATTTTATGCCCGGATACTGCCAGCAAATCAACACCCAATTGATCAATCGTATAAGGTATCTTGCCGGCTGATTGTACGGCATCGGTGTGAAATAGAACGCCTAAATCATGAGCTACCCCGGCTAATTCCGGAATATCCTGAATAATGCCGATTTCATTATTAGCATGCATTATTGATACCAATATAGTTTCGGGCTTGATAGCTTGTCTAAGCTGATCAGGAGAAATCAAACCTTTGGCATCGGGCGTCAACACCGTTACCTCATAACCACGCTGCTCCAAAGAATGGCAGCTCTCCAGCACGGCATGATGTTCGATAGCACTTGTGATTATATGATTGCCATTGCTTTTATTGGCAAAAGCCGCGCCTTTAATCGCCATATTATCGGACTCGGTGCCGCCTGACGTAAATACTATTTCTTCAGGAGAACAGTTGAAAAGTTTGGCGATAGATTCGCGCGCTTGTTCAAGGGCGACACGGGCCTTACGGCCGAATTCATGAACCGAACTGGCATTGCCGTAGATATCTAAAAAATAAGGTTTCATTGCTTCAAAAACTTCGGGATGGACCGGTGTAGTGGCATTATGGTCAAGGTAGATTCGTTTCATCTCTGTTTACCTCCGCTGCGAATATATGCTTGCATCCAGACAATGTCAAGCAACGTATTTGCCTCGTACTAAAATAATTATAACTCTATGGCATTCAATTAGGTTCCATGGAGGCAGGCTGAAACAAACGCGTTAAATAATTGGCGCGAATGGGCTCGCTTGAAAATTTGTTCGGGGTGCCACTGGACACTTAACAGAAAAGGATACCCATTTATTTCCAAACCTTCAATTATACCGTCGGGGGCCATTGCCGACACGGTTAGACCTTTGCCAGGTTTGTCAATAACCTGATGATGACCGGAATTGCAATTGATTTCCCGGCGGCCGATTATCTTATATAATAGTGAATCCTCAGATAAGTTTAGCTTATGGTTTACATTATTAGCCGCCCCGCCTTTTGTGTGACATAGCATGCCGGGGCCCTTAAGGCTGATATCCTGGCAGAGGCTGCCGCCCATGACTACGTTTAATATTTGATGCCCGCGGCAGATGCAAAATACGGGGATTTTGCGTTTGAGGGCATTTGTCAGCAAAGTAAATTCGAACTTATCTCGGGTATCTCTTGGTTTAGAAGAACGATGATGGGGACGATGATTAAAATATTTCGCGCTCATATCGAAGCCGCCGGTAAACACTAGCCCATCGACCGAATCCAGATAATCCTCTATCGTTGAGTCGTCATTTGTGTTGAACAAACCTACTGGTAAGCCGCCTGATTTTTCTATGGCATAATGGTAATGCTTGCACAGATAATCGTATTCGGAGGACATGGGCTGGCGTCTATATTTTACTTTAAGCGCCTGGCCTAATGTTATACCTATTAACGGTTTGTTAAAATGCATATAATATCGTCAGATGGTAGCCACTGTCACCCAGATCGAATTTCTTTTTTACCCTAACTGCGCCATCGAGACGAATCGGCCCGATGGGGGTAAAAAAGTGAAATCCTAAACCCGCGGTAGTTTCGATTCGGCTGAGCTTAAAATCATCAATGTGATAGAACACATTACCGACATCAACGAAAGCGGCCCCGCCGAACCGCCAGAACAACGGCCGCCTTAATTCCAGGTTTGCCAACAAAAGCAACCGTCCGCCTTTTGGTTGATGGTATAAGGCGTTTGTTGAATCGATTTCATCCCCTTCATCCCATAATAAACCCATAGAGTTTTCGCCAAACCCTCTAACTGTATTGGCACCGCCCAGAGTAAATCGGTCATCAGGACTAGACCGATCCTGATCAGCGAAATCCTCGCCCAATTCTCTTAACGCGCCAATTCTAAACCTTGATGCTATCATGTTTTCGCCTAATGATGCCTGGAATCTACTCCAATAAAACTCGCCTCTTATATAGCTGAAATCGCCGCCCAGATAATGGCCGACGTAATCAACTGAAACATAGGAATATGATCCTCGTTGAGGGACCAGAATATTATCCCTGGTATCTCGTTGGCCATAGAATGACAAACGCCTCCTGATCGTATTATCGCCCAGAGTTCGATAGTCTCTTGCTTCCGTGTCTTTGATACCATGAATATCCACGAATTCTACTCGCACGGAAAATCTCATATTCGTGAATCTATTCAACTCCCTGGCGACCGAAGTCTCTCCAACCAGCCCGTCGTAGAATTTTTTTATAATCGGATTTTTGTTTTTGGGTTCGTAGAGCACTGAAATCGATAATGGTAATCGATGGTTCAAAAACCAGGGTTCAATATAATTTAAACCTATAGAATTCTTTACCGGTTCAACATCCAACTCACTGAACTTTACCAGTTCGGCGAGTGATAAACCTTCGGGATCACTGGCATCCTGTTCGCCGGGTCTATAAAGTCTGAGGCTGTTGCTGAGGTTTAATATGAGTTTTCTGCCCGTACCCCACAAGCTCCGATTACCCCAGCTCAAGGATGTCGTAAACACGGCGTTAAAATCCGGGTCTCGTTCTACCCCGGTTCTGATGTTGATAAAATTAGCTTTTCTTTCATTTATCACTAACCTGTAATCGGTATAAGTCCGGCCGACTTCTTGATTATAACGAAGAGTATCGGCCCGCCTCAAGGCCACGTATTTGAGCAGGCCGGTGGAGTAAAGCCTTTGTTGACTCTCATAATTTAAGTTTCTGTTATAGGGATTGTCACTCTTTACCAACACCTCCCGCAGCAAGACGCGATCATCAGTTTTGGGTTTGCCTTCACGGACTATAGTTATATCGCCGTTATGAACATAGCAGCTTTCGGCAATATCGTAGCGCGCTACAACTCTTGATGAGTCATCCGAAAAAATATACTCTGATGTAATCTTGGTCACCGGATAGCCGTTGTCGGCGTAATAATCTCTTATCCTGAAACCGGTCGCCATAACCACATCATGATTTACGGCCCGATTGATTTTAACTTTATCGGTTATTTTTCTCAGAGATTTGTTTAATTCAGGAATGCCGCCGACAACATCAAGAGAATCGACAATAACTTTTTTCCCTTCTTCAACAATGAAATTCGCGATAACTTCCGATGAATCCTGAGCGAAGTAATCGGTATTATAGATAACCTCGGCGAACAAGAATCCCTCTCTGCCATATTGCCGTTTTATTTGACGAGAATCAATAATCAAATTTGTTTTTGAAATTCTCCGCCGGCCAAAAATACCCCAGGTATTATACCAGCTATTCTGTTTGGTAAGAAGAAGCCCTTTTAATTTCCCATCCGGAATATTTCTGTTACCGGTAATTTCAACTTTATTTATCGGCTGCTTAAGGAACTTGAAATCTTTAGCCAGTACAAGCGGAGATGACAAAAATATCAAAAACGATATGATTAGTATTTTAAAATTCATATCTTAGCTTTATATTAAATGACACGCCTTCATCTTTAGTACCCTGCATTCCTTCAAAAGAGAAATTATTGTTTAATATGTATTCGAAGCCAACTGTTTGTTTAGATTCTTGTGAAAGCCTCTGGGAATAATTGAGATACAAGTTCGGTGAAATATATTTTGCCACTGAAACCCTTGTTCCTTTGCTCTCATCGCCCAGATCCTGAGTTAAATCAATGTCATCGACAAGGGGAACGTTGGAGATTACATTGCTGAGGTTCTGTAATAAATTATCGATTATAATCGAACCGGCAGAGCTCTGCTGCGCGCCCGTTCCTACCGTACTGCTGATAAGCATATACAGTATATCCTCACTGGAATAATCAGAGCCTTCGGAAGTACCGATTTGAGGTTTGGTTAAGGTTCCCGTAATAAGCAAATCCAGATCGTTGATTGAAGCTGTAGTCGATTGAGCTTCTTTGACTCTAATCCTCGTGGTAACATCGAAATTGATATCAGGATCGAGTGTATCGGGTTTGTTGAATATCATCTCGCCGCGATTAATCTTGAACTTGTAGTTACCAAGGTAAAACGATCCCCGAACCACATCCAGTTGACCGACAGTATTATAAATCCCATTTTCCCTGGTTACCAGAAGATCTCCAGTTAACTGCATGTTATCGGCGGCGCCTTCGAATTCAATTATCGACTCGGTGTTATTTATCCAGATATTATTTTCCGCGAATACCTCCAGCTTGATATCCCAGATAGTCGAATCCTCAAGCACTTCGGCTTCTTCATCGGCGAAAAACGAGATAAACGGTTCTCTCATATCCAATCTTTCCAGACGAGCCTCACCGCTTACCAATGGCGGGGATGAACCGCTAACGGCGAGCGATAAATCGGTTACGCCTTGAATATCATAACTATCGGAGTAAAATTCACAATCTTCGCCGGATAAACTCAGATCATAACCGAAAAGCGCCGGGCCTAATATTTTGATAGTGCCGGATCCTAAAATCAATCCGGTATTTTCTATATCTTTCCTCTGACTGACAAGATAACCGCTGCCGGCTTTACGTTCTTCGGCCATCAACATATAACCGAATACAGTATCAATATAAACCAGATCATTGACCATCCGGCCATCAACGGTTATCTTGGTAAGCGGATCAACCAATTCAAGGACCTTAAGAGTGCCATCGCTTAGTTCAAAATCGCCATTTACCGATGGATTATCATAAGTACCGGAAAAATCAAGATTGACGTTAAAATCACCGGCAAAATCTTCCACTGAATGAACGAAAATGGGAATCAGAATCATAGATTTACCTGAAGCAATAACCGTCGCGGATATCGGCTCCTGGGGGAATCTTTCATCCTCCGTGGTAAATGACAGGTTAACCGGTATTGAGCCGGTGACAGTGTATAACGCGTCCTCGTTTTCAAGTTCGGCTACGTTTACTTGTACTTCGGAATCAGAATATTCGGCGCGAAGGTTGAAATCACCAACTCCGGTCGTATCGATAGCTAAATTATCAATTGAAAAATTGGCGTCGAATTCGGGTAAATCGAAATCACCGCCGACTTCTACATCGCCCGAAAGAATCCCGGAAATAGTTCTATCGGTTAAATAATAGCTGACTATGGGTCGAATTTCCAGGCTATCGGCGTTAATGTCCAATGCCATTTGGCCATCATAAGTAACCGTGCCTTGAACATCAAGCTTGCTGGATCTCGAATACAATTTAAAATCTTTGAACTCAACCTCTTTATCAAAGGCATCCAGAAGAAGCGGGGTATCATTGTAGACTGTATCGTTCCACAAAACGACTGTTGCCGTATCAATAATCAGGGCCGGCGGAATCGTGCCATTATCAAATGAGCCGGAAAAACTCAATTGATTGTTTTTATTTTCGCAATAGATTTTCTCGAGGAAATTTTTCTCACCCGAAATGAGCGTCGAAAAATACCCGGAGTCAACCGGTATAGAATAAATATCTCCACCTTTCCAATATCCCTCAACAGTCCCAACCCTATGTGACACGAATGATTTCAAACTTAAATCGAAACTGCAGGTATCGGCATCCAGACCATAGAAGCGGCAGGAATCGGAGAAAAAATCGCCCTTGATCGTAAAATCAAGCGTCGGACCGGTAACCCTGAAATCAGCCTGACCTACCCCGTCCAGATCATTAATGAAGATTTGGTTTTTGAAATCGGCCAAATCCGCGAACTCTGTTGATCCCATCAGATCGATTTGGCCGTCATATTCGAGATAGCCATCGAAAGTGATCCAGGTGTTTTTGTAATTGGCTTTAAAACCGGGCATAAAACTGATGCCCTTCAAATCAAAATCGATTTCGCCGATGCCTTTGTGGAGATGATAAATATCGATATCCGCTTTTGTCAATTTCATATCGATGCCCATGTTAAATGTCTTCTCGGATAATCCTTCTCCATTAACATCGATTTCACCCGAGAATGATGAGTAAAGGTTCGGGCCGATATTCTGAAGATTAAGGTCCTGTATTTCGCCCTGAAATTCATAGACAGCCGGCTTTGCCCCAAAATCTATAAAACCACTGCCAATCGTAGGCGCCTTGAAAACATAACCATCGTAATTGTCAACAAAAAGCGTTGTTGATTCAAATCGATAATCAAGAGCGAAATCATCCAGATTTTTCTTAAATAACGTACCGGTTCCGTTTAGTTCGCCGCTAAAATTATCGGGGCGGCCATTGATATGTCCCCGGGCATCGAATCCCCCCTCCAGACCAATACCTATAAATGAATCAATGTCCCGCAGGTTAAGAGGAGTAAAACTGATTGAAACTTGAAAATCAAGTTCCTGAAGATTGCCAATCCGCCCAAATAAATGAATGTCAGAAAGGCCGGTCTTTAGATTAAGCCATTCAACCTGCCAGTTTTCATTTACGAGGTTGAATTCTCCGGCAAAAAACTCAAGATCGAATTCTTTTTGTGGGCAACTGCCATTTAATGAATCAACACGTATTTCCACGGTATTTGTACCGCTGCCAAATGATCCGGTCAACTGGTCGACCATAATATCGATATCCTCATTACCGACATTCGCCCTCAACAAGATATCGTCAAACCTGAATTGATCGATATTAATTCCTGGCCTACTTATCCCACCGGGGGTCGCCTGCTCGTCTTGAGAGGAAAACAGTCGATCGAGTTCCTGATTGGATTTCAGTGATAAATTTACACCGCTTATTTCCAAACTACTTAATCTATAATCCTGGAATAGAATATCACCAACCGAATAGTGTGCCTCAATGGAGTTTATATGGCCTGCCTGCTTCAATTCCCCGTCACTGGAATAATAAACATTGATATCTTCGAATTTGGCCTTTTTCCAGATATCACGAGAGACCTTGCTAACGGTCACTCGATAACCGAGCTTATTGGATAAATAATGCCCAACCCAATCATTGAACAATTGTTCGGGTACCGTAGTAAAGAAGTACAGATACAATGCCAGTACTATTAGGAATAGTACGAATGAAAATCCGGCCAGCGGTATTTTAATTCTCTTCTTCACAATATAATTATACGCCTCCAAAGCGTATTTTATTTAGGATGGGGGAATTTTCCAAGTATTTTTTCAAAAATCGACAAGGCTTTTTCAACTAAAGTAGGTTTGGCAAAGTACCGGCATTGTTGGATTACCGCTCGTATTTGGGTTGGATGAGCGCCGGCATTCAATGATCCTCTGAGATGAGAATATAGTTGCCGGGGCATATCGGTCACGATCAAGGCTGATATAACAGCAAATTCTCTTTCGATAAGGTTAAGGCCGGGCCTTGAAATAATCCTTCCGTAGCCTTCTAACACCATTCCCGAAGCTAAATCAGGTGATAATCTCCAAATGTTGTTAAATACCGGCTTGAAGTTCTCGGCATATACCTTTTGGGCTGTCCGCTTACCTTGAGTTTTTAGAAGATTATAATCCCAAACCGGGACCTCTTCAAAAAAATTATCCCCGGCGGCCTGCCTCGGACCTGTCACTTCATCGAAAACGAAAAACGATTCAATCGCGACGGGATAGCCCAGAAAAAGATAACCTTGAAGCAATACCTCATATATCTCACCGGGCTCTACTGATCTTTCAATAGCCCATTTTATCAGCCCCTTCAATAGATTCATTTGTTTTGACGCTTGAGCAGCGCTAATGAACGTTAAAAGCCGAATTTTTTCCGATAGCTTATTATAGTCAAATTCCGCTTCGACAAATAGACGGAGGCTATCTGCCGTCCGATTTGAAAAATATTTCGTAAAATCAATATTCATAAAAAAAGCCACCCTGTTAAGGGTGGCCCAAAAAACTTAGTGTCGGCTTATTGAACCGATTGTTTCATCTTCATACCAAAATAGAATATCGGCAGGTAGATAACAATAACGATACCACCGATAACCACCGCTATCAAAACTATCAACATCGGCTCGATTAAAGATGTAAGCCTGGAAACCACGGCTTCAAGCTGTTTATCGTAAAAGTCGGCGGCTTTGCCCAGCATCTTTTCCATCTCACCGGTCTCTTCGCCGGTGGCTGTTAATGATAAGAGCGTATTGGGAAATACATTGCTCTTTTTCAACGAGGCGGCAATGGAATAGCCATCCTTTACATATTGAGTAGCCTGCTGCAAAGCCCTCTGATAATGCGCGTTGCCCACTACTCTCTTGACCAGGTTCATGGTATCTAACACAGGGACACCTGCTCCAAGAAGCATGCCGAATGTACGTGACATTTTGCTCATAGTTGAATCAATAATCAGGCTCTTGACAATCGGAATCGTTAGTTTTACACGGTCGAAAATGTATTTACCGGTGTGAGTTAAGTTGATGATAATAATAAACGCGGCAAACAGCGCTGCCCCAAGAAGACTGAGAAGGAAGTTATGCCTTAGCGCTTGAGAGATTTGCATTAAAACCTGAGTGGGGTAAGGCAGATCGGCGCCGAATTTCGAGTAAACTTCCTCGAACATCGGGACAATGAAGACTATCAAAGCCACTGTCAGGGCCGAGAGAATAATAACGACGAAGGCTGGATAGGATACCGCGGAAATAACTTTTCGACGGGTATCCTGAAGAAATTCCAGGTAATCCGAAACTTCTTCCAATACCGAATAGAGAGATCCTGAAATCTCGCCCGACTTCACCAAAGCAATATATAGAGGTGAAAAGACGCCCGGATGTTGTTCCAAAGCTTCCGAAAGCGAATAACCTTTCTTAACATCATTTAGAAGCTGAGCTACGACTTTTCGGAATTTTTTATTGCCCTCTTCATAGAGAAGGTTGTTCAGAGATTTTTCAATCGTTAAACCCGCGGAGAACATCGTGGCCAACTGCCTTGTAAAGAATACAAGACTATTCAAAGGAACGGCAGTCATCTTCTTATGGATATATAGGGTGATAGCGTCAAAGAGATTGCCCCTTTGGCCAGCCTGCGCCTGTTTGGCATCCACGACCGAAATTACCGTATTGCCCTCATCCCGAAGTTTATTGACTGCCCCATCCAGAGAATTAGCAGTAACTGATCCCTCGTGTTTATTACCTTTTTTGTCTTTTACTACGTACTTAAAATTTGCCATAAGCATCCATATATTTAAACAACCAAATTATTAATCATCTTCCACAGTAGTCCTGGCGACTTCAGCGATCGAGGTCATGCCCGCTAAAATTTTAAGCACGCCGGCATCGCGAAGCGTTACCATCCCCGCTTCCTTGGCCGCAAACCTGACGTCGTCCTGGTCTTTATTCTCGAATATCAATTTCCTGATCGGCAATTTAACTTCAAGCAGTTCAAACAAGCCGGTCCGTCCGAAATAGCCCGTTTTACGGCATCTGACACAGCCCTTGGGGCGATATAATTGCTTTTCGGCTATTCTGGATCGATCAATCTCTAAAGAGGCTAGTTCCTCATCCGTCGGTTCGTACTCTTCCTTACAGGCGGAACACAATGTCCGCAATAGGCGTTGCGCCATTACCAAATTCAGTGTTGATCCTACCAGATAACGCGGAACACCAATATCCAATAACCTCGTAATCGTCGATGGAGCGTCATTAGCGTGAAGAGTTGTGAACACCAGATGACCGGTCAGCGAGAATTTGATGGCGATATCCGCTGTTTCGTGGTCACGAATCTCACCGATGAGTACTTTATCGGGATCCTGACGAAGGATTGTCCGAAGTGACGACCCGAAGGTGAGCCCGATCTTCTCGTTCGTAGCCACCTGACTGATCTTGTCAAGCTGATACTCAACCGGATCCTCAACGGTAACTATATTGTCTTCTTCGCGCTGGATTTCTTTTAAGGCGGCGTGTAGAGTAGTCGATTTGCCGCAACCGGTTGGTCCGGAAACGATAATCATTCCGTATGGTTTGGTTATCCATTTGCGGAATATATCAAGCATTTCCGCTTCAAAACCCAATGATGGCAGAGTAAAGGCAAAGCCTTTTTTATCCAGAAGACGAAGAACCACCTTCTCGCCTCTGACTGTCGGTAAAATCGATACCCTGATATCAACTTCCTTATCGGGCATCTTAATTGTTATTCTGCCATCCTGAGGTAGACGTCTTTCGGCGATATTTAGACTGGCCATGACTTTCAGCCTGGAAATCACTCCGGTAGCCGACTTTATAGGCGCGGTCATAATATCCTGGAGGGCGCCGTCAATCCTGTATCTCACCAATAATGAATCAAATAACGGCTCGATATGAATATCAGTCGCCCTGTTTTTAATTGCTTCGGAAATTATTAGATTGACCAGTTTGACGATAGGAGCGTCATCGAGTTCTTTTTTCAGATCGTTGACATCGATATCGTCGAGTTCGCCGTTTTCGCCGCTGACGACGAAATCCATACCCGATAGAGCTTCGGTCACTTCGCCGGTTGTACGAAGTTCTTTGTAGTGACGCTCGATTGCTTCGTCTATTATACTTTGAGCGCCGATAGCCGGGATAACATTTAGCGACGATATCTTCTGAATATTATCAATGACGACGATATCTTCAGGATCAACCATCACAACTTCAATTGTGCTTTCCTCGATCGCCCGGGGAATACAGTGATACTCCCTGGCGAAAAACTCTGGTATATATTCCAGGGCTTCCTTGTCAACCTTTATCAGGTCTTCAGGCCCGATCAATTGAATTTGTAGCTGGTCCGACAATGCCTTGGCCAGGTTTTCATCAGTGATATAACCTTCGGCTATCAATACCTCGCCGAGTCTTTTGCCGCCGTAGTCTACCTGTTTTCTTAGTGCCGCTTCAACATCTTTTTCAGAAATTACATTTTCATTTACAAGAATCTCGCCTAGTAATTGCATACTTCTCTTTTCAACTCCTATCGCAGTTCAAATCTAGATACTAGAGTTACAGTAACAATCGATTTCACCCTCTATTTCAGGGTAACCTCTTAGCGTGGCCACAATTTTAGCCGCGCAATGTGGTGGTAAACCATCAGGATCCGGTAACAGCTGACTGTATTGAATTCGGAATTCCGTGTAGGCAAAACCTTGAACATCGGTAGTATCAGAATAAGGTCCGCTAATCTCACCGCAGACCTGGGCGTTAAAGTTAATGACACCATTTTCGATCGGACAACCAAGGCCATCCGTCAGTTGTGCTTCAACATCGGCGTATTTCGTCGCGCCCGGACCTTCCTGATCGAGATACAAAACACCGGGAGTAACTCCAACGGCGATCGTACCTTCATATAAGGCCAGTACTATTGCGTTACTCGTATCTTCCATATCGCCTGATGAGGCAATAACCCTGACCGTATCGAATGTCCGATAGCAGGAATACGCCATCCAGGTCATGGCCAGACCACGGGTACCGATAGTATCCGGGATAGGTCCGGTCGTATCAATCCAGCCGCCGGTATAAGCGGCACCTTCGATATAAGCGATCGTATCGGGAGTGACCTCGAAGTGAACCGCGGTCAGCGGTTCGACCGGATTGGTGTATCGGTCCCACACCGCGGCCGTGATACCGGTGATAATCGCCTCATCTTCCACGCCGGCAATATTCGATGGCAATATCTCAATATTGTAAGGTGGACCTGACTGGATCGTGATAATCGATTTTTCTTTAAAGATGTTCTCATCATCAATTGAGGTGGCTTTAATCCGGACAGTTCCCGCTTTGGTCCCCGAGAATATGGCAACCGCCGCCCGACCATTAAAATTGGTAGAGTCGTTGGACACATGGCAAACAGAATCTTCCGTGGGAACATAATTAAATGATGGACTATCCGCGCCGGACATTGAAGGGGCGGCTGTTATCTCGAATCTAATCTCGAAACCGTCGCTTAATGGATTATTGTTTTCGTCTTGCATGGTCGCATAAATCATCGTCGCGATACCGCCAACTTCAATAGTCGGATCGGCTGTGGACAACTCGATATTTGTCGGCACCGACGATTCCACTTCCAGGGCAACCGCGCCCGACCACAATGTGTCGTTCGTTCCCGGCTTGATAATAAGCGCCTCGATAATATCCAGACCGGCTTCCGTACCGACGGTGTAAATACCTGTCGCGTAGCCGCTGACAGTTGTTGTAAGCGAGGTAATATCGGAACTGAGCATTTGATTCAAAAACTTTACTTGAGTTCCGTCAATAACAAAATTGTTTTGCGCGTCGGTAACCCGAACGTTAATTTCCTGATAAGTGCCGGATCCGGCGACCATATCTTCCAGTACCGAAGTAATTTGAAGTACCGCGGCTTCATCAGGGATATATGTAACGGCGGTCCTGGCAAAAGTTTCATTACCCGATTCGCTTTCAGCGTGGGCTATTAATGAATCAATATCGGTAATACTGAGAGTATCGATACTGTTTGGCGCGGTCAAACTAAACTTGGCGATGCCATTTTCAGTTTCAGCATAAGTGGATGAAAGCGAGCCTAAATAAGCGGCTCCCCTGTTTTCAATTTCAATAATCGTACCATCACTGACATAAGACCCCGTTGTGTCGATGGCCGAGACATAGATATTTGTCGAATCGACACCATCTGCTACAAGCATATTTCTCTCAACCGAGATATACATAGCATCTATTTCGCCTGTAAGTGATATCAGTATATCTAATACTTCAACATCGACCGCGTCTCCAGCCGTGGCCGTAAATTCGACCTGCGTATTTTCGGTTAGGCCGGGATCGGTAACATAAAGGGCACTTGAAAAACCACCCGATGATGTAGGGCTTGGAGGAATAATCGTACCGATTGCCGGCGATCTGGATAGCACAATAGCGACACTGTCGATACCATTACCGTCGCCATCCCTAACCCTGAGATCAATCTCAAGCGTATCAGGTTGGTTAACGGAGTGCACTATTAAAGGTGCGTTTAGCAGATTCATCGTCACCGTCGCCAGCGCCACGGCTATGCCGAGAGAAGCGGTATCAGACGCGGTACCTGAGCTTGCGGTGAAAGTAACAATCGAATCGCTTGGTTCACCCGGATCGGTGATATACAACGCGGTGCAAAAACCGCCAAGCCGGGTAATATCTGGCGGGACAATAGTGCCTATTTCCGGATTCCGGTTGATAACGACCTCTATGCTGTCGATACCATTACCGTTTGAATCGCGTACCCGTACTTCAATCTCCACCGTATCCGGTTTATCCAAAGTATGGATAAGCAGGTTTTCCGGATCCAAACTCATGGTAACGGTTTGATTGACGTCAAGTCTGGGATTTACAACCTTGCGATTATCACAAGCGGAAAAGACCGCCAATGATATCAGCATGATAAGGCCTAATAGCCCTATCCAATAGATTGTCTTTTTTCCGACAGCCATGATAAGCCTCCTTGGCTTTTATTCTTTTTCCTCTTTAGGAGTTATTACTCTTTCCTGAAAATCTTTTATTTCCTGTTTCATATTTTTCGCGGTCGTATTGAACTCTTCCAATTCGGGCTCAACTGCTTTGAAATCGGTAGTCGATCCGGGGCCTGATATCTGATAGCCATCAGTAGTAAAATTACCGGCATCGCTATAACTGATATTGGGCTTGATGATCCTGGGAGTGATTTCGATAATCAAATCGGTTTTACGAGTCGTGTACTCCGTATGCGTGAAAAGCCTTCCAATCAAGGGCAGATCGGACAGGATCGGCATCCGGAATTCGTTTTTGGTATCATCAACGGATAGTAAACCGCCGATAAATATCTTCTGCCCGTCTTTAACCAGAACATTGGTACTGGCAGTTCTTATCTTTTTACGAGGATAAAGGCCCTGAACGAGTTCAATAATAGATGAAACTTCCGGTTCGACCCTGGTAGTGATATAGCCTCCGGAATTAATGGTTGGGGTAATGACAAGCTTTATGCCGACTGCTTCTCTCTGAACAAGCGCGTTACGTTCGGAAACAACCGCCCAGACATATGTTTCGCCGATGAGAATCTCGGCGGTTCTGTTATTAACCGTGGTCAGTTTTGAATGAGCCAAAACCTTGGCTATATTACGTTTTACCAGAAAATCAAGAGTAATATCGAAAGCGTTCAACTGCCTGGAAAATAATCCAACGTTATCGAAACCTTCTATTTTCTCGAACGCGTATTTTTCCGGTATTTTATCCAGAGTAGGAAGCTGGCCGCCGAAATCGATCTCTGTCGGTGCGCGGCTTGACCCATCATCATTTAAAGGCGATTCGGCCAGAATTGTCGTTAAGTGAGAAAGCTTCTGCCAATCGATACCATACTCATCGAGATCATCCGTAGCGACTTCTATTAGCCTGGCTTCCAGCATAACCTGCATCGGCGGCATATCAACCCGCGCGATAATATCCGATATTTCGGACGCGATCTTGGGCGACGATAGGACCAGGAGTCTGTTACCTGAAGTATCGATTTGCACATGTTCTGTCATATCTTTCAATAACTCTTTTAACTCGGCGGCGTTGGCGTACTGCAGGTCATATACGTGGGCCGAAAGACCAACTTCGCGTTCAAGGGCTTCGGCTTCAGCAACCAGAAAGGAATTACCGATAATTTCATACGATAATCCGGCAGCCCTGACCACTAAATTAATGGCCTCCTCAATCGGAGCGTCATGGACATGTACGGAAATGCGTTCTTGTTTATTAACACCCGGCCCGGTCACTATATTAAAGCCCGATTTTTCAGCCAGAATTGTCAATACCGCGGGTAAAAATGCATCATCAGCATCAAGTGTAACTTTCTTAGCCAGCCCTTCTTTAATTATCGGAGACGTACGCTCCTCAACATTTCCGGATTGAGCCATCACCAGATCGGCGTTTGCCAGAAAAGCAACCAAGCCTAATAAGACAACGAAACCCGTCCACAGATTTCTCTTCAAAACTTCCTCCCAATATGATCTAATTAAAACTACCACTCTGTCGACTGATAGGAACCTTGCTGATATTTTTCCGCGAAGGCGCCACCGATAGGCGTGTTTAACAAGGTTATAGATTTGCCGTTTTTACGAATTTCAACTTCCTTGACCTGAATGTCAACAACAACATACTCATTGTCATCGCCAAAATGATCGCCTTCCGTTAATACATGGCTTTTACCCATGAACTTTATGATTGCCATTGGCTTTTCATTGAAAACAGCCACAGTAGCGGACAGACGGGGGGCGCTACCCTCATCGAACTCCTGGAAGCCCGCTTTTCCATATGAGAACCCGGCTATTACACGACCTATGTATAGAGGGTCCTGATCTACTATAAAACGGTATTTGAGGCGTCTGTTCCAGTTGGCTTCCAGAGAATCTATTGTACCGGCCAACGCAATATCAGAATCAAGCGTCTCAACGGTTTCCGCTTTACCATATTCTGTCTTGGCGACAGTTACTGCCTTATATGTACCCCAGGATAGTTCAGCTATTAAAACTACCGCAAGTACGAAGGCCAACGCTCTAATAATACTGTTCAGATCCACCTTTAAAACTCGCTTTCAATATAGTCAATGTATGGATTACTAAATCGACTTGATGCTGATCGGGTCGACCGCTGATTTCGCCTTCATAGTACGCGAAATCTATCGGGTTTAACACCTGTATCCGGGCGACCTTGATAAGCCTCTGCGATTTTTCTAAATCTTCCAAAAGTTTACCGATTTGCTCATAGCTGGCAAGCAGCGTCATACCATAAGGAATTTCTATGTACTCCTGCTCTATCTCTCTGCCTTCCATTCCTTCATCCCATCTAATCACATTAGCCGGCTTCATGGATATCAAGATAATTTTATGTTTATCCAACAATCCGGTGACGTAATCCAAAAATGGTATGCTTGAAGATTGAGCCAGAGAGTCGCTTAAATCTTCAACCAGGTTATTCTCGATCAAATCATTGACGTTCTGCAGATCTTTGGAGATAATCTGAGCGGATAGAAACTGACGGGTTTTCTCCGCTAACTCCGTCTGTAATTCGGCGAGAAGAGCCGGCTGGGGTTCGATTACTGTTTTGAAGAAATACCAGTACCCGGCCGCGAATATCAGCAAAAAGCCTATTATAAACAGATTTTTTTTCATAGTTAGCCTACCCTACCAAACAATCAATTTCAAATTCAATAATATCCTGGCCTCGATGTTTTAATCTGGTCGAGGAGCTGAATTTGATATCAACAAAGTCTTTGGAGAAATTATCATTTCCCTTAATCACGTTAACGATTGATACTACCAGATCGAGATCCTTCATATTTGGATTAACCCGAGAAATACCTTTGATTTTGAGAGTCCGGATCTGGTAATCGTAGTAAATCTCGGTAATAGAGATATCTTTCGGTAGAATCTCCCCCAGAACCTTGAATTTTTCGGTCCAGGTCATACGAGTATTAGCCAGCTCAGCCAGGGCAAAGATATCTTCCGGAGACAGGAATTGAGACGAAGCGGACAGCCTTTCGATTTCGGCTTCGATGTTTGCCAACTCGGCTTGATAACCTTTGATTTTCTCCTGAGTTTTCATCGTGTAAAACGCGGAAACGCCGGCCACCCCAATTAATATGACAAAGAATAAACCAAGCAAGAATCGGCGGCGTTGTTTTTGTTTCTGTTCGAATTGATCCAGACGGTTGGCAGCTTTATTTATATTGATTTTATAAACGATATTGTTCATCTAGTCCTCCCTCAAAGCCAGCCCGCAGGCGACAGCCAAACGGGTACCGGTGTTTTCGTCGAGTCCGGGAGGGGTAATAAAGCCGGCGAATGGATTATATATCTCGACTGTCATATTCAAGTGTTGAGCCAGATGCGAATTCAGATTTGGCAGCGCGGACGAGCCGCCGCATAACAGTATTTTCTGAAAATTACGGCAACCGGTTTCCTTGGTATAATACCGAAGTGATCGGCGGATTTCATCAATCAGGTTATCTATCGCCATACGCCGGGCAACCCTGATACCGCCTCCGTTTGCCGTCTGTCCGCCGCCTACTAAAGCGCCGATGCCGCGATCCTTCTTGATCGACTCAGCCTCGGTATAATCGACATCCAAGCTGCCTTTGATGTCATCCGTGAAATTGATCCCGGCCCAGTTTATATCTCTGGTAAACAGCATTGTATTTTCACCAACAATCGCGATGTTCGAATATTTGGCCCCTACATTTAGAAACGCGATCGCCTCCTCACCCAGCAGACTGCCTTGAGTAATGAAGTAACTATTGACGAGCGCCAGATTCTCGGCATCGATAATATTCGATTTTATACCGAGGCTTTTCAGGAGGCTCAGATGATTGTCAAACACTTTCTTCGTTGTTGCAACCAGCATGATATCCATATCCTGGGAATCCATGTCACCGCGCAGAATCTGAGAATCTATCACGGCATCAGATTCATCCAGCGGTAAGTGTTTTCTGGCTTCGAATACCAGTGATGACTCCATTTCTTCGGGAGCCAGGGCAATTGATTTAATCTGTTTGACCGACACCGATGGACCGCCCAGACTGGTATTGACGTTTCTCAATCTCTTGGGATTTAATTTAACCGCTTGAAAAACCTCTTTGATCGAACTCTCAAGTCTGCTCACACCGGGGCCTTCAGGATCGAATTCTTCACCTGGATTGTAAATATCCTTGATGAAAAAATTCTTCACCTTATATCTGCCGCCTTCTTTCTCAAGTTCTACCAGCTTAATGGCAAAGGTCCCGATATCAAGGCCTATAACCGACTTAGCCATACAAACCTTTCAGCTTAAGCATTATATAATTAACATTCCTATTTCTCATCTATCTATTCCTCCGCGATTTCGAATTTCGCGTCTGCATTTCTTTCATCCAAATTACCATTTAGCGTCACTAACATTTTTCATTTACTCATTATAAGGTTGGGCATAATAGCTATCGCGGCCCCGCGTGATAAAAAAGTGCGGCGGCGGATTTCTTCTGAATCGCCAGTCATATATATAATCTTTGGAATCATATCCGCGCTCACCACCTTGATAACTCGAGTGAATAAGTCCGCGCTCCTTCATAATCAAACAACCGCAGATAGTTAGTTTCAGCTTCGCGTTCGATATCCCATAGCAGTTAATACCATCAACCGAGATCGTGCCGTTTATGCCATTTGGAGGATATGTGCCATTTGGGCAATTAGATGGGCTGTGCTGATACTCCTGCTCTACCATCCCTATTGCACCCAAACCCGCATGAATCCTCATAGTGACAGGGGCGTTTCGCCAAATCAGTAAATGCTTTTCCGATATTATTCCCAACACATCGGGAGAGTCAAAGGGCACCGAGTAATCGGGGTCACAAGAGGCGTAAACAACATCCTGGGCTATTATAATATCGCCCGAGGCGGCAATAGTCATCTCTCCGGCGAATCCTCCGGCGATGAAAGTTTCAGGTTCACCGCTTCCGGGCTGGCTATTGTAATGGTTACCTTTCGCCCCGGCAAGCCATAATTCGCCTTCGATAAAGATAGCGCCGGTCGGTGGATATTGATATTGAGGTGCCTGGTCGATTGTACCTTCCCGCCAAACACCGCCTTCGCCGGCCGGATAATAATTCCGCTGGCGTCCGCCTTCCGTTCCCAACTGAGATCTATGTCGAAGAAGAAAGTACTCGGGCGTAAATGTTATTTCGGTAACAGAATCATTCTGCGCCGCGGGAGATACACCCAGGTTAGGATCGCCATAATAGTTATGCGCCCGTACCGAATCGGCCTGAGTCGGAAGTGGAAAATAGTGAAAATCAAGTTCGTAACCGCCGTTAAATTCCACGTAATCAGGCGCGTTCATTGGCGAGAAGCTGGTCGAGCAGGATGTTACCGTCCCCCAAAATACGGGCCAATAGCCGGCCCCAAACTGGAAATGCAATTTATCATTAGAATGAACCGGGCCGTCGAGTGTATCCGGTCCCCAAAACCTCAAAGTGTCATCACCTGGCGGACGATAGCTTTGTGTCTCTCGATCGGTGATGTAAAGCCAATCGGCGTAGGAAATGTACGGCTTATTTTGAACCGCGTTAACTTTGATACGGTCGACGTATTCAGGCGGGGATGCCGCGTAGGCCGCGTTAGAAACCATAGACACTGCGATATCATTCGAATCCTGGAATTGTCTATAATTGGAATACTGAAAATTAAAGGTACCCAAAAGAATAAACGCGAACACCAACACCACAGACAAGATAGGCACCGAGCCTGTATTGCTCGTGACAAGCCGCCTTAAGGCGTAGTTAGTTATCATTATTCTTGATGAATCCACTGCTGTTATCGAAAAACCCTTCATCGTCCTTCTTTAATTAAATAACATAGGTTCGGCGTAATAATTACCATGGCCCCGGGTGACGAAGAAATGCGGCGGCGGATTTCTTCTAAACCGCCTGTCATAATTATAATCTTTTGAACCAAATCCTCGAACACCGCCATTATATGATGAATGAATCAAGCCGCGCTCTCTCATGATCAAGCAACCCCAAATTGTCAGGGTGGTTTTCAGATCCGTGACTCCATAGCAGTTAATACCATCGACGGATATCGTGCCATATTTTGAGTTCGGAGGATAAGAGTCGTCCGCGCAATTAGCCGGGCTATGAGGGATTTCCACACCGGTACTGCCAATCGCGCCCAAGCCGGCGTGAATTCTGGTAACGGCCGGGGCGTTCCGCCATACCAGGATATGTTTTTCCGATATTAATCCCAAGACCTCCTGGTAATCCATATGTACCGTATAATCGGGAGGATTACAGGACGCGACAACAACATCCTGGGTGATAATAATATCACCGGACGCGGCTATAGTTAATTCTCCGCCATAACCGCCGGCATTAAAATCAGGATCGCCGCTGTCGCCATTTCCGTAATTATAAAAGGTTGTCGCCTTACCGCCGGCAAGCCACAGTTCGCCCTCAATAAATAACGCTCCGGTAGGCGGATAAGGATATTCGGGAGCCTGGTCTATTGAACCTTCCCTGAATACATCCTCAACGACAAAATAAGGCCGTTCCCTTCTGCCTGCCTCACCCATTTGAGATCTATGCCTGACATGAAAGTGATCCGGCTGCAAAACTATTTCCGTAATCGAATCGTTTACAGCCCCTTCGGATACGCCCAAAAGGGGAGCGTTTATCCCGTTGTACCAATTGTTCGCGCGAACGGAATCGGCTTGAAGTGGGAACGGGAAATAATGGTAATCAAGCTGATAACCACCATGAAACTCAACCCAATCAGGTGAGTCTACCGGATCAAACCTGCTCGAACAGGAAGTTACAATCTCCCAGAAAACCGGAACACCGCCGAAATTCTGAAGATGAATCATATCATTTGAATGGACTTTGCCGTCAAGCGTGTCCGGCCCATAGAAATATATTATGTCATCGCCCGGCGGACGATAACTTTGGGTTTCTTTGCTCGTAATATAAAGCCAGTCAGCATAAGAATGGGTTGATAAATCATGAGCTACATAATGTTGAATAGGTTCGTCGAATTCGGGGGACGAAACGGATGCCCAGCCTTCAACCACATAATTGGAAGTTGTCGAGAAACCAACGCTATCTTCCGACATCACCAGACACCGATAGTTATATTCAACTACATAACGTTCACCATCCCGATAAAATTCCTCGATGGGGCTGGTATATTCAGAACCTCC
>JAAEQD010000119.1 GCA_024231855.1 Candidatus Zixiibacteriota bacterium
GTGAATCTTTAACGGGGGAGTATGAGGCAATATACTCTGAGAAAAGCGAAATAGAAAATTTATATCCCGATTTAATACCCCGGATAACGGAATTTTCCGATATTAATGGATTTGGCCCCGGCCCCTTCATGTATACGCCTTACGGCAAAACCAATAAAATGTTTATAGATATTGATTCTACCGCAACTCTGCTTATTGTTGTGACAGATAAGGAAAACAATGTTGTCTATATCGCAGACTATAGCGAAGTAACAACAGGCTCACAGGTATATCATTTTCCTAATTGTCATCTTGAGGATAAAACCGGCATTTATGTAATATACGTCCTTTTAAATCAAGAATTGCATATCAAAAAAGATTTTATCTATTTATATAATCATGTAGGCTACTGTAATGATATAATTAATGATGCAATAGTTGATTTAATCCGAATAATTCCGTTCCAGGTAAGAGATTCTCAATATGAACTTGTAGACACGCTAATCATATTCTCTGAAAATAGTATAGAAATTGGTAATGATCAGGATATACCTATTCCGACAGGTTTTAACATGATAATGTTAGATTCGAATATTTTAACAAATTATACCATAATGGTTTTAGATAGGAAAGAAAAATTCATAAGAGTTCAAGAAAACGCAACACTGGCCAATGGAATCTATTCCATTTTTTACAGCGATGGAGATATAGTCAACAATCGATTAAAAGAGATGAAGTATTACTATTTAAAAAAAAACGGGGTATTATATAAATAGATTAAGCAATTTGCAGCTCGTTTCCAAGCTCCTACTTGGGAGCGGTTAACGCGTCACGCAGCAGCTTTGTAACGAGAGGATAGACTTATTGAACATACGTAAGGTACTTCTAATTTTTCTTTCAATATTTCTATGTCTGAGCTTAATGGGTATGGTATGTGAGCATTACGCAAAGCTTTACCCGGATGGAAAAAAACCTCAAAAAGTAGTGATTACTAATAACTGCAGTATCATTGAAATTGTAGCACATATATCTATGGCTAACATACATGTTCATTTTAAAGTTGATGCTTTTGAGGACGTAAGACTAAATAATAAAAACCTTGATGTTTTTCATAATGATATAAGGTTAAATCGCTCTTATGACTGGTGCTCAATAGTAGATATTAATAGTAACGCTGACACTACATATGGCTTTGTTTATGATAGTCCTATGTCGTTCGATTCAAATGACAAATTATATGTATGGGCAGATAAATTGATTGAATGTAATGGGCAATACTATGGAATTGACACTTTAGTGTTTGAGTATAAGAAGTAATACGTGAGTGCTGTCGGGTGGCTCACAGAGTCAAATGACCTCAGCCGACAGCAACCTTTCCAAGCACGAGATAGTTTATATTTTATAAAGAAGCAAAAGAGGTAACAATATGCCAGCATTCACCGGCTTCCCCAAAGAAAGCATCAGCTTTCTCAAAGCTCTGAAAAAAAACAACGATAAGATCTGGTTCGAGAAACATAAAAGCGAATATGAGGATTATGTCCAAAACCCGGCCCGCGATTATGTGACAGCGATGGGGCCGTATCTGAAAAAGTTGTCGCCGGGCATCCATGCCGATCCGCGGGTGAATAAATCGCTGTTTAAGGTTTATCGGGATATCAGGTTCTCCAAAGATAAACGACCATTTAAGACCAATCTCGGTATCTGGTTCTGGCAGGGCGAGGGCAAACGATTCGATTATTCCGGCTTCTATTTCCATCTCGATCCACCCACATTCATGCTGGCCGCCGGGATTCATGTTTTCGACAGCAGTCGGCTTAAAACTTACCGCGAATCGGTAGTGCATCAAACCCACGGCCCGGCATTGGTTAAGGCTATCAGGCAAATAGAAAAATCCGGCTTCAAAACCGGCGGACATCACTATAAGAAAACTCCCCGCGGCTACGATTCCGATCACAAACGGGCCGAATATCTGCTTTTCAACGGTCTGAATGCCTATCAGGAAAGCAAAGTGCCCAAGGAGTTTTTTAGCGAGGATTTGATAGATTACAGTTTCAGGATTTTCAAGGGTATGTCGCCGATCCACAAATGGCTGGTGAAATTAACCGAGCGAACAGCCAGATAGTATTTATATATTACCCTATTGGGATCTTCGCCATCGGCGTATAAGTCGGCCCGCGCGGCGATAAATCGGATTTGAATATCACCACCTCGCCAACCTCGAATTCGTCCGATTCGAAATCGACTTTGGTCAGCCGCTCGATAAACGGCTCCAGGCCCCGTGGATTTTTTATCCGGCCGATAGTCAGATGCGCCGAGAATTTTTTATCGGCCTTGCCCAAACCACAATCGCGGCAAGCCGATTCCACCTGGTAAGCCAGATTTTGTAACGCCTCCATGTCGCCGGCCCCGCCCAACCAGATCACCCGTGGGCGGTTCATATTGGGAAAGCAGCCAAGACCCGAAAGCTTAAGCGGAAAAGGTTTGAGTGGCGATAGGTTTTCTCTTAGTTTCTCAGCCAGCCCGGCAACCTGATCCTGCCCGATATCGCCAAGAAATCGTAGGGTGAAATGCAGATTGGCCGCCCTGACCCAGCGCACACCCTCAGCTATTGGCTTAAGGGTTACGATAAGCTTGTCGGCATCCTGTTTAAGCCCGGACGGTAATTCTATCGCGATGAACGTTCTTATCTTTGCCATATGCTTGATTATATAGAATATTTCGATTGATTTATCAAGTCCATAAAAAAAAGCGACGGTTTCCCGTCGCAATTTTGCTGTTGCAGCGTATATCCCTTACCTATAACATCGGAGTTTCACCGATTTACTTAATATAACCGTTGATTATTTGTTGAAAGTTTCCATTCCGGACAATTTATTACAGAAATCATGGATTTGCTTATCTGTGTGAACCGCCATCGCTGTTAGCCGAAGGCCCCAGCGGCCATCAAGGTTAATCGGTACCACGAAATAGCCGTTTCGGTGAAGCCCCTCAACGACTTGCATGGTTTTCTTATGGCTTTCAAAGTAAACATTAACGATATGTTTGCCCGATGTATTAAGCTGAAAGCCGTTGGCATTCAGGTAATCGTAAATCATTTTAATATTGGCCTTCATTTTGACGATTAACTCGACATTGCTCTCAAGTATTTGTAGCGCTTTTAGAGAAGCGGCCGCTGCCGGGGCCGCGATTGAAGTCGAATACTCGAATGGTCTTAGGGGTTTGCTCAGCAATTTATCGGCGTCTTTGGAATATGTGATAAATCCGCCCTGCGATCCCAGGGCTTTTGAGAACGTACCCATGATATAATCCGTTATTCCAGTCAAGTTATAGTGTTCCTCGAGCCCTCGACCGGTTTTGCCCAAACATCCGGTCGCGTGGGCCTCATCTATAATCAGGATAAAACCGTATTTCTCTTTCAATCGGGCCAGTCGATCCAAATCGCAAATAGCGCCATCAAGAGTAAAGACTGAACATGTTGTGACGGCTTTTCGAGTATGACTGTCTTTTTTTAATAAACCTTCCAGATGGTCATAATCCCGATGTTTAAATACCCGCTTATCACAACCTGATAGTTTTAAACCGTCAGCGGCGGATGGATGGTTTTTCTCGTCACTGAAAAAGATAGTGTCGTCATTGGCCAGACTCTGATGAAGTCCGACATTGGCGGCATAACCGGAGGAGAAGATTATAGCCAGGTCGCGATGTTTGAACCGGGCGATATTATCGGCAAGTTGCCGATGAATTGCTGTCGTGCCTGACGTCCCGGGGGCGCCCCCCGTACCGCAACCGAATCTTTCGGCTGCCTCTGCCGATGCTTTCAGTACATCCGGATGATGGGAAAAGCCGAAATAATCATTTGAGGAGAAAATGATGAGCTCCTGGCCATCAACCGTTATACATTGCGCTTTTCGACCTTCAATCATAAACATTTCCTTAATCCTCTAATAAGTCGATATATCTGGTATCGGTCAAGTGGAGAATAAGTTTTATTTAATACTTATCTAATATAAAGCGATGGAAAGTCTGAATTCATATAAAATTACGTTAAATAGATAAAAAACGGCTATTCTAATTCCTGCTGAATTAGATTCATAAAGCCCTTTAGATGGTTTAGCGTCTCACCGAAACTTTTCAGAAGGAACTCCTGAAGTGGGGCTGAGTCGGCAATTGTCGAGTTTTTTATAACCGCCAGATACTCATCGCGTTTTTCATGGCTAATTATATTATAGAACATGCCGCTTTTTAACAAGACATAGTCACTGAGGGCTCGGGCGATTCGCCAATTACCGGCGCGAAACGGATATGTCTCGATCATCCGGCATTGAAGGTCTGCCGAAACATGGAAAACCTCAAAAAAGTTGCTTTCTGAAACCGGTCCGAGAAGTTTTAAAAGCCCATCTATCCAGGCTAGATGCTGGTACATCAGAGTTGGAAGTTGAGAGAAATGCGGCGGCCGTTTCTGTACGCCCCGGATTCGAACATCTATATCCCTGAATCTTCCGGCTATATCCGGCCAACTGCTTTCAAACAGAATGCGATGAAGCTTCAGTAATAGCGAAACGGACAAATCTGATTTTTTGGGAGCTACCGTTTCGATGTGCCGAAGCATCTTGTCCAGACTTATTGCCTCCAACGCGATTTTCCGGTAGATAGGTGATGAATGCTCTTTCACCTTGATATTGCCTCGATAAAGAGCTGATTGGACAAAAACAGGGCTGATTATTTCATTTTCAATCACGCTCGAGTTGACAACATTGGCAAATCTTAAAGCAGTGGCTATATCTTTGTGTATTCCGGGAAAGCTGTCCCTTATTTCCTTGAGTTCGAAGAAAAGCTTTTTAATTTTATTGGATTGAGCCTTTTCCATAACTGGCTTATAATAATATAATTAAGCTTAAGAAAACAAGAACAATTTTAATATAATTAGTATCAGCTGGATATATTCACTTATTATTCGAAATTGGCAGAAATAACAATATTGATAAATAATCCATTATCGACCAATAAAGGAAACCCGGGTATCTCTTTTTGGATTTTAAGGCGTGGAGCCGCTAAAACCGGAGGATTTATGGGGATAATTAGAGATAGCGATAGAGCTGCAATTCAAAAACAGCTAGAAGGATTGATTAAACCGGTAAGGTTGGTCAATTTTAGCCAGGAACTGGAATGTCAGTATTATTCAGAAACCAGTCAGCTTGTCAATGAACTGGGCGAGCTTTCTGATCAAATCACTGCTGAGCATTATAATTTTATCACGGACAAGGAGGCTACTCAAGACTATAAGATTGAGCAAATCCCGGCGACTGTGATTATGGGGGATGAAGATATAGGTATAAGGTATTATGGTATCCCAGGTGGCTATGAGTTTGCGACGCTGTTGGAGGTTATTAAAATGGTATCTAACGGCGAATCCGGATTATCGCCACAAACTAAAGGATTTTTAAAAGAGCTGACTGAGCCGGTTAACCTTAAGGTATTTGTTACCCCGACCTGACCGCATTGTCCCTGGGCCGTGAGCCTGGCTTTTCAAATGGCGCAGGAATCGTCGATGGTAACTGCCGAGTGCATCGAGGCAATAGAATTCCCTCATCTGGCCAATAAATACAGCGTACAAGGGGTACCTCGCGCCGTTATCAATGATAAGGTCCCTCTCGAGGGAGCATATCCCGAACCTATGGTCGTGGAAGCGATCAAGCAGGCACTGGGCAGCTAATTTCCAGCTATTAAGGTTTACGTAGATTATTTATGCCGGATTGTTATCGGCATTCCCCATATTGTGCAATTAGCGCGTTGCTACCATTTTACGCGAGTACAGTAATAATCGGTACTTAAAATATCAGCAAGTCCTCTGAAATAATTAACCAATCTTGTTACATCTGCTCCTATCAACACCAAATCACCATTCACATCGCCCGTTATGTATGCCGGGCAATAAACCGGAAGACAATCATCGCTTACTTGACCGCCGCCGGTTATATCTAGGTAAAACCTGGTCTGACCCATTATCGGATCTTCATCCAAAATGCATAAATAGTACGTATTGCCTGTCGGTATCGGCGAAACCATGGTAACTTCTATATCAAATACATGGGTTCTTATACCGATAGGATGGCTTTCACACATGGTTCCTGCTCGCCACGCGAAAAAAACAATTTCATCCGGTTGCGGGCCGTATGATGCCGGGAACGCACGTTCTCCGCATGAAGCTTCGCCAATTAAAGCAGTCGCGGTAAAACTCCCTGGAGCAAAAACTAAAGGATCATAATAATAGCTGAAATGAAAAGATGTTACCTCGGTTAGGGGGGCAATGGGCGCGCTCATAAATACCGGCAAAGTACAAACGTTTCCGGTGAAACTGGCAGGTCCGAAATATAATACCGGCTTGATACTGAAATCCTCGCATGGAGCAACATCCAGCGGACAGGCATGTACGGGTTCAGGAGGAATTCCCCTGAAAAAATTGGCAAGGCGAGTTACATCGGAGCCAAGAACATAGCCATTCCCATCTATATCGGCAGCATCCATACATTGAAGGGTAGTAACTTCCCTGAAGTAACATACTAAAGCGTTGAGATCGGCTACGTTGCACCAACCATCGTTGTTGACATCACCCCTGCGATAGTCACAATATCCGTTTGCTGCTAAAACCAGAAAAATTAATACTGCAACAAACATTACAGTCCAATACCGTGAAATGACAAACTTCATCATAACGCCTCCTGCTATTAAAGTTTATGGGTTCACGCTGCCGCGGTTTAGCGAGCAACGTTCTCAAATTGTTTTGTATTCCCAAGGTGTGTTTTAATTTTATTAATTATAATTCAAAAAATTTTGTCTGTAAAGCTCAAATCAAACTAAATTACTTGATTTCATTCGAAATTTATGGCTTATAAATTATCCAATTGACAAGAAAGGTATAACGAGATGGATTTAATTCAACAAATTTTTGATAACCTTCGCCATTACCTGCCGACGGGAATCGCCGTTATCGCAGTTGTCTTCGTGATTGCCGCGGTTCGTCATATATTAAATAAGCGTTACGCCGTTTCCTCCGGTTATCGCTACCGGCTTCAGATTATAATGACTTTACTGTTTTTAGCCGGACTTGTCGTTGTCATAATGGCTCTTCCGATTAGCGATACCTCGCGTGGCCAGCTTCTCAGCCTGCTGGGGATCGTTCTATCCGCCGCGATCGCTTTATCGTCGACTACCCTGGTGGGCAACGCCATGGCCGGTATGATGCTTCGAGTAGTTAGAAGTTTCAGGCCGGGCGACTTCATCCGGGTTGGCGATCATTTTGGCCGCGTCTCCGAACGCGGGCTGCTGCATGTCGAAATCCAGACCGAAGACCGAGACTTGACCACTTTGCCGAATTTATACCTGGTTACGAACCCGGTTAAGGTGATACGCACATCGGGCACTTTTATCACCGCCGAGGTATCGTTAGGCTATGATGTGCCCCGGACCAAGGTCGAACGTCTGCTTATTGAAGCCGCCGAGGCGGCTAAATTGGAAGACGCCTTCGTGCTGATTGTCAAGCTGGGAGATTACTCCATTACCTATCGCGCGGCCGGGCTTCTTACCAAGGTTAAACATATAATCTCGACCCGGTCGCTGCTTCAGGCTAAGATGCTGGATAAACTTCATGAGGGCGGTGTCGAGATCGTCTCGCCCAGCTTCATGAATACCCGTGCGATTCATCAGGGCGTCTATTTCACGCCCACCAGCGATAAGTATCACGAGAAGGCGAGAACCGCCGAGCTGGATGAGGTGCCGGAGGCGATAGTTTTCGATAAAGCCGAGCAAGCCGAAAACAAGGAAAAACTTCGCGAAAAATTCGAAGCGACCGGCAAAGAACATGAAGAGCTCAGGAAAAAGCTGGATGAAGCAACTACTCCCGAGGAACGTGACCGGATTCAAGCCCAACTTGACAAGCTTCAAGCCCGCCGGGAGTTGCTGGCAGAGTATTTGAAAAAAAAGGAAGGTTAGCGGCCCAGGCAATATCTCAAGAATGAGATTCACAGATTAGAAATTACAATTTAAACCAAAATAAGGCATATAGCTTTTCGGATATTTCTGATCATTTTTAAAAGTGAATATAGGCGAGATTGTCAATTGATCGTTTTGGAAAAAGCTTAATTTTATGGATGATTTATCTTTCAGCAATGTCAGGTTGCTCCCTTTGTCATAATTTTTGGTCAGGTTTACTCCGGCTAATAAACCGGCAACGCTGCCTGCCCCGGCAATAGCCATCACCCCTCCCGAATCATCTACTTGAAACATCAAATCCAATCCAAAACCGGCAACCATACCGACAATCCCCGCTAAATTAATCAGACGGATTCTGCCGTTACTTGCCCGGCTATCTTTGGCCAGGATCCCGGAACCAATAACTGCTACATCCGAACCGATTAGCATATCCCGTAATATTTCATCGTCTTTAACAATCGATGAAAAAACCACGCCGAACCATCCGCCCCAATTAACGCCAGAATTCATGATGGCGGCGTGCCCTTCCGTAAAATCAATCTTGTTTGAGAGATAGTTTGCCGATAAAATACCGACCAGACCGGAAATTTCGCCGATCCCAACAACCGCGCTGCCCTCATTATTACCCTTAGAAGCCCAGCCTAAGCCTTGCCAGGTTCCCAGATGTCCGCCGAGAGAAATCATTGTCGCCTTCCCCCTGGAGATACTCCCGTCCCGTGTTAAACTACCGGCGGTGTAAATCGATAGCGGTGCGCCCAGCAGAAGCCCCAACGCGAATAATTGCGGTGAATCCGCTTTTAAGGCTATTGGCGTGGCGATTCCCAACCACAAGCCGTAGTATCCGCTGAATATTAACAGGTTGGTGCGGCCACTGTGATCAATAAGTGAACCCTTCACAAAAAGCACTTTCTTTGAATTCCAGATTTGATTAATGGAATTATTTGTCGAATCCGCTTTCAATGCTATCGGGCTATCCGGATATTCTTTAATAATATCAGCGAGCAATTGCCTGCTCAATTCATAATTTGCCCGTGACGCGTATTTCAGGCTTAATTTGTACATTAACCCGGACTCAGTAATCAGGGAATCAGATTTCTGCCGGTCCAGAGCATAGTATTTGTCAGTTAGCTCCGTATGAACTCTGGTTAATTCGAATGCTTCAGACGTTATCTTCCGCTCTTTATTTACCGCTATCCCATTATCATTATAAACATAACTGAGTTTATATTCAGAAGGCGATATTCGAAAAAACTCCGCCTTTATAAATCCTTTGATATCAGGAAATAAATGGTAGAAATCCCTTTCGCCTGAGTCTATTTCCTGACCGATCCGGGGTGAAAGATTCACAGGCTCCGGACCCGGTGAATCGGGCGATGCCATTTCGCCGCATATCAATGTAAATATCAATATTGCTAAAACTTGTTGACGTAGGCCTTTAGCCATCTAAATACCTCGCCGGCATTATCCAATTGTAAGTTTACTTCGGCTTGCACTCAGTCGGATCGCGGCCTATCCGTGATGACACCGCCTGGGTCGAATCGACCGGCGACCATTCACCGATTTTCTCGGAGAATATCTTGCATGTGCCTTGCGATTGGTAAGTTTCATACGAGTTGTACTCCCAGCCGAGATAATCCGAGCCGCCGCCGCCGACAGTGGTTATCAGGAAGCGATTGGAAACATGCCCGATATAGCGTGCCTGGCCTTCCGGCCAGTCCTGGTCGCCGCCTGACGGGTCAACCGGCACCCAGCCTACCTTCGGCAGATAAACCTCGCACCAGCGATGGAATACTTCATCCTCGGAGGCCAGATCACCGCGCTGCGCGATCGATCCGGCATAACGGGTCGGTAAGCCGGCCGCCCGGCACATGGCGATAAACACGAACGAATATTCCGAACAGGAGCCATTGCCCCGTTCCAGTACCGCCGGCGCGATATTCCATCCCCCCGCCAGCTCGTAATACATATTATCGATAATATATTTGAAAATTTTTCGCATCATCCAGTAAGGATTCGTCTCATCACTAATTGCTTTATCAACCGCTTTTTGTATCGTTTCAGAATCGATGGCGAACTTGGTATTGTTCACCAGATATTCCTTGGCGATATCTTTGGGTATATCTTTGAGTTTACCGACACTTTCCGGCCGTACCAGCAGCCAGTGTTCGAAAAGCTCGGCGGTGATCGTGTATGAAGCTTCGACTTTTCCGCCCGGAGGTAATTCATCGAAATGAAATCTGGCCACCTTCTGGCCCCATTGATCGCTGATGATTTCATGATTCACCGATGATTCATACATCAGCGGCTGCAGCAATTTCTGATGGGGAGAGTTTTCCGGCACGGCCAGGTAGATATTCAGATCGGTTACCGTACCCGGTCCATAGTTTCTAAACTGATGCGTATACTGGCATTCCTCGTAAACCGGCTTGACCGCCAGGTTGAACTCCTCATCACTAGTTTTGATCGTATAGATCGAATCAGATTGATAATCGGCGCAATATAGTTTGCCGTCATGGAACGTCAGACCCCAGGCGTATTTATCAGGCGCGTCAAACATCAGTATAACTTCACCCGTTTCCGGCCAGACCATATAGATTCGATCATCCCGTCGGTCGGCCACCCATAGATAGGTACCGTCGAAGGCCAGGCCCGTGGGATTTTTTGATGGGGACTTCCACTTCTTGATTGTCGTACCATCCTCGGTGGAAACCTGGCGAAGTAAATCCGCTCGCGAGTCGGCCAGCCACAGGTACTTTCCATCCCAGGCTAGACCCGCCGGCCTTTCGGCGGGGCACCACAATGATTTGACATTGACCTTCGTCTTCGGGTCGATCTGAAGGATCACTTCCTCTTCGGCATCAACCAGCCATAGGAATTCACCGTCATAAGCCAATCCCTGTGGCCTGAAACCGGGTGCATCGAACTCAGAGATTATAGCGCCTTTTTCCGGATCGATCTGATAAATCATATCGCTTTTGCAATCGGCCAGATACAGGTATTCGCCATCTGAAGCCATTCCTGTTGGGCAGCTATGCGGCGTGGCATACCGATTCTCGATATCGCCGGTCACGGCGTAGGTCGAGACTACGCTTAATATTAATACCATGATTGTTTTTAACGGTTTCATTATTACCTCCCGATGGTTTTATATGAGCTAATTATATCACAAGATAAGATAATGATTCAATAGGAATTAAGTGGTTTGGCATCAGTTATCAATTTATGGATTATCTAAAAATTTGAAAAATGTGGAATATTTAGGTACCTTGAGGAGTATAAGTTAACAGAAGAATAATTTGCGCCCGTTCGCCAAAACGATATTATTGGGAGGAGTATCATGAGACAAGCTACTTTAGTTGTATTAATGGTCATGATTATGGCGTCAATCGCGTCAGCCGATGGTGTCTTGATACCGGTCTTGCCGCAGCCAATTCCAGTGAACTGGCGGCCGTATATAACGCCGAAAGCCAATTTCAACGTTAAATATCATGAAGTCAATGTTGAAATCGACGACCCGGTCGCGTTGACTAAAATCGACCAGGTTTTTACCAATCCGTACAATCGCGAACTGGAGGCTAACTATATATTCCCGATTCCGGAGAATGCCGCGATCAGCCGGTTTGTCGCCTGGCTAAACGGCCGCAAGATGGAGGCTGAACTTCTGGATGCCAAACAGGCGCGCAAGATTTACGAGGATATTGTCCGCCAGCGTAAAGATCCGGCGCTTCTGGAATACGCCGGACGAGGAATGTACAAGTTGCGTGTCTACCCGATACCGGCCAGAGGTGAGGTGCGTATACAGCTTGAATACGAGCAAGCCTTGAAATCCGATAACGGCACGGTCGAATATCTCTATCCACTGAATACCGAGAAATACTCCGGCGCCAACCTCGAAAAATGTACGGTTGATATCAATATTAAATCATTCGAAAAAATCGGCGCGGTCTATTGCCCGACACATACGACCAAATCCGAAAGAAAAGGCGACCGGGAGTTCAGCGTAGTTTATGATGAAAGAAATGTCAGGCCCAACAAGGATTTAATCGTTTATTTCACTCGTCATAATCGTGATTTCGGATTTCATATGCTAAGTTACCGCGAACCCGGCGATAATACCGGTTACTTCCTGGGCATTCTGGCGCCGCCGCTGGAAAACGATAAACCGGAGATCAGCAAGAATATAATTTTCATCCTCGATTCCTCAGGCAGTATGCGCGGAGAGAAATTCGAGCAGGCCCAAGCCGCTTTAAGGTTCGTTTTAAGGGGACTCAATCCCGATGACAAATTTAATATAATCGATTATGATGATAGCGTTATTCCATTCAAGCCGAATCTCGTCGGCGCCAGCAAGACAAACATAGATGGAGCATTGGAATTTGCGCGAAGGGTTGAACCAGAGGGCGGTACCAATATTTATGACGCGCTCGCCTGGGCCTGCGATATGATCCCCCGGGGTGACACGCCAACCTATATGCTGTTTTTAACCGATGGCCGACCGACGGTTGGTACGACCGATATTAATAGAATAGTTGAGAACACTACCTCCAAAAATGAGAATAGGGCCAGGCTGTTTGTTTTCGGGGTTGGTTTTGATGTCAACGCCCATCTTCTGGATCGTTTATCGGAAGAAAATAACGGTTTGCCTGAATATGTACTACCCGAGGAGGATATCGAGGTTAAAGTCTCCCGGTTGGCCGCCAAGATCAGCCGTCCGGCTTTGACCGATATCGTCTTGACATTCGACTCGGCCAAGACTTCGCATCTTTATCCCAATCCACTGCCAGATCTTTTCTACGGCTCGGAGATTATCGTGACCGGCCGTTTTGATGGGCAGGGCAGTGATCAGGCGATTATCAAAGGTAAAATCGCCGGCAAGAATGTCACCTATGAATTTCCAATCAAGCTCGAAAGCGGGACTCTCACGGATGATTTTATCGCATTATTGTGGGCTAACCGACGTATCGGTTATCTGACCCAGCAGATGAGACTTCATGGTACTTCCGGGGAGTTAATCGCCGAAGTTGTGAGACTATCCAAGAAATTCGGTATAGTCACAGAATACACTTCATTCCTTGTCGAAGGTGATGACCAATACACCGCCGAGGAGATTATTAGTCGAAATGATGTAGATTACTATAGTACCGCCCTGGGCTCGAATATAAGGAAAAAGTCAAGAGATCAATCGGGCAAATTGGCGGTTAATCAATCTTCAAATCTGAATTATCAAGCCAATCAATCCTCTATGTCTTCCCCGAATTCTATTAATATCGATGGCGTGGATAGAGAATTCAGCAATGTTTCCCAGGTCGGCTCGCAGGGATTTTTCCAAGCCGGCAGTAACTGGATTCAAGGCGATCTCGAAGGCGATAAATTCGATATCGAGATCAAAAATTACTCCGCCGCCTATTTCCAGGTTCTCGATCAGGACCCAAACCTGGGCCGATATCTGGGGCTGGGTAACCAGGTTAGGATGCGGATAGGTTCTCAAGTCGTTCAGTTTGACGATAATGGCAAAGAAAAATTGACTGATGAGGAACTTAAACTGCTCTTTCCGAATTTGTAAAACCAGAGCGTATTTGAAGGGAATAAATGAGCTCGATCAGATCGGGCTCATTTTTTTGTCTATAATCAAAATAAAATGTGCTGGACAAATATATATCATTAATGGTTTATATGCTTTTTGGAAATTGCCGATAAATTAAGCAAAAGGAAAGATTGCAAAGAAAATGAAAACCAAAGCCGCCATATATCTAAACGGTTCATATCCTCCCGACCATCTGTATTTCTATATACGTGAGTGCAAAAACTTGGCTGATAACTCATTCATTATCGTCACCGATGGCGGCTTACAGTTTTTCATCAACAACAACCTGTCACCCGATCTCATCCTGGGCGATTGGGATTCGACCGATATCCGGTTGATAAAATCATTTCCAAAGGCCCTGACCATATCGATGCCCGGCGACGGTAAGGCCTTAACCGATGGTGAAATGGCGCTTGATTGGTGTATGAACAATAATATCACCGATATCGTGATTTACGGCGGAATTGATACGACGTTCGAAACCGATCAGCTGCTGGGTAATATCTTCATGATGTTCGCGTACAAAAACAAATTCAGTTCGACCAGGATGCGCGACTACTGCCAGGAGATCATCCCGCTGGAAAACGAGACATTCTCAAGCCATGGCCGACCGGGGGAGATGCTTTCGGTAGTGCCGGTCTCCGATGAGATTAAGTACGAAGCCAAAGGCTTGAAATACAACCCGAAAGGCCAAACATTCAAATTCGGCCAAACCATGCCGCTTAGAAACGAACTCGCCGCCAGCCGGTTTTCGGTGAAAGTGACCGGCCGAGCGGTACTGATTAGACATTTTTACTAATCATATCACCCGTGAATCTGGTAGGTCGGCGTTCCTCCCGAGCGATAGCGAAGGGTGAAACCCGACAGCGAATATCATATTTTGTGCGCGGCAGACCTACGGTCTGCCCGTTACTTTCAGACGCCGGGGCACACGAGGACGTGTGCCGCTATTCAAGCATCGGTAGGTCAAACATTCCTGTTTGACCGGGACAAGCAGGAATGCTTGTCAAACTATTTAAATTCTACACTAAGCTTATCAATCACAAATAAACCAACCGACATACCCAGCCCCGGATAAATCGGATCGAGACCAAAAAAATACTCCACGCCCCAGAACAGGTTCGGCACGATCCAAATCAGGGCCACAAGCGGGGCTACTATCATCGAAACCGTCGCCATCCGAGCGGACATCCGCCATTTATCGGAAAACGATGTGCCCAGCGGGATAAGCATGGCACAAGTCCCCAGCGTGCCGAATATATACCAGATATCGATCACCGACCGGAAATACAGGGCGATGATAACTGCCAGTATACCTGCTAACACCAAACCGAATCTGCTGTGCTTTGTTATATCGCCGCCTTTGAGCCGCCAGATAAAATCCTTGCCGATCGTGGTGCCGGCAATGAATGTGTATGAATCGACTGTTGACATCACAGTGGCAAACAATCCCAGCAGGAACACCGCCTGCAAAGCGCGCGGCAATACTTTAGCCGCCAACGCCGGGTATGCGGCAATCGGATCAGCCAATTCGGGCAATAAAGCGCGGGCGTACATACCGGTCGAGGTGGTCATGAAATCGAAAACAGCCCAGAAAGCTATGGCAATAAATATCCCGTTACGGGCGACTTTCTCGCTTTTAGCGGCGAAACATCGCTGGTAAAACGATGGCTCGACCAGCGTGGCCAGGGCGATGAAGTACCAGACGAAAATATACGAGGCCGATTTCGTGCCCCGCCATATGAAATGAGTTGCCGGTAAATTTGATTGCAAAAACGACAGCCCGCCGTAATTCGATACCAGCACGATAAGTAAAACAGCGAAACCGCCGAACATCAGGATGAACTGAGCCTTATCGGTTAAAACATCACCGCGCAAGCCGCCTGAGAAGATATAAAATATCGAGAAAACGGTACCCCCGATTACGCCGATACTAAGCGGTATACCAAAGGCCGTTTCGGTCAACACGCCAATCTGAAGCACGTAGGCCGCCGGGACCGTGGTGATAAAAACGAAAAATGCTCCAACCAGCGAAGTCTTTCGGCCATAGGCGTTGAATAATTGATCGGGGATGGTGTGAAGCCGGCTTTTGCGGGCTTTTTTCGCCAGGAATATAGCGAATAAAAAGGCGGCCAGGTAATAGGGTAACCCGAAAACCAGCCAGTTAGATAGACCATGCCTGAACGAATACTCGCCGACTCCAAGGATACCGCCATACCAGGTCGATACGATACTGGCTACGAACGCCGGCAGGGATAGCCGCCTCCCCATAACCAGGTACTCATCGGCGCTCGAGCGATCCTTTCGAAAAAAGCGCAGTCCCACCGCCAGCAGAAATACGATGTATACTGCCAGCAGGACCGCGCTTTCTATGCCATAAAGCCCGTTCATCAAATTTAGAACTCTGTCCTTAATGACAAGAAGAAATTACGTTCCGCGCCCACCATGTAACGCGGTAAGCCGTCATCGGGTTCAATATAGGCTGCTTGTTCATATTCAGTGTCAGCCAGATTGTGCACTCTTAAGATCGCTTTTAGAGAGGTAAAACCGACCAGCCTGCCGAAATCGTATGAGATATCAGCA
>JAAEQD010000120.1 GCA_024231855.1 Candidatus Zixiibacteriota bacterium
AACATTTATCCTCAAAGGATTATCATAATTCGGATTTTGAGCGCCGATACTATCGGCGCCATTTATCAGTGCATCAATAATACCTTCAGCATCCAGAGCAGGATTATTAGCTTTTACCAGACCCGCCGCACCGGATGCTACCGCCGATGAAAATGATGATCCGGACATGTATTCAAAATCTTCATCCTGTCTCGGACAGAGCATATTCACTCCCGGCGCCCATACGTCAACTGCATACGGATTTGGATCGCCATAGAAAATAACGTCGTTTTCATCGGTGGGTGCGACACAGAACACACCATCGTATGCACAAGGATAATATCGTATGCACAAGGATAATAAGGCTGCCCCATCTGACCATCGCCGCCGGATGCAACTACCAGAGCGCCAGTTTCACAAACAGTATTGATTATATCCTGTTCATACTGACGGAAAATAGGAATTCCCCAACTGCAGTTGATAATATGCGCTCCGTTGTCGGCTGCATATATGATCCCATTGTAAGCTTCGGTGAAATTGCCATCTTCGTCGAAAACTTTCACAGCCATTAAGCGCGCTGAAAAACCGACGCCGGCGGCGCCTTCATCATTGTCAGTGGCCATCGAAGCTATACCCGCAACGGGCGTTCCATGTCGCACCGCATCTTCGCGCGGATTCGGATCATTCTCGGCTAAATCAAAACCTATGACATCATCCTCAAAACCGTTTTCATCATCATCAAAGTAGTTCAAATCACCGCCGCTGTTTTCCGGATAATTATCGAACACACCGTTGCCGTTGATATCTTCT
>JAAEQD010000121.1 GCA_024231855.1 Candidatus Zixiibacteriota bacterium
CTCATCCTTGCCCTTGATATCGATCAGCGCGCCCAGACCGCCGGCCCAGCTGTGGCCGTCGGAGCCATCCCCGCGACGGCCCATGCCGGCCCCCTGCGAGGAATTGACATTGATCTTGTGCTCGGAATGATAATCGCCGCGATCAACCACCTCCGAAAGCGGCTCGGCGGTGTATTTATCGTCCCCGGAATAATCGGCGATAACGCCGATACCGCCGACTCCGCCGAATCCCTGGCCGTCGGCGTACAGGTAGCGAGTGTCATTACCGGTCATATCCAGGGCGAACCCCAGCCCGAAATAACCGCAGCCCTGGCCGCTGGTTTCAAGCCTGTAATCATCATCTCCGGCGATATCGAAAAGCAGACCCAAACCGAAAAATCCGCAGCCTTGCGACATTTTTATCGATTTGAATTTATCCTTGCCGTCACCATCGATAAGTACGCCCGCGCCGAGTATGGCCGCCCCTTGCGAGAGCGCGTCCTCATCATCGTTGATATATTTGTCGTTACCCGACATATCGATAGCAACGGCTATCGGCATATCGACTGATGGCGTACTTCCTAAATTACCTTTGTGCGTATCATTTCCGCCGAGATCGATCAGGACTGCCGCGTCGTTATAATCTGATTCGTTTTTGCCGGTGCCAAGCAGTACGATTTTGCCCATCGGACAATTATATTCGAATTGAATTTTGGACAGGTCATTCTTTGATGATTCGATATACTTCTTCAAATCTTTATAACAGGTCTCGGCCGCCTGAGCGGTTTTCATACAAGCGTAATACAGCGAATGCTCATCAATTGAGGCGGCGATATCATCAACCTGAGGGTAATACACCTGGCCGTCGCCCATCGTCTCGGCCAAATCCTTAATCGCGAATAGCGAGGACATATCATCGTAATCGAGATTGCGGACGGCGATCTGCCGCCATTTGTAGGCATCGTAGAGATTAAGCATCAACTCCGCGACTGTCTTTTGCAATTCGATCGGTATTTCTTTGAGCTTTTCGTTCAGCTCTTCATCATCCGGGCCGCCGTACTGATTGCCGAACGATGTATAACTTAGCTGAATCGCCTCGCCCCGCTCGATTCGTTTGAACGCCTCCAACATCGGTTGAGTAGTATCTGGATCGGGATTGAGATTGACACTGTAATTGCGAAAACCGGTTATCTTTCTATCGACGCCCAGGAAATAGACTATTCTATGCAACGTATTATTCGTGGTATCGAAATAAGTCGGATTCATGTATAAATCCACCGTGTTGCCCATCGTTTTGGTGAAATCGTAAGTTTTCATCGGTTCGGCGAATAAATCCTCGAAAAACGGCATGATATGCGGGATAAGCTCGGGGTTTGGGAATCGATTCCAGTTTACCGGATCGGTCGAATGTATGGTCAGACTTTGTTGTGATCTATCTTTAAAGGAGTTTGAAGAATTAATCAAAGCCGATTTATTAATTTCTTTTGTTAGGGGTAATCCGATAGAAACAGATCTGGAAGAAGAAACCGACGAAGCTGCTGAATATGTTATATTTCATGATGATAAAGAAATTGATATTTCAAGCATTGTTAGAGAAGAACTGGTTCTTAGCTTACCTATGAAACGTATTTCACCAGTGCTTCGTGGAAAAGA
>JAAEQD010000122.1 GCA_024231855.1 Candidatus Zixiibacteriota bacterium
ATGATCTGCCAATAATAAGTCGTCGCATAGTCCAAAGTGACCGGATCGTAGGTCGTGCCGCTTTGGTCGTCGCTTAGCAGATTCACCGGTGTGCTGTCCATCCCGAAATAGACATCGTAAGTGACCGTATCACCGTTATCGGGATCGCCTCCGCTCCAGGATAAAGTGGACGTGATCAGGACATTTGTCTGGCCAGCGGTCGGAGACGGTCCGGAAGGCGTATTGGGCGGGTTGTTTGTTTCCGCTTCAGTAGTGAAGTTCCAGATTGGCCCGGTTGTGCTGGCCCCATGATTGTCAAAAGCGATGATCTGCCAATAATAAGTCGTCGCATAGTCCAAAGTGACCGGATCGTAGGTCGTGCCGCTTTGGTCGTCGCTTAGCAGATTCACCGGTGTGCTGTCCATCCCGAAATAGACATCGTAAGTGACCGTATCACCGTCCGGGTCACCGCCAGTCCAGGACAAATCGGCATCGGGCGCTACGCCGGTAGTCCCATTAGCCGGAGCAGCGTTCGTAGGCGTGTTGGGCGGGTCGTTCTGAACATTGACGGTTATATCGTGGGTGCAGGTGCATTCAAATGCGTCGGTAACAGTTACTGTAGCAGTATAGGATCCGATGGTCGAGCCTGATATTGTGGGCAGTTCAACATTTGCCGGATTAATTATAATTTCAGGATCGCCGCTCCAACTGTATGTCAGCGGCGTAAAATCCCCGATCGCACCACCGCTGACGGCTGCGGATTGTCCGACATGGAAATTCAGGGTATCCATATACGAGCTACAGTTTAACTCTATAAACGGCGTGCTATCAATCGCCAATGTTCCGGCATATAAAATTCCGCTGCCAAATACACCGGCCGGAGTAGCAACAGCCAAATATTCCTGGTCGGTAGAAGCTCGCCATACTCTGAAATACATCGGGTGGCCAGCGACAAATCCCGGCATGACAATATCATCATCTGGGTTCCCGGGATCATTAATAAACGTGTAAGTTTCCCAGGCCGAAAATCCAAATGAAGCCGAGCCATCGTAAACATCTGCCCCGACGCATAAACAGCTATCGAAAACGGCAATCTCATCGCCAACCTGGAGCGAGAGACTGCCGGCATTAGTAATAACAATTCCATAGGCTAAACCGGTCACCGGAACCGGATCAAAATGGGATTGGGCAAATGCCGGTGATCCGGTGTATGATAACACAATTAGAATGATGAAAATATTTTGTAACTTCATCTAATCCTCCCAAACGTAAATGGACTAAATTGGGCATAGCACTTTTAATATTTTTATGGGTCCAATGGACTCACTAAAAAATCTGCAAACGATATGTTATTATCTCTAACTTTTATATTGAGTTGAAGATCGACTTCGTGGCAAGGTTATTTGTTGATTAATTAGATTCACGGAAAAGAATCCTCTTGAATGACGAGTGGGTTAACCTGAGAAACGGTCAGATACAGGATTAGACGAACTTTTTCAGAATGCCTCGCCTTAGGTTGAACTAATAATCCCGACACAACATAGCCGGCAAAGTTTACAATTATGGCTCATGGAACGAGAGTGTG